>NZ_JBIPCV010000004.1:0-432596 GCF_044007495.1 Flavobacterium sp. FlaQc-52 | reverse complement strand
AAAAATAGCTTTAATTGCTGTAGCAAACAAACTACTTAAACAAGCGTTTGCTTTAGCATCAAAAAATGAGTTTTATTTATCTAAATAATTAAAAATAAATTTGCTTTTAAACACAGTTCATTTCGAGGCACGAGAAATCGCATCCAATATCCCACACAGTGCGCGCTCAGCGTGTGTGATTTCTCATTCTTCGAAATGACAAAAACAAGCCTTAAAAAAAAAAAAAAAAAAAAAAAAAACAGTTTCAAAAGTTGGAATTTGGAATTTCAAAATTTTGGAACTTTACCCCTCCATCATCTCTTCATCCAAAACTTCCTCTCCTTCCTCTTCGTCTTCGAAAATCGATTCACTTGATGAGAAGTCCAAAATCTCAGATCTTGAGCCGTACGTAACAATCTCCTTGATTCCTTTCTGCAAAAGCAATTCTGTTGTGTATTTACGGCTTGTTGCAAAGTGAAGCTCACCTAACATCAATTTAAAAAAGTACTTCCCTCCTGAGCCTTTAAATTTTAAAAACTTAGCCTGATCCATATTTGCTTTAAATTTCTCAATATCTTCTTCGCACTCAAACTTCAATTCATAACTCAAACTCGTAAAGATCACTTTTCCCTTTCTCGAAGTAAAAACAAATTTATACTCGTCGTTAAACCGCTTACTAATTACAAAGGCACCCATTTTTGATTGTTGATTTTAGATTTTAGATTATTGATTGCTGACTTTGATTTTTAATTTCCAGCTATAGATTACCGGATATGCAAAAAATCACTTTATCACCTCACGCTTAAAAGACATGAGTTTACGCCATAAAAAAAGCCTCTTCAAAAGAAGAGGCTTTAGTACTCAGAGCGGGACTTGAACCCGCACGAACATTGCTGTTCACTGGATTTTAAGTCCAGCGTGTCTACCAATTTCACCATCCGAGCATTATATGGTTTTGAGCGAAAAACGGGGCTCGAACCCGCGACCTCGACCTTGGCAAGGTCGCGCTCTACCAACTGAGCTATTTTCGCATTTCACATTCTAATAAGAACCGCAATACTTGACTTGTTCTGTATTGCGGTTGCAAATTTAGGACATTTATTGAGTTATACAAGCGTTTTTTGAAAATATTTTTCACTTATTTTATAACTTTCTGATAACCTAATCTTTAAATATGAAATTATTTTTTCACTAACATTCTTTTAATCTCATTAAGCTTCATTAACGCTTCAACCGGTGTGATCGCATTAATATCAAGCCCCATAATTTCTTCTTTTATCTCTTCTAACAAAGGATCATCTAAATTAAAGAAACTCATTTGCATTTCTTCTTCTCCGGATTTGATTCCGTTTAAAGCATCACTGGAATGATTCTTCTCTAATTTCTTCAATAACTTCTGTGCTTTCAAAATAACAATTTGTGGCATTCCCGCCATTTTCGCTACATGAATACCAAAACTATGTGCACTACCCCCTTTTACAAGCTTTCTAACAAAAAGAACGGTATCTTTTAATTCTTTTACTGCAACATTATAATTCTGAATCCTCGGCAATGATTCTGTCATTTCATTTAACTCGTGGTAATGCGTCGCAAATAAAGTTTTTGGTCTTGCCGGATGCTCATGCAAAAACTCTGCAATAGCCCACGCAATAGAAATACCATCGTACGTACTGGTTCCTCTACCAATTTCATCAAGCAACACCAAACTACGATCTGAAATATTATTCAAAATAGAAGCCGTCTCATTCATCTCTACCATAAAAGTCGATTCTCCCATCGAAATATTATCCGATGCCCCTACTCTGGTAAAAATTTTATCCACGATCCCCATCCTCACACTGTCTGCAGGAACAAAACTTCCCATTTGAGCCAGCAATACAATTAAAGCCGTTTGTCTCAAGATAGCCGACTTACCAGACATATTGGGTCCGGTAATCATAATAAGTTGCTGTGTTTCTCTGTCCAAGAAAACATCATTGGCTATATAAGGTGTTCCAACCGGTAATTGTTTCTCGATAACCGGATGCCTACCGTTCTTAATTTCCAACTCAAAAGTCTCATCAATTTCAGGACATACATACTGATTCTCTATAGCAAGTTGCGTAAAAGAACACAAACAATCTAATTGTGCCACCAAATAAGCATTCATCTGAACCGGCTTTATATAAGTCGAAATCCAGGAAACCAACTTCTCAAAAAGATCCGTTTCGATTTTATGAATTTTCTCTTCCGCACCTAAGATCTTTGTTTCGTACTCTTTTAATTCTTCGGTAATATATCGCTCTGCATTTACCAAGGTTTGTTTACGAATCCATTCCGCCGGCACTTTATCTTTATGTGTATTTCGAACTTCAATATAATACCCGAAAACATTATTGAATGAAATTTTCAACGAAGAAATTCCTGTGCGCTCTGATTCTCTTTTTTCAATACCTTCTAAATATTCTTTTCCGGAGGTTGAAATCGCTCTTAAATCATCTAATTCTTCACTGATGCCTTTTGCAATTACATTTCCTTTTGCCACGGCAACAGGCGCATCCTGATTTAAAGTAGTTTTAATTTTTTCTCTTAACAAATCACAGGCATGCAGACTGTCTCCAATCACTTTTACCGCTTCCTGAGGACTATCAAGTGCCAAAGTTTTGATTGGAATGATAGCATCCAGCGATTCTTTAAGATACACAATCTCGCGCGGTGAAATTTTCCCTGTTGCTATTTTTGAAATCAAACGCTCCAAATCTGAAATCTGTTTGATTTGATATTGAATGTCTTGCAGGACTTCCTGATTTAATTTCAAATAAGAAACCACTTCATGACGGTCTTTTATTTTAGTACTATCTTTTAAAGGAAGTGCCAACCAACGTTTCAACAAACGTCCTCCCATTGGCGAAAGGGTTCTGTCAATAACATCCAGAAGCGTAACTGCATTTGGGTTATAACTGTGGTATAATTCTAAATTTCGAATGGTAAAACGATCCATCCAAACATAAGCGTCTTCTGCAATTCGTTGAATTGTTGTGATATGCTGTACGCGGTTGTGTTGTGTTTCCGACAAATAATACAACACCGCTCCCGAAGCAATAATTCCTTCTTTCAACTCTTCGATACCAAAGCCTTTTAACGAAGAGGTTTGAAAATGCTTGGTAAGGGTCTCTAAAGCATAATCCTCTTTATAAATCCAGTCTTCCAGATAAAAACTATGAAAAGTCTCTCCGAAAGCCTCCTTAAAATCATTTTTATTATTCTTTGGAACTAAAACCTCACTTGGACTAAAGTTCTGTAATAATTTATCAATGTACTCTGCATTTCCCTGCGCTGCTAAAAATTCACCTGTGGAAACATCCAGAAAAGAAACTCCGATACTGTTTTTAGCAAAATAAACAGAGGCCAAAAAGTTATTTGTTTTAGACTGTAAAACCTCATCGTTTAAAGAAACACCCGGAGTCACCAATTCGGTAACGCCACGTTTCACGATTGTTTTAGTCATTTTAGGATCTTCCAACTGATCGCAAATTGCTACACGAAGTCCTGCCTTTACTAATTTTGGCAAATAGGTATTAATAGAATGGTGTGGAAACCCTGCCAAAGCTGTTTCGGTTTCAGAACCCGCACCTCTTTTTGTTAGTGTTATACCCAGAATTTTAGAAGCTCTGATGGCGTCTTCTCCAAAGGTTTCGTAGAAATCTCCTACTCTGAAAAGCAAACAGGCATCAGGATATTTTCTCTTGATTTCATTGTACTGTTTCATTAAGGGTGTTTCCTTCACCACTTTCTCTTTCGCTGCCAAATTATTGTATTTTAAATGAAAAAATTTATGACAGCGAATTTATGCTATTTTAAAGAAATATCGAAGAGCTTCAAAAATTAAAATATTTTAAGCTTTTTTTAAGCGCACATATAAGAATTTTATCTAGATTTGTTACTAATTAAATAAGACCCTAAAAAAGATGAAAAAAATAATTTTAATCGCAATGTTGACTGTAGTTGGAATTACAGCTTCTAACGCTCAAAGTACTAAGAAAAAAGCAGCTAAAGTTGAAGGAGCTGGAATGGCTTTCGAAACTGAAACAATTGACTACGGAACTATCGCTCACAATGCAGATGGAAAACGTGAGTTTGTTTTTGTAAACAACGGAAGTAAACCACTTATCATTACTAACACACAAGGATCTTGTGGTTGTACGGTACCAACTTCACCAAAAGAGCCAATCGCTCCGGGTGCAAAAGGTACTATCGGTGTAAAATATGCTACTGACAGAGTTGGTGCTTTTACAAAAACGGTAACGGTTACTTCTAATGCTGAAGGACAACCAACAAAAGTACTTACCATTAAAGGTACTGTTTTACCAGATCCGGTTAAAAGCTAATCTGAAAAACAATTTAAAATAATCGAAAAAGCTTCCTTATCTTTGGAGGCTTTTTTTATGACCTGAATGCAATGCAAATGAGAAAACTTGAAAATAGTGAACTAGACCGAAAATCAATTGAAGATTTTAAAGAATCCAAAAAAACACCGCTGATTTTAGTATTGGATGATATTCGCAGTTTACACAATATAGGATCTGTATTCAGAACCGCTGATGCTTTTTTGATTGAAAAAATAATCCTGTGTGGTATTACCGCTACTCCTCCCAACAAAGAAATTCACAAAACCGCTCTTGGCGCTACCGAAACTGTAGCCTGGGAACATCATGAAAATGTACTGGAGGTTATTGAAAACTTAAAAAAAGAAAACGTACTGACGCTTGCCATCGAACAAGTAGAAAGTTCTGTTTTTCTTCAGGATTTTGAAGTAAAGAAAGATCAAAAATACGCCTTGGTTTTCGGAAATGAAGTTTACGGAGTTGCTCAGGAAGCTGTTGCTCTTTGCGATGGCTGTATCGAAATTCCGCAATTGGGAACCAAACACTCTTTAAACATTTCTGTAAGTGCCGGAATTGTAGTCTGGGATTTGTTCCAAAAACTCAGCTGGCCGAAATAGATAATGTGGCAATATGTTAATTAGATAATGTGCCAATTTGGAAATGTGTCAATTTGGAAATGTGTTAATTGAAAATGTATTAACCTGATAATTGCCATGTTTACCATGTTCAGAATAATTATCAAATTATCAAATTGACACATTATCTAATTTTAGATCTTCTTCCGAATTTCATCCAGAATAAAAAGGTAGTCTTCGTGTTTTTTTACAAAATCGCGGTCTGAGACATCAATAATCAGAACATTCAAATCTGTTTGTGATTTAATATAATCCAAGTAACCGGTATTGATTTTATCTAAATATTCGGCCGAAATATTTTGCTCGTAATTTCGTCCGCGTCGTTTGATGTTTTCCAGCAGTCGGCCTGTATTCTGATACAAATAAACATACAGATCAGGCTTTTGCATTTCTTTGTAGATGATATCAAATAAATTTCTATACAAACGATATTCATCTTCAGCAAGTGTAATTTTAGCAAAAATCAGCGATTTAAAAATATGGTAATCGGCTACCACAAAATCTTTAAACAAATCAAATTGAGCCAAATCATCTGATAGCTGCTGGTATCGGTCTGCCAGAAAAGACATCTCTAACGGAAAGGCATATCGATTTTGATCTTTATAAAACTTAGGTAAAAAAGGATTGTCTGCAAAACGTTCTAAAACGGTTTTAGCATTGAAATCTTCCGCTATTTTATGTGATAAAGTCGTTTTTCCTGCCCCAATATTGCCTTCAAAAGCAATATAATTAAACTTCTCAAGCGGAATATCTCCCAACGGGTTTTTCAAATCCTGAACAACAGTACAAACGCTATCGTCCGGTGTAATTGCAATTAATTCGGATATGGTTTTCTGAAAAACAGGATGTTTCCAATCTAATTTCAAATCCTGCATGGGCAGCAATACAAATTTTCTGTTTTGCATTAACGGGTGCGGAATCTGAAGTTTTTCCGACTCAATAATTTCATCGTCAAAAACAATCAGATCAATGTCAATCGTACGGGCTTGATATCCTTCCTGATTTCCACGGATGCGTCCTAATTGTTTTTCTACTTTCAGCACCTGATTGAGTACTTTCTGCGCAGAAGCATTGGTGTGCAAAATAAGAGCACAATTATAAAAAGCATCACTTTCAAAACCCCAGGCAGGTGTTTCATATAGCTTTGAAACCTGAATTATGGTCCCTACTTCCTGATGTATCAAACGAATACAATCTTCGATGTTTGCTAAACGATTTCCTTCGTTACTTCCTATAGATAATACGACCTGATGCTGTGATTTCATAATAAATGCAAATTAACTAAAACTATTTTAGAATTAACAATATATTTGTAAAACGAGTTCTCAATTTAATTCAGAACTTGTTTTTAAAACTTGTAACATATTGCCTCTTATCGCTACTTATTAAAAAAAACATATTTATGAAATTTCTAGGAAATGTAATTGCCACTGTGATTGGTATTTTTGTATTCATTATGCTATTCTTTTTTGGAGTACTTCTAATTGGAGCTATTTTTGGAGGAAGCGAAACCGTTTCTGCCAAAGCTGATTCTGTTATCGAATTAGATCTGAGAAAAATCAGAAATGACTATGCCGGAAAATACAAAGACCCTTGGGTTACCGTTTTTTCAGACCAAAAAGATGTTGGTTTAAGTGATGTTATTAACGCCATTGAAGCCGCTGAAGCTGACGATAATATTAAAGGTATTTCAATCTTAAACGATCAATCTTCGTTGGGGCTTGCGCAATGTAAAGATTTAAGAAATGCGCTGGAAAAATTCAAAAAGTCTGGCAAATTCGTTTGGGCTTATGCTAATACTTACTCTCAAAAAGAGTACTATTTAAACTCCGTTGCCAATACGGTTTATTTAAACCCTGCAGGAGATTTAGATTTTAAAGGTCTTTCGTCTGAAATCATGTTTTTTAAAGATTTCCAGGACAAATCCGGCATTCACATGGAAGTGATACGCCACGGAAAATACAAAAGTGCTGTTGAACCCTTTTTAGAAAACAAAATGAGCGATGCTAACAGAGAGCAAGTAACCGCTCTTTTAAATTCGATCTGGTCAACGGTTTCTAACGACATCTCAAAAAGCAGAAATATACCGGTAGCCAAACTAAATGAAATTGCAAACGGTCTCTTAGCAAGAACACCGGAAATGGCCAAAGCACAGCACTTAGTTGACATTGTCGCTTATGAGGATGTTTATCATAATGCCATCAAAAAAGCATTAAAAGTTGCTGATGATGAAGAGTACAACAAAATCTCGATCTTAGATTACACACAAAATAACATCACAACAGCTTTAGCGAATACCTCTAGTGATCAGATTGCTATTATTTACGCTCAAGGCGAAATTCAAAGCGGTGAAGGTGATGTTACGGTAATTGGTGAAGGATCCATGCGTCGTTCTTTGCAGGAAGCCCGAAAAAACAAAGACGTTAAAGCTATTGTTCTTAGAATTGACAGTCCGGGCGGAAGCGCTTTGACTTCTGATTTGATCTGGAGAGAAATTGAAATTACCAAAAAAGTAAAACCTATTGTAGTATCTATGGGTAATTACGCGGCATCCGGCGGATATTACATTGCTTGTAACGCAAATAAAATTTTTGCTGAGAGCAATACAATAACCGGTTCGATTGGAGTTTTTGGAGTATTACCCAATTTTACGCCCTTAGCAACTAAATTAGGGATTAATACTGAACAAGTAAAAACACACGAAAATTCAGCCAATTACAGTCCGTTTGTGCCATTAGACGAAAACTTTAAAGCCTTTACCTTAGAAGGTGTAGAAAACATCTATAAAACTTTTGTAACGCGCGTAGCTGAAGGTAGAAAAATGTCTTTTGCTCAAGTAGATGCTATCGCTCAGGGAAGAGTGTGGTCCGGTAGTGAGGCTATAAAAATTGGTCTGGTTGACCAAATTGGCGGACTAAACGCCGCTATTGCGGAAGCTGCTAAAATTGCTAAAATAAAATCATACAGCACACAGAATTATCCGGAGTACGAAAAATCATTTGATGATTTATTATCCGGTCTGCCTTTTGCAAAATCAAAAGAAGCTTTCATAAAAGAAGAAATTGGTGAGGAAAATTACAGGATTTTAGAACAGGTAAAAAGATTCCAAAAACAAAAAGGAGTTCAGGCTATGCTGCCATACGGAATAAACATTCAATAAAAGAAACTTGTTGCATATATTCATTTTTCAACACATAGAATCATAGTTTGCATAGTCTCAAAAAGACGTTTCACTTAAAATAAATCACATAGACTATTCGAAAAAGAAAGCTGATTTTCCTGAAACATCTCCGAGCATTAGTTTTGAATCTATGTTTCTAATATATTAAACTGCATTAATTCTATTTTTACAAACAAGTTCAAAAAGAATAAAAATCAATACAACCCGTCTGAGACAAACTCAGGCGGGTTTTTTATTTTAATTAACCAAAAGTTAATTTCTACTTAACATGTTTAACCTGTCATCTAATCTATTTTAGCCGAAAATTGCAGCATTCCAGTAAGATCAAAATCAGCCCTTGATAAAGTATTAAAAACATAGAAAATTAATTTATTTTTTTTTGATAGCTTGCCTTAATCGAAATTCGATCGACGGCAGGCTATTGTTTTTTATGAAAATTTTCAAATAAACTCAAGTATAAAAGTCTATTTTTGCAAGTATAGTACATCTCAAATCAGAATCGTAAACCTCAAACTTACAATTAATTATGTTGAAGAAAATTTTAAAAATCTCAGCCATTGTCCTCGTGGTATTTATTGCCGCCTTATTCGCCATTCCCTACTTTTTTAAAGATCAGATTAAAGCAAAAATCTCCGAAGCCATTAACGAAAGTGTAGACGCCAAAGTGAGTTTTGCAGATGCTGATTTAAGTTTGTTCCGAAACTTTCCGAATGCCACTGTTGGAATTGATAAATTAGTTATCATCAACAAAGCCCCTTTTGAAGGAGATACTTTGGTATCGTTAGGTAAATTAAATCTAAAGATGAGCATTAAAGAACTTTTCAAAGGAAAAGAAGAACCTTTAAATATCGAGGGAATTAGTTCTGAAAATGGTTTAATCAATATTATTTTTAACAAAGACGGTGTCGGGAACTTTGATATTGCTTTAAAAAACAAAGAAAAAACAGAAAAAACAGAAGCCGGAAAACCTCTTGCTTTAAAAATTCAAAACTACAAAATCGAGAATTTTACTTTTAGATACATTGATCAGGGGTCTAAGATTAAAATGGTAATTGACAGTTTAAATCACGAAGGAACTGGTGACTTCACCAACTCAAAACTGGATTTGACTACCAAATCTACTGCAAAAGTTTCTTTAGACATGGATAAAACCAATTTCATGAATAAAGTATCTCTGACTTTAGATGCTGTTCTTGGAATTGACTTAGAGAAAAGCAAATACACTTTTAAAGAAAACAAAGCTTTAATTAACCAATTGCCACTGGAATTTGACGGGTTCATTCAAATGGTTGAAGTAGGTCAGATTTATGATTTAAAATTTAAAACACCTACTTCTTCCTTTACGAACTTCTTAGGATTAATTCCTTCTGCCTATGCCGCTGGTTTAGACGGTGTAAAAACTACGGGAGACTTTACTGTAGCTGGTTTTGCAAAAGGAGAATTAACCGAAACAACGGTACCAAAATTCAATATTGCAATTGCTTCAAACAATGCTTCTTTTCAATATCCGAACTTGCCAAAATCGGTTCAGAACATTGTAATTGACACCAAAATCATCAATGAAACGGGGATTTTAAATGACACTTATGTTAATTTAGACAAACTTTCTTTTAGAATTGACCAGGATGTTTTTAGCGCAAAAGCCAATATAAAAAACATAACGGTAAATCCGATTGTAGATGCGGCTTTAAAAGGAACCATCAATCTGGCTAACCTTTCAAAAGCCTATCCAATCAAATTAGACAAACCTTTGGCCGGTATTTTAAAAGCAGATGTAACTACCAATTTTGATATGGCTTCTGTAGAGAAAAGCCAGTATCAAAACATCAAAAATGCAGGAACAATGCGTTTATCCGGTTTTAAGTATACGGATGAGAATAACAAATCAATGAACATCAGTACGGCTTTGGTTGAATTTAATCCAAGTAAAATCAACCTTAAGCAATTTGATGCTACTACAGGAAAAAGCGATATCAGCATCAACGGAGTTCTGGAAAACTTCTATGGTTTTATGTTCAAAAAACAAGAACTTAGAGGAAACTTCAACATGAGTTCTAACCAACTTGCTGTTGATGATTTCATGACTTCGGGCGAGCCGGCAACAGCCACAACGCAAGCAAAACCTACCGAAGCGATGAAGATTCCCGCGTTTTTAAATTGCACCCTAAACGCAAAAGCAACTACAGTTTTATACGATAATTTAAAACTAAAAGATGTTTCGGGAAGATTGATTGTTAAAGATGAAAAAGCCACTTTAGAGAACTTTAAAACGTCTATTTTCGGAGGAACAATTGGCTTAAACGGAGCAGTTTCTACCAAATCTAAAGTACCTACTTTTGACATGAATTTAGGTTTTAATCAAGTAGATATTGCTCAGACTTTTACGCAATTGGACATGATGAAAAAAATTGCTCCTCTGGCAGGAATCATCAACGGAAAATTAAACTCTACGATTAAACTAAACGGAAATTTAGATGCCAAAGAATTAACTCCGGACTTAAAATCAATTTCGGGAGATTTACTGGGGCAGTTGCTTTCGAGTACGCTAAATGCTAAAAATTCTACGGTATTAAATTCTTTAACTTCAAACATCAAATTCCTTGACGCAAGCAAATTGAATTTAAATGATTTGAAAATGGCTTTGACTTTTGAAAACGGAAAAGTAAATGTAAAACCATTTGACATTAAATACCAGGATATCAAAATCACAGTTGGAGGAACGCACGGTTTTGACCAAACTATGAATTACAATCTAAAATTAGATGTTCCGGCCAAATATTTAGGAAGTGAAGCAAACGCATTGATCGCTAAAATGTCTCCTGCAGATGCCGCAAAACTGGATAATATTCCTGTGAATGCCATGATTACCGGTAATTTCTCTAATCCGAAGGTAACAACCGACATGAAAAGCGCCGTGACCAGTTTGACGACTCAATTAGTGAATCAACAGAAAGATAAACTGACCCAAAAAGGTACATCAGCTCTTACGGATTTGATTAATAAAAACACAAAATCTAAAGATACAACGAAAGCTGCGGCAACTGAAAAAGAGAAAAAGACTCAGGAAGTTACCAAAAAAGCAGGCGACTTGTTGAACGGTTTGTTTAAGAAGAAAAACTAAATAACAAAAAAAAGGTCAATCTCGCGATTGACCTTTTTTTTATGCTTAAACGGCTTTTGAATAGGCTTTTAGTTTTCCGTTGTTTAAAATTCCATTCAATATTTTAAAATAATCCTTTAGAGAACAAGTAGTAACATCAACTCCAATGCTACTGTTGTCATAAGGCTCATATTTTTTAAGATCTGAGACCGAAAACAAACCTACTGTCGGGGTCTGAACCGAGCTTGCTAAATGCATCATACCGCTATCGGCTCCTATAAAAACCGTTGCATTTGCTATTACTGCTCCAATCTTTCTAATGTCTTTACTATAAAATGACGGCGCTTCAAAACCAATCTGTGATACATTTTCGATTGGCAAGATTTCGATTATGGTATAGTCTGCGTATTGCTGTTTAAGCGTTTGGTAAAAATCCATCCACCAGTCTTGTGACAGACATTTTGTCCCGGTAGCATAGGTAAACAAACAAATTGTTTTTTTCGAACTACCGTCTACTATTTTCTTTAGCGTCTTTTTACCTTTTTTGAGTTCAGACAGTGTTAATTTCAGATCTAAAGGCAGAATTATGCTGTTGCTTTTTGCTAATCCCAGTTTTGTTAAATAGTTCCTGAAATTATAAACGGGATACTTCGCAATATGTCCATAATCACTTTTTACATGCTGATGTTGCTGCTGATCACTTAAATCTCCGTAGAATTTATATTTTGCTCTTGAAAAAATGATCGCCAAACGTCCCGACGAAGAATTCTGATCTACATTAATCGCCATATCGTAGGGCTGTCTTCTTATCGAAATCCAGACTTTACAGTACTTCAGCAAACTTTTAAAAGGCTTTTTGGGTAAATGAATTGTATTATGGACCGTATCGTAGTTTTTAAAAATAATTGGCGCCAGCGGTCCTTTTACAAATAAATCGATTTTACAATTTGGAAACATTTCTGAGACTTCCTGAACCAGTGGCGTAATCAATAAAAGATTTCCCAGTCGCGCATTGGGTCTGCAAATCAAAATTCGTTTTATTTCTGTTTTATCTACTAAAACAATATCTAAGTCTCTTTTTGATTTCCCAACATTCTTAGTCAGACTGTGCATTACGCGCCTTCTGAAAACATTTATGGCAGTTAAAACACTCATAACTATATAATTTACGTATTAGAAAAAACAGCTCTTTATTCAAGAAAACAACTATAATTTGAATCTGTTCAAATCTAAATTGTTTTGTTCTCTAAAATAAAAATCTTCTAATAAGTAATTATTATAAAATTGTAATCAAATGTATCAACTTCTTCATGCTTTTCGCAGAAAAAACAGCACGTAAAACCAACAGAATAAACTAGTTAACCAAACAATAAAAAACTAAACTGCAATGGTTACAACATAGCCTTCTGAGCTTCGAACATTAAAAACAGTGCCATTTTCAAAGATCAGATACTGCCCTTTTATTCCCGTTAGTTTCCCTCGAAATGTAGGTGTTTTATCTAAATTTAGACTCGTTACTTTTGCCGGAAAATTTAAAACCGGATACTGTAATTCATACAAATCATTTTTTTGACTGTAAAAATATTCGCGCGCTTCTTCCGGAATTAAACTTTCTACTTTTTCTTTCTCTTTAATTAAGTCAAAAGTCTGTGTTTCGTTCTGAAGCATTTTTCGCCAATTGGTTTTGTCTGTATAATGGCTTTTTAAAGCAACTTCGGTAATCCCGGCCAAATAACGATTCGGAACCTCAACAATTGCAATCGCCTGACTCGCTCCCTGATCAATCCAACGGGTTGGCACTTGCGTTTTACGGGTTACCCCAACTTTTATATCACTCGCTACCGCCAGGTACACAATATGAGGCTGCAATTGCACTTTTTGTTCGTATTCCAAATCACGATCTGCAATTCCTAAATGCGCTGTACTCAATTCGGGTCTCATAATCCAATCTCCAACAGCCGCACTTGAATAAAAACATTCGTAACAAAATCCTTGTCTGTAGATCTTTTTCTTTTTACCACAATTCAGACATTGATATCCCACAAAACTGACTTCAATTTCTTTATTCAATAATTGATTCATATTGAGAAAACTATCTTCAAAAACCAAATAATACTGAATAGGGTTTCCGATTTCTGTTTGCATTTTTGTAAGTACGCCTTGATATGTCATTGGATTTTAGATTGCTGATTTTAGACTTTAGATTTACTTTTAAGGGCGGTGAATTCTGCCTTTTAAATTCAAATTTTGAATTAGATTCTTAACTTAAATAAATTGTATTTTGTAAAAAATACACTATTTTTGGTATGACGACAAAGTTAGTATTTGTATATCGATATTCAAATTTTAAATCTTCTGCTTTTTGATACTAAAACGCAAATCGGAAATTTAAAATCTAAAATCTAAAATTATCCATGCCCTTATCAATAATCAACTCGTTTGCATCTTGGGTTCTTAAGCAAAGAATTCATCAAATAGAGCTCTTTCTAAAATACCCGAATGAAGTTCAGGAAGAATTGTTACACAACTTATTGACTGCTTCTGAAAACACGATTATAGGAAAACAATATGAATTTTCGTCCATAAACTCGTATCAGACTTTTGCTGAGCGGGTGCCTATTGCTACTTACGAGGAATTGCAACCTCTAATTGAACGAACGCGTCAGGGAGAACAGGGTGTTTTTTGGGAAACGCCAATCAAATGGTTTGCTAAGTCAAGCGGAACTACTAATGCCAAAAGTAAATTTATACCCGTAAGTAATGAAGCTCTCGAAGATTGTCATTATAAAGGAAGTAAGGATTTGCTTTGTCTGTACCTGAACAACAATGAAGATTCAGAATTGTTTTTAGGAAAAAGTCTTCGTTTAGGCGGAAGCTCTCAGATTTACGAAAACAACAATACTTTTTTTGGAGATCTTTCTGCCATTCTGATCGAAAACATGCCAATCTGGGCCGAATTTAGTAGTACTCCAAGCAGCAAAACTTCATTAATGACCGAATGGGAAGCTAAAATTGCAGCCATCATCAATGAAACCAAAAACGAAAATGTAACCAGCTTTGCCGGAGTTCCGTCGTGGATGTTGGTTCTAATGAATAAAGTTTTAGAAGATACAGGAAAAGGAAGTTTATTGGAGCTATGGCCCAACCTTGAAGTTTATTTTCACGGCGGTGTGAGTTTTTCTCCTTACAAAGAACAATACAAGAAAATCCTGCCTAGCAAGGATTTCCAATATTACGAAATATACAATGCCTCAGAAGGCTTTTTTGCGATTCAGGATTTAAATAATTCGAGTGATTTATTATTGATGCTGGATTATGGAATTTTCTATGAATTTATCCCAATGGATACTTTCGGAACTCTAAATCAGAAAGTAATTCGCCTGGCTGACGTTGAATTAAATAAAAACTACGCTATTGTTATTACCACAAATTCGGGTCTATGGCGCTATTTAATTGGTGATACGGTTCGTTTTACTTCTTTAAACCCTTATAGAATCAGAGTTACCGGAAGAACCAAACATCACATCAATGTATTTGGTGAAGAATTAATGGTCGAAAATACCGATCAGGCCATTGCCAAAGCCTGCCAACTTACTCAAACAGAAGTAATCGATTATACGGTTGCCCCTATTTTCATGAAGGACAAAGAAAAAGGAGCACACGAATGGATGATCGAATTCAAGAAAAAACCGGCAGATGTAGGGCTTTTCCAAAAAGTGCTGGATGAAACCTTGCAGACTTTAAACTCCGATTACGAAGCCAAGCGCTACAACAATATGACCTTAAATCCTCTGGTAATTAACATTGCCCGAGAAAATTTGTTTTACGACTGGCTAAAGGAAAGAGACAAATTGGGTGGTCAACATAAAATTCCGAGACTTTCGAATCAGAGAGATTATTTGGAACAATTGAAGGAAATGTCGTGATTTTTTTGAAATTCCAAATTTTTTAAATTCCAAACTTTTTAAATTCCAAATTCCAAATCTGGGGTAGAGCTTTGGGGATCTGGAATGATTGAAGGTGCTATAGTCTTTTTTGAAATTCCAATCTTTTGAAATTCCAAATTCCAAATCTGGGGTAGAGCTTTGGGGATCTGGAATGATTGAAGGTGCCGTCGTTTTTTTTTGCCACGAATTACTCTAATTATCACAAATTAAAACCTGCTGTTCTATTCGCAGACTTAAAAAATCCTAACTGTTGGGCTGAAAAAATCCAACTGTCAGGCTGAGCGAAGTCGAAGCCCCTTTATCCCTTATAAGCCTTCGACTTCGCTCAGGGTGACACCATATTTTTAAATCATATCAATGTGCCTATCATAAAATGTAGTTTTTGCCACGAATTACTCTAATTTTCACAAATTAAAGCCTGCTATTCTATTCGCAGACTTAAAAAATCCTAACTGTTGGGCTGAAAAAATCCAACTGTCAGGCTGAGCGAAGTCGAAGCCCCTTTATCGCTTTCAAGCCTTCGACTTCGCTCAGGGTGACACCTTAATTGTTACACTATATAAATCTACTTGCGTAAGGTTTAGTTTTGCCGAAATCACTCTAATTTTCACAAATTAAAATCTGCTGTTCTATTCGCAGACTTAATGAATCTAACTGTCAGGCTCAATAACTCCCATTGTCAGGCTGAGCGAAGTCGAAGCCTACATCATATCAATATACCTGTCGTGATATCCTAACAGATACAAAACACCGTCAAGTCCTAAGCTTGAAATTGAGGTTGCGGCATTTTCTTTTACTTTTTGTTTGGCGTGAAAAGCGATTCCCAAACCGGCTAAGTTTAGCATCGGTAAGTCATTTGCACCATCACCAACCGCTATTGTTTGGTTAATATGAATCCCTTCTTTGTCGGCGATAGCTTTTAAATGCTCTGCTTTTTTCTGTCCGTCAATAATATCTCCTAAATATTTACCGGTCAGTTTACCGTCTATAATTTCCAACTGATTCGCGTGAACATAATCAATTCCTAATTCCTTTTGCAAGTATTCGCCAAAATAGGTGAATCCTCCGGAAAGGATTGCTGTTTTATATCCGTAATATTTTAAGGCTTTCATCAGACGATGGGCTCCTTTTGTTATGGGTAATTTTTCTGCAACGGATCGTAAAACATCTTCGCTCAGCCCTTCCAATAAAGCCATGCGCTGCTTGAAACTATCGTTAAAATCAATTTCACCATTCATTGCCTGTTCTGTAATTGCTCTTACCTGCTCACCTACTCCGTTTAATTCGGCTAACTCATCAATTACTTCGGTCTGAATCAATGTCGAATCCATATCAAAACAAACCAAGCGTCTGTTTCTTCTGTAAATATTGTCTTCCTGGAAAGAAATATCAACATCCAGAGTTCTTGAAATCTGCATAAAACTGGCCGTCATGACAATTTTATCTACAATTTCTCCGGTTACCGCTAATTGTATGCAAGAACGAGGATTTTCTTCTATCTCAATAATAGAAGTTCTGCCTGTTAATCTTATAATGGAATCAATATTCAGATTTTGATCCGACAATATTTTAGTCACTGCGGCCAATTGTGAAGCGGCCAATTGTTCCCCTAAAATATTAATGATATAACGTTGTCTTGATTGCGATTTTACCCAGGTTTCGTAATCTTCAATAGAAATCGGAGTAAATTTTACTTTGATTTCCAGTTCGTAAGCTTTAAACAGCAAATCTTTTAAAACAGGTCCGGAACTTGAACCGGATTCAATTTCGAATAAAATTCCTAATGAAAGTGTATCGTGAATATCGGCCTGACCTATATCTAAAATAACAGCATCATAAGTTGCCAATACCGCTGTTAAACCAGCTGTAACTCCCGGCTTATCATGACCGGAAACTTTTAATAAAATAATCTCTTTGCCTTCTGCTGCCATGTTTTCTTTATTGATTACGAAGCGACAAAAATCGGCAATCTATTGTTGATAAAAAAGAATAATCATTGTTTTTTTAGACCTAAAAAACACAAATCAATGGCTATTTTTTAATTAATTTAACATTTAACACTAATTATTAAAATAAATATACTTTTGGTAACTTCAAACAAAAAATGACTCCTTTTTGAGGAATCATTTTTTGGTCTTTTAAAGATAAAATAATTGCTTATCAGTCTTTATTTACTTGGCATATTTTCATCAAAATTCACCATCCAGCTGATGTCAAATTTGTCTTTGAACATTCCGAAATACGCACCCCAGAATGTTTTTTCCATCGGCATATAAACCGCTCCGCCAGCTGATAATCCGTTAAAAATTCGATCTGCTTCTTCTGTACTTGCGACATTAATTGAAACGGAGAAATTTCCGCCAACTACTACATCTCCGGATTGTTCGCTGCTATCGCTTCCCATCAAAATAGTATCTCCAATTGGTAAAGAAACGTGCATGATTCTGTCTGCATCTTTTTCTGATGCACCTGTACATCCTTCTTCGCCTTCAGGCATATCTTTAAATTTTCCGATATATGGAAATTCTCCTCCAAAAACTGATTTATAAAATAGGAATGCTTCTTCGCAATTTCCATTAAATATTAAATAAGGGTTTACTGTTGCCATGATATTTTATTGTTTGTTGTTATTATTTATTGTCATTGATCATTTATTCTTATTCTGCTAATTCTTTTACTTTTTCCAGTCCTTTTGGAAAAGTCTCTTTGAAGTAATCCAGGTATTTTTCGACTACATCAACGTGAGCCACCAAATCAGTAAATTCGCCGTCAGCTGTTAATCGATACGTTTCCATGGCACCGCTCCATTTTTTTGTTTCCTCATCAATGGGCATTTCCTTAAAATCTTTTAGTTCACCTAAATGTTTAAAAGCCATATATTCGTTAGGAATCTTTGTTTCAATAATGCTATACATTCCTTCACCTCCGGGGGATAAAAAATGTATTGTATCTCCTTCGTTCCAGTTACTTATTGTGGAGGAACCTTCGCAGAAAACTTCTGTCCATTTCTTATACGTTTCCTCCTCCCATAAAACTGACCATATTTTCTCTCGTGAAGCCTTTATTCTAATTGCAAATTCTAATCTTTCCATATCTAATTTTGTTGTGGTAGTTTACTAAAATCCATATATAAAACATTCCAGCGATGACCGTCTAAATCGGCAAAACCAAAACCATACATCCAACCCTGGTTTTCTGCCGGCGGAGCAAAAACAATCCCTCCGGCTGCTTTTACCTTTTCTGCTAATGCATCTACTTCCTCTTTACTTTCGGCATCAATCGAAATCAGGATTTCTGAACTCGATTGTGTATCTGTAATTTTGTTCTGAGAAAAGCTCTCAAACAAAGCATCTTCAAAAAGCATTACTACAAAATTCTTTTCTCCAACCAACATACAAGTCGAGCTGGGCGTATCCTGTTGCTCATTAAAAGTAAACCCTACTTTCAAAAAAAAGGCTTTTGCTTTTGCTACATTCTTAACAGGTAGATTCAACCAAATTTGTTTTGTCATCTTTGTCCGTTTTAGTTTGCACTTTCTACATAACTTTTAAAACTATCCATAATAGCCTGCCAGCCTCCGCGTTGCATTTCTTCTGAATTTTCTGTCTCAGGGTCAAAACTTTCAACCACTTCTACTCCGTTTGGCGTTTGCTTAAAGCTAATCTCCACTTTACGTCCGTCTGCTATTACATAATTGATGGCTTCGTTTTGTTTGACCAACGTATATTCTCCTTCAAAATCAAAACTCATACTGCCATCTTTTGCAGCCATAGTCGATTTGAATTTTCCGCCCTCTTTTACATCATTTTCAGCATAAGGGGTATGCCAGTCCGGCGAAGGTGTGTTCCATTTTGTAATGTGTTCCGGTAATGTCCAAAATTCCCAAACTTTACTTATCGGTGCATCGATTGTATTCTTTACTGTAATCATAGTTGTTTAAGTTTATATTGTTAGTTAAAAATTTAATTTGAAGGAGCCTGACTTTCATCCATAAAGAAGATTTCCCAATGGTGTCCGTCCGGATCTAAAAAGGCTTTTTGATACATCCAACCATAGTCTTTTGCCTCCATATATTCTGTTCCTCCAGCTTTTACAACTGCTGCTATTATCTCATCTACTTTTTCACGACTGTCAACGGATAAAGCCGTCAAAAATTCGGTGCTTTTGGAGGTGTCACAAATTTGTTTATTAGTAAAGGTTTTGAAAAACTCCTCCAAGAGAAGCATGGCAAAAATATTTTCACCAATTTCCAAACAAGCTGCTTTATCATCTGTAAAGTTTAGGTTGAATGTAAAACCCAATTCCGTAAAAAAATCCATGGACCGTTTTAAATCTTTTACAGGAAGATTTAAGAAAATTTCTGTTTTCATATTTATAAAATTACTAATTATTTAAGACAAATTTAGAATTTTAAACAATCCTTAAGAATACAATAAAAGTCATTTTTAGGGTCATATGAGACAATTTTTATACTTTTGTGTAGAGATTAACTTTCAAAAAGCAACAAACCATGAGCAAAAAAATAGGTCTAATTGTACCGCATGACTATAAATTATTGAGCATTGCAGCGATTTTAGAAGTTTTTGAAACCACTAATAAATTGCATAACGGAATTGAAAAACCTTTTGAGATTATGGTCTTTCAATCTTCCGAACAGATCAATCAGGAACACTTGTTCGGATATGAAGTACAACCAATAGAAACTTCTGAAGAACATCCGGAATTGATTTTGATTCCCGCTTTTACCACGGACAATATGAGTGAGGTGATTGCAAAGAACAAAAGTTTTATTCCGTGGTTACAAAAGCAACACAAAAAAGGAGCCGAATTGGCTAGTTTTTGTACCGGTGCGTTTTTGTTTGCCGCTTCAGGTTTGCTAAATGAAAAACTGGCTACCACACATGTAGATGCCTGTAGTGCCTTTACTAAAGCATTTCCATTAGTCAAACTAAAATCAGAGGAAACTTTAACAGCAGATGGGAGTTTGTACACCAGTGGAGGCTCTACCTCAACCTTTCATTTATTGATTCTATTGGTTCAGAAATATTGCGGAAATGAGATTGCGGTTCAGATTGCCAAGATTTTCTCGATTGATTTAAACCGATACAAACAGAGTTATTTCAGCACATTCAGACCCAATCATTTGCATAATGACAGTCTGGTTGCCATGTTACAGCAAAAAATAGAAAATCAATATAGTACCATAGAAAAACTGGAAGAAATCACCAAAGATATTCCCACCAGCGCCCGAAACATGACACGTCGTTTTAAACTGGTTACGGGAATTCCGCCTATTGAATATTTACAGAATATAAGAGTAGAAAGTTCAAAGAAATACCTGGAGCAAACGCAGCTTTCAATCTCTGAAATTATAGAAAAAACAGGTTATAATGATCCTAAAGCATTTAGAAAAGTGTTTTATAAAATGGTCGGCATGAAACCTATTGAATATCGCGACAAGTTTAGGGTGCAGTAAATTACGCTTTTTGGAGTAAAAGGCAAAGTCACAAAAAATTTTAAACCATATAAGTGATGTAAGAAAATATAAGTTTTGAATTCGATTAACTTATAACTCTCCTTGTGACAAATGTCTTGTAAGCATTGGAGCTATTTTTCTCGCAAAGTCGCAAAGAATTAAACCATATAAGTCATAGAAGAAAATATAAGCTTTAACTTAAGTGAACTTATAATTCTCTTTGTGAAAAATGTCTTGTAAACATTGGAACTATTTTTCTCGCAAAGACGCAAAAAATTAAACCATATAAGTCATAGAAGAAAATATAAGCTTTAACTTAAGTGAACTTATAATTCTCTTTGTGAAAAATGTCTTGAAACATTGGAACTATTTTTCTTGCAAAGTCGCAAAAAATTAAACCATATAAGTCATAGAAGAAAATATAAGTTTTGAATTAGATTAACTTATAACTCTCCTTGCAACAAATGTCTTGCAAACATTGGAACTATTTCTCTCGCAAAGACGGAAAGTCGCAAAAAATTAAACTATACAAGTCATTGAAGAAAATATAAGCATAGAATTAAATGAACTTACATCACTTATATGGTTTAAACCGCCCCTCATTAGCTTAACAACTAAAAGATCAATCTCTTTTTTTTACTGCGTCGAGAATTAAAAAACCACTTTTCAGTCAAAAAAAAACGCCTCAGATGAGGCGTTTTATAGTATTGTTTTACGAAGCAATTTCCATTCTCTTCAATAAATTTTTGCTTAGTGTATGTTCGGCATACTCTCTGTCGATTGTCAGTGTTTTGTCGTCTGAACTTGGTAATTCGTACATCGCATCGGTTAAGATTGCTTCACATAACGAACGCAATCCACGTGCTCCTAATTTGTATTCTAATGCTTTGTCAACAATAAAATCTAAAGCTTCATCCGTGATACTGAATTCAACTTCGTCCATCAAAAATAACTTTTGATATTGTTTGATTAAAGCATTTTTAGGTTGTGTTAAGATTGCACGTAACGTTTCTCTGTCCAAAGGATCCATGTGCGTTAAAACCGGTAAACGACCGATAATCTCCGGAATCAATCCGAAATCTTTAATGTCTTTTGGAATAATATATTGCAACAAATTGTCTTTGTCGATATTGTCTACATTTTTTGAAGTTGAATATCCAACTGCCTGACGGTTTAAACGTTTTGAAATAATACGTTCTACTCCATCAAAAGCACCTCCTGCAATAAACAGGATGTTTTGGGTATTTACTTCGACAAATTTCTGGTCCGGATGTTTACGACCTCCTTTTGGTGGTACGTTTACAACTGTTCCTTCCAATAATTTCAATAATGCTTGTTGTACACCTTCACCTGAAACGTCACGTGTTATAGATGGATTATCGCTCTTACGGGCGATTTTATCAATTTCATCAATAAATACGATTCCTCTTTCTGCTTTGGTTACATCATAATCAGCGGCTTGTAGCAAACGTGTCAAAATACTTTCAACATCTTCTCCTACATAACCTGCTTCTGTAAGTACCGTTGCATCAACAATAGCCAAAGGAACGTCTAACATCTTAGCAATCGTTTTTGCCACCAATGTTTTTCCGGTTCCGGTCTGACCTACCATAATGATATTACTTTTTTCGATCTCTACTTCGTCGTCTAATTGCTGTTGCATTAAACGTTTGTAGTGATTGTAAACCGCAACCGACATTACTTTTTTAGTCTGATCCTGACCAATTACATATTGATCCAAGAAAGCTCTAATTTCTTTTGGTTTCTTTAAGATTAAGTCCCCAACTAGTTTTGCACTTCCGCTTGATTTTAATTCTTCTAATACAATTCCGTGTGCCTGCTCAATACACTTATCACAGATATGTGCATTGATACCTGCAATCAATAAATTGGTTTCTGGCTTTTTTCTTCCACAAAACGAACATTCTAATACTACTTTTGCCATTTCTTATGTTTCAAGTTTCAAGTTTCAGGTTCCAAGTTAACAATAGCAACTTAAAACCTGAAACTTTAAACCAATTTTTATCCTCTTCTCAACACCTCATCAATCATTCCGTATTCCTTAGCTTCGTCTGCGATCATCCAGTAATCACGCTCGCTGTCTTTGTGTACTTTATCAAAAGTTTGTCCTGAATGTTGTGAGATGATGTTGTACAATTCATCTTTTAGTTTCAACATTTCACGTAAGTTGATTTCCATATCGGTAGCTACTCCTTGTGCTCCTCCTGATGGTTGGTGAATCATTACTCTTGAATGTGGTAAAGCAGAACGTTTTCCTGCTGCTCCTGCACATAGTAAAACGGCTCCCATAGAAGCTGCCATACCGGTACAAATTGTCGCTACGTCAGGTTTGATGTATTGCATGGTGTCGTAAATCCCTAATCCTGCGTAAACGCTTCCTCCCGGAGAATTTAAATAAATCTGAATGTCTTTTGATGCATCAGCACTTTCCAGGAAAAGTAATTGTGCCTGAACGATATTAGCGATCTGGTCGTCGATACCTGTTCCTAAAAAGATAATTCTGTCCATCATTAATCGGGAGAAAACATCTAATTGAGAAATATTCAACTGACGTTCTTCGATAATATATGGAGTCATATTAGTTGGGTTCATTGCCGCTACGATTTTATCATAGTACATGGCATTTACTCCTTGGTGCTTTGTAGCAAATTTTTTAAATTCTTTACCGTAGTTCATATGTATCTGTTCTAAGTTTAAGTTTATTTGATGTCTATTTTAATTTATCAAAGGTCATACCTTTTTATGAATAATGCCAATATGTCTTCTTTTCGCTAAAAAAAGTTTCAGGTTTCAGGTTTCAGGTTCATGAACTTGAAACCTGAAACAAAAAAAAGAGCGTCAAAAGAAAATATCAATTGACGCTCAAATATACTTATTTTTTCAGAAATTATTCTCCGTATGATGCAGCAATAAATTCTTCGTAAGTTACTTCTTTAGTTGTTGGATTTGCTTTTTCTTTAAACAACTCTAACAATTTCTCTGCAACAACTTGCTCAGAAAGTCTTTTTACTTCCTCTTGGTTAGATAAAACTCTAGCCACGATTCCTTGTACTTCTTCGTCAGTTGGGTTTGTTTGACCAAATTGAGCCATTTGTTGTCTGATCGCGTTTGTTGTAAAAGCTTTCAAATCTTCAAATGTAATTTGGATATTACTTTGAGCCATTGCTTTTCCTTCAATCAATTGAAAACGCAATCCTTTTTCAGATCTTGCATATTCTACTTCAGCTTCTTCTGCAGAAAGTTTTTTCTCTCCAACAGTTTGCAACCATTTTTTAAGGAATTCTGACGGTAAATCAAATTTTGTGCTTTCGATAAGGAAATCCTGAACGTCTAACAATAATTTTTGATCTGCTTGTTGTGCAAATTGCGCTTCAGCATCTTCTTTGATTTTAGCTTTTAAGTCTTCTAATGAAGCTACTTTTCCTTCACCAAAAAGTTTATCAAATAAATCCTGGTTTAATTCTGCCAATTCAGCTCCGTTGATAGCTTCGATAGTAAAGTTTACTTCGATATCTAAACCGTGAACATTATCATGACCTACTTTTAGGTAGTCCATTAATTGGTGATCATCTTCGAATAAACCTTTTGTGCTTACTGCAACAACATCTCCTACTTTTTTACCGATGAATTTATCTCCGGCAGCTTTGTTGAAAGTAGCTACAGAAATGGTAGTCGTGTTATTGATTCCGTTTTCTTCGTTAGAAAAAGTTCCTGTTAAGTCAGAATCTGCAACAACAGCTTCTTGAGGAATTGCTTTTCCGAATTGTTTTTGGATACGCTCTACCTGACCGTCGATTAATTTAGCATCAGCTGTAACGATATATTTTACGATATCATTTTTAGCTTCTAAATTAATTTCGAAGTTTGGCACTAAACCAATTTCGTATTCGAAAGTTAACTCTTCAGCATCCCAATCGAAGTTTTCGTTTACTTTAGCAAGAGGAGTTCCTAATAGATTTAATCTTTCAGATTGTACAAAACGCTCTAAAGCTAAATCAACTACTTTTTGAATTTCTTCTTGTTTAATACCTTTTCCGTATTGTTTTTCAACAAGGTCTTTAGGTACTTGTCCTTTTCTAAAACCTTTTACAGTTGCTAAAGGCATTTTTTCGTTTATTCTTTTTTGCACCTGCCCTTTGTAGTCCATGTGAACAACGTTCATCACAATCACTTCATTAACAGCGTCTATTGCTACTCTTTTAATATCCATCGTGTTCTTTAATTTACGTAATAAAATTGGGTTGCAAAATTATAAAATTTTTGCAACCCAACCAAGTTTTTAACCTATTGTATTTGAAGCCCTTTTTTATTCGGCTTTGATTTTAGTTTATTTATCGTCTCCTACAATTTTATAAGTAATAGATTGAAGAATAGACAATATAATACTGAAGAATAATGCGGTCCAGAAAGACTCTACTTTAAAACCTCCGACAATATTAGTGCACAGTAGAATAATAATGGCGTTAATCACCAGTAAAAACAAGCCCAACGTCACAATCGTAACGGGAAAAGTCAGAATGACCAATATTGGTTTTATAAAAAGATTCAGCAACCCTAAAACTACCGCAACAATTACAGCGGTGGTAAAACTGGCAACATGAACACCTGGCAAAAAGTGAGCGATCACCAAAACCAAGGCAGCGGTAACAAGAAGTCTGAGTAATAAATTCATAATTGTATGGTTTAAAATTTACTTAAAAGTACTAAAATTTAATAATATAAGCCTTTGCTTAAAATTCCATTGATTGCTTTTTTTTCATGGATCACCAATCGCTCTTTTTCTGTATCAGAAATAGCATGGACTACTCCGGCATATTCCACGTTATCAAATCCTAAAATTTCATCAAAAATAAGCTTCACCCTTTCGACATGATAGTCAGAAGTAATCACAACAACCGTATCAAAGTGATGTTTAATCAATATCTTTTTTGCTAATACCGCGTCTTCAACTGTATTAGCAGACAAGGCCGCTTCTAAGAAGTTTTCTGCACTAAGTCCATTCTCTGTTAAATAATTCATTGCATAGTCTGCATGCGGATAAAGCGCTGTATTAAAATGCGCTCCAAAACCTCCTGTACAAATAATATAGTTATCCTTCGGATCAAAAATATCCAAACAATAATCTAATCGGTCCAATGCTATTTGCCCTAAGTTTCCAAGTTCTGAATTTGGAGACCCCAGTACAATTAAAACTTTCATCCTTTAACTTTAATAACAGTAATCGTCTTCCTCAAAACTTACTCTTTTAAAAATGCCGTTGTCAGTTCAAAAAACAATTTTGGATTTTCGGCATGAAGCCAATGTCCCGCATTAGGTATAGTATCTAATTTCACATCGGGAAAATGCTGACGTATTTGTTCCATATCTTCGTCCTTAATATAACCGGAACTTCCTCCACGTATAAACAAGGTCGGTTTATCAAAAACCAAACCGTCTGCCAACGCTTTTCCGATTGCATCTAAATTACCATTGAAAACAGCCAGATTAAAACGAAAAGCCAATTGTCCGGGTTCCTGCCAATATAAATTTTTCATTAAAAACTGACGGGTTCCAAAATCCGGAACATATTGTGTCAAAATAGCCTCTACGTCATTTCTACTTGGCTTTACAGAAAAATCAACTGCATTTAACCCTGCCAAAATATCCTGATGGTGCTGGTTGTAAAATCTCGGACCAATATCAGCCACAATTAATTTATCTACTAATTCCGGATAAGTCGTCGCGAAAAGCATCGCTACCTTCCCTCCCATCGAATGTCCTAAAATATCAATTTTGCTTAACTGATTTGCCTGACAATATTCGAACACGTCCTTTGCCATCGCTTCATAGGTAAATTCATCGGAATGAAAACTGCGTCCATGATTTCGCAAATCCAAAACATGAACCTGAAAACCTGACGCTGCATATTGCGAAGCAAGCGTTTTCCAATTATCTGACATTCCTAAAAAACCATGCATGATGACGAAAGATTTCCCTTCGCCTTCTATTTTTGAATAAAGCATAAAGTCTTATTTTAATTTTTGCAAATACATATTCACCACATTATCCAAACCAAGATAAAGCGCTTCTGAAATTAAGGCATGCCCAATAGACACCTCTAATAATCCCGGAATGTTTTGTTTGAAAAACTGAATATTATCCAAACTTAAGTCATGACCTGCATTGATCCCCAAACCTAATTCGTTGGCTAGTTTTGCTGCTTCAACGTAAGGGTCAATTCCGTTTTTATTTCCTAAACCGTATTGATGTGCAAAAGCTTCTGTGTACAATTCAATTCGGTCCGCTCCTGTTTTTTTAGCACCTTCAATTATTCCCAAAACGGGGTCTACAAAAATCGAAGTTCTGATTCCGTTACGCTGAAATTCCTGAATAACCTCACTTAAATAAGATTCATTTTTTATAGTATCCCAACCGGCAGAAGAAGTAATTGCCCCAATGGCATCGGGAACTAAGGTAACTTGTGTTGGTTTACACTCTAAAACCAAATCAATAAAATTATGCTGTGGATTTCCTTCAATATTATATTCAGTATGTACAATGGCCTTTAGATCACGTGCATCCTGATAGCGAATATGTCGTTCATCCGGACGTGGGTGAATCGTGATTCCTTGTCCTCCGAAATTCTGGATATCTGTTGCCACTTTTAATAAATCAGGAACATTTCCGCCACGGGCATTTCGCAACGTTGCAATTTTATTGATATTTACACTTAATTTTGTCATATAAATAGATAATTAATTCTAGTAACATTATATTTGTTACCACAAAAATACAAAGTAAAAGGTAGCAGTTTTTGCTATTTTTTGATTATTTTGCATCAAATATCCACAATTGATCTATGACAGAAATTACCAACTATATCACAAACGATTTTCGAGCAATCGACAGCCAGGAAACGATAGCGTCGGTTCAGGACTTTTTTGCTGACCTAAGTTTTTCCCATTTTCCGGTTTTAGAGAATGGTATTTACATTGGGAGCATCTCCTCTGATGATGTTGAAACTTTTGATACGGACAAAAAAACAATCGACTATAAATATACGTTTGAACGTTTTTTTGCGCGAAAATCAATGATTTGGTTAGATCTTTTAGAGGTTTTTGCTAAAAATCACACCAACACCGTTCCTGTTCTGGACGAAAACAACACCTATATCGGCTATTATGAAATGGAAGATATAATGAAGTTTTTTAAAGAAACTCCATTTTTAAAAGAACAAGGTGGCATCATTATCGTTCAAAAAGGACTTATAGACTACTCCATGAGTCAGATCACTCAGATTGTAGAAAGCAATAACGGTAAAATTCTGGGTTGTTTTATCTCTGAAGCCGATCTCGAGAATGTTCAAATCACGATAAAAATCGGGTTGGGAGCCATGAATGAAATCATTCAGACTTTCAGAAGATACAACTACGAAATTATTTCAGAACATCAGGAAGACACCTATATCAACAGTTTAAAAGAACGTTCTGATTATCTGGACAAGTACCTTAATATTTAATTTAAAATATAACAAGCAGAAAATGAGTCAATCAGATCGTCCCCCAAGACATTGACACATCATCAAATTTTCTCATTATCTAAACAAAAAGAATGAAAGTAGCGATTTACGGACAATATTATCAAAACAGTACGGAACCGATCATAAAAGACATTTTCTTGTTCTTCAATTCGAACAACGTTGAAATGGTAATTGAAGAAAATTTTCTAAAAATGCTTTATGAAAAGCAACTTATTAATGCGGAGTACAACACCTTTTCTTCGACTACTTCTTTAGATGATAGCTTTGAAATGTTGATCAGTATTGGCGGTGACGGGACTATTTTGAGAGCAGCTACTCTAGTTCGGGATTCAGGCGTTCCAATCTTAGGAATAAATGCAGGAAGGCTCGGTTTTCTAGCCACCGTACAAAAAGAAAAGATTGATAGTTTTTTACAGTTTGTAGTCGACAAAAACTACACGATCTCTGAGAGAACTTTATTAAGTCTGACTTGTGAGCCAAAAAATGATGCTATAGCCGAATTAAACTTTGCCATGAATGAGGTTACCATAAGCAGAAAGGACACCACCTCCATGATTACAGTTGAAACGCATTTGAACAATGAGTACCTGACCTCGTACTGGGCAGATGGTTTAATCATTTCTACACCAACAGGATCTACAGGATATTCCTTAAGTTGCGGAGGACCATTATTAACGCCAGATGTCAAAAGTTTAGTGATTACCCCTATTGCCCCTCATAATTTAACGGCAAGACCTCTTGTAATTCCGGATGATACCGAGGTAAAACTTCGTGTTTCAGGCAGAGACGATCAATATTTAGTTTCACTGGATTCCAGAGTTGCTTCTGTAAAAAACGAATCCATTTTAACCATAAAAAAGACCAATTTTAAAATAAAAATGGTCGAAATCCCGGGCGAGACTTTCTTGAAAACCTTGAGAAACAAATTGCTTTGGGGAGAGGACAAAAGAAATTAATCTCTTTTCTGATTCACAAGTATACTATTGCAGTACTTTTTCCCGTTCTGCATGTAGCGAATCATCATTAAATGTCTAAAAATCATATCGTAAATTGAAAAAAAAGCACATTTTACTAAAGAAACTTTGATTCGTATTGATAATTATTATATTTGCACGCAATTCTGAATTAAATGAAGAAAATTTTTAATTTATTGTTCTGTTTTTTCCCCTTCTTAACACTAAGCGCTCAAATAAATGAGATTGGTGTTTTCTTGGGTGGAAGTAACTTTGTAGGAGACGTAGGAAAGACCACCTATATCGCTCCTGAAAAACCGGCTTTTGGTATACTGTATAAATGGAACCGAAGCCCACGCCACTCCTACCGTTTCTCTTACACTCAGTCTACCGTAATAGGAAATGACCTTGATTCTAAAGAAACCGGAAGAAGCAACAGAGGTTATAAATTTAAAAACAACATAAAAGAACTGTCAGCTGGTCTGGAATTTAACTTTTTTGATTTTAATCTTCACGATTATCATCCTAAAGTTACACCGTATCTGTTTTCGGGATTGAGTTTCTTCAACTATGATGATTTATATATCTCGGGTGGACAAACAAGAAAAATCAAAAATTCAAATTCGTTTGCAATACCTATTATATTAGGTATAAAATCGAATATAACGCCACATCTGATTTTAGCTGCAGAAGCCGGAGTGCGTTATACCTTTACTGATAATATTGACGGAAGCAATCCCAGCAATGGAAATTTAGCTCCTTTACGTTTTGGAAATTTAAATAATAATGATTGGTATGTATTCTCAGGTGTTACTTTAACGTATACCTTTGGACAAAAACCTTGCTATTGCGCATATTAATACAATGAACTTACTAGACTCTATAGATCAAACAAACTTACCACAACATCTGGCCATTATTATGGACGGAAATGGGCGTTGGGCAAAACAACAAGGCTTTTTAAGAGCATTTGGTCACGAAAACGGAACAAAGTCTGTAAAAAAAACAATTACTACTTGTGCTACACTTGGCATTAAGTATTTAACCTTATATGCTTTTTCAACAGAAAACTGGAATCGTCCAAAACTCGAAGTGGAAGCTTTAATGAAAATTCTAATCAATTCTTTAAAAAAAGAGCTTGGTACTTTACAGGAAAATAACATTAAACTTAATGCTATTGGAAACCTTGATAAGTTACCAAAAAGTGCTCAAAAAGAACTTTTAGATGTAATTGATAAGACAAAAAACAACACCCGCCTTACTCTTACTCTGGCCTTAAGTTACGGATCACGAGAAGAATTGGTAAATACCGTTAGAATCATCAGTGATAAAGTTAAAAATAATATAATTTCAATAGACGCTATTGACGATTCAATTATAAATGAGCATCTTTACACGCAAAATTTACCTGACGTAGATTTATTAATACGAACAAGTGGAGAACATAGAATAAGTAATTTTTTGCTATGGCAAATCGCCTATGCAGAATTATATTTTACTAATGTCTTGTGGCCAGACTTTAAAGATCAAGATTTATATGAGGCTATTATTAGTTATCAAAAAAGAGAACGTAGATTTGGAAAAACCAGTGAACAAATTAAATAATTTTTTAGTGTTACAAAAAAGAATACAACTAGTCCTTACCCTGATTCTAATGGGTAGTTTTTCACAAATAAAAGCACAAGAAAGAGTTCCTTTTGATCAAGGAAAAAAGTACATTCTTGCTAAAGTCTCTGTCGTTGGTAAAATAAGCTTCAATGAACAAACAGTGGTTACTTTCTCTGGTCTTCAAAAAGGACAGGAAATAACGGTACCCGGAGAAGAAATCAGTGGCGCAATTAAAAAATTGGGTAAACTGGGACTTTTTGACGAAATTTCGTTTTATGTAAATAAAATCGAACAAGACAGTATCTATTTAGACCTGAATATTATTGAGCTTCCTAAGCTTAATGAGGTCAAATTTGTTGGTATCAAAAAGAACAAAGTAGAAGGTTTAATTAAAGATAACAATTTGACTAAAAACAAAATTGTTAATGAAAACCTTATTACCACTACCAAAAATTACATCGAAAACAAGTATAAAAAAGACGGTTTTTACACCACCAAAGTCACTATTACTACTACTCCCGATACCACTGCAGGAAATCAGGTAAATATGGTTGTGCGGGTAGATAAAGGCGACAAAGTAAAAATCAGCAGTATCGATTTTGAAGGGAACACCCAACTTAGCGATACTAAACTGAGAGCCGCTATGAAAGACACTAAACAAAAAAATGTCTTCCGCATTCTTAAATCTTCAAAATTTATACCTGAAAAATACAAGACCGACTTAGAAAAAGTTATTTCTACCTATAAAGAAAAAGGATACCGTGATGCACGTATTATTTATGACTCTGTTGCTTACAACAAAGAGAAAAATATGCTTGCCATTAAAATTAAAATGGAAGAAGGAAATAAATATTACTTTGGAAATATTAAGTTTTTAGGAAATACGGTTTATCCTGATCACCTTTTGAATCGCTACTTAGGGATCAAAAAAGGAGAAACATATAACGGTGTTTTACTTGAAAAAAGGATCGCAGACAAAACAAAACCGGATGCAGAAGACATTACCAATTTGTACCAAAACAATGGATATTTGTTTTCAAACATCAATGCTGTAGAGGTAAAAACCGCTAATGATACAATCGATTTTGAGATCAGAATTACAGAAGGTCCAATCGCTTATTTTAACAAAATTACAGTTGTTGGAAACGACAAAACAAATGATCATGTTATTTACCGCGAATTAAGAACCAAACCAGGTGAAAAATACAGTAAAGAACAATTAGTAAGAACGATTCGTGAAATTGGACAATTAGGATTTTTTGATCCTGAGGCGATAGATCCAAAATTCAAGAACGTAGACGCAGGTGCCGGAACAGTAGACATCGAATACCATGTTGTTGAAAAAGGATCTAGCCAGGTTGAACTTCAAGGAGGTTACGGTGGAGGTGGTTTCATTGGAACCTTAGGACTTTCTTTTAATAATTTCTCAGCCAGAAATTTATTTAAGAAAGACTCTTACAAACCTTTACCAATGGGAGACGGACAAAAAGTATCACTTCGTTTACAAGGAAGTACTTATTTCCAAACGTATAGTTTATCGTTCTCAGAACCATGGTTTGGTGGAAAAAAACCGGTACAGTTTAGTTCTTCTATCTCTTACAGTAAACAATTCTTAAACAATTTTGTGACAAGAGATGTAGATAAGAGCAAAAGTTTTAACATCTTAACGTTACAAGTTGGTCTTGCTAAAAGACTTACAGTGCCGGATGACTACTTCGTATTATCACAATCCGTAAGTTACCAACACTATGACCTGAACAATTATAACACAGGATTGTTTACCTTTGGTAACGGAGCGTCAAGAAACCTTGCGTATACTATTGGAATTTCAAGAAGCAATAAAGGGGTCAATCCTATATTCCCTACTTATGGTTCGGAGTTTAGTATTTCTGCAAAAGTTACACCTCCTTACTCTATGTTTAATGGTATTGATTATGGTGATCTGGGGAATCAAAAAGAATACAAAACACAATATACAGGAACATCTGGAAACGGAATAGATGGTAAACCTTTAAATACTGGTGATTACGTTAAGACTGAAGTAGTAAATGGAAATACTGGATTATCTAGTGTAGGTACAAATTACCAAAATGCAGATACTGACATTGCAAAAGTCGATCAGAAGAAATACAACTGGTTAGAATATTATAAAATTAAATTTAAAGCAGACTGGTATACTAAAGTGTATGGTAAATTAGTTTTAAGAACATTAACCGAATTTGGTTTCTTGGGTGCTTATAATCAAGAACGAGGTGTAGTACCTTTCGAACGTTTTTACATGGGAGGAGATGGAATGGCCAACTACTCTATGGACGGTAGAGAGACTATTGGATTAAGAGGATATAAAAACAATACGTTGACACCTATTATTGAAGATCCTAAAGATCCTAGATATGGACAGCAAATTGGAGCGACGATTTACAATAAGTTCTCTATGGAGCTTCGTTATCCAGTAACCTTAAAACCATCGGCATCCATTTATGTTTTAACATTTATAGAAGCCGGAGCTGCTTATCCAACGTTTAAAGCTTACAACCCGTTCGATTTATATCGTTCTGCAGGTCTTGGTGTTCGTGTATTTATGCCGGCGTTTGGACTATTAGGTTTTGACTTCGGGTATGGTTTCGATGCTGCACCGGGAGCAATTAATAACAGACCAAATGGTTGGGAACCACACTTTATTATTGGTCAGCAATTTTAAGAAGATTATATTTGGTTAAAAATTTTCAAATAAAGTAATGTTATGAGAAGACAATTTTTATTTATATTTTTAGCCTTGATTGTAGCAAATACAAGTCAGGCACAGACAAGATCGACAAGGATTGGCTACATAGATATGGAGTATATCTTAGAAAATGTCTCTGATTATAAAGAAGCAAATGCACAATTAGAGCTAAAAGCTCAAAAATGGAAACAAGAAATTGAGACCAAAAAAACGGACATCAATAATCTCAAAGAAAGTCTTAAAGCTGAAAAAGCATTACTGACTAAAGAGCTTATCGATGAAAGAGAAACAGAGATTAAATTTCTGGAAACAGAAATGCTGGATTATCAGCAAAAGCAATTTGGAGCTGACGGAAATTTAATCCGACATAAGGCAGCTTTAGCAAAACCAATTCAAGATCAGGTTTTCACAGCCGTTCAGGATATTGCCGAAGCCAAAAATTATGATTTTGTTTTTGACAAGTCTTCTGATTTAACAATGCTTTTTAGCAATAAAAAGTTTGATATTAGCGATCAGGTTATCCGTATCTTAAACCGAACTGATAAGCGTGAACAATTGACTAAAAAACAATTGAAAGAACAAGAGAAAAAAGAAAATCTTGAAAACGCTATCGATGAGAATCCTGCCATGAAAGACAGACAAAAAGTTCTGGATGACCGAAAAGCAGCAAGAGAGAAATTAATTTTAGATCGAAAACTAGAGCAGGAAGCTAAAAAGAAAGAATACGAAGACAGAAGAAAAGCATTATTAGAAGAAAGAGAGGCCAGAAAAAATGGCACGGTTTCTGAACCAGCAAAAACAGACGCTACTAAAACAAGTCCGTCTACTGATAAACCTACTGCCACGACAGAGCAAAAAACAACAACAGTTCAGCCAGCGGCAACAGAAAATAAAGCAGAAGAAAGACAAAAACTTTACGAGCAGCGTAAAAAAGAATTAGAAGAAAGAAAGAAGAAAATTTTAGAAGAAAGAGAAGCGGCCAAAAAAGCAAAAGAAGCCGCAGCACAGAAAACAAATACGACCAATAATTAATTAATATTTTAAAAATGATGAAACAAATCAAAACTTTACTAATCGCTGCTATGCTAATATTAGGAGCAAGTAACACAATGAACGCACAAGCTAAGGTAGCCCATGTTGATGTTAGCGAGATTATGTCGAAAATGCCTGCAATGCTTGACGCACAAAACCAACTACAAAAATTAAGTGGTACATATGATGCTGAATACAAAAAAATGGTTGACGAATATCAAGTAAAAATCAAAAAGTATGAGGCTGAAGCTGCAACAGTAACAGAAGCTGTAAACGGTGAGCGTTCTAAAGAAGTTCAAGACATGCAAAAAAGAATTGTTGATTACAGAGACAATGCACAAAAAGAACTACAACAAAAAGAAACTGATATCGTTAAACCATTAATGGAAAAAGTAAGAGCTTCTATTCAAAAAGTTGGAAAAGCTAAAGGTTTCCAATACGTATTAGACGGTTCTACTCTTTTATTAGCTGACGGTCCAAACGTTACAGCTGACGTTAAAAAAGACTTAGGATTCTAAGAAACACTTTCTTATTATAAAAAAACGGCTCTGCTTTTTAAGTTGGAGCCGTTTTTTTATTTTAGAGCAATGACCACAAGGGTTAAATTCCAAATTTTTGAAATTCCAAATTTCAAACCTAAAAGTTATGGAGAAGTCAAAGCTGTGCTTGTCTATGTCATTTCGAAGAATGAGAAATCACATTAGCTGCTCCGTTTCTATTTTCCACAATTTTGTCATACTGAGGGACGAAGTATCTTCTCAAGTAATTCCGTAAAGTGAAGCTTAACGGTATCGATTCGACAGACGTAGATCCTTCGTACCTCAGGATGACAAACTGTACGAGGTTTCTATTTTTCTCAATTTTGTCATACTGAGGTACGAAGTATCTTCACAAGTAATTCCGTAAAGTAAAGCCCAACGGTATCGATTCAGCAAACGAAGATCCTTCGTCCCTCAGGATGACAAACTGTACGGAGTTTCTACTGTGATTTCTCGACTTCGCTCGAAATTGACAAACCTCAACATACATTTTACAGATTTCAGAGTACATTTACTACAAGTTTCTACCTTCAGAATCGTTTTAACCAACTACATCCATCACGCCTTTTTATTCTTCCTTAAATCTTATTTTTATTTAAAATCCGGATTGTAGAGAAACGCAGAAATATGTAACTTTGCTTTATGACGAATAATAATCCTATAGGTGTTTTTGATTCCGGTATCGGAGGAACTTCCATTTGGAGTGCCATTCATGAACTACTTCCGAATGAAAGAACCATTTACTTAGCTGACAGCAAAAATGCGCCCTACGGTCAAAAAACCAAGGAAGAAATTGTAGCACTAAGCAAAAAAAATGTTGATTTTTTAATCGAAAACAATTGCAAACTAATTGTGGTTGCCTGCAATACTGCTACTACAAATGCTATTCGTGAACTTCGTGCAAGCTACAACATTCCTTTTATCGGAATTGAACCTGCTATAAAACCTGCCGCTACGAATTCGAAAACACAGGTTATTGGGATCCTCGCTACTCAAGGCACTCTCAACAGTGAGTTGTTTAACAAAACTGCCGAAATGTTTCAGAACACGACCATCATTGAACAAGTAGGTCATGGACTCGTTCAGCTTATTGAAGAGGGTAATCTTAATTCGCCAGAAATGACGCAATTATTAGAAACTTATCTGCAACCTATGATCGAGGCTAATATTGATTATTTGGTTTTAGGATGCAGTCATTATCCGTACTTAATTCCACAAATCAAAAAAATCCTGCCGGAACACATTCAGATTATAGATTCAGGGGAAGCTGTAGCACGTCAGACTCAAAATGTATTACGCGAAAAAGTGGGCTTTACAGCTGCAGAAAAAAGCGAATCTGTCTTTTATGTCAATTCAAATCCATCGGTTTTAAAATCGATCTTAAACGACAAATACGAGGTTATACAAAAGGATTTTTAAGAACAAATCCTTTTGTAAATTATTCTTCGTCTTTAAACCAACCGGAATACATAACATAATTGTTCGAAATGCGTTCGATTTCGCCGGCAAAGTCAGACTGGTCAATTTCTTTTACCTTTCTAGCCGGAACACCTGCATAAATGCTTCCTGAAGTCACCACCGTATTTTGCGTTAAAACAGCACCGGCTGCTACTATAGAGTTGCTTTCGATCACACAGTTGTCCATTACGATAGCGCCCATTCCGATTAAAACATTGTCATGAACCGTGCAGCCATGAACAATTGCATTATGACCTATTGAAACATTATTACCTATAATAGTCGGATGCTTTTGATAGGTGCAATGAATAACGGCTCCGTCCTGAATATTAACTTTATTTCCGATTTTAATATAGTGAACATCACCGCGAATAACAGCATTGAACCAAACGCTGCAAGAGTCTCCAAAAGTAACATCTCCGACAATAGTTGCATTTTCGGCCACATAACAATCCTCAGGAATTGCAGGTGATTTTCCTTTTACAGATTTAATTAACATAAAAAAGATTTTTAATTAATAGCAGGACAATTACAATCGTAACGTTCCTTTTTACAAAACAAATTGATTCCCAAAGTAATCTGATGGTAACCACCAGTATCAAATTTCACATTACCCGTAACTTGAGAATAAGTATAGGCAAACATGAAATTTTTATAATTTATACCTATTATAGGTGTAATATATTGTAATTTCTGAGAAGCAACTCCACTTCCCGGGCTATATTCAGCTCCATCAAAACTTCTTCTATAAGACAATGCTGCCCATAAACTTCCAAAATCCATGTTTTTGTAAGCTTTTAAATTTAAATCAATTGATTTTTCTTTGGTCTTATCAAAGTATTGAAATAAAACAGAAGGTTCCCAGGTTATATTCTCCTTCTTACCAAAAACATACCCTACACTAAGCAGCAACTTTCTCAGGTTATCACTTTCAAGATCACTGTACAATTGTCTTCTGGTCTCCAATAATCCCTGAACAGTAGCGTGAGCATAAAAATTCAGATAGTTATAAGAAGCTCCTACATCAACATTAAAATAAGAATCTTTTTGCACAGAACCGAAAATAAGCGGGTCAAAAGTTGTTCCGAATTGTGTTTCATCCAACTGATTCTGAATCAATCCCCCACTAATTCCAAAAGAAAGCTGATTCAAATCGATTTCGTCTCTGGAGAACATGATATGATGTGCGTAGGTAAGCTTAAAACCTTTTTGAGAATGGTATCCGTTTTTATCGTTAAAAACAATAATTCCGGCTCCGGATCGCTCTCCTATCCTACCATTAAAACTTAATGTTTGCAAAGATGGAGCATCCTCCTGGCCAAACCATTGTTTTCTGGCCGTAAGTCTGATTTTAGCACAATTTGCCGCGCCAGCCATCGAAGGGTGGATTAAATAATAATTATCAGACAAGTAATCTGAATATACGGGGATTCCTTCTTGTGAATAAGAATAAAGAGAGGTAATCAAAAAAACAAATAATACTCTGATTCTAAATTCCATAAAGGCAACTTTGCTTAGATATACTTACAACTCTTCGCATTTTATACGATTAATTTGAAAAGAGTCTTAATTATTTTATTAAAAAACCAAATATAGGTATTAGTAGAAAATAACTTTACTAAATTTGCAAAAAAATAAAGCTCATGACAAAAATCACTATAAAAGAAACTCAAAATCCAACGATCTTAAAGTTCGAATTTGAAGATTTCATCACTCAGAATCAAAACTTTGAATTCAAAAATATCGATGACGCACAATCTTCGCCATTGGCGCAGCAATTGTTCTATCTTCCGTTTGTAAAAACAGTTTATATCTCAGGGAATTTTATTGCTATTGAAAGATACAGTATTGTGGAATGGGATGATGTAAAAGACGCTGTAGCAGAACAAATCGAGTCTTTTGTAGACAAAGGTGGTGTGATCATAAAAATTGAGGAAAGCAGTACTAAAAAACAGCCTATTACGGTTTATGGCGAAACAACTCCAAATCCTGCGGCATTAAAATTCGTAGTTAGCAGAATGCTGACCCGAAATGCTGTTGAATACAAAAACATTGACCAGACTGCTTCTTCTCCATTGGCAAAGGAATTGTTTAAATTTCCTTATGTTAAAGAAGTTTTTATTGATGAAAACTATATTTCGGTAACTAAATATGACATCAATGACTGGCAGGAAATCACACTTGAAGTACGAACTTTCATCAAACAGTTCATTGAAAACGGAGGAACTGTTTTAGATGAAACATTAATCGAAGTGGCTACTAAAAACGACATCACTAAAGATGAAGCTTTTGACAAATTAGATGTTACTTCTCAGCAAATCATTAATATCCTGGAAGAATACGTAAAACCTGCAGTAGCAGCTGATGGTGGTAATATTGCATTTGACTCTTATAATGAAAATGACAAAACGGTAAAAGTAATTTTACAAGGAGCTTGCAGTGGTTGTCCTTCCTCTACTTTTACACTAAAAAGCGGTATCGAAAACATGCTAAAAAGCATGTTAAACGATGAAGCGATTAAAGTAGAAGCTGTAAACGCATAAAACAAAAAAGCATAAAAACAGAAGCGCCTTCATCGAGGCGCTTTTTTTATTTCACCCTATCTCTCTAATTTTCAGTAAATTATTTCAATTATAATACTATAAATTCTGTAGAAATAATTAATATTGTAGCATAAACCAATCAAAATCAGAAACTATGGGATTATCTTCGTTTTTCAAGAATTTATTTGGCACCGCCAAAGAATCAGCCACCGATTTGGCCAATCAGGCAGAAAGTACTTTTGAACAGGCTAAAGAAGCTGCTGCACCCTATATAGACCAAGCAGAGACTTTTGCTGAAGAAACGCTGGCCAAAGCCAAAGAAGCTTCGGAACCGCTACTTAATACTGCTGCAGAATATGCCAGTCAGGCCAAAGAAACAGTTAGCGAATATGTTGAAAAAGCTTCTGACTCTATAAGTGACGTTATTGATTCTGTAAAAGAAAAAGCAGGTGAGCTAACCGGAGAAACCAAAACCGCTATCTCAGATACTGTAGCCGATGTTAATGAAAAAACCGTAATAGCCAAAGATGAGATTGCTGATGAGGCTACAGACAAGGAATAAAAAGCCACATCTTTTCTTATAAAAATAAATATCTTTATATTTGCACCACTAATATACCTTCTCTATTGAGAAGGTTTTTTTATTCTTATAATATGTACATCAATTCAGATCAGATTAGTAATTACGCCAACAAATTCGTGGACGTATTACTTGATTATTCGCCAAAATTCATTTCGGCATTTGTAATTTTATTTATCGGCTTATACGCCATAAGATTAATAAACAGAATCATTAGAAAGATAATGGTTAAGAGAAATCTAGACCCTACCTTAACTAAATTTCTTGCTGACATTCTACTATGGGCTTTACGAATTTTATTATTTGTAACTTTTATTTCAAAACTTGGAATTGAAACTTCTTCGTTTGTTGCCATTTTAGGAGCAATGGGACTTGCAGTTGGTTTATCCTTACAAGGTTCTCTTTCTAATTTTGCAGGAGGAATGTTGATTATTGTTTTCAAACCTTTTAAAGTTGGAGACACTATTGAAGCACAAGGTGTAATCGCAACTGTAGTTGAAATTCAGATTTTCGTTACTAAGATGTTAACTGCCAACAACCAAACGGTTTTTGTTCCTAACGGTTCATTGTCTAACGGAACAATCATTAACTACTCCATGCAGGGAGAAAGAAGAGCTGATTTAACTTTTGCTGTTTCTTATGATTCAGACATTAAAAAAGCGAAAGAAGTGCTTTTAGAGGTTTTAACTAAAAACCCTAACGTCCTTAAAAATCCTGCTCCTGAAGTTTTCGTTAAAAACCTAACAACAAGTGCCATCGAATTTTCGGTACGTCCGTGGGCAAAGAATGAAAATTATGGTGTTGTTTTCTCTCAAACTCTGGAAAATTGCAAAACTGCTTTAGATGAAGCCGGAATTGCAATTCAACCGTACACCATTCAAAAATAAGAAGTACTTTTTATTTTTTTGATGGCGTAGTCATCATAAAATCTTTTAAGTAATAAGGTTCAAAGTAAGCGACATCTACGGTGTCGCTTTTTTGATATTTATCAAAACTGATTTTACTCATTGCTGCTGCCGAAGGATATTTGATATTCTCTAAAAAAATAAAATTTTCTTTTGTCAGAACTGCTTTGCCTTTTTCGGCGCAATCTCCAACAAAATAGATCGTCTCACTGATGTCTCCAAAAGAATTTTCGTCTATAACTTCTGCCTGAATTGCTCTTTCAACTTCTAATTTAGCATTAAAAATCTCGCTGTACACTTCCATTCTTCTTGCGTCAAGCATGGGGATAATTTTCCCATCCGTAACCTGAGCCTGAGAAGCCAAAGTCAATAAGGTATCAACCGCAATCAATGGAACGTTTAATGCGTAACACAAGCCTTTTGCAGCCGAAACTCCAATTCGTAAACCGGTATAAGAACCCGGTCCTTGACTTACCGCTACTGCTGCTAAATCTTGAACAGAAATCCCCGCTTCGGCAATTACTTCTTCGATGAAAACATGTAATTTTTCGGCATGGGAATATCCCTCTTCTGCGATTTCTTTACATAAAATTGTTTCACCATTTTTTGCAATTGCTACAGAACAATTTTTGGTAGCGGTTTCAATATTGAGAATAAAAGACAATGTATTACTTTTTAAGTTGAATTATTTAACCTGAATTATTTTTTAGAAGTATCTGCTTTTTTAAGCTTCACTTTATCTCCCGAATTTAAATCTTTAGAAACCGTAGTATAAGGCCCAGTAATGACAACATCCCCTGGTTTCAGACCCGATATTACTTCGATATTCGTATCGTCCTGAATACCTGTTTTGATGATTCTGATTTTGGCCTTATCGCCCGATTTCACAAAAACGCATTCAAATTTCTTATCGCTTTTTGGAGCTGCTTTTTTATCTTCATTAGGATCTTCTACTGTAAAATCCTTTACAGCTGCGGTATCCGATTTGACCACAACAGCACTAATTGGCACTGCTAAAACATTATTCCTCGTCTGTGTACTAATATCAACCGTAGCGGTCATCCCTGGTCTGAAAGGAGAATAGGTGGACGGTTTACCTTCTAATAAATCCTGATAAGATTCTTTTAAAATGCGAACTTTAACTTTAAAATTAGTAACCTGATCTGAAGTCAAAGCGGTACTTGCTGAGTTAGAAATACTCGTCACAACACCTCTGAATTTCTTTTTCAGATAAGCATCCACTTCAACATTGGCTTCATCACCAATTTTTATTTTTACAATATCATTTTCATTTACATCTACTTCAACCTCCATATTATTGAGGTTCGCTACTCTTAACAACTCTGTTCCTGCCATTTGTTGTGTTCCTAAAACACGTTCTCCCAATTCTACATTTAATACAGAAATGGTTCCATCAGCCGGAGCATAAATAGTAGTACGTCCCAAATTATCCTTTGCCTCAGTTACAGAAGCCGAAGCACTTTGTACGTTATAATAAGCATTTTGTTTGGTGGCTTTCGCTACTTCAAAAGAAGCGACCGCTTTGTCCCAATCTGATTTTGAAATTACGCCTTTATCATACAAGGTTTTATTTCTCTCATAATTTGATTTAGCTTCTTTAAAACTAGCATCAGATTGTGTTAAACCTGCTTTAGATCCCGCTAAGTTAGCCACGGAACGATCTAATCCGGAAGTATATAAATCCGGATTTATTTTAACAAGCAAATCTCCTTTTTTAACAACTTGCCCTTCTTTTACATTTAATGCAATGATTTCTCCCGAGACCATTGAAGCTATTTTCACTTCAATTTCGGGTTGAATTTTACCTGTAGCAGAAACCGTTTCAACAACTGTTGAAGCTACTACTTTTGAAATCTCTACCTCTTTTCCTTTATCCTTATTTCCCAGTACACCCGATTTTGAAAGAAAAACCAAAACTGCGATAACAACCATCGCACCGCCGACTAAGAAATAAATTGTTTTTTTTGACATACTAAATTATTTTGTGATAATTGGGACAATTGGAATTCCGAAATAAAACTCAATTATTTTAATCTTAAACATGTAATCATATTTAGTCCTGATAACATCTGATTGTGCATTGGTCAACAAGGTTTGAGACTGTGTAAAATCAAATGAATTCATTAAACCTACGTCATATTTTTCTTTTGCATAATTATAAGCTTGTTGTCTTGCTTCTAAAGTTACATTAGATGATTCATACGCATTTAAAGCCCCTTTTGCATCTGTAAAGGCAGTATAAACATTACGCTGCAAATCTAAACTTTTTTGCTCTAAATCTATTTTAGATTTCTCTAAACTTACTTTATTACGTTCTACATTATTTCTAACGGAGAAGCCATTAAAAATCGGAACATTCAATTGAACACCAAAATTATGTCCTTTATTATCACTAAATTGCTGAAAAACAGGAAGTGCATTACCATAAATAATGTTTCCATCAGCATCTTTACCAACTGGTATTTCACTATAACTTGCTCTTGTATTAAAGCTATAAAAACCTGCAAGTGTCGGCTGATAGGCTCCTTTTGCAATAGCAACGTTCTTTTCAGCAATTTCAAGATTAGTCTGTGCTAATTTTAATTCTGTTCTGATTTCTTTTGCTTTATTATAAATATCAGTTGGACTTTGTGCCATGATATTATTTTCATCTTTCGCATTGGTATCATCAATAACATCAAATTCTGTAAATTCTTTAAGCTGTAAAAGCTGTGCCAAACTTAACTTAGAAATCAATAAACTATTCTCGGCAATAATAATGTTTTGCTTATCTGTAGCAACTGTAGCCATTAAGTCAAACAAATCACCACGAGGAATTGTACCCGCATTTACCATTTCTTCAGAGCGGGTAAGTCTTTTTTCATCGATAGACAATTGCTCTGTTTTTACCTTTAGATTTTCTTTATTAAAAAGAATCTGCAGAAAAGCATTTGCCACATTTAAACCAATATCTTCCTGCATTTTAAGCAGCTGATACTTTGAAGCCACGATTGAAAGATTCGCTTTTCTAAGTGCATTTTGATTTTGTAACCCCTTGTAAATATCTACTCCGGCATTCACTCCAATTGATGAATATTGTGTTGTCTGCGTTGCAGCAATATTGGTAACAGGATTTACGTTCAGACCTATATTCCAAGAGTGGGAAGCAGTTCCGCTTATATTTGGTAAAAAACTACCGATTGCCCCTCTTTTATCAATAGCTGCGTTTTTAATATCTAATTCTGTATTTTTAATTGTGATATTATTTTCCATTGCGTATCTCACGCATTCTTCTAAAGTCCATTTTTTTGTTTGCGCCTGACCTGATAATCCAAATCCAAGAAGCATTGTAAAAACAAGAGTGTTGTATTTATTTATTTTCATATATTTTGAATGATAGTATAGCATCAATACTACACAAATTTAACTTATTTTAAAAGCAAAAAATCTACAAATTTTTAAATTATTTCTTCTCCCCCTCTGTTATCAGGCCCTGATTCCAGATTTTAATATTGTCTGTACTCTTAATACCACTCTTAATTTGAACATAAATCCCATCACTTACCCCCAAAACTAAATCTTTTCTTTTAAACTTTTGAGGCGTTGTCTCAATCTCTACATAAGGTTTTTGTGTCTTTTTGTCAAATTGAACTAATGATTCTTTAATAGCAAGTACTTTCTCTGCTTTTTCTAAAATGATAGACGCATTTGCACTCAAACCGGCTCTGATAAAAGTTTTCTCTTTATTAGGCAATGATGCTTTAATTTCAAATTGAATTGCTCCATTCTCCACTACTCCTTTTGGCGCTATATCCGTTAAAACAGCTTCAAACTTTTTGTTTTCAATCGCTCCGACTGTAATTTCAATCGCCAAATTTTCTTTTATTTTTCCTACCTCAGATTCGTCAATTTTTCCAATAAAGATCATTCTTCCAACATCGGCAACACTTGCAATTGTAGTTCCTTCATTAAAGTTATTACTTTCAATAACCTGATTCCCCACTTTCACGGGAACAGCCAGAACCATTCCGTTTACCGTAGAACGAATTAGCGTATTAGCATAATTTCCCAAAGAAGTTGTTGTTCCTGTTTTTACAATATCTAAACTTTGTTTGGCTGCCAGATAAGTTTGTTTGGCTTGTGTGTAAGCCAATTGTGCAGCATCAAAATCGTTTGCCGAAATAACATCTTTATCGAATAACGTTTTTTGTCTTTTAAAGATTTTCTCCTGATTGTCTAAAGCAATTTTAGCCGTTTGTACCTGATTTTGTGTACTGCTTACATTAGACACATTGGCTACTACTCTAATTTTCGCAATCATATCACCAGCCTTGATTTTTTCTCCTGCTTTGATATACACTTCTTCGATAATACCCGAAATATTTGGTTTGATTAACACCTCTTCATTCGGTTGAATATTACCTGTCGCTATGGTATTTTTTACAATCGTTTTAATTTCTGCTTTCTCCGTTTTGAAGACGATAGGTGACTCCTGATTTTTAGCGTACAAGTAATATAGTGCGCCAAAGAAAACTACAGCAATAAAAATTAAAATAGTTACCGTTACTCCTTTTTTCATTTTGTTTTTGGTTTAATCGATTATTTTTTTGATTGATAATTTATTCTGCTCGTAAAGCATCTACAGGCTTTACATTGATTGCGGTCTGCGCCGGAATAAATCCTGCCAGCAAACCCGATCCAACTAATATTAATAATGCTACAAACACTACTCCTAAATCTACGCTTGGACTGGCAAACATGGTATTACTATCAGGTGGCATAGAATCTAAAACCAGGTTCAGAATCGCTATAATTCCGGTTGCTACTGCTATTCCTAACATCCCCGAGATAATAGTTAAAAAGATAGACTCTGATAAAATTTGCCCCCTGATGGCTGCCGGTGTTGCTCCTAAGGCTCTTCGGATTCCAATTTCTTTTGTACGTTCTTTTACTACGATAAGCATAATGTTAGAGATCCCAATTACCCCTGATATTAAAACTAAGGTTCCCACAAAATAAGCAATGATTTTTAGAATGTCAAACAAACTTTGCACCTTCTTAAATTGTTCGTACAAGTCAAAATTTCCCACCGCCCTGTCATCTGTAGGATTTACCGAATGCAGTGCTCTGATCAATTCTAAAATTTTTGGTTTTAAATCTGTAATCGACACCTCGTCTCTTGCCGTAAGCGCCATCCAGCCCACTTTATCTCCAAAATTAAAAGCTTGTTGAAAAGTCGTAAACGGAACAAAAATATTTTTCTGTTCCTGTTCTGCATTCCCTCCCTGTTGTTTGGATTTATAAACGCCAATTACCATAAAATTAATTCCGTTTATTTTTACGTAACTCCCGATCGATTCTTCTTCTTTTCCGTACAGTTCCGTGATCACGCCTTTACCAATAACCGCGACTTTTCTTCTTTCGGCAATATCCTGCTGATTTACAAAACGACCTTTTATAATATCCATCGGTTGTTGCTTGATCAACTCCGGATAATCGCCATAAACCGTAAAAGAGGACGTTTTGGTACCACGAACGACATTATTAGTTCCGTTAAAATCACCCAACTGATTTCTTGGTGAAACATATAACAAATCCGGAAACGCCTGTTTTAAAGCCATAACATCGCTGTTTCTGAAATCGTAACGACGGGTTTTAGGTAAACCTTTATAAGCTTTTGAGGTCGTCTGACTCCACATAAACATAGTGTTGGTCGCAATTCCGTCAAAACCTTTTTTAACTCCGTTTTCTAAACCATTTCCTGCCGCTAGCAGTATTACAAGAATAAATATCCCCCAAAACACCCCAAATGCTGTAAGCACTGTCCTAAAGACATTGGCTGTTAAGGCCTGTAAAATTTCATCCCAATTATCTTTTTTAAACATAATTATTCGTCTCTAAGTGCTACAATAGGTTTAATTTTGGCGGCTCTGTATGCTGGAAAAAAGCCGGCCATTGCTCCTGCAAATACCAGTAAAACCAACGTGGTTAAGGCCACCGTAAAATCAACTTGAGGATTTTGAAAATATTCACTTTGAACCATTGGCCCAACAAATTCCAACAATAATAAACTTGCCAGTAAACCAACAAAACCTGCTATTGTAGTAATAAAAATAGACTCGTGAAGGATCATCGAAATAATAGAAAACGGTGACGCTCCCAATGCTTTTCTGATTCCTATTTCTTTTGTTCGCTCTTTTACAATGATCAACATAATATTACTTACCCCCACAACTCCGGCAACAATGGTACAGATACCTACCCACCAAAAGAACAATCTGATGTACAGATTTAAATCATAAACTTGTTTGGCATCTTCAACTGTATTATTCACTCCTATTGCACTATCATCATCAGGTGCAATAATATTTTTACTTTTTAATAATTGCTTTAAATCCTCTGTAAACTTTCTTGATTGTGCCAAAGCTTGATCATAATCATCTGTCTTTTTTAGAGTAAAAAACAAATTACTAATTTTATCTCCTCCTCCAAAAGCTCTTTGCACAGTAGTTAATGGCAGATAAGCTCTTGTTTCCTCTCTTTCACCAGCAGGATCTGTAAAGACCCCTACTACTTTAAAATTAATGTTACTTATTGAAATCTCCTCCCCAAGCGCTTCTTTCCCTTTAAACAAATCCGTTTTAACCTTCATTCCAATAACAGCGACTTTTTCATTTTTAGCAAGATCTCTACTATTTATAAATCGCCCTTCTACAACCGTAACATTTTCTATGTCTCCATAATCCGGATCAACCCCTCTATATTGATAAGCCCCCGATTCTTTTCCATATGAAATAACTGCTCCCCAAAAATTAAAGGTTGAAGCTCTTTTATCTAATTTATCTTCAAATTTCTGAATGGATTGCGAGTAATCACTATTTCTAAACTGTATCTGTCTTCCGGGATTTAAACCCTTATACTCTTTTGTTGTTGTATTACTCCAAACTTCAATAATCCCCGCAGCGTCGCGTTCAAATTGTTTTTCAATTCCATTCTGAAGTCCTTTTCCTGCTCCAAGTAAAATCACCAGAATAAAAATTCCTGAAGCCACAGAAATTCCCGTAAGAAAGGTTCTCAACTTGTTTTTGGAAATGGCTTCAAATATTTCGTGCCAACGTTCAATATTAAACATAAGATGTAGCTCTAACTTGTTCTACCATTTTATCGTCGATAATTAATCCGTCTTTCAGGACCACATTTCTTTTGCACATTGCGGCAATGTCGGGCTCATGGGTTACAATCAGGATCGTTTTACCCTCATCATTAATTCCCTGAATAAGTTCCATTACTTCATACGAAGTTTTAGTATCTAAAGCACCGGTTGGCTCATCTGCCAACAGCACTTTTGGGTTTGAGGCTAGCGCTCGTGCAATAGCCACACGTTGTTTCTGACCTCCGGAAAGTTCACTTGGCAAGTGATGCGAGTGCGTCCCTAAACCTACTTTTTCCAGATATTTCATTGCAATATCATAACGCTCTTTTCTTTTTACTCCCTGATAATACAAGGGCATAGCAACGTTATCAAGTGCCGTTTTATAATTGATCAAATTGAACGATTGAAAAACAAATCCTAAAAATTTATTCCGATATTTTGAAGCTATCGTTTCGTTCAGTTTTTTGATTGGTGTTTTATCTAAAATATAACTGCCCGAATCTGCCTCATCTAAAATTCCTAAAATATTAAGAAGTGTCGACTTTCCAGAACCCGAGGACCCCATGATAGCAACCAATTCGCCTTCTGCAATATTAAAATTAATTCCTTTTAACACATGTAACTCTGAACTTCCCATCTTATAGGACTTGTGCAAATCTTTGATTTCAATCATGGTATTGTTAAATTTTAAAACAATAATAACATTTTTATTAAGTCAGTTGTGGTAAGAAAACGTTAATAATTCTGCCTTACTATTTCAATAAGACTCCATTTCTTATCAATTGTTACACTTTTTTAAGATAATATAATTGTTTTCTTAATTTTGCATTACTAAAAAATCGCACTAATGAAGTTTCTTTCTGCTCTTTCCCTGTTCACGGTACTTAATCTACTTGTTGGATGCTCTTCTACTCAAAAATTAGAAACTTTAAAACCGGAGCCGGATGACGCCAGCCCTTTGGTTTATGAAAGCAATCCATCGTTTATAAACTTACCCATTACGGTAAAACTTCGAGATATAGAAAACCAGACGAATACTATTTTGAATGGTTTAATTTATGAGGATACCAACATAGAAGACGATGATATCGAAATGAAAATCTGGAAACTGGCTCCCATTAAAATTCAAAATGATCCTGCAAATCCCGATAAAAAAATAAAAACGATCCTGCCGCTAAAAGCAACTGTTAAATACCGAATCGGTACCAAGAAATTAGGCGTTGAACTTTACGACATTCGTGAGTTTAATCTGAATGGTGTAATCACCCTCTCAAGTGAAGTGGCTTTAACAAACTGGAAACTGAATACCAAAACGGAGTTCAAATCTCTGGATTGGAACGAAAGTCCTACCATGCTGGTTTTTGGAAAAAGCCTGCCAATTACCTATTTAATTAATCCGGCAATCTCTATTTTTAAATCTAAAATTGAAAAAAGCATAGATGACGCGATCGAAAAATCTATGGATTTTAAACCTAATGTTTTATCTGCTTTAGAAAAAATCTGTACTCCTTTTCAAATGAGTGACACCTACGAAAGCTGGTTGCGCATTGTTCCGATCGAAGTGTATGCTACCAATGCAAAACTTAAAAATGATCAGTTTTTATTGGACATGGGAATGAAGTGTAATATGGAAACCATTGTCGGCAAACAACCGGAATCAAAATTTAATGCCAATAAGATTGTTTTAAAACCTGTCGCTAAAATTCCAAATCAAATTTCGGCCAATATTGCTGCTATTTCAACTTATACCGATGCTTCTAAAATCATGACCAAAAATTTTGCAGGTCAGGAATTTGGATCGGGAAGCAAAAAAATTACGGTAAAAAATGTAGCCATTTGGCACAAAAACGACAAAATGGTCATTGCGCTGGATGTTCTGGGATCTATTAACGGAACTATTTATCTAAACGGATTTCCTCAATACAACCCACAAACCAAAGAAATTTATTTTGACAAACTGGATTATGTTTTAGATACCAAGAGCAAGCTAATGCGCACTGCAAGCTGGTTGGCTCAAGGATACATTTTAAGAAAAATGGAAGAAAGCTGTCGTTATTCTATTCAACCTAATTTGGATGAGGGCAAAAAAAGTATGGCTGCCTATCTTAAAAACTACTCTCCGATGCCTGGTGTTTTTGTAAACGGAAAAATGGAAGACATTCAATTTGATAAAATACAATTGACCAATCAGGCTATTATTGCTTTTATAAAGATAAACGGTACCGTTAATGTTTCGGTGGATGGGTTGAAATAGATTGAGAGGAGACTGTATAATAGTTGTTTTTTAACCGTAAGGTTCGCAAAGCCTTTTATTACTTTGAAAACGGTTATTTTTTTGACGCAAAGAGCGCAAAGTTTTTCTTTTGCACGCAGATTTAGCAGATTGAACAGATTTTTATAAAAGGTAAACAGATCAGCCTAATCCGCTACCCGAGCGATAGCGAACTGGCGAAGCAAATCTGCGTGTAAAAAAATCATTGCTAGCTTTGCGTTTTTTCTTGTGTTTTTCTAACCACAAAGCCCAAAGGATTTACGTAAAGTCCCCAATTTTGAACCTTTGTTCATTTGCTCCTCTAAACCTTAAAAAAACGATCTCAAAAAAAAAGCCGTCTATTCAGACAGCTTTGTTTTCTTTTTTGACTTGTACATTTTGTAAATCAGAAAGCCAATTATTACGACCAACAGATAAGGAATTACCATTAGATAAACAATTCCATCATTTACGGCCTCTGCTTTTTTTATATTTGAATCCCCTGACAAAGCAGCACGACACATGGCGCATTGCGCATTGGCTGAAATTGCCAAAAGGAAAAAACAAACTCCAAAAACAAACGTTTGGAATTTGGAATTCGAACTTTGAATTTTATTTTTAGTAAACATAATAAGGAGATATCATTAAATAAACCACCACACCCGTCACAGCAACGTACAACCAAAGCGGAAACGTAATTTTTGCAATTTTTTTATGCCTGTCAAATCGTTTTGCCAAGGCTCTCACATAAGTAATTAACACCAACGGTATGATAGCAATAGACAATAAAATGTGTGTTACCAAAATAAAGAAATACACATAACGTATTACTCCTTCGCCACCAAATTTAGTCGAATCAGAAGTCATGTGATAAGCCACATACATTACCAAAAAGGCAACCGACAATGCAATAGCAAACGTCATTAACCCTTTGTGTAGCTTTTGATTTCCGTTTTTAATAGCGATTACAGCCAAAACTAAAACAATCGCCGTAATACCGTTTGTTGTAGCATAAATTGGAGGCAAAAATGATAAGGGTTCTACATCGTATCCTAAATCTTTTAATTTAACTCCAAACAAAATAGCTACTACAAGCGGAATTATAATTGAAACTGCAATAATTAACTTGCTGTACTTTTTTTCTAATGAATTGTCTTCCATTTTATTCTTCTAATAATATTTTAATATCTTCCTGAATGTCTCTAACGCCTTTTTTGTCTAATCCGTCATAATACAAAATCGGATTCCCGAATTCGTCTTTACGACAACGAATGTTTCCATCTTTGTCAATTAAGGCAAACAAACCGGAATGTTCGAAACCGCCATTTACTTTGGCATTTTCACCTGCATACAGATTAAAGCCTTTATTGGACAAATCCATAATTGTTGCTTTATCACCCGTCAGGAAATTCCAATTAGACGATTTTACTCCAAGTAATTTAGCGTGATCTTTCAAAACCTGAGGTGTATCATGACCTGGGTCAATTGTAATAGAAACGATTCCGAAATTAGGATTTCCGAAAAATGTTTTCTCGATTTCCAACATACTCAAATTCATCTTTGGACAGATAGAAGGACAGGTGGTGAAGAAAAACTCCAGTACATATACTTTTCCTTTGTACGATTCGTTTGAGATTTTCTTATCCTCCTGATTGGTCAATTCAAACTTAGGTGCCGGTCCTATCGTAAGCAATTTTGCTGCCGATTTTGAATCTTTCAAACCAACATTATCCAGGCGATTCCCTTTAACAATTTCTCCTTTTGTTACCCTGTCCACAATTTTTGGCACAGCGTAAATTCCAAAGATTAAAACAATAAACGAAATTCCGATATATGATTTATTTTTAAACATTATGATTGAAATTTAAAGTTGTTTAGTGGCATTGTGATTCTTTTTAAGAGCGGCACGATATTCATATAAGATAATCTTAAAATCATCTAACATTTCGTTACTCAATTCAGACGGGTGAAAAGTATCGTATCCTTCTTTGTAGTCTTTCTTATCTTTTCTGCCTCTCAAATTTCTTTCTTTATCAATGATGTAGACATTGGAAGTCCCTAAGGTATCATCCAGTTTCCCTTTTAAATTGAGTTGCTTGTAAAAGGCTTTGATTTCGTCAGGTGATGCAAAAACAAACTTCCATCCTGACACATCTGTAAAAGGTTTCAGAGCATCTAATACTTTCTGTGCTTCCACTTCGGTACCGGTTGGACAAAGCACCACAAACTGAAGGTCTTCGAAACCGTAGTAGCGTTTGTATATTTTCTCGTTTAAGTTAAAGTAATTACCGCGATTGGCTAAAATATCATCGCCAGAAAAACCTAAAACGGTGATCTTTTTATCGAGCGAAACTTTTTTACCGTCTAAAGATTTCCAATCTCCAAAATCCTTGATTTTTGGCGTTATTACGGGAAGTGTAGTAAAACTGTTTACTCCTGAGGCAAAAAATAAATAGGCGACAATTGGTAAAACAAAAAGCACAAAGAGAACTATATTTTTTTTCATTATTTCAGTAGAAGTTATTGAGGTACAAAAATAAAAAAAGCTCCGTTAAACGGAGCCTCTTTTCGAATTAATATCATGTTAAAAATTCCATTTAATAGTAGAATCTTTAAAAACACCATAAATATAATGTCCTTCTGTAAGTAAAATAAATAATAAATATAAAACCAGGAAAATAACCGGTGATACGACAGACCATCTAAGACTACTTGTTTCACCTTCCATGTGCATAAATGCCCATACAATGTAGTATGCCTTGTATATAGTTAAGATATAAAATATCCAGTTCAATAAATTCAATCCTACAAAATGATTAAATTCTAAAACTCCAGGTTTGTAGATCCCTAAGATTACCTCTACAGTAGTTACCATAGACAATAATAGAAAAACAGACCAGATTCTTTTTGTATTTGATACGTGCTCGTGTGACATAATAATTAAAATCTAAAATTAAACTAAGTAGAAAACTGTAAATACAAATACCCAAACTAAATCGACAAAGTGCCAGTATAAACCAACTTTCTCTACCATTTCATAGCTTTTTCTTTTCTCGTAAGTTCCTAACAATACATTAAAGAAGATAATGATATTGATGATAACTCCAGAAAATACGTGGAATCCGTGGAATCCTGTAATGAAGAAAAAGAAATCAGCAAACAATTTACTTCCGTATTCATTTCTAGTCAGGTTTGCACCTTCTACTACATATTTCGCAGTACTTAAACGAGCTTCAGATTCGGCTCTGTCTAAAACAGTTTTTTTCTTTTTCTCTGTCAATTTTTCTGTTCTCACCAACAATTCAGGGTGTGCTTTAAAACCAGCCTGAACTTCAGCAACAGAATAAGAAGCTACTGTTTCAGTATCTTCCATGAACCAAGAAGTTTTACTTCTGGTCAAAGCTTCTCTTTGCTCCGGTAATTTAACAGCAAAGTCAGCTAAAGCTACTCTTTTACCGTCTTTATCAACGAACTGCAACAAACTTCCTCCTGCTGTTTCAACAGCACCATATTCTCCTTTAATGAAGTTTTTCCATTCCCAAGCTTGTGAGCCAACGAAAATAAAACCTCCAATAATAGTTAAGAACATGTAGATTGCAACTTTTGTTTTTTTCAATTGATGACCTGCATCAACCGCTAACACCATAGTTACAGATGAGAAAATCAAAATAAAAGTCATTAAGGCTACATAATACATCGGAGCCGAAACGCCGTGCATAAATGGAAAGTGAGTAAACACTTCATCAGCCAAAGGCCAGGTTTCAATAAATTTAAATCTTGAAAAACCATAAGCAGCAAGGAATCCAGAGAATGTCAAGGCATCTGACACGATAAAAAACCACATCATCATTTTACCATAACTTGCTCCTAATGGCTGGATCTCATGACCGCCTCCCCAAGTTTTTTCGTCGTTATTTGCAGTAGTAACTGTCGCTTTCATAAAAGATATTCGTTAAAAAGTTCCCAAATTTACGTTTTTTTCTTATTTAAAGAAATATAAAAATAAAAATAATAATACCCATAATAAATCCAAAAAGTGCCAATACATCGCACCTAGTTCTATACCAAGAGTTTGAGTCGAATTGTATTTTTGTTTAAAATGATTATAAATTATAATTAAAAGTGAAATCAACCCTCCAGCCAAGTGTAATAAGTGTGTAACGGTAACTACATAAAGAAAAGTTGTAGTAATTGAACTACCCTGTCCTGTAAAATAATAACCACTTTCTACAATCTGTCCAAATCCTACAAATTGCAAAACCACAAACAAAACACCCAACGCTAATGTAGCCAAAAGAAAAGCCGTAGTTGCGCTTCTATTGTCCTTTTGAATGGCTTTTTTAGCCAAGTAAAAAGTAACACTACATCCTATAATTACAGCAGTACTAAAGTAAAATGCTGTTGGAAATTCAAAATTCTTCAACCAATCCGGTCTCGATCTGCTCACTACAAATGCACTTGTAAGACCGCCAAACATCATGGTCATACTTGCCATTGCGAACAACAAAATCAGCTTAGCCGACTTTGATTTTCTTTCTTGTTCTTCACTTATTTTCATTGTCATTTCCATAACTATCTTAAAAATTTATCTACTATATATATAATTTGCAATAACGAAATATACGAAACACTAACCAACATTAGTGTTCTTGCTGCCTTTGCAGTTCGCAATTTGTACAATCGTACCGCATAAAACAACATCCATAATCCTAATAAGAAAACCAAAATTGCGGCAACCGGCGAGATAAACAATTGTCCGGTATACCCTAAACATGGCAATAGAGAAGCTATAATCAACCAAACGGTGTACAACATAATTTGCATGGCAGTTCCTTTGTCTTTTCTTCCTGTTGGAAGCATAAAGATTCCTGCTTTTTCATAATCTTCATACAAAAACCATCCAATTGCCCAAAAATGAGGGAATTGCCAGAAAAACTGAATCAAAAACAAGGTTCCGGCTTCTATACCAAATTCTCCGCTGGCTGCAACCCATCCTAACATAAAAGGAATTGCTCCCGGAAAAGCACCAACAAAAACAGACAACGGCGTCACTGTTTTTAAAGGCGTGTAGATACTGGTGTATAAAAATATAGAAATAGCAGCAAACATAGCCGATTTTGCATTGATGCTATACAGCAACGCAATTCCAACAATGGTTAACAAACTTGCTACAAACAAAGCCATTTTTGGAGACATACGCCCTGAAGGAACGGGACGGTTTTTGGTTCGATCCATTAAAGAGTCGATATCTTTTTCGATTACCTGATTAAAAGCATTTGAAGCTCCAACCATGCAATATCCTCCTATCATCAAAACGATCAGAACACTCCATTTAAAAGGATGCTCGTCATTAACACCTAACAAATACCCCGCAATAGAAGAAAACAAAACACTAATTGCTAAACCAGCTTTAGTGATCTCTTTAAAATCGAGAAACAATGATTTAAATGAAAATGTGTTTTTAGTAGCGTTCAATACGATAATTGTTTTGAATGTTTTTTTTGAGTGGTGCAAATGTACAAATTGATTATAGAATCAGAACCTATAAAATTATATTTTTTTCAATAAAACCTTTACAAAATAAGGTCTTGCAGATTTTTAACACAATCTTTTCGAAAAATCTTATTAAATATCCTAGTAATCAAAATACCAATTAAAGATATCAGAACGCAATCCGATCGTAAACCAGGTAGTACTTTGTTTAAATGTAGTTGCCGTTTCCTGTGTCGGATCAAAATTCCTGTAGATAAAACTTCCGAAGAATTTCAAATTTGTCATCGGGTTAATCAAATATCCTCCTTGTATGTCGGCAATAAAAATACTGGTTTTATTACCCTGCCCTACTTTTACACCAGTGTCATACGGACGTTTTTCGTCGTAACTTTTATAAATATCACCACCGTAATTAAAACTGTCTGCCGTGGTATTAAAATCCAAACCACGTTTCCCGGTTGTAAATTTCGCATCGGCAAAATAACGTCCTTTGTGATAACGTGCGATTGCAACTAATTCCTCAAAATTCCCTCCCCATTGGTGCCCCATACTCTGATTGTTATGACCGTAATTGGTAATAACAGCACTATGTGAATACACATACGGACGCACATGATTGTATTCGACCTGCAACAACAAATCCTTTACTTTGAAGGCATTAAAATACTTGGCTCCTATCTGGTACCCTATTTTGTTTTTCCAGCTGTTATCGCCTCCTTTTATATCTCCGAATGAAAATTCATCGATTAAAAGCTGCGCATATAAATTAAGTTCATTGTTCCATTTGTATTTTGCAGACATTCCCAAAAGCGCATTACCACTTTTTGATGATGATGTAAACTCGACTGTACGGTAAAAAATAATCGGATTAATAAAATTAACATCAAATCCTCTGTTGTTACTATCAGTCCAGACCACCGATTCGAAGAAACCTAAATTCAGCTTATTTGAAACGTTCCAGCTTAAATAATGATTCGCCATAAATTTTGTTGCATAGGTTTTTTCAACCGTAACATCGGGACGAACGTCTTTTAGCCACATATAGGTATTGGTGTATTTTATCTTCCAGAAAGTGGTATTAATTTTAAAGTATGGATACGGACTTGGTCCATCACTTTCCAACAGCGAACGATATCCGTCTCCGATAAAGTTTCTACCATAACCCAATTGCAAATCAAAAAACTTACTTGGAGCAAATGTAATATTGGCTTCCGCTAAAGGAAAATCGTATGCATCTGTTTTAAATCGTTTTGCAATTCCAACTCCGGGAATAATCGCCGGATTTCCTCCGGATGGCTTTATAGACTCTGCATAATCATTAAAATAACCTGCAAATCGACCTTGGCTTTCAAAAATTGTAGTGGTAAAATTAATCTGTTTCCCTAAACCACCTCTAAAATTCAAAGCACGAGTATTGACATAAGTCGAAGGATCAATATCTGAAGCCTTACCCACTTGCAAATCAAGAATAGGGTTTAATGCCAGCCAATAATCTTCGCCTTGAATTTGTACTAAATTCTCATTCCAGAATTTTCTCCCTAACCAGGTCGTTGTTTTTTTCTGAAGCGATTCGTTAACCGCTTTTAAGTTATAGTATTTCTTAACCTCATTATAGGTATAAGGTTTAGAAGCAGTGTGATTATTACTTCCAACCTGATTCATTGCTCCGTCAAATTGCGCATAATAACTATGAGAAAACGGAATGTTTAAATGACTATCAAACTCCTGATTGTTGTATTTTTTATAGACAATACTGTCCAGTTCTGTCATTGGTTTTTCTACCGGTCTTAAAATCTCAGCCGCCGCCAAAGCTTCTGCTGCAATCTGATCCGCACTTTTTAACGGTATTCCAATCACAATGGTGTATTTTGAATAGGTCGGTTTTCCATTATAAGTAGAGGGTTTCACAATAGGAAACTTCCCAAAAACACGCTTTGCTTCTTGCGACAATGCCTCATTCAATGCATTTACATAAATCACTTTAAACGCCCCTTTTTCATCCACTTCAAAAAGAACTCTTACTTCTCCTTTATACTCTGCTTGTTTTAAATCTTGAGGAACTTCAAAATTATGAAAGACAAAATCCTGCACTTCTTTGTAAAAACAATTTTCTAGTTTTTTAGATTGCAGATTTTCACAATTAGGAAAAACAGGAAATTGCTCTGATGCAAAACCGGGAGTAATGGAAGAATTCGTATTTTCCTGCGAAAAAGCAAACAAGGCGGATAATGTAAAAACGAAGGTTAAAAAAATCTTGTTCACGTAGAATTGGGTTTTCATTTAATATTGATTTGAGGTATTTTCTCCTTCGGCAATTGCTTTTGCCGCCGAAGTTCCGATGCGTTTAACTCCTAAACGAATCATTTCTATTGCTTCATCATACGATCGCACTCCACCGGCAGCTTTTACCGATAAAGGGGATGCATTTTCTAACATCATAATTATAGTTGGGACCGTAGCACCGTTTGGCAAATCATTTTTGGTTTTAAAAAAACCGGTGGATGATTTCACAAAAACAGTAGTATAATTTTCTTCTTTAAAATTTGATATGACCACATTTTTAATCAAAGCCGAAAGCTGAATAATCTCCTTATCCGTCAAAGCGGCCACTTCGATAATCCATTTTACGGTTTTATTGTGCGCCAGTCCAACTTGTGTACCGATTAAAACCTCTTCCTTTATCAGCGCACTGTCACCATTTTTGAAAGCCTCGTAATTACATACAAAGTCCAAATCGTCGGCTCCGTTTGCTATTGCTTCGTTTGCTTCTTTAATTTTTGTTTCTAAATCTGATTTACCTTCCGGAAAATCGATAACAGTACCAACAAGCAAAGTCGAATTGGCTTTTAGAATCATTTCTTTAGCCAAACTCACCTGTTCAGGACGAATCATAACAAGCTTAAATCCTTCCTCAATTGCTTCGGCAATCGTCTTTTTAACCACAGCAAGATTTGCTGCTTCAGAAAGTCCCGCTTGCGAAGCTGTTTTTAAGTAAGTAGAATCCAAATAGTACTTAACGTTCATGATATTGAGAATTATAATCGGGGACAAAAATACGTTTAAAATTCAGAAAAAAAACACTCCTGGACTGTGCTTCATTTTTGGGCAATAAAAAACCCACCGAAGTGGGTCTTTATATTCTTATATTTTATCGATTTGCTTCTTTAAAGCTATTGCTGTAAATATTGCCGTCGTACTTCCAATTGTATTTGCTAAAACGTCTGCTACATCTGCCGCTCGGGTAGTCGTAAGAACACCTTGCAAAATTTCGATTGTAATTCCGAAGAAAACGGAGAAGATAAACGAAATCAGATAGGCTTTAAAATCATCTGTACTTTTTCCTTTTAATTCTTTTTTAAAAAACAAAATCCAGGAAATCGTAAATCCGAAATGAAAACAAAAATGCACTACTTTGTCAATGCTTGGAAAACTTACCGCAGGAATATTACTGGAATCCGTTAAACAGAAATAACTAATAATTCCGGAACAAATAATGGCCCAGCAAAGCAATATTTGTTTAGGCACCAATTAATTCTTTATAAGCTTCGTCACTTAACAATGAATCAATTTCTGATGCATCAGCAATTTTTATTTTGATCATCCATCCTGCTCCATAAGGATCAGAATTTACCGTTTCAGGTGCACTTTCTAAACTATCATTAAAAGCAATGATTTCTCCAGTTAATGGTAAGAACAAATCAGAAACCGTTTTTACAGCTTCAACAGTTCCAAAAACCTCGTCTTTATCTAAGGTTTGATCTAAAGTTTCTACTTCAACGTACACGATATCACCTAACTCTTTTTGAGCGAAATGAGTAATTCCTACAGTTGCTACATCTCCTTCGATGCTAATCCATTCGTGATCTTTTGTGTACTTTAAATTTGTTGGTATGCTCATAATAGTTATGTTTGAAAATTGATATTTGAATATTTCAGCCACAAATGTAATAATCTTCTAATGAAATCTACTTTAGAAATTCAAAATTAATTTCCGAAATTGTATCGTAGTGTAAATCCAGATCGAATATTAGTTAATGGGAATGATGTTGAAATCACCGCTTTAGAAAACGAGTGGTCGTAATAAAATATAGCGGTTAAGTTTTTACTGAACGAATAATCTGCCGTTACTTTTACCGACCATATATTTTGTCCTGCGGCCAACTGATTGTTATCGTAATCTAAATAACGCACCAAAGTTTCGTTTTTACGCAAAGAGAAATCCGCTTTTATATTAATGTCACTTTTAATAATTCCCGTTGGAGTATCAGCAAGTCTGGAAGAGAAAATAACATCTTTGAAACGGTATCCTAAACCAATTATATATTCCATTCCTTTTACCTCGGTCAATAAATTATTATCAAAACTCATAGACAATGCTCTGTCTTTTTTGATTTCCGTAAGCACTCTCAACGAACTTTTCAATTCAAAATCCACACGAATAAGCGGACTAAACTGCTCTACCAAATTGACATTTGACATCACGGTCTTATTGTAGAAATTGTAATTCACATCCAGTCCGTTTGATTTTGGCGGAGGGTTGTAGAAATCAAAATTAGATCTAAATTGATTAATAGTATAAGAAGCACGGTAATTGTGTTGCAAAGAGAAACGTTTAAATTTATCTTTAAAGTACTTATAGCGCATTAATCCATTATACTTAACACTCCAGTTTGGAATTGGAAAACTTCTAAAAATATCGGTAGATACTCCCGAAGCATCTTTGCCGGAATAAGCCGCTAAGAATGATGGTAACAATACAGCCTGATTACTTTTCCCAAATCCTATAGGATATCCTTGATTTGAAGCATATATATCTCTTTTCTTTTTAAATGGATCGTCGGCTGTTGGATCTAACGGTGGTCCCGGAACATCACTAACATTATAACGAGGTATTTCATTCCCGGCTCCATAATAACCCTCAGCCAATCTGTTCGCAATTACCAGACGATTGCTTCTAAAATCATCAAAAGCGGCTGATTGAGTAGCATCACTTGTTGAAAAAGAAGTTCCAATCAATACCGTTGAAATCGAGAACATACCATAACTGTAACGTGATAAAGGATTATACATTCCGTTTTCACTTACACTATATTGCTCTGAGCTGTTTTGAGAATAAGCCCTGTCCATCGCCAAATCAATCTTTAAATCAGGGAACAAATCCACGTTAGCCGTTACTTTTAAAAGCGTATTGGTTACTTGTGTAAAACTCTGATTGAAATCCTGATACGTGGTAAGCCATCCACTTTTTGCAGCTTCGTAACGTACATCATCCTGACTACCAAAAACAAATCCTAATGTTGGTCTTGAAGTTCCGAAGAAACCAACGCTTGGCGTATACCCGGGTAAAACTGTTCCGCTATTTTTAGTATAATTAACCTGAATGTTTTTTACGCTCGTAAGCACACCGATAAGTCCGTCATAAAAAGGACTGCTACTCGAAACCTGTTTTGGTGTATTTACAATTTTCTCTCCCGGTTTTGGCGGTGCTGTCGTCTTAGGTTTTGCCGGTTTTCTACCGCCCGGCGTCAGACCAACATATTTATACAACATCCCCATATTAAAGGTTGTTGTCAACGTATTGGAGTTGGCATTCTGAATAGTATTTCCTAAATCATAAACCGATCCATCTGGTGCTTCATACTCAGAAAAGGCCGTTGAAGAACGTTGCCAGCTGTAATCTGCCGTATACGAATAACTTGCTTTTATAAAACTTAAAGCCGGAATTTTGTTGATCGGAATCTCATAATTCAACACTAACTGTTGCATGTGCTGATTTGGTGTTCCGATGTCCAAATAATCATCCCATATTGTAAAATCTTCTTTTGGCGAATTATCATCATTTAGAAAATTTCTAACAATATTATTAGAGGCTGCCGTATAATTCAGTTTTAGCGATTTTGTCAAATTATACCCAAAACCATATTGGTAATTGAAGGCGAAATTTCTTCTGTAAAGTGGTCTAAGTCCAATTCCTTCGACTTCAACTTCTCTAAATTGCTGACGATTACTTTGTCTTAAAATATTAGTATTGAAGGTAACATTTGAAGGCAGGTAATTGAAATTAATATCACTTAACATCTTCCAATAGTCGCTTTTTTTCATGAACTTGGTCTTCTTAAAAGGGACCACTTCTTTGGGTTGAAAAGTATAGGCATAATTTACCGCAGTACTCGATTGCTCGTCCTGAAACTCTTCAATTTCATAATCATGACGTTCGACCTGATTGTAGGATTGTGAAAATGTAAAATTCTCAACATCATACACATGTGGTTTCTGCTCCGGAGCTCTGTCTTTTCTAACACCAATAAAGTTAATACTTCTTCGTTTTGTATAATCAACAGCACGGGTTCTGATATTTTCTTTTTCAGCCTGATTCGTCGTTTCTCTTAACAACTGATCTAATTTTATATCCTGATTAAAAGGATCATATTCGGGCGTAATTACCTCTTCTCCGATCGCATAATTAAACGGCAAATTGATTCCCCATTTAGGAGGCAATAACTTCCCTAAATTTAAATTAGTTACAATGTTGTACTGCTGTATGTCTTCTCTGTCTCTTTCATTTGCTCCTTGTTCAAGAGATCCAAAACCAATAGTACTTTTACGTCCGGTAGCCGAAACGGTAGCAAAATCAGCCATATTGGTATCGATGCTTAATACCGCTGCCATCCCTCCTTTATTCTCCAGATCCGCCATACGGAGTTCATTAAACCAGACTTCTCCTTTTATATCTTTATGATCCGCAGCACTTTTTACTCCGACCATTAAATTTCGAACCAAACCAAAATTTGGATTTCCTTTTATACCTAATCGCAGTTTACTGTCTCCATCACCATCTGCCACAGTGGCATCATCATCGGGATAATAAACACCATTAATATCTCTCTTATCCGAATTAATATCGAGTGGCATTGCTTTAATTTTCATACGGGTCAACAACTCCAGTGCCAAATCGATACTGTTTTCATCAAACCAGACATCTTCGGGGGTTACTGCACAAGAACCAGCTGGTCTTGTGACTTTTAAAGGAATTTCAACTTGATAATAGTTCTGCGTAAAGTCGTTACCAAAACGAAGAAATCCGATCATTTCACCATCTTCCAGCTCTCCATTAGGCAATGCTTCAGCATGCAAAAACATTTTTAGTTTTTTGTATTGACGCATGTCAACACTTACATTTTTAAAAACAGCTCTTGAATCCCTGAATTGCAATCCACCACCTGAAACGCGTAAAGCCAGCGACTGCTCATTTTGATTGATAACCGTATTATTATTATACAACTGTTCTCTTCGTACTCCCGGAGGAATTACATAATTAACAGGGCATTTTGTAGCATTCTCCTGTACGTTGACTGCTAAAACATCAAAATCCGTATTATCATCCTCTGCATTTGTGTCATTGGCATCTAATGTTCCTGTGTATCTTCTCCATTCTCCTCTTACCAAATCTAAGGCTCCAAAACGCACCGTCATTTCATCACTAAAACCAGTCATAAACATACGCATGAATCGAATCGATCTGAAATCGGTAATATTTCCTATTGTATTTTCAGGCTGAGATACCGGAATTTTAAACTGAATCCATCTTGCGTTAGTCGTACTTCCATTAGGCAGATCAGCATTGCTTACCTCACGAATATCAGTAACATAGTTTTGTCCTACCTGCATTCCAGGCTTAATATCAATACTATATTCATAATAAGCATTAATCGTATTCATGGTATTGTCACGATTGATATCTTCGACGTCAGGCAATGTTGTAGATCCACGATTTGGGTCATTGATACTAACAGGTGAATTGCCTTCGACACCATTATAATTTCTATAACGATCTTTAACTCCTCCTTCTCTGTTTAGATAGTAGGTATAATTATCTGCAGCCGGATCCGGTTCAGAAGCATAATTAGAATAAACCTCACTCTCTCTGGAATCCGGTAAACCGTCTAAACCAACGTCCTGATTTCTACGATTCCCTTCATTGGTATCGAAGGCATAAATTAAAGATTGTGATGCAGGAACTTCTCCCCAAAGCGCACGTGGTTTCACCATTAACTGATCTGGTCCTAACCCGTTTTCATATTGTTTTCTTCCGTCTTTTAATACATCTTCTGAAACTTCCCCTAAGTTAAAATAAATTTTTCCCGTATTATTGGCTGGCGACTGCCCCGTTCCTATATAAGGATCGAGTACCCAAAATTGGATGTACTCGACATTTCCTTGTTCAAAATTGGTTGAATTTATCGCACGCATGATCCCTCCAAAATTAGAGGCAGCCGGTTCTGTATTAAACCTTTGATTGTTATTATACGGACCTCTTTCAGACGGATAATAACTTAAATCCAGTGTATTAATCACCTGTATTTGCCCCTGGGCAATATCGGTATTTGGATACAACTCTCTACTATAAATTCTTCTTGTTGTATTTAGCGACAAATCATCGTTTGAAATACCGGATGGTTTCGACGAATAAAAAACAGGATCAATGGTATACCAGGATAATTTTGCTCTTCTAAACCCGTACTCTAAAGTACTTGAACTAGCCTTAAACTTATCATCCGCAATCAAATCTGATTTTACAAATGGTGTTGACGCTAAACTCCATGCATAAGCCGAGCGCATATCAATGGTCGATTGTGAACCTTCAAAATCATCAATATATATGGTAGCTTCTCCTTCAAAATCACTGGCTTTTGGGGCATCAGGTCTCAAAAAAGCGACTTCACCACGAATGGAAAGATTAGAAGGAACGTCGGTATCAATATTAGGCAGTTTATTTACCAATCTGGTAAAGAAAGGAACTTCTGTTGCATAATTCCCGTTAAACCCAAAAATCGTGTTATTTACAGATTCCTGACCATAACTTGATTTTTGTGTAAAGGGTCTTTCTGTCATTTTTAAAAAAGTACCACCAACAACAAATTTGTCTGAAATTTTATGCTCCACATTCACCCCCATAAATCTTCTGGTTTGTTGTCCGAAAATAGAATTATTTTCTAACGAAACCTGAATCGGTGTGTTGGACGCCTGAAGTGAAGGGTCTAAAATCTGAACTCTTCCTAATTGATAATCGACACTGTAATCAATACCTTCAACCAAAACACGTCCGCCGGCCGTTACCACAACAGAACCTTGCGGTACATTAAAGGCCCCAATCGGGATACCGTTATTTCCTGTAGATTTGTATTTACCTCTTAATAAGAATTTATTTTTATCGGCATCCTGCAAAGCTCCGGATTGGGTGTTTCTATACATGTTTCTAAACACGTATTTCTTTTGATTTAAGTTGTAAGTATCGGGACTATTATAATCTTCTCCCGCTGCACCTTTTAGTTTTTGAAACATCAGTTCTCCAAAAGGCTCTTTGGTTGTAAAAATAATTCGTCCGTTTTGTGCATCAACAGTAATCCCCGGTATATAATCAAAAAAACCATCTCCACCCTTCTGAGGGTCATTATTATAATTTAACTGATCAATATTAAAGACATTTAATAAAGGCGTTTTTGTCACATAATAATTCGCCGGATTTGGATTAACAGGATCATCATCCGGGAAATGAGTTCCCGTAACCGGACTAATATAATTTATAGGAGATGGGTCTGTATAAAGAATATTTAACCTGAAATCGTCTTGTTTGATCTGATAAGCCTGAGGGATCTGATAAACGTTTTTCATCATCAAATTCCAAACCGGATTTTTTACGTTTGTCAAACTGCTTTTCAACATTTTCAAAATCAAACTCTGCGTAATAATGGTTTGATTCGGAGTATTATTTCCTGTTACTAAAGTACCATCAACACCATCACTACCAAATTCCCCGACACGGTATATCTTATCTCCAACCGTATATTCAAAAGCTACAGCCAAAATTTCGTCATTGGCCAAACGCTGTTGCAAAGAGATATATCCTAATTGTGCATTAAAAGTATACTCATTTGTGGTTAATTTACGTGCATTTTCTAATACGGAATAATCGGTTCCTTCGCTTACATCTACATTAAAACCTTTTCTTGCCGTTACAATTTCCCTAACGTTCTGATTCAAAAAACCACCGGTACCGATAGTCGCCGGATCGTATTTGTTATTTTTATTGTCGCTTGGCGTACCGATTCCAGCCACAAAAAAGTTTGCTGTACTCCCTATCACTACCACTTCATTATCCGGAATTCCCTGAATTTGTGCTTCTCCTAAATCCTGAAGTGCGATAACATTACGCAAGTTATTATTGGTTGTACTTACTCTGTTTTGTTTATTGGTTACCCAAACTTCAAGTCTTGTGATCTGAGCACGACTGTCAATAAAGGGATACTTCTTTAAAGAGGCATCGTATTTATTTCTAAAGTATTGAGATAAAAAGAAGTGTCTGTCATTATCATAATCTAAAGCATACAAATCAAAATTCTGAACCGTACCGCCACCTTCTGCAACTATACTCTTGGTTTGTGACTTTTGTTCTGAGAAAACTCCGGTAATAGTTGTCTTCCCAAATTGCAGTTGTGCTTTTACCCCAAACAAACTTTGAGCTCCTCTGATTAAAGTACTATTCAGTGGCATGCTAACATTACCAACTTCAATTTTCTGAACAATATCATCCTCTGAAGGCGTATAAGCCAGTTTGAATAAATTTTGAAAAGCAAATGTAGATTGGGTGTCGTAATTAGCATTTACCTCTAATCTCGTTCCCACTTTACCCATTAAACTCATACTAATCCTCTGATCAAAGTCAAAGGTTAGATTGGATCGGTTTCTTGGAGAAAAAGAAGGATTGTCTTGTTTGGTATAGCGAATCCCAAGATCCATTTCAACTGATCCTGTGGGCTTTACATCAATTGTATTACTTCCAAAAATGCTTTCGAAAAGACTTGAGTTAATATAATATCGGGGTAGCAAATCCTTTTTGGCGGCTTCACTTCCTGATTTTTTACCATCAATCGCATCCGATTTTTTTCTGAAATAATCTCTTCTGGATTCTTTCAAAACTAAAGCTTCGTACTCTTTTGGCGTTAAGACAATTGGATAATTAATAGAGAACCCATCTACCGATTTGGTATAAATGTAACGGTCTGTAATGGGATCATATTTATAAGCCGAAAGTATACTGGGTGGGTTTTCTAACTCTAATTTCCCGACAGAAAATTGAGTTTTAGTTGTATCTTGAACTGCTGGATTTACTTGCGCCCGCAAAACATTACCGCAAAATAAAACCAGTAAAAAAATACAAATTTTACGCATACAATTCGTTTATATAAATTGAGTTTATAAGCTTTTTAATGCTTTTTTAATGATCGTTTCGACAGTCGCCTCCGGATCTTCTTTTACGATTTTTTCGACTACTTTTTCTGAAGTTTTACGAACAAAACCTAAAACCTCCAAAGCAGATAACGCTTCATCACGGTTTGTATTGTTCTGAACCACTGAAACTTCGTCCAAATCGTACAATTTTAACACTTTTTCTTTTAAATCAAGTATAACTCTCTGTGCCGTTTTGTTTCCAATCCCTTTTATAGATTGTATCACTCCAACATCCCCAGAGGCAATGGCGTTTATAATTTGTTTTGGCTCTATTGAAGATAACATTGTTCTGGCAATATTAGCCCCTATCCCCGAAACGGATAATAACATTCTGAATATTTCTCGTTCTGATTTTTCTACAAAACCAAATAAAGTATGCGCATCTTCTTTGATTTGAAGATGCGTATACAATTTTATAAAATCAGCATTGGGAAGCAAAGAAAATGTGTGTAGGGATATATTAACATGATAACCCACTCCACCACAGTCAATTACGACTTCCGTTGGATTTTTCTCTACCAATTTCCCTTGCAAATGTGCTATCATAGTATAATTTGTTATTGTCAAATATAATAAAAATAAGACAACATTAACAGTTCCTAACTATATATACTACTTAGCTAATTTATTTTTTTTACTTTCTTTTTCCTGAGCATCAATAACCGCAATTGCAGCCATATTAACCATTTCTTCAACACTTGCTCCTAATTGGAAAATGTGAACCGGTTTACCCAGACCCATCATAATCGGACCGATTGAATTTACTTTATACAATTCTTTTAACATTTTATAAGTAATATTCGCTGATTCTAGGTTTGGAAAAATTAAAGTGTTTACTTTTTTTCCTGCCAATTTAGAGAACGGGAATTTTTCTTTAAGCATTTCCGGATTCAAAGCAAAATCTGCTTGAATTTCTCCATCAACGATCATATCAGGGTAGTTCTTATGCAAATAAGCTACTGCTTCTCTTACTTTTGAAGCACTTTCGCTTGTAGAAGAACCAAAATTTGAAAAAGAAACCATTGCAATAACAGGCTCAACTCCAAACATTCTGGCCGTTTTGGCAGTCATCACAGCGATATTTACCATATCTTGTGCTGAAGGATTGATATTGATTGCTGTATCTGATAAAAACATTGGTCCACGAGAAGTCAACATCATGTTTGCTGTTGCTACTAATGAAGCTCCTTGTGCTTTTTCTACCAATTGTAACATCGGTTTTACCACACTTGGATAACTTCTTGAATATCCGGTAACCAAAGCATCAGCTTCACCTTCATTCACCATCATGGCAGCAAAGTAGTTTCTCTCGCGCATGAATTTCTGAGCATCAAGCAATGAAATACCTCTTCTTTCTCTTGTTGTCCAATACGAATTAGCAAATCTGTTTCTTCTTGCTTCCTCTTCTGGAGTTTTAGGATCAATGATCTCAAGTTCAGCATCAAAACCCAATTCTTCTTTAAGTTCTAAGATTGATTCTTTGTTTCCTAACAAAATAGGGAAACCAATACCATCTTCATAAACAATTTGAGCTGCTTTCAAAACATTTAACTGATCTGCCTCTGCAAAAACAATTCTTTTTGGATTTAATTTAGCACGGTTTGTAATCAAACGTACCATTTTATTATCATTCCCCATTCTTTCCAAAAGCACCTCTTCATAAGCTGCCCAGTCTGTAATAGGATTTTTTGCAACACCAGATTCCATTGCTGCTTTTGCAACCGCCGGTGCTACTACTGTAATCAATCTAGGGTCAAATGGTTTAGGAATGATATATTCTGTACCGAAACCTAATTTTGTTGCTCCGTATGCCACATTTACTTGCTCCGGAACTGGTTCTTTTGCTAATAAAGCCAATGCTTTAACAGCTGCCATTTTCATAGCCTCATTAATTTTAGTCGCTCTAACATCTAAAGCTCCTCTAAAAATATAAGGAAAACCTAAAACGTTGTTTACCTGATTAGGAAAATCCGAACGCCCTGTAGCCATAATAACATCTTTACGCGTCTCAACCGCTAAAGTATAACTAATCTCAGGATTTGGATTTGCCATGGCAAAAACGATAGGATTATCGGCCATAGTCAACAACATTTCTGCTGACATGATATCACCTGAAGATAATCCTAAGAAAATATCTGCTCCTTTTAAAGCTTCTGCTAAATCGATTGGAGCGATATCAACAGCATATTTTAGTTGTAAGCTTGATAGAGAAGGATTGTCTTTTGTTAAAAGTCCTTTACTATTAAACATTAAGATATTCTCTACTTTTACTCCTAACAAAACATATAAATCAGCACATGCCAATGCAGCCGAACCTGCACCGGAAACTACCATTTTTACATCTTCTGCTTTTTTTCCTGCCAATTCAAGTGCATTGATCAATGCAGCAGACGAAATAATTGCCGTACCGTGTTGATCATCGTGCATTACAGGAATATCCAATTCTTCTACCAATCTTCTTTCGATTTCAAAAGACTCTGGTGCTTTGATATCTTCCAAATTGATTCCTCCGAAAGTTGGAGCAATATTTTTTACGGTTTGAATAAATTCTTCCACATCTTTTGTTCCGATTTCAATATCAAAAACATCAATGTCAGAGAATATTTTAAACAACAAACCTTTTCCTTCCATAACTGGTTTAGAAGCTTCCGGACCAATGTCCCCAAGTCCTAAAACGGCTGTACCGTTTGAAATTACAGCAACTAAATTTCCTTTTGCTGTGTATTTGTATACGTCGTCAACATTTTTTGCAATTTCTAAACATGGCTCAGCAACACCTGGTGAGTATGCCAAAGATAGATCTCTTTGAGTTGCATATTTTTTTGTTGGAACTACTTGAATTTTTCCGGGAGTCGGCTTCGAATGATATAATAACGCCTCTTCTCTTTTACTGTCTTTATTCATTGTTTTTAGCTTTTATTCTAGCTTACAAAGATATAAGTCTTCACTTAAAATGGCATGTTTTTGTTGCTTTCTTTTGTTAAAATAACGTTTTCGTAATCCAAAAAAAAATAGTCCAGCAAGATTTGGACTATTTTTTAAAGTTTATTTTTTGAATTTCACTTACTGCGAAATATACGAATTTAAGTGATTAATAGTATCTTTCTGAATTTCTATAATTGCCTTAACAACATCACTGATAGAAATGATTCCGACTACAATTCCGTTTTCTAAAACCGGTAAATGTCTGATACGCTTTGTGCTCATAAGCTCCATACAATCTTCAATTTTATTAGAAAGTTGTACCGAAAAAACATTCGTTTCCATAATTTCATGCACAAAGGTCTCTTTTGAAGATTTGTCTTTCAAAACAATTTTTCGGGCATAATCTCTTTCGGATAATATTCCTTTTAAATCGGATCCGTCTATAACCAGAATTGCTCCTATGTTTTTTTCTCCCATTACTTTCAGTGCTTCATAAACAGTCGTCGTTGAAAGCACGGAATAAACATTTTTCCCTTTTGCGTTTAGTATTTGATCTACAGTCATATCTGAAAAATTTTAGTTCTATAAAGTTAAAAAAAAAGGAACAGAAATAACAAATATTGTTATTTTTCACAATCCAACCAACTCATTTTAAACATAATACATCTAATTTTTAGATTTTAGATTTTTCCAATAAAGAAGCGGACTATTTCTAAAGTTTTTTTGCAGAAAAGACAGGTTTTTGGGGATTAAAGACTTTTGTTGCGAATTTAACCGCAAAGTTCACAAGGTTTTACGCAAGGGGCGCGAAGTTAAATTATGGTATAGTAAATCCTTTTAAATTTTGTACCTACTTTTTTTTCACGCAGATTTAGCAGATTAGGCTGATCTGTTTACCTCTTATAAAAAATCTGTTCAATCTGCTAAATCTGCGTGAAAAAGAAAATTTTGCGCTCTTTGCGTCAAAAAAACAACCGTTTTCAAAGTAATAAAAACCTTTGTGAACCTTGCATTTAATTTTTTAATCACAAAATAAAGGCAAGGGCCGCTATTTTTTTTCTTGCAACAGACAACTGACTTCCATCTTTTTGTGTCATCTCGACGAAGGAGAGATCACATCCTATATTCGACAACAATCCTCTCTGTTTGTGCCATCTCGACGAAGGAGAGATCACATCCTATATTCGACAACAGCTCTTCCTTTGTTTGTATCATTTCAACAAAAGAAAAATCACATCCTAATACTCGACAACTGTGTGTGATTCTCTAGTGTGATCTCTCCTCCGTCGAGATGACATTCTAAGGGCGGGTACTGTTATCATGGAATGTATTTACGGTCGTAGTTTTCAGTGACAGTTTCCAGTGACAGTTTTCAGTCACAGTTAGTAGTCTAAATCTGAAATCATAAAACAGAGCAGTCGCAGTTTGCAGTCACAGTTTCTACCCAAAAGTTGGAATTTGGAATTTAAAAAATTGGAATTTTTATAAATTTTATTCTAGAAATTTAATATTACGTTTTAGTCCATCAAATTTCGTCCTCTTGATAGGTGAATTTTTAAAGACTGCTCGAAATGTTTCTTCGGTAATTTCAATCCAGTCTTTTTTGGAAAAAGAAAGTACTTCGGGATTGGGGTTAAATAAGGGCTCTGAATGCGGTTTAGAGAACCGATTCCAAGGACAAACATCTTGACAGGTATCACAGCCAAATGCCCATTCGTCGAATTTACCCTTCATTTCCATTGGGATATTTTCTTTGAGTTCAATCGTATAGTACGAAATACACTTACTCCCATCAACCACATAAGGAGCCACTATTGCTTGTGTTGGACAAGCATCGATGCAGGCGGTGCAGGAACCGCAATGATCTGTTGTGGCGTGATCATATTCCAGATCAAGATCTAAAATAAGTTCGGCGATAAAATAAAAGGATCCTACTTTTTGAGTGAGCAGATTACTGTTTTTACCAATCCAGCCCAAACCACTTTTGGCAGCCCACGCTTTGTCTAAAACAGGTGCTGAATCAACAAATGCGCGACCCGAAACTTCGCCAATATGTTCCTGAATCGAGAAAAGAAACTCTTTTAACTTTTCTTTTATGACCGTATGATAATCTTGCCCGTAAGCATATTTTGATATTTTAAAACTTTCTTGATTTTGAACTTCTTCCGGATAATAATTAAGCAAAAGAGAGACAACACTTTTGGCATCATCAACCAATAAGGTAGGATCTAAACGTTTATCAAAATAGTTTTCCATATAGGCCATCTGACCGTTATGGTTTTTCTTCAACCAATTTTCCAGACGCGGGGCTTCCTGCTCTAAAAAACCAGCTTTAGAGATTCCACAAGATAAGAAACCAAGTCTTTTTGCTTCTTCCTTGATAAATTTTGAATATGTCTCTTTAGAATTAATCATTATCTCTTTGAAAAAATAACTTCTACACCCACCGGTTTTAAGGTAATTAAAGGATTAAACTGAACCGTAGTTTCCACGGAAGCAATCTTGTATTTTTTAACGATATAAGCAATTGCCAAACACATTTCGTAGATCGCAAACCCGGCTCCAATACACATTCTGGGTCCGGCACCAAAAGGGTAAAAATAAGGCATTGATTGCTTTTTCTGCTCTCCCAGAAATCGCCCGGGATTAAAGTCATCGGGGTTTTCCCAGTACTTCACATTTCGATGTAACTCATAAAAAGAGACTCCAATTAAGGTTCCTTTTTTTATATTATACCCGCCTAAAGTATCGTCTTCAACATTTTGTCTGTCTGTAATCCAAGCTGGCGGATACAGTCGCATCGATTCGTTTAAAACGGCATTTGTATAGGTCATTTTCTGAAGCTGCTCGACAACATCTTCGGTTTCAGCTTCGATTTTGAGAATCTCCTCCAAAACTTTCTGCTGTACATCAGGGTTATTACCCAAAAGATGTAATGTAAAAGTCAAAGCATTGGCTGTCGTTTCGTGTCCTGCCGTAAAAAGAATCTTTATCTCATCTATCAATTGCTGAGTTGACATTCCTTCACCGCTATCTTCATAACGTGTTTCTAGAAGCATATTAAGCAAATCGTTAATTTCGCTTTTAGAAGCCACTCTTTCTTCGATGATTTCCTGAATAATTGTATTATTCTCTTCTGCTAATTCCAGGTGTTTTTTTACCTGACCGCTAACCGAAAACCACCAGGCTTTATGAGGAAGCCTAATTTCTTTGATGAGGAAGTTTTGAACTTCTTCAATAATAAATTTTATCCGATCTAATTTCTCTTCCGCAATTGAAAATTGGAATAATGATTTGGCCACGACATTAAATGCCAACTCACTCATTATCGGAAAAAGATCCACTTTTTGTTCTTCAGCCAGACCGTCCATCTCCGAAACAATGGTCTGTCTCATGGTCTCAACAAGCTGATTCATTTTTTGTTTGTGAAAAGCAGGTTGAATAAGCCTTCTTTGTTTTAACCAAAAATCCCCATCAACCGTCAAAAGTCCTTTCCCTAAATACTTCGAAAGATAAACAGACTGAAACCTTGACTTATGATAATTCTTCTGATTTTTCTGTAATATATATTGGGCAACTTCATTATCTCTTGATAAAATGATATGTTGTGAACGACCAATTTGAATGGAAAAGGAATCACCAAACTTATCAAAGTATCTTTTATGAAACGGAATAGGATTCTTACGAACCCCTTCAGCATCTAAAAAGAACCGGAGAATGGAAAGTTTCTCCGGATAACTGTATTTTGTATGCTCAGACATTTTCAAAAGAATTAAAATAATCCGCCCTGAATATTTGTATTGATTTTACCTAGATGTTTATACGCTTTATCTGTGACTTCGCGTCCACGTGGCGTACGCATAATAAAACCTTCCTGAATCAGGAAAGGTTCGTATACCTCTTCGATCGTTTCGCTACTTTCGGATACTGCTGTTGCCAAAGTAGACAAACCAACCGGACCTCCTTTAAATTTATTAATGATAGTCAGTAAAATTTTATTATCCATTTCATCAAGGCCGTGGGCATCGACATGTAATGCTTTCAAGGCATAACGCGCAATCTCTATGTCAATAGTTCCATTCCCTTTTATCTGTGCAAAATCACGAACTCGGCGCAGTAACGCATTTGCAATACGAGGTGTACCTCTGCTGCGTCCGGCAATTTCGATAGCAGCTTCAAGTGAAATCGGCATTTTTAATATAGAAGCACTTCGCTCGACAATAGTCGTTAAAAGTTCGGTAGTATAATATTGTAAACGAGAGGAGATTCCGAAACGCGCACGCATCGGTGCTGTCAGTAATCCGGATCGCGTTGTGGCTCCAATTAAAGTAAAAGGATTCAAATTGATCTGAACGGTTCTGGCATTTGGACCAGATTCAATCATAATATCAATTTTAAAATCCTCCATTGCCGAATACAAATATTCTTCGACAATTGGGCTCAGACGATGGATTTCATCAATGAACAAAACATCTCTTTCATCAAGATTAGTAAGCAAACCGGCCAAGTCTCCGGGTTTATCTAAAACGGGACCTGAGGTGATTTTTATTCCAACCTGAAGTTCATTAGCCAAAATATTAGCCAATGTTGTTTTACCAAGTCCGGGAGGACCATGAAACAAGGCGTGATCTAAAGCCTCGCCACGTTGATTGGCTGCTGCAACAAAAACCTTTAAGTTTTCTAAAACTTGGTCTTGTCCGGCAAAATCATCAAATGACAGGGGACGCAATCTTTTTTCAAGATCTAGCTCTTCCGGGTTGTATCCTTTTGTGGTAGGATCTAGGTTTTCATTCATCTTACAAAGATAAACAAAGTAATCAGTTTGTAAAACAGTTAAATTCCAAATAAAAATCCAAATCCCGACAATGATTGTTATAACGGCGGGATTTGGATGTTGTTATTTTCTCAGTCCTTAAAAAATTAACTTATGAATTTTTAAGTCTATTAATCCTCGGATCTTCAATTATGCCTTTTGAAAAGTCCTGTCTGCATTTTTCTAAGAGATATTTTTCAAGAAATCTAAAAGTTTCATTTCTCTTCTAATTATTCTGATCATTACTAATCCAAAGAAAAGTAAAAACCCGAATCCACTGAACACGATATAAAGATAAAATCCATTGAAAAAACTCTCTTTAAAAATAGGCAAAAGAAAAGCAAAACCCGCCATATAACTCAGATAAACTATAGGTGTGAAGATATAATGAATTTTCTTTCTCCACTCATAAAACTGATGTGCTTGTTTACTGTACTCTAATAAGGTCACGTCAGTTTTTAAGTTTTCTAATTTTCTCGCACTAATCCACTCCAGGATTATACGAATTAGAAGCATAGAAATCATAATCCCCAATCCTAAACTGAATAGGGTCTGCTTATATGCCCCAACCCAAACATAATAAGCGATTAATACGATTGAAGTCAGACTTAGAATAATTCTCGTCCAAAGATGATTGTGTTTAATTTTTTTTGTGTGTGCCTCCCCTTTTTTAATAATCTCGGATGCTGTTGGTACTGCTTCGGGTGCTGTTTGCTGATCCCAAATATTTTGTAAGTCTTCAAATGTTTTCATTGTTGTACGCATTGAGTTAAACTTTTTTTAATTCGATGAATTCTAACTCGAAGTGTTTCTTCGGTGATCCCGATTACTTCGGCTATCTCCGGATAATCGATTCCGTCTAAGGTCATCAGGATGATCATTTTGTTTGTTTCTTCAAGCTTTTGTATGCACTGATACATTTGTTGAAGTTGCTCTTCTTTTTCATTCGAATAGCTTTCTGAAACAACCTGAGGTAAAATATCAGTTCGAATTTCTTTCTTCGTAGCTGATTTTCGCAAGTAAAGAAGACAGGTGTTTACCGCTATCCTATAAATCCATGTACTAATACTAGATTCATTTCGAAATGCGTCTAAATTCTCCCAAACTTTAATGAAAATTTCCTGAGTGGCATCAGAAGCCAATTCGATCTCTCCGCAAAAATAACCTTTGCACAGTCGAAATACTTTAGCGTAATGCTTGTTGTATATATCGTTAAATTGCTCTTTTTTGACCACCTTATTTTATTTCTGATTTAATTTTTTCCATATACCACTCCGGCTGATCGTACATAACAAAATGAGCCGCCTTTTCTGCATAATAAATTTTAACAGACGGCAGATTTTCATACTGCGCTGTATACGTTTTTTGAACTGTACTAAGATCCGGATTTGTGGCAGCTAAAATTACGACTGGAATTTTTATTTTGGCAATTTCTTTTCTCAAATCTAAATTAAGCATATCAATGTAACCGTATACAAAAGTTTTTCTATCGGCAACATTCATCCATTCGTTGATTGTTTTTTGCTTTTCTTTGTTTAGACACATGTATGGAGTCGACTGCGCATTCATTGCTTTAAACGCATTTTGATCCATAGCCAACATCATTTTGCTTTGTGGATTGTCATAAGGAATCACATCTCCTTTGTAATTTGGAATCATCAATGCTGCACTTGCAGGTAAAGCATCCACAATAATTACTTCTTTGAACAGATTCGTTTCTTCTGCTGCTAACCACAAACTTAAAGTTCCTCCCAAACTATGACCTAATAAGGTGGCTTTTTTTAGTTTTTTGTTTTTTACATAAGATACAACTTCGTTTTTTATTGTAGAGAGCCACGGAGTTTCTATTGGAGGAACAGTCCCAAATCCCGCAAAAGTAAAAATGTGACATTCGTTGGTTTTAGAAAGTTCAGCTACGGTCTCCTTCCACACTTCACCTGTACAACCAAAACCAGGGAACAATAAAACAGGGGCTCCTTTCCCTTTTACTTCTACCTTAAAGGCAGTTTGAGAAAAAACAGTTTTAGAAATAAGAAGCATGCATACGATAAGTAAAATTGATTTAGTTTTCATAATGTTTAGTTTTTTAAAGGTTTTCCTTTTGATGCAGTGCTATAGTATTTGTTACATCGAAAAAGTAGTTTTTTCAAAAAAAAGTGACACTAAAAAACAATTCTTGCAAATCAAGTCCGAAAACATGCTTTCTCTTTGAATTTTTTAACCATACAAGTTATGTAAGTCCATTTTAGAGTTGGCTTTGTATTCTTTGTATTTACTTCGGATTTGAAAAAAAATTAAATTCCTAAGCGGGTTACAACATGATTCAAAACTATAAAATAACCGAAAAGTCCGCAAAGCTATAACTAAACTTTGCGAACCTTGCGTTTTTCCTTTGCGACCCTTGCGGTTAAAAAACAATAAATCTTATATCATGCTCGCTAATAAAACTTGCATAAAACAAAAGAGACTGTCTTTTCAGACAGTCTCTTTAAAATATTTTTAGTGGTGTAAAACTTCTTCACCTTCTTTCATTGGTACATTTTGAGGAACAAAATCTACATCGTGATTCGGGTTACTGTAGTCATATGGCCAACGGTATACATGAGGAATTTCTCCTGGCCAGTTACCGTGGATGTGTTCTACCGGAGTAGTCCACTCTAATGTTGTAGATTTCCATGGATTCTGAACTGCTTTTTTACCGTAGAAAATACTGCTAAAGAAGTTGTATAAGAATACTAATTGGAATACTCCTCCAACAAGAGCAAATGTTGTAATCAATACATTCACATTTTGTAAATCGTCAAATAATGGGAAGTTTGTATTGGTATAATAACGTCTTGGTAAACCAGCTAATCCAATAAAGTGCATTGGGAAGAATACTCCGTAAGCACAAACTGCTGTAATCCAAAAGTGAATATAACCTAAGTTTTTGTTTAACATTCTTCCGTACATTTTAGGGAACCAGTGGTAAATACCAGCAAACATTCCGTAAAGTGCAGAGATACCCATTACTAAGTGAAAGTGAGCAATTACAAAATATGTATCGTGAACGTTAATATCTAAAGTACTATCTCCTAAAATAATCCCTGTTAAACCTCCAGTGATGAAAGTAGAAACCATTCCGATAGAGAATAACATTGCAGGGTTGAATTGTAAGTTACCCTTCCATAAAGTCGTAATCCAGTTAAATGCTTTTACAGCAGAAGGAATTGCAATCAATAAAGTAGTAAAAGTAAATACAGATCCTAAGAAAGGATTCATACCTGAAATAAACATGTGGTGACCCCAAACAATTGTAGATAAAAAGGCAATTGCAAGAACTGACATAATCATCGCTCTGTATCCGAAGATTGGTTTACGAGAGTTCGTAGCCATAATTTCAGAAACAAGTCCCATTGCAGGTAAAATTACAATATATACCTCAGGGTGTCCTAAGAACCAGAATAAGTGCTCAAACAAAACCGGAGAACCTCCTTGGTAATGTAAAACCTCTCCTGCGATATAAATATCAGATAAGAAGAATGAAGTTCCAAAACTTCTATCAAAAATCAATAATAGTGCTGCAGATAACAATACCGGGAATGAAATAACACCAATAATAGCTGTTACGAAAAATGTCCAGATTGTAAGTGGAAGTCTTGTCATAGACATTCCTTTAGTTCTTAAGTTGATAACCGTTACAATGTAGTTCAAAGATCCCATTAAAGAAGATGCAATGAAGATCGCCATTGAAACTAACCATAAAGTCATACCTGTACCTGATCCCGGGATCGCTTGTGGTAAAGCACTTAAAGGTGGGTAAATTGTCCAACCTGCAGAAGCTGGTCCAGCTTCAACAAATAGAGAAGACAACATTATTACAGCAGATAAGAAAAACAACCAGTATGAAATCATGTTCATAAATCCGGAAGCCATATCTCTTGCTCCAATTTGAAGTGGAATAAGTAAGTTACTAAACGTTCCACTCAAACCGGCCGTCAGTACAAAGAATACCATGATGGTACCGTGAATTGTAACTAAAGCCAGATAAATATCATTAGCCATTACACCGTCCGGTGCAAATTTATCTCCTAATAAAACATTAAATATTTTAAAAGACTCTTCCGGCCAAGCCAATTGCATTCTGAAAAGCAATGACATTGCAATACCGATAATCCCCATAATAATACCTGTAATCAAGTATTGTTTGGCAATCATTTTGTGATCAATACTAAATATATATTTGGTAATGAAAGTGTCCTTACGGTGATGTTCGTGCTCGTGATCGTGTTCGTGTCCGTGATCGTGTGCTTCTGCTGACATATATGTATACTTTAAATTTTCTTAATAAATATTATTTCGTAGCCACTTTAGCAATAACCGCTTTTACAGTATCAATAACTGCTTTTACTGTATCTTTTGCTGTACTATCTGTAGTGTTTGCTTTAGCACCTTCCGCAGGTTTTTCAGCAGCGGCAGCCGCTTTAATATCCTGAGATAAAGTTGTTTTTTCGCTTAACCATTTTTTATAATCTTCAGGAGTATCAACTACCACTTTCATTTGCATGTTGTAGTGTGAAGCTCCACAAATTTTATTACACAATAATAAATAATCAAATGTATAAGGATCTAGAGCGGTACCACCTTTAGCAACTAACTCAAGGCTTTTTTCAGCTCTAAGTTTGTTGATGTGTGCTACTTTTTCAACCATAAATGGCAACTCTCTGTATTCAGCAGTAGTATAAGTAGGAACGAATGCAAATTCAGTAACCATTCCCGGTACACAGTTCATCTGCGCTCTAAAGTGAGGCATGTAAGCGGAGTGTAATACGTCTTGTGAACGCATTTTGAAATGTACTTTTTTACCTTTTGGAATATGCAATTCACTTACAATAATATCATCTTCAGAATTTTTATCTGACATATCAACACCTAAAGTATTAATACCTTCGATCAAACGAACGTTTGCTTTTCCTAAAGTATTATCGTTTCCGGCATATCTTGCTGTCCATTTAAACTGTTGAGCATATAATTCAATTTCAATAACATCTTCATCTTTATCAACAAACATAATGTTGTTCCAAGCATACAATCCGTAAAGGATTAAACAAGCTAAAACTACAGATGGAATAATACTCCACATTGCCTCTAATTTGTTACTGTCAGCAAAAAACAATGCTTTTCTATCTTTATGTCCTCTGTTTTTAAAAGAAAACCAGTATAATAAACCTTGTGTAATAGCCTGAACTATAAAAATTAAAACCCAAGTAATGTTCATTAAACTATCTACTAAAATACCGTGCTCAGAAGCAGGTGTATGAAGTGCTAAATTACCCCATTTTAGTAAACCGTAAATCGTAAATATATATATGAAAGCCAAGAAGCCAAACATAATATATCCTTGAATATTATTATCATTATCAGATGCAACCTGAGAATCGTCAGAAGAAGCTCCTACCTGAGTAAGATCAAATATTCTGGTCAATTGCCATAATGCAACTGCTAATAAAACTAAAACTATAATTACCAACAAACTTGTCATCTGTTTATCTCTTTAAATATTAATAATGAAAATGTTTACTTTCTTCTATGAAAGGATTTCTTTTTGCTAACAAAGGAGATTTAGTTAATGCAGTAAATACAGCAAAAATAAACAAACCTAAGAAGAAAAGAATAGATGCAATTTCAGAAACTCCAATAAACCATTTATCTCCAACAGTACCAGGCATAATCATATTAAAGAAATCAAGGTAGTGACCTAATAAGATTACAACACCAGCCATTACGATAACCCAGCTTAGACGTTTGAAATCAGTATTAATTAATATTAACAATGGGAAAACAAAGTTCATAACAACAGCTCCAAAGAAAGGAAGGTTGTATAATTGGATTCTTGTTACGAAATACGTTACCTCTTCAGGAATATTAGCGTACCAGATCAACATGAATTGAGAGAACCATAAGTAGGTCCAGAATACACTGATACCAAACATAAATTTAGCTAAATCATGAATGTGACTTGTATTTACGAATTCTAAGTATCCTTTAGATTTTAAGTATATAGTAACTAAAGCGATTGTAGTAATACCACTTACAAAGAAAGAAGCGAATACATACCAACCAAACAAAGTACTGAACCAGTGTGGGTCAAATGACATAATCCAATCCCAAGACATGATAGACTCAGATACGATAAAGAAAACTAAAAATCCCGCAGAATAGTTGAAATTCTTTTTGTAGTACAAATCATCATTAGCTTCGTCTTGAGCTAAACAGTTTTTTCTAGAATAGTAACGGTATAAGTTCCATCCTAATAAAAAGATACCTGCTCTAACAATCCAGAAAGGAAAGTTTAAGTAACCTGCTTTACCTGCTATAATAGCATCGTAATTCTCGCTCTTAGGATCTGTTACTCCTTCTCCTAACCATACGAAAATATGATTAAAGTGAAGTCCACATAAAACTAAAATTATAAAGAAAACTACAGAACCTACAGGTAAGTAAGCTGTTATTCCTTGCATAACTCTGAACAAAACCGGAGACCATCCTGCTTGTGCCACTTGTTGGATTGCATAAAATGCTAAAACTCCCATAGAAAGCAACAAGAAGAAAATAGCCGCAACATATAATGCTGACCAAGGTTTGTTTTGCAATTGGTGCAATACGTGTTTTAAATGTTTTTCATGCTCACCGGCACCATCAACTTTAGCATGCTCCCCACCTTCGTGTGAATCATGTGAAGCTTTTGCAACTTCAGGAGAAGCTACTGGAGCTTCTGCGTGTGCAGTATCTGCGTGAGCATCATGTGCTGCTTCTGTAGCTTCATGACCTGCAACTTCAGGAGAAGCTACCGGAGTTTCTGCGTGTGCTGCACCTTCGTGTGAATCATGTGAAGCTGCTGTAGCTTCGTGACCTGCAGCCTCATGAGAAGCTGCCGGAGCTTCTGCATGTGCAGCACCATGAGAACCATGTGCATCTGCAGCTAGTATTTTTTCAACTTCTTGAATATCTTTAGGCGCACTTAAAAAACCATACCCAATCCCTAATAAACCAACGGCCATTAGGATGATAGAAAAAGTTTTTAATTTACTTGAAAATGTATACATATCTATTACGATCAGTTTGTTCAACAATTATAATTGGCTTTTTAGTTTCAGAACATAGTCAGCAACTAACCAACGTTCGTGGGCACTTAATTGATTTGCATGTGAACCCATTGCATTTAAACCATAAGTTTCAACGTGAAAGATACTTCCTTCTGTGATAACTCTGTCTTTATAGCTAGGTACTCCAAGAAATTTTTCTCTTTCAACCAATTTACCTTTACCGTTTCCAGTTGCACCGTGACAACTGATACAGTAAATTTCGAAAAGCTCTTTTCCTTTTTCAGAACTTCTTTCTGCTTCAGTCAAAGGTGATTTTAAATTTGCTTTCGCCAATTCATAACCAGCCGTTGAATTCTCATACTCGTAAGGTTCAAAACCTCTATTGATAGTTCCTTCTACAGGAAGCTGTCCTTCTTTTCCACCTTTAAATATTTTTGCCTCTGTATATGGCTCGTAAGCCACAGACTCATACATATTAGGGAAATACTGATAGTTTGGTGCCGAATTATTGTGGCATGATGAAACTAAAATAGTTATACCAACTAAAAGTGTTATTTTATATATCCTTTTCATAGCTACAATTAATTCTTTTCAATTACTTTAACTTCAACTGCTCCTGTACCTTCGAAAAAAGAAACTAGTTCTGCTTCGTTATCGTTTACAGCAACCTCCATTAAAAAATGGTCATCTGTTGTTCTTACATCAGGATTTTCAGCTTCTTTAAATGGCCATAATCTACTTCTCATATAAAAAGTAATAACCATTAAGTGGGCAGCAAAAAATACAGTCATCTCAAACATAATAGGCACAAATGCCGGCATATTTTGAATGAAACTGAAACTTGGTTTTCCACCAATATCTTGTGGCCAGTCATGAATCATAATATAACTCATCATTGTTGTTGCAACAGAGATACCAACACAACCGTATAAGAAAGCACAAATTGCTAATCTAGTTGGTGCTAATCCCATAGCTTTATCCAATCCGTGAACTGGGAATGGAGTAAAAACTTCTTCAATATGATGATGTGCAGCTCTGGTTTTCTTTACTGCATCCATCAAAATATCATCGTCATTATAAATGGCGTATATTACTTTATTACTCATGATGTGAATCTTTATTTGCTGCTCTTTCTCTAATATAATTATCTCCTGTTCCTTTCAAAATTGTTTTCACCTCTGCCTGAGCAATTACAGGGAATGTTCTAGAGTATAATAAAAACAATACGAAGAAGAAACCAATTGTTCCGATGAAAATTCCAATATCAACAAATGTTGGTGAGAACATTGTCCAAGAAGATGGAAGGTAATCTCTATGTAAAGAAGTAACAATAATTACGAATCTTTCAAACCACATTCCGATGTTTACTACAATCGAAATAATAAATGAAAACATGATACTTGTTCTTAGTTTTTTGAACCACATAAATTGCGGAGAGAAAACGTTACAAGTCATCATTGACCAATATGCCCACCAGTAAGGTCCGGTAGCTCTGTTTAAGAACGCATATTGCTCATATTCTACACCTGAATACCAAGCTACAAATAACTCAGTGATGTAAGCAACCCCAACGATAGAACCTGTAATCATGATTACAATATTCATTAATTCGATATGTTGAAGTGTAATATAAGCTTCCAAGTTTGAAACTTTTCTCATAATGATCAACAAGGTGTTTACCATTGCAAATCCTGAGAATACCGCTCCAGCAACGAAGTATGGAGGGAAAATTGTAGTATGCCATCCTGGAATTACAGAAGTAGCAAAGTCCATAGATACAATAGTGTGTACAGAAAGTACAAGTGGCGTAGCTAATCCTGCAAGTACCAAAGATACTTCTTCAAAACGTTGCCAGTCTTTTGCTCTACCACTCCATCCAAAACTTAGGATAGAATATACTCTTTTATGGAAAGGTGTTATTGCTCTATCACGTAGCATTGCAAAGTCAGGTAACAATCCAGTCCACCAGAATACTAATGATACCGAAAGGTACGTTGAGATTGCAAATACGTCCCAAAGTAGCGGTGAGTTAAAGTTTACCCATAATGATCCAAATTGATTTGGAATAGGTAAAACCCAGTATGCTAACCATGGACGACCCATGTGAATAATTGGAAATAAACCTGCCTGAACTACTGAGAAGATAGTCATAGCTTCTGCAGAACGGTTAATCGCCATTCTCCAACGCTGACGGAAAAGTAATAATACGGCAGAAATCAATGTTCCTGCGTGACCAATACCAACCCACCAAACGAAGTTAGTGATATCCCAGGCCCAACCAACTGTTTTATTTAATCCCCATGTTCCGATACCGGTAGATACAGTGTAAATAATACAACCTAATCCCCAAAGGAAGGCCGTTAATGCGATTGTAAATACAATCCACCAATGTTTATTTGCTTTACCTTCAACAGGTGCAGCTACATCTACTGTTACATCGTGATAAGATTTATCACCTATAACTAAAGGTTTTCTAATGGGTGCTTCGTAATGAGACGACATAATCCTTTATATTGTTTCTAATTAATAATTATTTTTTACTAAACGTTTCTAACTTTAACATGATAGAAAACGTTTGGTTTTGTACCAACATGCTCTAATAAGTGATACATTCTTTCACTTTCAGCAAGTTTAGCAACTTCACTTTCTTTATCATTAACATCTCCAAAAACCATTGCTCCAGAAGAACAAGCAGCTGAACATGCACAAGTATTATTAAATTCATCTTTCGCTACTACTCTTCCTTCACGTTTAGCTTGAAGAATAACCGCTTGTGTACTTTGAATACAGAAAGAACATTTTTCCATTACTCCACGAGAACGAACGTTAACGTCTGGGTTTAATACCATACGACCTAAGTCATCATTCATGTGGTAATCGAATTCACTGTTTTTGTTATACAAGAACCAGTTGAAACGACGTACTTTATAAGGACAGTTGTTTGCGCAGTAACGAGTACCAACACATCTGTTGTAAGCCATATGGTTTTGACCTTGACGACCGTGAGAAGTCGCAGCAACAGGACAAACCGTTTCACATGGTGCGTGGTTACAGTGTTGACACATTACCGGTTGGAAAGCCACTTGCGGGTTATCCCCTGGTTTTTCCATTTCGTTAAATGTAGACAATGAACTAGATAAACCAGCTATATTTTCTTTTCTTTCGTTATCTCCTTCAAAAGTACTTTCAGAAGAATAGTATCTGTCAATACGCAACCAGTGCATATCACGGCTTCTTCTTACCTCTGCTTTACCTACAACCGGTACATTGTTTTCAGCATGACAAGCAATAACACATGCCCCACATCCTGTACAAGCATTTAAGTCGATAGAAAGATTAAAGTGATGTCCTGTAGAACGATCAAATGACTCCCATAAATCAACTGTTGTAGCTTCAACTTCTTCGTGATCTAAAGATACCATTGGTTGTGGATTCCAATGCTCTGCATCTTCAGTATTAAATACCTTAAGAGTAGTTTCCTTAATAATATCTCCTCTACCCATTAATGTTTTCTGACCTTGAACACAAGCAAACTCATGCTCTCCATTTGCCTTAGCAATAGAGATAGTCTGAACACTATTAAAGTTTTTATATAAAGCGTAAGCGTTTAAACCTACTTGCATTTCTTCTTTTAAAGCCGCTTTACGTCCGTAACCTACAGCCATACCAACTGTACCAACTGCTTGTCCTGGTTGAACAATTACAGGAACATTTTCCAACTTAACACCATCAGCTGTTGTAATTGTAGCATAACTACCATTCAAACCACCATTGGCAACGATTTCATTTGTTAAACCTAATTTCTTAGCATCTGCATTCGAAACGGTAACATAGTTATCCCAAGAAACTCTTGTGATTGGATCCGGAAACTCTTGCAACCAAGGATTGTTTGCTTGTTGTCCGTCACCCATACCCGTTTTAGTGTACAATACTAATTCGAAGTCTCCGGCTGCTTTTGATTTAGAAACTGCGGTTGCAGCTGCATTATAATCAAATGAACCAGCAGCTAAAGCAGATGATCCCATTACAAAAACACCATCATGTAAAACTTTGTTCCAAGAAGAACCTACAACAACACCAGCTGAATTAGCTTTGATATAATCATAGAAAGTTCCAGAAATTCCGTTTAACGATAATAAAACGTCTTGAAATTGTTTTGTATTAAATATAGGACGGATAGTTGGCTGAGTCAAACTATACGTTCCTTTTGTTATCATAACATCACCCCATGCTTCTAAGTAGTGAGCAACAGGAGCAGCAATCTTAACAATAGAAGCTGTTTCGTCTTCTTTTAAAGAAAAAGCAACAGACGTATCTACTTTTTTCAATCCCGAAACAAAAGCAGCAGAATCAGCTAATGTGTAAACCGGGTTAACACCACTCATAATTAAAGTATGAACACTACCTGCATTCATATCTTTGATCAACTGAGCAACAACTGCATTAGAACCTTTTCTAATTTGTCTTGTTCCAGCAGTACTAAAAGCTTCACTAGCCAACACTTGGTTGATAGCTAAAACTAATAACTGAGCATTTTTATCTTCAATTCCAGATACTAAGACTCCTTTTGATCCGGCAGCTTTTAATTGCTGAGCAGCTTTCACTACTTCAGCTTTCACTGTAGGATCTAAAGTAACTCCAATAGAAGTACCTGCAATAACATTATATATTTGAACTAAAGCTTGTTTCTGATTTTCAACAGTCATCGAAATACGCTTATCAGCAGCAGCTCCAGACAATGTCATGTTAGATTCGAACTGGAAGTGACGAGACATTGTTCCATTTTGAGGAATACGTCCTTTTGCATATCCTGAATCGTATCCACCACCTTGCCAATCTCCTAAGAAATCAGCTCCAACAGCAACAATTAAAGAAGCTTTTGAGAAATCATAATCAACTAAAGCTCTTTCACCGTAAACTGTTTCGAATGCATCTAAAGCATCTGATGAAGAAACTGCATCATAAACCACATGCTTAGCATTTGGGTTTTTAGCAATAAAATCAGCAATTAATTTTTCAGTAGACGGACTCGCCAAAGTATTTGTCAACAATACCACTTGACCTCCTTTAGCTTTCGCAGCAGCAATCCCTGATTTGATTCTTAAATCAACAGCAGACCAGCTACTATTTTTTCCATCCAATTTAGGTTCTTTCAAACGCATACTGTCATATAATGACAAGATAGACGCGTGAATTCTTGCATTGGCTGAAAACTTAGCTCCGGAAATAGTATTGTTTTCAATTTTAATTGGACGACCTTCACGAGTTTTCACTAAAAGGTTAGCAAAATCAAAACCATCAAAAACAGTAGTTGCATAATAATCTGCAACACCAGGAATGATTTGTTCCGGTTGTAACACATAAGGTATAGACTTGTGAACAGGGCCTTCGCAAGCTGCTAGCGTTACGGCTGCAGTACTAAACCCTACGTACTTTAAAAAGTCACGACGTGAAGTTCCAGATGAAGCTAATGCATCAGCATTACCTAAGAATTCATCTGTTGGAATTTCTTCAACAAATTCGTTATTTCTAAGCGCCTCAACAATAGAACTATTTTCTAGTTCCTCAACACTTTTCCAGTATTTTTTGTTTGATGACATTGTATATAAATATTAAAATCTTAATAATTCGATTAATAGTGGCATTTACCGCATTCTAAACCTCCCATTTGCGCTGCAGTCAATTTCTCTACACCGTATTTTTTAGAAAGTTCAGCATGAATTTTATCATAGTAAGCATTTCCTTCCATCTTAACATCAGTTTTTCTATGGCAATCAACGCACCATCCCATTGTTAATTTAGAGTATTGCTTCATGATTTCAAATTCTTGTACTGGTCCATGACAAGTTTGACACTCAACACCTGCAACAGAAACGTGCTGTGAGTGATTGAAATACACAAAATCAGGTAAATTATGAATACGAACCCATTTTACTGGTTGTGTTTTTCCGGTATAAGCTTGTTTTGCTTTATCCCATCCAACTGCATCATATAATTTTTGAATTTGAGCATCGTAGAAAGCCTTGCTGTACTCAGGAGTAGCAGTAGTTTCAGCAACTTCAGAAATGTTTTTATGACAGTTCATACAAACATTCAAAGAAGGAATACCAGCTGTTTTACTCACACGAGCAGCAGAGTGACAATATTTACAATTGATCTCATTATCACCTGCGTGAATTTTATGAGAATAATGTATTGGTTGAATTGGCTCATAATTCTGGTCAACACCTACCTGCATCAGGTAACCGTATACAAAATAACCACTTGCCAATAGCAAAAATATAGAAGTTACTAAAACCAAGAATTGGTTTCTGGCAAATGCTTTCCAGATTGGAGTTCTTGCTTCTTTTGGAGCTACTACAATACCATTATTACTTGCTACTTTAGTTAATACTTTGTTCACCATGAACAACATCACAACCAAGATAGCCATCACAAGAGCAAGAGCACCTAAAATAATATTATTTGAAATTCCGCTTCCACCATCTTGAGGACCTGATGGCAATGCAGTTGCAGTACCAGGAACCGGCTCTGCTTTCTTTTCAGAAGTATACGCTAAAATATTATCAATATCACCTTCTGATAATTGAGGAAAAGAAGTCATTACAGACTTGTTGTTTTCTTCAAAAAGTTTTACTGCTACAGCATCACCTGACTTAATCATGTCAGAACTGTTGTGCACCCACTTGTAAATCCAAGCTTTATCATGCTTATCGGCAACTCCCCTCAAAGCGGGACCTGTTGATTTGGCATCTAATTTGTGACATGCAGCGCAATTTGCATTAAAAAGTTCTTTCCCTTTTACTGGATCACCACCTGCAGTTGCAGCCGGAGCAGCAGCTTCAGGCGCTGCAGGAGCAGCAGCATCTTGAGCAAATGAAGTTAGGGAGAAAATCAGCGTTAGCGATAAGCTAAGCATTAATTTTCTTGAGATCGAATTATGGTTACCCACCTTTTTCATATAGTATAAAATTATCTACTAATTTTTTGGTATGATTTTTTCTGTAACAAAAACAGCAAAAACCGAACACCTTCTTTTAAAACTTGCACAAAAATACGACTTATGAACTATTCTCAAAACCTTAAAATACCCTTAAATACCAATTTATATCAATTCTAAATAAAATTAAAATTTTCCACACAAACATTAAATACTATTTTTGCATAAAAACTATCACATTATGAGAATTTTAACTCCCTCCAAAAGAGTCTACCTAACACTAACAATGATCACTTTAGCTTATAACATTAATGCTCAAGACCAAAATTTAACCTTAAATCAGGACCCGAAATTTGAGCAATTACTGAACGACAAACGCAAAATTAACACATCAATAAGTACAAACGACACCTATAGAATTCAAATTTTTAGTGGTAAAAGTGATGAGGCTAAAAAAACACTTACAGATTTCAAGAAGGAATACAACACTATTGACGGAACGATAATTTTCAACACGCCAAACTACAAGGTAATCGTTGGGAATTTCAAAACAAAAATTGAAGCCGAACGCAATTTGGCAGAGATCAAAAAACGATACAAAAGTGTCTTTTTAATCAAACCGGGAAGATAGTAACAGCTAAACAGAAAAAACAAAAACCACTTTTTAAGTGGTTTTTTCTTTATAATCAAAAACGGATCTTATAGACTGTAGTATAGTCTCTTTTATTTCAAATTATTAAGCTCGTCTTGCATTCGATCACGTATCACTCCCTTTGGCACACAATCAAACAGAGGCCTTAAATCCATAATTAAATAAAAATCTATCATAACTTACTTTTTAATTATACATATCAATGTAATCTGTCACTACTTATAAATAAGGAAAATAACCACTTCCATATTAAAAGAATTCCTTGACAGATTTCGAGTCCTGTAAGAGTATTCCCCTTACATCTGTTGCGTAAAATTCAAAACAACCATCTGTCATCTGCGCATTAATTAGTGATTTACCTGTTCTTAGATCAAAAATATGCCCACGGATTGCAACACTCTTTGCTTCTTTCAGCAAAGTATCAACGGTTTCTGCTTTACTTTCGAATAGACCTTTAGCCACCGTATAAGCACCTTTGTTATTGGTCGACATAGTTTCTTTTTTGAAGAAGAACATCCAACCAGAACCAAAATAAGCAACCTTAAAATAGTTTTACATTTCTTCATAATAAAAATAATCAACAACCTACCTTTTTACCTTTTTGAGCTTTTGACTTTCCTTTCATATCTGTACCCTATAACCCGATGTTAACGGCATCGGAAATTCTTTTTCTTTCTACTTCAGGCAATGCCAAAAAAGACTACCGTTTCTTCAAGACCATCCCAAGCCATATCTTGGCAAAACTGATTCTCTAATTCATATCCTTCACTAAGACCATAAAGTTTATACAGCAGCATCTACTAAACTTACAGCTTTAGTAATTTCAGCATGTTTCCTTTGGTTCAAAGAATGTCTTTTACCCCATATTTCTATCATTATTGGATAATTTACATTTCGTACCCAAAATATGTTAATGGGTGTGAATTGACCTCTGTAACATTGTTTTTTACCCAAGATAACTCCGTAGCATTAGAAATAAGAAAACACCAAACACTGTTCTAATACCTCTCGTTTCGTTATAGGAATCAGCCAATGTATGTCCAGGAACATCAGGACTTGTCAATCCTTGCTCCATAGTCGAACTATTATTCTGCGATCTTATAAATTGATAACTCATCCTTAAGCATGGATCATTTCCAAGAAGCAGAACAGATCTGCTACGACCAGATATGATAACCTTCCTTAACGGTATAGAATCTATTGCACTAGCCTGCTCCAGATCATAAACCCCGGAAACAGTCCCTTCATCAATTTTAAAACCACTCAGCACCTCACCTTCCAGATTCGTAGTGGTATTGGCAATATTTAATTTGGTAGTTGTATTCGTTAAATCAATTTGCTCTAATAATATCAGATCAATTTTCAAATTATTACACAATAAGTATTTTCTGACAATCAATATGTAAACGAGGGACAAAAAATTATATGTATCACAAAATCGGCAAAATCAACATAATCATCATATACCATTAAACAAAAAAAAAGTCTCAATTTTCATTGAGACTTTAAAATATAAAGGATGCTTTTAAACCAAAAAACGAAATTAGTTGACTACCCTAATTCCATCAGCCAAAAAACGAATTTCCTCTTTTGGAGCCGTAATAGCATCTATTTCCGATTGTGCTTTTTTAGCATCTTTTGCATAATGTTTCAGTTCTTCCACCGAGGTGATTTTCTTCTCAGCAACACCTTCTAAAACAACATTTTTACCTTTCAGACTGGTTGGTACAAAAAAAGCATACTCTTTCATTTTTACAAAAAAGGGAGAGCCGTCTTCTGTTTTAATGGTCAACCAACATCCTCTCTTTTCGCAGACATCCGTTACCAATCCTTTCACAGCAACATTTTCAACCTTTTTCGTATTCTTTAATCCACTTTCGAGTTTTTCAACCGAGATAGCTTTGCCCTCAGACACTTTAGAAACATTAGCTCCATAATAATCCCCAACTAAAGCATTTCCTGCCGGCGGAGCTTTTTTTTCTACAGCTTCCTGCGAAAAGCACAAGCTGGAAAGACACAAAGAAAGTAGTACTGAATATAGTAATGGTTTCATAGTTAAATAATTTTAGTTAAAAATAACACTAAAATCTGACATAAGGCAAGTATTATTTTAACTAAAAACCAACTTCAAAAACCGGATTTCTCTTCGGTAAACGCCAAAAAAAAAGTCCCAACAAAAGTTGGAACTTTAAACTATAAGTATTGAATTTTATTTCAATTTCTTTTTGATTGCTACCTCATGGTAAGCTTCAATAACATCTCTTTCTTCGATATCATTGTATCCTTTAATCTGGATACCACAATCGTAACCTTTAGAAACTTCTCTTACATCATCTTTGAAACGTTTCAATGCTACAAGTTCACCTGTATGCACTACTACACCTTCTCTGATAACTCTGATTTTAGAAGTTCTCATGATCTTACCGTCCATCACCATACATCCTGCAATAGAACCAACTTTAGAAATTTTGAAAATCTCACGGATTTCTGCAGTTCCTAAAATCTCTTCTTTCATCTCAGGAGCTAACATTCCTTCCATCGCATCTTTCAAATCATCGATAGCAGCGTAGATAATAGAGTAGTAACGGATATCGATTTCTTCTTTATCTGCAAGTTGTCTCGCATTTCCAGCAGGACGAACGTTAAATCCAATAATGATCGCATCAGAAGCAGAAGCCAACATAACGTCAGTCTCTGTAATGGCTCCAACACCTTTATGGATAATGTTAATTTGAATTTCTTCTGTAGAAAGTTTAGAGAACGAATCTGATAATGCTTCAACAGATCCATCAACGTCTCCTTTAAGGATTACGTTCAATTCTTTAAACTGACCAAGAGCAATACGACGACCAATCTCATCAAGAGTAATATGACGTTGTGTACGTACCGATTGTTCACGCATTAATTGAGAACGTTTAGAGGCAATTTGTTTTGCTTCTTTTTCGTCTTCAAAAACGTTGAATTTATCACCGGCAGTAGCCGCACCATCTAAACCTAAAACAGAAACCGGAGTTGAAGGACCTGCTTGTAAAACAATATGCCCTCTTTCATCATGCATTGCTTTAATCTTACCGTGGTGTTTACCAGCCAACATATAATCTCCTACTTTTAAAGTTCCGTGTTGAACTAAAATGGTAGAAACGTATCCTTTTCCTTTATCTAAGAAAGCTTCTACTACAGTTCCCTGCGCTGCTTTGTTAGGATTAGATTTTAAATCTAAAATTTCTGCTTCTAATAAAACTTTTTCTAATAGTTCTTTTACTCCTGTTCCTACTTTTGCAGAAATATCATGTGATTGAATTTTTCCACCCCAGTCTTCAACAAGTAAATTCATACTAGCCAAACGTTCCTTGATCTTCTCAACGTTCGCATTTGGTTTATCAATTTTATTGATTGCAAATATAATTGGTACTCCCGCAGCTTGTGCGTGAGAAATTGCTTCTTTTGTTTGTGGCATGATATCATCATCTGCCGCCACTACGATAATTGCAATATCGGTAACTTGAGCTCCACGTGCACGCATCGCGGTAAACGCCTCGTGACCCGGTGTATCTAAGAATGCGATTTTCTGACCATTATCAAGAGTCACTCCATAAGCTCCAATGTGCTGTGTAATACCTCCCGACTCACCAGCGATAACATTTTCTTTACGGATATAATCCAGTAAAGAGGTTTTACCGTGATCGACGTGACCCATTACTGTAACAATCGGCGCTCTTGTAACTAAATCTTCTTCTTTATCTTCAACAACTTCTATAGCCTCTTCGATATCAACTGTGATAAACTCAACTTCGTAACCGAATTCATCAGCCACAATAGTTAATGTTTCAGCATCCAAACGTTGGTTCATGGTAACCATGATTCCAAGTGACATACAAGTTCCAATTACTTTGGTAATCGGCACATCCATCATGATTGCAATTTCACCTACTGTAACGAATTCTGTAACCTTAATTGTTTTACTTCCTTCGTCGATAGCTCTTTGCTCATCATCAGATTTCTGACGGTGCGTTTCTCTTTTATCTCTTCTGTATTTAGCAGCTTTCGATTTTCCACCTTTCCCTTGAAGTTTTTCAAGAGTCTCTCTAATTTGGTTTTTTACTTCCTCTTCAGTAGGCTCTACTTTAGCTACAATTGCAGGACGGTTTCCTTTTACGAAACCAGGTCTAGCACTTCTGTTAGCATTAAAACCTCCTCCACCAGTATTTGGTGTAATTTTATTAGGATTTGGTGTTCCCGGTGCATTACCTGTTGCAGGTTTTGGTGCTCCCGGTGTACCTGGCTTAGGTGCAATTCTTTTACGCTTATTTTTGTTAGCGTTATTTCCTGCACCCGGAGCTCCCGGTTTATTAGGTGTTATTTTCGGATCTTCTTTCTTCTTCTTAGGTTTGTTAAATTGAGATAAATCAATTGTCTGACCTGTAAGTGTCGTTCCTGATAACTTTTGATATTGAGTAGTGATTGTCTCTTCTGCAGTTGAAGGATCCGTTGATATAATCGGTTCCTGAGCTACTTTCGGAGCTTCCACTTTCACTTCTTTCACTTCTTTTTTCTCTGTAATAATAGGTTTTTCAACTTTGTTCTCAGAAACTACAGGAGGAGCCACTACTACCGGCTCAGGCTGTACTATTTCTTTTTCTTTCTGAACAGGTTTTTCCTCTTGAGATGGAGTAGCAACAACAACTTTAGGTTCTTCAGCTTTCACTGGTTCCTCTGAAGGAGCAGAAACAATTGCAGGTTTCTCAGGTTTTTTTGGATTCAAATCAATTTTACCCACTTGAACAGGTCCTGTCACAACAGCTCTCGCTTTAATGATCTCTTGTTGTTTTTGACGCTCTTCGTCTTGTCTGCGTTTGTCTTCAATTTCTTTCTCACGCTCTACACGTAATGCTTCTTTCTCTTTTCTCTTCTCTTCTCCTACCTCTTTAGAAGCTTCCTTATTCCCCTTATCGCCCGCAAATTGGCTTTGTAGGATATTAAATTCGCTATCAGAAATTTTTGCATTCGGATTTGCGTCAATAGCAATTCCCTTATCTTTTAGATAATCAACAGCTCTTTCTAACGAAATATTTAATTCCCTTAAAACCTTGTTTATTCTTATTACTCTCTCTTCAGACATATAACCTTTTTATTATTACCTTTTTCGTTGTGTTGTTAGAGCAGATAACTAGCTATCAAACTCTTCTTTTAGTATTTTCATAACATCAAGAATAGTTTCCTCTTCAAGATCTGTTCTTCTTACTAAATCTTCTACTTCTTGTTTCAAAATACTTTTTGCAGTATCTAAACCTATTTTAGCAAATTCTTCAATTACCCAGCCTTCGATTTCATCTGAAAATTCTGTTAATTCAACATCATCTTCATCTGCTGTTGCACCTGCAACGTCTCCTTCACGAATTACATCCAATTCGTAACCTGTCAACTGACCCGCTAATTTTATATTATGACCACCTCTACCGATAGCTTTAGAAACTTCTTCTAATTTCAAGAAAACTTCAGCTCTTTTGTTTTCTTCATCAATTTTGATAGAAGAAACTTTTGCAGGGCTTAATGCTCTTGTAATAAACAATTGAATATTGTTTGTATAGTTGATTACGTCAATATTTTCGTTTCCTAATTCACGAACAATTCCGTGAATACGAGATCCTTTCATACCAACACAAGCTCCAACAGGATCGATTCTGTCATCATAAGAATCTACCGCTACTTTTGCTTTTTCACCAGGAATACGAACTACATTCTTAACTGTAATCAAACCGTCGAATACTTCCGGAATTTCTTGTTCAAATAATTTCTCCAAGAACTTTTCAGAAGTTCTTGACATGATAATTTGAGGCTTATTTCCTTTTAATTCAACGCTTTCAATAATTCCACGAACATTATCTCCTTTACGGAAAAAGTCAGATGGAATTTGTTTTTCCTTCGGAAGTACAATCTCATTTCCTTCATCATCTACCAAGATTACAACTCTTGGACGCACGTGATGTACTTCTGCGGTGTAAATATCGCCAATAATATCTTTAAATTGCTTATAAAGATTCGTATTATCGTGTTCGTGAATTTTAGAGATCAAGTTTTGACGCAAAGCCAAAATAGCTCTTCGCCCTAAATCAATCAATTTAACCTCTTCAGAAACTTCTTCACCAATTTCAAAATCCGCTTCGATCATTCTAGCTTCAGTCAAGGTAATTTCTTCGTTCTCAAAGTCCAGATCTTCATCAGCAACGATTACTCTTCTTCTCCAAATCTCCATATCTCCTTTGTCAGGATTAATGATAATATCGAAGTTATCATCAGAACCGTATTTTTTCTTTAATGCATTTCTAAACACGTCCTCTAAAATTGCCATAAGCGTTACACGATCAATAAGTTTATTATCTTTAAACTCTGAGAATGAATCGATTAATGCTAAATTTTCCATGCGAATTCTTTAATTAAAATGTTACTGTAACAATTGCCTCTTTAATTTCTGTATAAGGTATTTGTTGCTCTTTTTGAACTGTTTCTTTTCCTTTTCCTACTTTTTTCGGTTCTCTTGCTTCCCAAGACAAAATTATAAAAACATCGTTAGCTTCCACTAATTCTGCCTCAATTTTTTCATTATTTGTAGTAACAATCAACGTTCTACCAATATTTTTCTTGTATTGTCTTGTCATTTTCAAGGGTGATCCAACACCAACCGATGCTACTTCAAGAGAAAAATCCTGTTCTTCACGATCCAGATTATTCTCGATTGCACGACTAACATCAATACAATCCTGCAACGCTACTCCATTATCCCCGTCTAAACCTACACTAACCTTGAAAGAATCCGAAATAGACAAATCAATCAAAAAGATTGATGGCTTTTCCTGAAGAGCTTCTGAAATTAATGTGTTTACTTTTTCTTTAAATGTCATAATTTTATAAAAAGAGGGGACACTTAGTCCCCTCATTATTTAGATTTTAATAAATAACGGTGCAAATATAGTGTTTTTTTTATAAATCAAAATAAATAGATTGCTCTAAAAATATTTCTTATCTTTATGTAGCATAAAACACAAGAGATTATTCCTACTATCTAACCCAAAAAACTATGAAACGAATTTTAGTACCTACCGACTTCTCAGAACATGCAGAAGACGCTTTAAAAGTCGCTGCACAAATTGCCAAAAAAAACAATTCGGAAATCATTGTATTACACATGCTCGAGCTGCCGCATCAAATGAATGACGCAATTACAGGGGGCGCAAGCATTCCCGAAACCATGCTTTTCATGAAAAAAGCAAATCAAATGCTCGATGAAATCTCCAACAGACCCTACCTTGACGGAGTTAGTGTGACCGAAATTGTAAAAATGGACAAACCCATCCACGGCATCACACAAGTAAGCAAAGATCACGAAATAGACCTAATCATAATGGGATCACACGGCTCTTCAGGTGTCGAAGAATTACTAATAGGATCCAACACCGAAAAAGTAGTACGCAATTCCGAAATCCCTGTTTTAGTCATCAAAAAAGACATTTCAAATTTTAATGCAGCAAACATTGTCTTTGCTTCTGATTTTTCTGAAGAGACCAAAAAACCTTTTGAAAAATTCTTAAATTTCACCAAATTCTTTGACTCAACCATTCATTTGGTCACTATTTGTACTCCAAACAGCTTCAAACCAACTCATGTTATTCAAAAAGCGATGAACGAATTTATCGCCGAATTTAATATGACCAATTACTCCACAAATATCTACAACGATACCAATATCGAAAAAGGAATTTTAAACTTTTCGAACACCAAAAACGCAGACGTTATTGCAATGTGCACACACGGAAGAACCGGATTTGCTCATTTTTTCAACGGAAGCATCAGCGAAGGACTAGTCAATCACGCTGTCAGACCTGTTATAACTTTCAAAATCTAAACAGCTCAAAAAAATTAAAGCTGACAGGTTTTAAAAACCTGTCAGCTTTGATCCATAATTTCTATTGTGATTTATTTTATTCACTTTCGCTCGAATCTCCTTCATCAAGAGAACAAACGAAGCACCTAATCTTTTTTTAAACTTTACAGCTTTGCGACTTTGCGAGATTTCCACTAAATTCAAACACAACACTAAAAAACTTCTCACTTGAGCGTTTTTTTTGAATAAAAACTATAAGTTTTGAATTCTCCATTAAAACCGACCTAAACACCTCAAAAACTAAAGCTGGTTTTAAAAACCTGTCAGCTTTGACCCATAAAAATAATAGAAAACAATTTTGCCGTACAATATTATTTTCGGAAAGAGAAATCACACTGATGCCCCGACAAAAACCAGTGCTCTTCTACACCGAATTCCTATTGTGATTTCTCATTCCTCGAAAGAACAAACCGTGCGTGTATCGTACAAACGGAGCGTTTTTTTTTAAAACAGACTAAATCCCCTCCTATTCCAGACTTGGAATTTGGAATTTCAAAAATTGGAATTTGAGAAAGATTTGGAATTTTGAGATTTGGAATTTCAAGAAATTTTGTTGCATAAAAAAAGCCTCTCAAATTGAGAGGCTTCTTATGTTGGTCTACAAGGACTCGAACCTTGAAAGACTGCACCAAAAACAGTTGTGTTACCATTACACCATAGACCAGCAGTGCTGTTAAGCGAGTGCAAATTTAAAACTTTTTTTAGTTTACACAAACTTTTTTTAAAAAAATTTATTCCATAAAAAAAGCCTCTCGATTGAGAGGCTTTTATGTTGGTCTACAAGGACTCGAACCTTGAAAGACTGCACCAAAAACAGTTGTGTTACCATTACACCATAGACCAGCAGTGCGGTTAAGCGAGTGCAAATTTAGAGCTTTATTTAGTTTGCACAAACTTTTTGGGCAAAAATTTTCATTTTTTTTCGTTTTTTCTCCTTTAAAACTGCTAATGTTTTCGCAAGTATTTCACCAACAACAGATTACTTTAACCAAATAGTTTTCTAGATTTTTTTGTTAATGCTCTATTCTTTACACAAAAAAACATTTTCTTTGTAGGATAGAAAACATCTAAAATTATAACACCTAAATATGGCACAATTCAATTTCAATAAATGGAATACAATTATTGGTTGGTTTGCATTTGCAATCGCTTTAATCACCTACACACTAACTGTTGAACCTACCATGAGCTTTTGGGATTGTGGCGAATATATCGCTACAGCAGCTAAACTAGAAGTTGGTCACCCACCCGGAGCTCCTTTATACCAAATGATGGGTGCGTTTTTTGCCATGTTTGCAACAGATAACCAACATGTAGCCTTAATGGTCAATATGATGTCTGTTTTCTCCAGTGCATTCACGATTCTATTTTTGTTTTGGTCTTCTTCTATGATCCTGAAAAAAATCATAGCCCGTTTTTCCGAAATCAATCAAAATAATTCAATTGTTATCCTAGGAAGCTCTTTTATCGGAGCCCTGGCTTTTACTTTTTCAGATAGTTTTTGGTTTAACGCTGTTGAAGCCGAAGTTTATGCAATGGCCTCTTTGTTAATTGCTTTACTTTTTTGGCTTGGCCTACGTTGGGAACAAGACATGGACAAACCTAAAGGAAACAAATGGTTATTGGTTATCTCTCTCGTTATTGGTCTTTCTTTTGGAGTCCACTTTATGGCTTTATTAACCATTCCGTCAATAGGATTTCTATACTATTTTAAACATTACGAAAAAGTTACCATCAAGAACTTCTTAATTGCCAATGTTGTAGTTATTGGAGTATTGTTGTTTATTTTCAAATTACTCCTTCCGCTAACCATGGCGTTCTTCGGTAAAACCGAAATATTCATGGTAAACAGCATGGGACTTCCTTTTAACTCCGGAACCATTTTTGTTGCTTTACTATTAATTGCTTTCTTTTATTTTGGGTTAAAATTCACCAAACAAAAAGGCCTGATTTTCTATAACACCATCATTCTTTGCATCTTGTTTATTTTAATAGGATTCTCAACCTGGATGATGTTACCGGTTCGTGCTAACGCAAATACGGTAATCAATGAAAACAAACCATCAGATGCTACTGAAGTTTTAGCGTATTACAATCGTGAACAATACGGTGTAAATCCGTTGTTCTACGGACCACAATACACAGAAGTTTTTGCAGGTTTAGACGCTAAAACACCTTATTTAGACAAAAAACCGAACTACGAAAGAGATTATAAAACTGGTAAATACATCATTACCAACAACTATAAAAACGCAGAACAAAATACGGACGACAATCAAAAAACCATACTACCAAGAATGTGGAGCACCGAACCGGGACACATTGAGAATTATATTGGTTTCACACACCCTCCGGGCTTCAAGATAAACCCAAATTATCCTTACGAAGATGATTTGGCAAAATATGGCATAGACGCCAGTCAATTAAGCGAAGAGGAATACAACAAAGCTACTGCTCAATTGCGTAACGAAGTTGAGAAAACGATTTCTGAATTCAGAAAAGCATATGCTCAAAAACAAATTGACAACGAAGGCTACGTAAAATTCCTGAAAAGCTACGGCGATTACTTAATTATCGAAAAACCAACAGCTTCTGACAACTTCTTTTTTATGTTTGAATATCAATTCGGATATATGTACGGAAGATACCTGATGTGGAATTTCGCCGGACGCCAGAACGATGTTCAGGGGAAATACGACAATCTGGACGGAAACTGGATTAGCGGAATCAAAGCCCTTGACTCCATCCACCTTGGTTCTCAGGACAACTTACCTACAGATGTACTAAACAACAAAGGAAGAAATACGTACTTCTTCCTGCCTTTCATCCTGGGACTTATCGGACTTATGTATCATGCGAACAGAGACCTTAAAAGCTTTTACGTTCTTTTGGCCTTATTCTTATTTACAGGAATCGCATTAAAAATTTACTTAAACGAAAGACCTTTTGAGCCCCGTGAAAGAGATTATGCTTTGGTAGGATCGTTCTATGTGTTTGCTATCTGGATTGGCTTTGGAGTCTATTCGCTGTACGAAACGATTCAGAAATACATAGCTCCAAAAATCGCCGGACCAGTAATTATTGCTGCGACTTTCCTTGCCGCTCCTGTTTTAATGGCTTCTCAAAACTGGGACGATCATGACAGATCAGGTAAATATACTGCTGTAGCAATGGCAAAAGCTTATTTGACTTCCTGCGACAAGAACGCTATTTTATTTACAATTGGAGACAACGATACTTTCCCATTATGGTATGCCCAGGAAATCGAAGGTGTACGAACAGATGTAAAAATTGTCAATACAAGCCTTTTCATGACGGATTGGTACATTGATCAAATGAAAGCCAAATCGTATGAATCTGACCCATTACCAATCTCTTTTACACATGCTGAATATGTAGGTGATAAACTGGATTATGTGGCTCACATTCCAAAAATAGAAACGCGTTGGAATATTAATGACTTCATCAGCTTTATTAAAAATCCAAAATCAACTGTAGGTTTACAAAACGGGCAAACGATTCATTTTTACCCAACTAATAAAATCAGAGTTACCGTTGACAAAGACTTAATTATCAAAAATAAAGTCGTTAATCCAAAATACAATGATTCTATCGTTCCTTATATGGACATTGATATCAAAGGAAGCGCGTTATACAAAAATCGTTTGATGATGTTGGATATCCTGGCTAATAACAACTGGAAAAGACCAATCTACTTTAGTGGTGGTGCTTTTGACAGTGAAGATTACTTATGGCTAAAAGACTATTTACAATTAGACGGAATGGTTTATAAATTAGTTCCGGTAAAAAATACTGCTTCAAAAGAAGGCGGACCATTAGACATGGGACAAATTGATGCTGACAAAATGTATGATATTGTAATGAAATGGGATTGGGGCAATAGCGAAAGCGACAAAATCTATCACGATCCTGAAACAAGAAAAAACAGCATCACATACCGCACAAACTTATCTCGTTTAATGAACCAATTGATCGCTGAAGGCAAAATTGACAAAGCAAAAAAAGTCATTAATTTAGCTATGACAAAAATGCCGATCGATAAATTTGGTTATTATTCGTTAGTTGAACCTTTTGCCGGTGGCTATTATAAAGTTGGCGAAACAGCAAAAGCACATGATTTGCTAACTAAACTAGTACAGAAATACAAAGAAGATCTGAACTATTATGCCACATTAAGCGCTTCTGACCAAACGGACTTAGCTATTGATATTATCACTGATATCGAGCGTTACAGAAGCTTATTGGAGGTTATGAAAAACAACAACGACATCACTTTCTACGAAAAACATAAAGTAACTTTTAACACTTACGTAAATGTTTTCGAACGTTTCGGAAGAGAAAAAGAATAATATACGAAAAATTTAGCAATTAAAAAAATGCAGTGCTGTTTGATAAATAGCACTGCATTTTTTAATTTTACATATCTCTAAATCATTTTACAATGAGCTTTTATTGGGTAAAAACAAATTCATTTATAAAAAGGGTATTTTCTAAATATTGCTGGGACATTCCCAATAACGAAAAGAAGATATACCTCACCTTTGACGACGGCCCTACTCCGGAGATTACGGATTGGGTTTTATCTGAGTTGAAAAAGTTTGATGCCAAAGCCACTTTTTTCTGTATCGGAAAAAACATAAAAGCAAATTTGTCGTTATTTGAGAAATTGATCACAGAAGGACACTCCATTGGAAATCACACGATGAACCACGTAAACGGATGGAAAATTCACACGAATGATTATATCGAAAATGTTAAAAATTGCGCACACGTACTAGAAGAACAGGAAAAAACAGGTAGTCGTCTGCTTTTTCGTCCTCCTTACGGGAAAATCAAAAAAGCGCAATCTAAAATTCTACGCAAACTAGGCTATAAAATAGTAATGTGGGATGTTCTGAGTGCTGATTTTGACCGTTCTATTACTCCTCAAAAATGTCTGGAGAATGTTACGAAAAATGTAAAGTCAGGAAGTGTGATTGTATTTCATGACAGCATAAAGGCTTCACCGAATTTAAAATTCGCCTTGCCTAAAACCTTGCATTTTTTAAAAGAAAATGGATATACGTTTGATATTATTCACTAAATAACAGCAAACCGTGTGTAGTATTACATATCGAATTGTTCCTGCACAATACCAATGATAGTATTTGCATCAAGCTCACCTGACTGCCTCCAAATCATCTGACCTTCTTTATAGATCATCAAAGTCGGAAGTCCTTTTATACGAAGTGCCTCCGCCAGTTCCTGATTTTTATCTACATCAATTTTGATTACTTTGGCCTTATCACCAAGCGCAGCGGCAACATCCTTAATAACAGGATGCATAGAAACTGACGATTCATTCCAATCTGTGTAAAAATCGATTAACACAGGGACCTGAGCATTTATTAGTTCTCCAAATTTTGACATAAAACCAAAAATTTAATTTTTTTAAATCTACTAAAAAGAGATAAATATTTTACAAATGTAGCATTTTTACTTAACTAAGCGACATTGTTACCTTTTTTTAGTTCAATGACCGTTATTTCCGGCATGATACCCACTCTTCCGGGATAAGCGTGAAAACCAAAACCGCGGTTCACATAAACATACCTGCCTACCTCTTCATATAAGCCAGCCCATTGTTTATAGATGTACTGTGCTAAACTCCATTTAAAATATCCCGGTATTTCAATACCAAACTGCATGCCATGTGTATGACCTGACAGCGTTAAATGAAAGTTTTTAGGATGATTCTTTATTTCATATTCCCAATGGCTTGGATCATGACTCATCAGGACTTTAAAATCGTTTTGATCTACGTGCTGTGAAGCCTTGTTTAAATCGCCTGCTTTTTTAAAATTCTTTCCCCAATTCTCAACACCAACTAAAGCGATCCTATCCTCCCCTTTCTGAATAAAAGTGTGCTCATTCAGTAAAAGTTTAAATCCAATCTGGTTATATAATTCTTTTATCGCATGAAAATTATCATCCTTTTCTTTTTCAGAAGGCCAAGTCACGTACTCCCCGTAATCATGATTTCCTAAAACCGAAAATTTCCCGTATTTGTAACTTTTTATTTTATTAAAAGTCTCCAGCCAGGGATGCATTTCTGTTGCATGCGTGTTCACAATATCACCTGTAAACAAAATCATATCTGCTTCTTGCTCATTGATCAGATCAACCGCGTAGCTGATTTTCTCAGGATTGTCAAAACTTCCGCTGTGTACATCTGAAATCTGAGTGATCTTAAAACCATCAAAAGCCTCCGGAAGATCCGGAAAAAAGATGGTCTGTTTGATTACTTTATAATTATACTTTCCTTCAAAAATTCCATAAATCAAAGACAGAAAAGGAACTGCTGCCAACCCTAAACCAATCTGACTGATGAATTTTCGCCTCGAGGGAAGAATATTTGTTTCATTTGAATTTTCTACAAAATAGTTAACTGCTCCTGCACCTAATCTAAAAACGTCTTCTCCTAATAAAACCAACGTAATTACAATTTTAGGCACATAAATCAACAACATCAGGCCAGTTGTAAACATGAATTGCTTCGTTTGTCCAACGGAACGATCTACTTGCGAAAAAGAGTAAATGATAAAAATTAAAAGCAGTAAACTTATAATTTGATAACTAACCAAAACCCATCTTAATTTAATTAAAGTACGGATGGCTTGGTAAGAATAGAACTCAATAAATAAAAAAAGAGCGCAAAGAATTACAAAACGAATGATCATTAGTTATAGTTTTAAGCAAAGTAACAAAGAATGGATTTTTTATTGCTTTTTATTATCAAAAATTTAACTCAAATATAAATTAAAAGGCCGACAAATTTCTCTGTCAGCCTTTTAATCTACTTAAAATTTATCCCTATTAACCATTTCATAAACCAAACCAAAAGCCATGAAATTACAATAAAAACGACTTATAATTATTTCATTTCTGTTTTAGACGCTGCTGGTTTAGCTTCTGTTTTTTTCGCTTTTTTATCTGCTTTTTTCTCTTTTTTAGGCGCTTTTGCTTCTTTTACCGGAGCTGTTTGTGCCGGGGCTGTTTGAGCGTTTACCATTCCTACTGTTCCTAAAACTGCTACTGCTAAAATTGCTAATTTTCTCATGACTTTAAATTTATAGATTATTATTATTTGATTATTTATAGACCAAAGATATAATCACTAAATGAAGTTTAAATGAAGATATGTAGTGTTAAAAAAAATTAACTTTTAATTAAGTTTTGCAGCCTCAGGCAGTAAAAGTTTAAAACTTGTTCCGGTATTAATTTCTGAAACAACACCGATTTCTATATGATGAAAAGAAGCAATACTTTTTGCAATAGCAAGCCCCAACCCTTGCCCATCTTGATCTGAACTGATTCTGGCAAATCTGTTAAATACTTTTTCAATCTGAGAGGCATCCATACCAATGCCGGAATCTTTGATGGAGATAAAATACTGCCCGTTCAAGAATCCGTCCGAAACAATGATTTCTCCTTTTTCTTTATTGTATTTAATTGCGTTCGTAATTAAATTGTAGATCAGAATATGAATCAGGGTTTTATTTCCTTTAAAACTAAAATCATGCTGCATTTCATTCGAAAAATGAATCCCTTTGTCTTCAATTCGGTCTTGAAGATCTTCCTGCATATCATTTACAATTTCACCAAAATGAATTGCTTCGTCTGTTGCATACTGATTGTTTTCTATTCGGGAAATCAGCAACAGATTATTGATGATCTTTTTGAGCATATCTAAAGTTCTGAGCGAGCCCGCAATTTTATCAACCGCCAGATCATCTAAAGACTCATTTTGCAATAGGTTTTCGAACTTATTTTTGAGCAGTGCAATGGGCGTAAGTAACTCATGGGAAACATTAGAAATAAATTGTTTTTCTTTTTTAAAAAGTTCCGCAATACGATCCATCATTTGATTCAGAACAAAATCAAGCTCTCTGAAATCACGCGATGTTGCTTTTATCGGTGTATGATCAAAAGCTTCGGGTTCATTGACCCGCCTGATTTTGGTATCTATAATTTTATAAAAAGGCTTCAATAAATATTCAATAAAAAAAGTATCTGCTAAAAAAGTAATTAAAAGAATGATCACAAACACAATAATAATAAAGAACCGGATGATAAAAGTAAGGTCTTTTATTTCGGCAAGACTGCTTCCAATCTCCAGTTTATAATTTTCATTGGCATAGGTAAAATGATGCTGTAGAATTCGATATTCATTTTCTTCACCTTCGATCACCCTGTAAGCATTACTGAAAGTCGTTTTCTTTTGATGGGACTTCGTTGTGGTTCTTGAAAGTACCAGAAATTCGCTGTGCAAAGTTGAAAACTGCGAATACGTATCTGTGGTATCACCCGTATTCTGGATAAAATTGTTGATTTCTTCCTTGTCCAAATGATCCAGGAACTTTTTCTCCTTTTCGACCAAACTATTGTTGATGTGCCTGTAAACTACTTTCTCGACCAAAATAGGCAACATTAACCACAAAATAAAGATCAGTAATAATCTTGACAGTGCGTTAAAAATAGCCAATTGGTGTTTTATTTTCAAAGTCGTTACTTTTTAAACATTAATTCGATATCCGACATTTCTAACGGTTTCAAACCAGCTAATATCGGTATGTTTGTCTAATTTTTTTCTAAGATTCCGAACATGGACATCAATAAAATTCGAGTCTGAATTTACCTCCAGTATATCTCCCCAAATGTGCTCCGTTAATTGCAATCTGGTAATGACCCGATTTTTATTCAAAACCAAATACTGAAAAATATCAAATTCTTTTTTTGTCAGATTGATCGGGATAGCGTCATAACTTACTTTATAATCCTGCAATTGCAGTGAGAAACCGTGTACTACTAAATCATTTAAAGTAAAACCATGCATTCTCCTGATCACGGCATAAAGACGCGCACTCAGTTCTGTTAAAGCAAAAGGTTTGGTCAGATAATCATCGGCACCCAAATGCAAACCATTTATTCTGTCGTCTAATTCTCCACGAGCCGTAATGACGATAACTGCCATTTTGGATTTCGTTTTTCGCACCGCTGTCAGAATTTCGAAGCCATCTCCGTCCGGTAAACCAAGATCTAACAGCATGGCATCGTACTCATTACAGCCGATTTCCTCTAATGCATCCGCACAATTATGAACCACTTTACAGACATAACCGCCATTGCATAAAAAATCATAGACCTCTACGGCAAGTTCTTTATTATCCTCAACAATTAAAATATTCATAGTTCAAAGTTCTAAAAGCAACTAAATTTAAGCAATTATGAAAAAATTAGCTCCTTATTATTTAAAAAATTAACGAATAAAAAAAGCTGACAAATTTCTTCATCAGCTTTCTCCATAATTATCCTTTCTGTTTTGCTTTCTTTACAATCCTTAAAAAGCAAAACAAAAACAACTTTTATTTTTTCATGTTTGCTGTTTCTGATTTCGGAGCTTCTTTTTTAGTAGATTTCGCTTTTTTATCCGTTTTGTGTTTTGGATGTTTGGTTGCTTTTGTCTCTTTTGTCGGAGTTGCTTTAATTTCTTTAGCGGGTCCCACTTTTACAGGAGGAAAAGCATTTACCATTGCTGTTGTACCTAAAATTGCTACGAGTAACATTAAAAAATTTCTCATGATTTCTATAATTTTGAATTAATAACCTTTTCAATTACAGATCAAATTTACTTCGAGAAAATGAAGAGAAAATGAAGAAACGAGACCACTAAAAAATTTTAACTTTAATTTATAAAAAAGCGGCCGAAATGCTCCAGCCGCTTCTTCTATATCAATTTTCGCTATCCTTTTAAAAACCTAATCCTAAAGTCATCGAAGTGACAGCCGGAGAAAAATCAACCGTTTTTGTTGCGGTACCGGTTGTCAGGTTAATTTTGTAAATAGATTGCGTAGTACTAACCGTTAATATAGCAAACGCTTCACCGCTATTTCCTCCTATATCAAAACCATTCATTCCTGTGGTCGTTACACCCAAAGCTCCCACTGGCACCAAAGTCCCATTATTTGGAGGGGTTTGTAGGTACAAATTATTATTTCCTGAATCAATTACAAACAACTGTGTCGAGGAGGCTTGTGCAAAATTATTGGTGTAAGCTGCTGCCGAAACGGAAGGTGTACCCGGATTCAGAAAACTATCTGTACCCACAACTGCTCCTGTGTCAGGATTCAAACGAAAATTTTGTCCCAAATTACTCACCAACCTTATTCGGTCTACGGTTGGATTAAAATCAAATCCGAAATTCTGTCCTGACAATATCGGCGATAATACGGAGCCAACCGCTGTTACCTGGCCGTTTGAAGTATTAACCGTTAGCAACCTGTTTTGATTGGTCACCGCATAAAGAGCTCCGTTTGAAGGTCTGAAATCCAACCCTACTACTTCCTCACTACTATTCATCCCCATCAAAGCAACCGAATTGGAAGTTCCTGTAACGGGATTTAATCGGTACAAAGAATTTGTTGCGCTTGTCGCATAGGCAATAGGTTTTGATTTAAATGCAACTTCAACAATTTGCTGTGTAAAAGTCCCAACCCATACAGCCTCTCCATTCGTTAAATTAATCGTATAAAGTCTGGATTCACTGCTTTTATTGTTAACCGCGATTCCTAAATTAGAATCCGGCTGTATATCAAACCCTCCTGTTCCTGAAAAATCTACTTTTAAACTTCCTACTTCCTGAAGTTTCCCATCATTTGGCGGATTCTGCAAGTATAATTTGTCCGTTGTATAATCGATATCAAATAATTGGGTTGTTGTACTTCCGGAGAAACTATTCGTGTAAGCAATGGCATCAACCTGAGTGCTTGCAACTCCATTGAGATTTCCGTCTGTTGACACAACAGTTCCGAGTTCGGGGTGTAATCTCAGATTTTTTCCATTATTAGAAATCAAACGCACACGATCAACCGTTGGATTAAAATCTATAGAAGAGGATGTTCCTTCGATCGCAGGAGAAAAAGAAGCCGCCCCAAGTGGTGTCGCTAATCCTGAATTTTCATTTATACTATACAATCTGCTTGTAGACCCTAGACCGTACAATTGTCCCGTTGCCGGTCTGTAATCAATACTCAGGATACTTTCGCCTGACTGCAATCCTGTTATCGTATAGGAACGAATGGGCATTTTTAAATCTTTAGCATTAAAATAAAAGACTTTATTATCATTGGACAAGGCAGTAAAATCTACCGGAGGTGCTGTACTTGGCATTGGCACGGGTTCTGGTTGCTGCACTGGAGTTCTATCGTCATCATTAGAACAGGCTCCAAAAAATGACATTAATCCCATCAATAAAAAGGATCTCGGCGTAAGTAAGGTATCTTTCATAATGTAGTGTTTTAATTAATTATCTACGACAAAAAAAACCTTTTGGTTTTCAAGCCTTTAAAGTTTTCGAAAACCAACAATCCATCCTTCTACTATTTTGGATTAACAAATAACAAAGCAATTTCTAACTTAATATTATAGTGATATTCGTAACTTTGAAAATTGAATTGATAAATTGTACTTATGTCGTCACAAAAACGCCTTTTTTTACTTGATGCTTACGCTTTAATATTCCGTGGTTATTATGCCTTCATAAAAAACCCAAGAATCAACTCCAAAGGAATGGATACGTCCGCCATTATGGGCTTCATGAATTCCCTTTTGGATGTTATTAGAAGAGAAAAACCGGATCATCTGGCTGTTGCTTTCGATAAAGGAGGAAGTGCACTTCGTAACGAGATATTCCCCGAATACAAAGCCAATCGCGATGTAACACCGGAAGCTATAAAAATTGCAGTGCCTTATATCTGCGAATTATTAAAAGCCATGCACATTCCTATTATTGAAGTTGCCGGTTTTGAAGCCGATGATTTAATTGGAACGATTGCCAAACAAGCCGAAAAACAGAATTACAAAGTTTTCATGGTAACTCCCGATAAGGATTTTGCTCAATTGGTTTCTGAAAACATCTTCATGTACAAACCGGCCCGAATGGGTAACGGAATTGAAATTTGGGGTGTTCCGGAAGTTTTGGCAAAATTTGAAATCGAAAGACCGGAACAGGTAATTGATTTCCTTGGAATGATGGGTGATGCTGCCGATAATATCCCGGGACTTCCGGGTGTTGGTGAAGTAACGGCTAAAAAGTTTTTAAAAGAATTTGGTACAATGGAAAACCTTTTGGCTAATACCGACAAGCTGAAAGGAAAAATGAAAGAAAACATCGAGGCCAACAAAGAAAAGGGACTACTCTCTAAAACTTTAGCCACTATTTTATTGGACTGCCCGGTTACTTTTGACGAAAATGATTACGAGCTAACACGTCCCGATATCGAAAAAACAGATGCTATTTTTCAGGAATTAGAATTCCGAAGAATGGCGGAACAATTTGATAATTTGTTTAAAACAGGTGGAGCACAAACTACGGAGACAACTCCTGATGCCAAATTATACAAGAAAGCGCAACCTAAAAACGAAGATCAGTTTGACCTTTTCGGAGCCGGTGATACCGCCGAAAATCCGGAAGCCGTAAGAACTTCTTTTTATACTACTTTAGAAAATACACCTCACTCCTATCAGGCTATTGAAGGCGATTTAGGTATTAAATTACTTTTACAAAATTTACAAAAACAGACTGCTGTTTGTTTTGATACCGAAACTACCGGTTTAGATGCTTTACATGCAGAATTGGTTGGTATTTCGTTTTCTTATGAAAAAGGAAAAGGACTTTATGTTCCGTTTCCGGAAAACCAGGAAGAAGCAAAAGCCCTGATTACCAAATTTATTCCGTTTTTTGAAAATGAGAATATTGAAAAAATCGGTCAGAATTTAAAATACGATTTAAAAATTCTTTCTAATTATGGTGTTACGGTAAAAGGAAAACTTTTTGACACGATGATTGCACATTATCTGATCAATCCGGATATGCGTCATAATATGGATATTCTAGCAGAAACGTATTTGAAATATTCCCCAAAACCAATTGAAGATTTAATTGGTAAAAAGGGCAAAAATCAAATCTCAATGCGTGATGTTGCTTTGGAAGACATCAAAGAATATGCTGCCGAGGATGCTGATGTAACCTTACAGTTGAAAGAAATCTTCACCACTGAATTAGACAAAACGGAAACCAAAAAACTATTTGACGAAATCGAAATTCCGTTAGTAAGCGTTTTGGCTGCTATGGAAACAGAAGGTATTCGTCTTGATGTTGAGTTTTTAAAAGCAATGTCTAAAGAAATGGATGTTGAGATTAAAACTTTGGAGCAAAATATCTACGAAACTGCGGGCGAGAAATTCAATTTGGCTTCTCCAAAACAGTTGGGTGATATTTTGTTTGATAAAATGAAAATTGGCGGTACCAAACAAAAGAAAACCAAAACAGGTCAGTACGCTACCGGTGAGGAAGTATTAACTTATTTAGCCAACGACAATCCGATTGTAAAAGAGATTCTGGATTGGCGTCAAATGGTAAAACTACAGAGTACTTATATTCTGGCTTTACCGGAACAAGTAGATAAAAAAAAACAAAGAGTTCATACCGATTATATGCAGACTGTTGCTGCAACAGGCCGTTTGAGTTCTAATAATCCGAACTTACAGAATATTCCGATTCGTACCGAAAGAGGCCGTCAGATTCGTAAAGCATTTGTAGCCCGTGACGAAAACCACACTTTGATTTCTGCGGATTATTCTCAAATAGAATTGCGAATTATTGCCGCTCTGAGTGGTGAAGAAAACATGATCAAGGCCTTCCAAAACGGAGAAGACATTCACAAAGCAACAGCTGCTAAAGTTTTTGACGTTCCTTTGGATGAAGTGAGCCGCGAACAAAGAAGTAATGCCAAAACAGTTAACTTCGGAATTATCTACGGTGTTTCTGCTTTTGGATTGAGTAATCAGACTTCCCTATCAAGAAGCGAAAGTGCTGCTTTGATTGAAGCATATTATAAAACCTATCCAAAATTGAGATCTTATATTTCAGAGCAAATCGAGTTTGCACGTGAAAAAGGATACGTACAAACCATTTTAGGACGTCGTCGTTACTTAAAAGATATTAATTCTGCCAACGCTGTTGTAAGAAGCGCAGCAGAACGAAATGCCGTGAATGCTCCTATTCAGGGAAGTGCTGCGGATGTGATTAAAATTGCAATGATCAACATTCATAAAAAATTAAAAGAAGAAAACTGGAAATCAAAAATGTTACTTCAGGTGCATGATGAGCTTGTGTTCGATGTTCACAATGACGAACTCGAAAAAATCCAGCCTATGATCAAACACGAAATGGAAAACGCTTTTATAATGGCGGTTCCGTTAGAAGTAGAATTAGGTTTGGGTAAAGATTGGTTGGAAGCACACTAAGATTATTGTAGATTTTAGATTGATGATTTTAGATTGATGATTTTAGATTCATCAATTTAATGAAATATTAAAAACTCCATTTGCTAGTAGTAAATGGAGTTTTTTTTGCTTAATTTTTTTAACAGTTGAAAAAATACAGATCATCGCTATTTTTACTATTTTTGAAAATATTATCCTACAAAATTAAATCATCACCCTTTAAAAGTATGTAGAATGTTGATGAAATTTTAAAAAAAACACCTCTTGAGATTATAAATCAATCGGGTATTGAATTTTTAAATTATGCGGAAATAATAAACCAATTTACAGATAACTATGAACCTGCTTAAATCTTCAGTTGTATTAGCCTTTTTTTTTGCTTTTTTCTCAAACCTCTTTTTCCCAAAACAAGGAAGACTATTATTTAAAGAAAGCCGGTTATACTAAAACTGTAATAACAACAAAAACCGACTCCATTTCTTTTTTAACTTCCATTAGTAACTCCATTTTACCAAAGGCTACGATTTTATTCATCCAAGGTTCAAATCCATTACCTATAATCTTCTATGATGACAAAAGCGTAAATTCAGCTATTCCTTTTGACGTTAAACCTTATCTTGAAAAATTTAATTTTGTAATAATTGCCAGAAAAGGAATTCCTTTAATAGGTTCTTACGAAAGAGATTCTAAAGGATATACAACTGAAAAAGGAAATATTCCCGATGATTACATTAAAAATGATAACCTAAATTATAGAGTTAATCAAGTCACAACCGTTATAGACAATTTATTTAAAAATAATAGCGTTAAAAAAGACTCTCTCTTTGTTGTAGGCCATTCGGAAGGCTATCGTGTAGCAGCAAAAGTAGCGGCAAATAACACCAAAATATCCAAATTAGTTTGCATGTCTGCTGATCCATTTAATAGAATAACGGAATACATATTAAGAGAAAGAGTCCAGTGTTTTAAAAACAATGACGATTCGGAAAGTCAAATTAAAATTGACAAATTAACTAGTGAATATAAAAACATCGAAAAAGACAGTAAAGAATTTAAAGACGACATTGATTTTACCAATTGGGCAAGTTATAACAGAACTTTAAGTTATGAAAGCTTTAAAAAATTCAAGAATCCCATCCTGATAATTTATGGAACAAATGATATTGGATCGGCACACAATGACTTACTCCCTTTTTTACTCCCGAAAAAAAATATTAAAATTAAAGCTTATCCAGATTACGGTCATAATTTCGAAAAACAAGAATTTGATTTAAATAAAAAAGAAACCGAAAGTACTTATCACTGGGATGAAGTTTTCAAGGATATAAAAGCTTGGTTGCTCCAATCACAATAAAATTTTACTACCCCAAAATAGTACCAAGCAAAAAAAATCCATTCGATTTGAATGGATTTTTTTTTGAACTATACTTTACGAGTTGATTCTCTTTCTTTTAATACCGTTTTGATTACGATGGTTTCATAATCTGAAGTTTCTTCTTCGTTTTCTTCGAGTCTTTTGATTAACCTTTTGGCAGCAACTTCACCAATCTCAATACCGTGTTGACTTACTGTTGTCAAACTTGGTGATAAACGTCTTGAAGCTAAAATTCCATCTGCAAAACCAATAATCGAGATATCTTCCGGAACTCTGTATCCTTTTTTCAATCCTACGCGCAGAGCTGCAACGGAGTCATTTTCATCCAAAGCAAAAATTCCGTCAATTTTTTGTTCAAAAATAGCATCAATTTTACTTTTCATATCCTCTTCAGAATCGGTTCTGAGGATGATTTTTTCGTTTATCGCAATGTTATTGTTCTCTAAAGCTTTCAAATAACCGTCAGCTCTCAATTTTCCAACACTTAAATTATCAACAGAAGAGATTAAGGCAATATTTTTACAACCTAAATTAATCAAATGTTGTGTCGAGTTTAAAGCAGAATCGTAATCGTCTACAACTACTTTATCACATTCTACACCTTCCGCAATTCGATCAAACATTACGATTGGCGTTCCATCATTTATAATTGCCGAAAAATGATTGTATTCCTGTAATTTTTGCGCTTCTTCTGAAACTGATAATATAAAACCATCAATGGTTCCGTTACTCAACATTTCCAGTGTATGAATTTCTTTTTCTAAAGATTCATTAGAAATACAGGTAATTACATTATATCCTTTTTTGTCTGCTACTTTTTCGATACCACTAAAAACCTTCGCAAAAAACGAGTTCAATATATTAGGTATAATAACTCCAATTGTTTTTGTTTTACGATTTTTCAAATTCAAACCAATCACATTCGGTTTGTAATTTTTCAATTTCGCGTATTCTTTAATCTTAATTTTTGTTTGCTCACTAATTTCAGGACTATCATTAAGCGCTTTAGAAACTGTTGATACAGAAACATTGAGTTCTTTTGCGATTTGTTTTAAAGTTGCTTTAGCTTTCATTCTATCATGTTTTATGGAATTAATACAAATATAGTAGAATTACTGAAATTACAACAAAAATCATCGCAGACTACATCAAAATCTTATCATGTTTTCCCTTATGTCTTAAGAGAATTATAAAAAAAATAAAAAATAAATCTAATTTCTAAAACTACTCTGTAAGAAAGCCCGTAAGTAACCTAATACGCAAAAATGCAATTCCTATTAATAACCATTTAAAAAAGTAATAATTATGAAAAACGAAGTACGAGTTCAAGAGGTAGACACTTCATTGAACAACAGAAGGAATTTTCTCAAACTAAGCGGACTAACTATTGCCAGTGCCGGATTACTTATGGCCGGATGTAGTGACAACAATGATAATGATGATCCTATAATAGATAATATGTTACCAGGAGTCAAAAACGGAAAATTCGATTTAGGAGCCGGAGATTTTGGCGTTCTGACCTACGCATATGCCTTAGAACAATTAGAGGCTGACTTTTATACCAAAGTGGTAAACGCTTCCAATTTCAACACCACCTTTAATGCTATAGAAAAACAAGTCCTTACTGATTTATATTACCACGAAGTAGTACACAGAGATTTCTTTAAAGCTGCTTTAACCGGCGGACTACCGGATCCGAGTTCTCAACTACTCCCTACATTAGCATTCAATTACGGCGCTTTAAACTTTAATAGTCGCAACGATGTTCTGGCTACAGCCAAAGCACTTGAAGATACCGGTGTAGCCGCATATAACGGGGCAGGAAAACTGATCAAAAATCCGGATTACTTATTGTTGGCCGGGAAAATTGTTTCTGTAGAAGCAAGACACGCCTCTGCCATCAGAAGTTTAATTAATCCGAATTCTAAAGATTTTGCCGGAGATGACATCATCAATATGACAACCGGATTGGATGACGCAAAAGATCCTTCGAAAATTTTAGCCATTGCAGGCGGATTTATCACAACTCAATTTACTGCTAAATATTTACCTTAATATAACCCAATTTAAAAATTAGAAATTATGAATATATTAAAATTTATAGAGTCTTTTACCAATGAGGGTATTATGACTAGCACAGGTTCAAGAAGAGACAGTTTTACACAATTTGGAAATCTTGGAAAAAATTTAGCATTTGCATCCATTCCATTCGGACTATCCGCATTGGCTAACAAAGCAATGGCAAAAGATATAACCCCTACTCCGGCAACACCAATCGGAGCCTTGCAGTTTGCATTAACTTTAGAATATCTTGAAAATGAATTTTATGCTATGGCATTAGATTCAGGAGTAATTCCCGCATCAGAAAATAGCGGTCGTGATTTGAAAGTATTTCAGCAAATTGCAGATCATGAAGCCGATCACGTAAAATTTCTAATTGCAGGTTTAGGTGGAACAATGAGTCCCAATTTTGTCCCTAAACCAACTTTTGACTTTACAGTTGGAGGCGCTTTTAATCCTTTTGGAGATTATCCGACCTTCTTAGCCTTAGCTCAGGCATTTGAAGATACGGGCGTAAGAGCCTACAAAGGACAGGCAGCAAATCTGATTTCTACACCTGATTTATTAACCGCAGCACTTCAAATACACTCTGTTGAAGCACGACATGCGTCTGAAGTAAGACGACTGCGTGGTTTAAAAGGATGGATTTCCAATAGCGAAAGAGGCGCAGGAATGCCCGCCGCAACACAAGCTGTCTATGATGGCGAAGGCCTTACGATGCAGGCAGGATTTAATACATCAACCTTATTTGGTGCCGCAGCAGGATCTGAAGCTTATGATGAACCACTTACTACACAGCAAGTTGTAGATATCGCCAACCTCTTTATAGTATAATTTACTTTTTTATCTGCCTTACTTGAAACCATCTTTACGTACTTTTGTAAAGATGGTTTTTTTATTGTTTTAGATAAAAAAATAGCTCCTGAAAATCAGGAGTTAAAATAATCTTTTCAGGTATTTGGTTTTAAAATAATTAATTGTACTTTTGCATCCCCTTTATTGGGGATGGAATGTTTAATTAAAATAATATTATGGACGCATTAAGCTACAAAACAGTTTCAGCTAGCAAAGCCACTGTAACTAAAGAGTGGATTGTTGTTGACGCTGAGGGTCATAACTTAGGACGTCTTGCTTCAAAGGTTGCAATGATCTTAAGAGGTAAGTACAAACCAAGTTACACACCGCACGTTGACTGTGGAGATAACGTAATTGTTATCAACTCAGAAAAAATTAACCTTACAGGTACAAAAATGAATGACAAAATTTACATGCGTCATACAGGTTACCCAGGAGGACAAAGAACTTTAACTGCTAAAGTATTGCAATCTAAAAACCCTGCATTATTAGTAGAGAAAGCTGTAAAAGGAATGTTACCTAAGAACAAATTAGGAGCTGAACTTTTTAGAAATCTAAATGTTGTTGTAGGAGCTGAGCACAAACAAGGAGCTCAAAAACCTAGAACTGTTAACCTAAACGATCTTAAGTAATGGGAGTTATTCACAAAATCGGTAGAAGAAAAACCGCTGTTGCACGTGTATATGTTTCTGAAGGAACAGGAAAAATCACTGTAAACAAAAAAGAATTCGCAACTTACTTTCCAACGGCAACTTTACAATACAAAGTTTTACAACCAATGTCTATGACAGAAAATGTAAACAACTTTGATGTAAAAGTAAACGTTTACGGAGGTGGTTCAACTGGTCAGGCAGAAGCTGTAAGAATGGCATTAGCACGTGTTATGTGTGAAGTAAATGCTGAAAACAGAGCTATCCTTAAACCAGAAGGTTTATTAACAAGAGATCCAAGAATGGTTGAACGTAAGAAATTCGGTCAGAAGAAAGCTCGTAAGAGATTCCAATTCTCTAAACGTTAATATTACCTGTCTTGTTCATTTGGGACAAGACATGATCAATTATTTATTGAAATTAAAAAACACAGTTGTTGTTGCTCTCCTACCGAGGTAGGAAATAGTTTAGCATCTAAATGTATAAAGCCTGGGAAACCGCCATTTATGCATTGCTAATCAACAGAACGTAAACTAGTACAAAAATGGCAAACAAAATAGAAGTAAAAGACTTACTAGAAGCAGGTGTTCACTTCGGACACATGACTAGAAAATGGGATCCAAATATGGCTCCTTACATTTATATGGAGCGTAATGGTATTCACATTATCAATCTATATAAAACTGCAGCTAAAATTGAAGAAGCTAACGAAGCTTTGAAAAAAATCGCTGCATCAGGTAGAAAAATCTTATTCGTAGCTACCAAAAAACAAGCAAAAGACATCGTTGCTGAAAAAGCAAAAGCTGCAAACATGCCTTACATCACTGAAAGATGGCCTGGTGGAATGCTAACTAACTTTGTAACTATCAGAAAGGCAGTTAAAAAAATGTCTTCTATTGATAAAATGAAGAAAGACGGTACTTTCATGACACTTTCTAAGAAAGAGCGTTTACAAGTTGATCGTCTACGTGCTAAATTAGAGAAAAACTTAGGTTCAATCGCTGATATGTCTAGACTACCTGCAGCATTGTTCGTAGTAGATATCAAAGCAGAACATATCGCAATAAAAGAAGCACAAAAATTAAACATTCCAGTTTTCGCAATGGTTGATACGAATTCTGACCCAAGAGAGGTTGATTACGTTATTCCTGCAAATGATGATGCTTCTAAATCAATTGACAAAATTTTATCTTTAGTAACTGCTGCTGTAATCGACGGTCTTTCTGACAGAGGTTCTGACAAAGAAACTGAAGCTACAACAGAAGATGCTACTGCTGCACCTGCTGCTGTAGAAGCTGCTCCAGCTGTTGAAGCTGCTGCTCCTGCTACTGAAGAATAAATCAAATTTTAAATTCCAAATTTTAAATTCCAAAATCCAAATAAAAATTAAAAACATTATGTTGATAATTTAATAAAATTGGAATTTGGAATTTAAAAGATGGAATTTTTACTTTTAACATTAAAATTCAAAATATTATGGCAACAATTACTGCTGCAGACGTAAATAAATTAAGACAAACTACAGGTGCCGGAATGATGGACTGTAAAAAAGCTTTAGTTGAAGCTGAAGGAGATTTCGATAAAGCGATACAAAACCTTAGAGAAAAAGGACAAAAAGTTGCTGCTAATCGTTCTGACCGTGAGTCTTCTGAAGGAGCTGCTGTTTCTTTTGTTAATGCTGATAAAACTAAAGGAGCGATCATCACTTTAAACTGCGAAACTGATTTCGTAGGTAAAAATGAAGCTTTCGTAACTTTAGCTAAAGAATTAGTAGAAAGAGCTATTAACTTTTCTTCTAAAGAAGATTTCTTAGCTTCAGATTTCAACGGAATTACTGTTGCTGAAAAACTAATTGAGCAAACTGGTGTTATTGGTGAAAAAATCGAAATCGGTGGTTTTGAAATTTTAGAAGGTGCTTTCGTTGGATCTTATGTTCACGTTAACAAAATTGCTGCATTAACAGCAATCTCTCAATCAGTTGACAACGCTGAAGTTTTAACTAAAGACATCTCTATGCAAGTTGCTTCTATGGGAGCTGATACATTATCTTACAAAGATTTTGATCCTGCTTTCGTTGAATCTGAACTTGCTGCTCGTATTGCTGTAATCGAAAAAGATAATGAAGAAGCAAAACGTTTAGGAAAAACTTTAAAAAATGTTCCTAAATATATTTCTTTCTCTCAATTAACTGAAGAAGTTATTAAACAAGCGGAAGAAGATGCTAAAGCTGAATTAAAAGCTGAAGGTAAACCAGAGCAAATTTGGGACAAAATTATCCCAGGAAAAGTACAACGTTTCATCTCTGACAATACTACTTTAGATCAAGAAAAAGCTTTATTAGATCAAAACTTTATCAAAGACGATAGTAAAAAAGTTAGTGATTATGTTAAAGGATTCAACGTTGAAATCACAGGTTTCAAAAGAGTTACTTTAGGTTAATATATTATTTTTTCAATACAAAAAGCCCGAATATTAATTTATTCGGGCTTTTTTATTACATCCCATTGGTTCTTTTAACCGCAAAGATTTTATGTGAATTGTAAAATGCGAAAAATCAAATCTATTTTATCCTTAGACGAACTTAATCATTTCACATTTTACATTTCAAGTCTTACTTCTTATCTGTAATAGGAAAATTTCTCGCTCTCATCAAAGCATCTGACTTAGGCGCTCTTCCTCTGAAGTTTTCATATGCTTTTTCCTGATCAATCGTATTTCCGGTACTAAAAACATTGTCATAAAGTCGTTTGGCAACTTCTTTATCGTAAGGTCCTTTTCCTTCTAAGAAAGCTTCATAAGCATCTGCATTTATAACATCTGCCCACAAGTAACTGTAATATCCTGCCGCATAACCGTCACTTGAAAAAATATGCCCAAACTGTGGGATTCTGTGACGCATTACAATCTCTGACGGCATATTTAGCGCATCTAAGGTTTCTTTTTCAAATTTATGAGGATCAATAGCCTCTGTTGCTAAGTGAAGCTTCATATCAATCAGTGAACTTGAAATCGTTTCAACTGTTGCAAAACCTTCGCCAAAATCGGCTGCTTTCTCTATTCGATCAACTAATGTCTGAGGCAGTGGCTCATTGGTTTTATAATGTAACGCAAATTTATTTAAGACCTCCGGAGTTGCCAACCAGTGCTCTAACAATTGAGAAGGAAACTCTACATAATCTCTTGCAACACTTGTTCCCGACAAACTTGGATAGGTAACATTTGAACATAAACCATGAAGTGCATGGCCAAATTCATGGAATAACGTAGTCGCATCCGACCACGAAATTAAAACCGGATCGTTTGCAGTTCCTTTAATAAAATTACAATTATTAGATACGATTGTCAGAATATCTCCGTCTAATTTTTGCTGATCACGGTAAGAATTCATCCACGCACCGGAACGTTTTCCTGAACGCGCATAAGGATCAAAATACCATAATCCCACTACTTTACCTGTTACCTTATTACTTACTTCCCAAACACGCACATCCGGATGATAAACCGGAACATCTGTGATTTGTTTGAATTTTAAATTAAATAATTCCCCGGCAACCCAGAACATTCCTTCACGTAAATTCTCTAATTGTAGATAAGGTTTCACTTCATTTTGATCTAAATCATACTTTGCTTTTCTGACTTTTTCGGCATAATAACGATAATCCCAAGGTTCAATCTTAAATTTCCCACCTTCAGTATCAACAATTTTCTGCATTTCAGCCACATCCTGCTGCACTTTTTCTACCGCAGGTTTCCAAACCGACATCATTAAATCTAATGTTTTCTGTGGGTCTTTTGCCATTTTATTAGACAAACTCCAATGCGCAAAGGATGGAAAACCAAGAATTTTTGCTTTTTCAGTACGCAATTTCAAAATCTCAACTAAAGTCGAATTAGTATCATTCTCATTTCCGTTATCTCCACGTTTCACAAAAATATCAAATGCTTTTTCTCTTAAATCCCTGCGCGTTGAGAACGTCAAAAAAGGCTCAATCGAAGAACGTGTATTGGCAACGCAGCCCATAACGTCTAATTTTCTTTCTTTTGCTTCTGCTATTGCGGCATTTTTTTCTTCAGCCGGAAGACCATCAAAATCAGCTTCTGTTTTTAAAGCTACATACTGATTGTTTTCTTCTGCCAATAAATTTTGATTAAATCGGGTAAAAAGCGTTGCTAGTTCTTTATTGATTTTAGCTACTTTTTCTTTGTCGGCATTATTTAATTTTGCTCCTTCACGAACAAAATCAGTGTAATACAACCAAATCAATCTTTGTTGCTCGCTGGTAAGTTTTTTACTTTCTTTTGAATTATATAGAGCCTCAATTCTTTCGAAAAGTTTTTTATTCTGATTGATTTTATCCGTAAACTCAGAAAATTTTGGAGACATTTCAGTATCCACAACATTAAATTCCGGACTGCTTATGTTAGATCTGTAAATCCCATAGACAGTAGAAATTCTTGTAATCGTTTTACCGGAGCGCTCTAAAGCCGCAATCGTATTATCAAAAGTTGGTGCTTTTGAATTATTTGCAATAACATCAACTTCATCCAGTTTCTCCTGAATAGCAAACTGAAGTGCCGGTTTAAAATCTGAAACCTTGTACAGATTAAATGCAGGAACTCCGCCATACGGACCTGTCCATTTTTTAAGCAACGGATTTTCAGTATTGGTTTGTGCGTTCGACGCAAAAAAGGTTGTCCCCATAAGAATAATTCCAATTATTTTTTTTGTTATCATCACTTTGTTGTGGTATAAATGAATTTTGTAATTCCTTCAAAAATAACTAAAAACAGCATTGCAAAGAAAATTTTAACTTCTCGTCCATTTTAAAAACCTTGGCCTAATTTAAATTCAAACTATCCCAACTTTTAAAGAAATAACTTAAATTTGACCCATCAATTATAAAAACACATGTTTAAAACCAGAAAAGAAATTGTCTTTGTTGTTCTTGCAGGAATTTTTATTACTAATGCAGTCGTCGCAGAATTAATTGGAGGAAAACTAATCCAGATTGGCCCATTTGTAATGAGTATCGGGATTCTACCTTGGCCAATTGTCTTTCTTACTACAGATTTGATCAATGAATATTTTGGAGAAAAAGGCGTTAAAAAACTTTCTTTTATAACAGCCTGCCTGATTGCTTATGCATTCCTGATCTTATTTATGGCGATTGTGGTTCCGGCCGCAAAAGGCATTAGTCCGGTAAACGACGAACAGTTTCAAGCTGTTTTTGGACAGAGTATGTGGATTATTGTCGGTAGTCTTATCGCTTTTATAATTTCTCAGCTAATTGATGTTTGGATCTTTTGGTTTTTTAAAAACAGAACAGGCGAAGGGAAAATATGGCTCAGAACCACGGGATCAACTGTAATCTCTCAATTATTTGATTCTTTTATTGTTCTTGGAATTGCTTTCTGGTTACCCGGAAAAATTGATTTTGACACCTTTATTTCATCTGGATTAACGGGCTACATTTTTAAACTTTCTGTTGCTATTTTACTGACGCCATTAATTTATCTTGGACATCACTTAATAAAGAAATATCTCGAGCAGGACCCTACTACTGAAGATAAAACCAAGACTACCGAAAAACAATAAGATCATCTTAAAATACTGACTCTTAAAATTTTGATGTGCTAATATTCTAAAAAATAGTTCAAATATCAGAGTTTTGAGAAGCAGAACCATTCCTATTTTATAACCAAAACCAACTAACAAAACCAAAACATGAAATCTAATGAAATTATTACTTTTTTACAAAACCACAATTACACCTACACTTCAAACAATAAAACAATAACAGTTAATCTTGAGCTATCACAAAATGTTCTGATTGATGTTTCAAATCCCGAAAAAATCATACTAAAAGACGAACTTGTTTTCTGGAATTTTTTAACCGGTGCCATCAAAATGAGTTTAAAAAACGCTATCGTATACAATTTTATATTAATTCTCTTTTTTGGCTTTTTATGTCATTATCTGGAATTTACAAATCAAAATTACACCAATTTATTTTTGATCCTTATCAGTTGGATTTTACTGTTCTCTACCTTTTATTTGATCAAATTAGAAAGTTTCAAACTGCAGCTTGCAACAGCAATAAAATAAAAAATCTTTTACAATACTTAAAATCTCAAACCTAAACCGCTTGAGATTTTTTTTTTATATTTGAAATAAAAATGGATTTAATAAGATGTGGCTGGTGCACTTCCAGTGAATTATACAAAAAATACCATGATGAAGAATGGGGCGTTCCCGTTTATGACGACGCATCATTATTCGAATTCTTAATCCTTGAAACTTTTCAGGCCGGTTTAAGCTGGATTACCATATTAAATAAAAGAGAAAATTTCAGAGCTGCCTTTGATCATTTCGACTATAAAAAAATCGCCAATTATCCCGAAGATAAAATCGAATCTTTACTTGAAGATACGGGAATTATTCGCAATAAATTAAAAATTCGTTCCGCCGTTACCAACGCACAGGCCTTTATAAAAATACAGGAAGAATTTGGAAGTTTCTCCGATTATATCTGGAAGTTCACCAACGGAAAACCTATACACAATACGCCAAAAACCTTAAAAGACGTTCCTGCGACCACACCTCTGTCTGACGAAATCAGCAAAGATTTAAAAAAAAGAGGCTTTAAATTTGTAGGTTCTACCGTGATTTACGCTCACATGCAAGCCACCGGAATGGTCAACGATCACGTCGGAGACTGCTGGACTCGGGCTTAGTTTTCAGTCGCAGTATTCAGTCGCAGTATTCAGTCGCAGTTTGCAGTCTCGGTTTGCAGTCTTGATCGTGAAAACTGTGACTGAAAACTGATTATTAAAAAAACTTTCTTACATTTGCTTCACACTTTAGGGGTGTCTGCAACATTGCAGGCTGAGATTTTACCCTCTGAACCTGATCTAGTTCATACTAGCGTAGGGAAAAGTAAGATGACTTTCTGATGCACTTTCATGTGCAATTGTAGCCATTCCTAGAGTAAAGAAATGCAGTAATGCCTTTCTTCAACACACTAAATCTAGAAGGAATGGAACTAAAAATCAACCAACAAATCAAACATTTCAATGCTGAAACACTTAGCGTTCAGTCATTGCTCGATCTCGAAATTCCGAACAAACAAAACGGAATTGCCATTGCTATAAACAGCACCGTAATTCCAAAACCTGAATGGGACTCTCATTTTATTCGGGAAACTGATGATATTCTGATTATTTCTGCCACCCAAGGGGGGTAGGAGTTAAAATTCCAATTTTTATAATTGTTGTGGGGGTAAATTCCAAATTCCAACCTCCGTAGAGACGCACTGCTGTGCGTCTCTACAATGCACCTCTCCAATGCGTCTCTTCGAGAAACCATTTCACATTTTACAACACACATTTTACATAAAAAAAATAAAAAAAATGACAAACGAAGAAAAAATATCCAGAACGCCATTTCCAAATTCCAAAAAAATATATGTGAATGGTGAAATACATCCAATAAAAGTCGCCATGCGTGAAGTGGCATTAAGCGACACGCGACTTTCTAATGGCGGAACTGAAAAGAATCCGGCGATAACTATTTATGATACCTCCGGTGCTTATACCGATCCGGATATCACCATTGACATTCGAAAAGGGCTGCCACGACTAAGAGAGGAATGGATTTTAGAACGAAATGATGTTGAAATCTTATCTGAAATAACATCCGATTACGGACAAATGCGATTAAAAGACGAAAACTTAAACCATTTAAGATTCGAATATTTACATCAGCCTAAAAGAGCTAAAGAAGGAGCAAACGTAACCCAATTGTATTACGCCAAACAAGGAATCATCACTCCTGAAATGGAATATATTGCGATTCGTGAAAACCAACGTATCGAACTTTTAAACGAACAAACCAAAGCCATGCAATGCCAACACGCAGGTCATAGTTTTGGAGCAAATACACCGAAAAGTAAAATTACACCTGAATTTGTTCGTAGTGAAGTTGCCATTGGACGCGCCATTATCCCAAACAACATCAACCACCCAGAAAGTGAACCGATGATTGTAGGCCGAAATTTCCTTGTAAAAATAAACGCTAACATCGGAAATAGCGCTGTGACTTCAACTATTGAAGAAGAAGTAGAAAAAGCTGTTTGGGCTTGCCGTTGGGGAGCAGATACGATAATGGATTTATCAACAGGAAAAAACATTCACGAAACCAGAGAATGGATCATTCGTAACTCTCCGGTACCTATTGGAACGGTGCCTATTTATCAGGCCTTAGAAAAAGTTAAAGGAATCGCTGAAGATCTAACATGGGAGGTTTTCCGCGATACACTAATTGAACAGGCAGAACAAGGAGTTTCGTATTTTACGATTCATGCCGGAGTTTTACTGCGCTACATTCACTTAACCGCAGAACGTGTGACGGGAATTGTTTCCCGCGGCGGATCAATCATGGCGAAATGGTGTTTGTTTCACCACAAAGAAAACTTTTTATACACTCATTTCGAAGAAATCTGCGAAATCATGAAACAATATGACGTCGCTTTTTCTTTAGGAGATGGCTTACGTCCCGGTTCTATTGCCGACGCTAATGATGCTGCACAATTTGCCGAGTTAGAAACTTTAGGTGAACTGGCAAAAATAGCCTGGAAACACGATGTACAAGTCTTTATAGAAGGTCCTGGTCACGTGCCGATGCATATGATTAAAGAAAACATGGACAAACAATTAGAGCATTGTAACGAGGCTCCTTTTTATACCCTTGGACCTTTAACAACGGATATTGCACCTGGTTACGATCACATTACATCTGCCATCGGAGCAGCTATGATTGGCTGGTACGGTTGTGCGATGCTGTGTTATGTTACACCAAAAGAACATTTAGGGCTACCGAATAAAAAAGACGTAAAAGACGGCGTAATCACCTATAAGATCTCAGCCCATGCTGCTGATTTAGCCAAAGGACATCCGGGAGCACAATATCGCGATAATGCCTTGAGTAAAGCCCGTTTTGAATTCCGTTGGGAAGATCAGTTTAATTTATCATTGGATCCGGACACAGCCAGAGAATTTCACGACGAAACACTTCCTGCTGAGGGTGCTAAAATTGCCCATTTCTGCTCGATGTGTGGACCAAAATTCTGCTCGATGAAAATATCACAGGAAATTCGTGATGTAGCTGCCGCAGAAAAAGGGATGCAAGAAAAATCAGAAGAGTTTATTGAACAAGGAAAAGAAATTTACATCTAAATGTTTATAGTGAAATGTAAAATGGGAGATGTAAAATGAGACAAGTTGTCGTCATTTCAAATCTCACAAAAAACATTTAACATTTCACAAAAAGCATCTCACAAAAGAACATTTCACATTTCACAATAATGATCGTTATATCAAATCCAGTTGCGGTAGCAAACGAAATCAGCCTAATCCATTCTCTTTTTGAGGAGGGATTAGCGCTATTTCATGTCCGAAAACCGGAGTTTACTGAGATTGAGATGATGCAATTTATTGAGCAAATAAAACCTGATTTCAGGTCAAAATTGGTCCTGCATACACAGCATCAAATTGCTGATGCTTTTGGTATTAGTAAAATTCATTTTTCTGAAAGAGAACGAAATCAGACGTTACTATTTCCCTTTGAAAGCAAAACGGTTTCTACTTCTTCCCACACGATTGCGGATTTTAACGCTTTAGATCCAAACTTTGAATATGCTTTTTTAAGTCCTGTTTTTAAAAGTATTTCGAAAGAAAATTATGCTTCTGAAATTAATCTTTTTGAAGCAGTAAAATCAAGAAAAAACTTTAAGACAAAGATGATTGCTTTGGGCGGAATTTCTCCTGAAAATAGTAAAACAACGTTAGAAAATGGTTTCGATGGTATTGCCCTTCTGGGAGCGATATGGAATCATGAAAACCCTGTAAACCAATTTATATTATGTCAGAAAATCGTCCTTACGTACTCACTATAGCCGGTTTAGACCCCACTGGAGGGGCAGGTATTCTGGCAGATATTAAAACTTTCGAACAACATCAGGTTACGGGTTTTGCTATTTCAACGGCCAATACCATTCAAACCGAAAATCAATTCCATCACATTCAATGGACTGATTTAAGCTTTGTGCTTCGCTCTATTGAAACTTTGTTTGAAAACTATAAAATCAAAACCGTAAAAATCGGAATTACACCTAGCTTACCTTATTTAAATCGCATTCTTTCAACTATAAAACTGCTGTCTCCGACCACAAAAATTGTTTGGGATCCGGTTCTGAAATCAACAACAGCATTCGAGTTTATGAAAATTACGGCTGATTTGGATTTTCATAAAATTCTATCCAAAATTGATTTGATTACACCCAATTACAATGAAATAGAACTTTTGTTCCCTGGGTTTTTATCAAACAATCTTTGGATAAAAAACGAAGTTCCAACAACTATTTTACTCAAAGGAGGACACAACCCTACTAAAATCGGAACAGATTGTTTGTTTTTGAAAAATGAAATAGTTGAATTATTGCCTTCTGAAAAAAAATGCTTCGAGAAACACGGCTCCGGCTGTATTCTTTCGGCAGCTATAGCCGCAAATCTCGCATTAAACCAAGATGAAAAAGAAGCTTGTATCAATGCCAAAACCTACATAGAAACATACCTGAGTTCAACTTCAACATTAATCGGATATCATTATGTACAATAAATTACAATACATCTCGCAAGGAAATACAATCTCAAAACAATTGTATAACATTCACGAAGCACTTGATAGTGGTTGTGATTGGGTTCAAATGCGTTTCAAAAATCAAAATACTAAAAACTCTTTTGCGCTGGCTGAAGCAGTAAAATTTTTATGCGAAGAATACCTGGCCAATTTTATTGTAAACGACAATGTATATCTGGCACAACAAATTGCTGCCGACGGTGTGCATTTAGGTCTTTCGGACACCAAAATTGAAGAAGCAAGAGCCATTTTAGGAGATACTAAAATCATTGGAGCAACCGCTAATACATTTGAAGATATTCAAAATCACATTACAAACGGTTGTGACTACATTGGTTTGGGACCACTTCGATTCACCACGACAAAGGAAAAATTAAGTCCGGTTCTTGGTTTTGAAGGTTATTTTGAAATCTTTCAAAAATTAAAAGACAACAATTCTGAAATTCCGGTTTATGCTATTGGCGGAGTTATTTCTACCGATATCGACAGATTAATGGAAATTGGTGTTCACGGCATCGCCGTCTCCGGACTCATCACAAAAAGTGATCAAAAAGAAAAGCTCATTCAACAATTAAACGAAAAATTATATGCAAACGTCGTTATTTAATATTGGTGATAAAACCTTAACCTCACGCCTGTTTTTAGGAACAGGGAAGTTTGGTTCCAATCTCGAGATGGAACGTGCCATTTTAGCTTCAGAAAGCGAATTAGTAACTGTTGCCTTAAAACGAATTGATCTGGAAACCGATACGGAGACTATTTTAACGCATTTAAAACATCCCGGAATTAATTTGTTACCCAATACATCGGGAGCCAGAAATGCCAAAGAAGCCATATTTGCCGCGCAATTAGCCCGTGAAGCATTAGAAACAAACTGGCTAAAACTCGAAATACATCCGGATCCTAAATACCTGATGCCCGACGCGATTGAAACCTTAAAAGCCACAGAAGAACTGGCAAAATTAGGTTTTATCGTTCTCCCTTACATTCATGCTGATCCCGTTTTGTGTAAACATTTGGAAGATGCCGGAACTGCTGCTGTCATGCCGTTAGGCTCGCCTATTGGAAGCAATAAGGGTTTAAAAACTATAGATTTCTTAGAAATAATTATAGAGCAAAGTACCGTTCCGGTGATTGTAGATGCCGGTATCGGAGCTCCCTCTCATGCCGCAAAAGCAATGGAATTAGGTGCTGATGCTGTTTTAGTGAATACCGCTATTGCAGTCGCCGGAAATCCTGAATTAATGGCACAAGCTTTTAAAGAAGCCGTAATCGCAGGAAGAAAAGCCTTTGAAGCCAAACTCGGAAAACAATACAATCACGCAATTGCTTCCAGTCCTTTGACTTCTTTTTTATATGACTAATTTTTTTTATCACGCAGATTTTGCAGATAAAAAATCCGTTTAATCTGCAAAATCTGCGAGCAAAAAACAATAAAATGAAAACATTTAAATCGGTATTTAAAAACTACGATTGGGATACCATTCAATCCAGAATATACCAAACTTCAACTCGTGAAGTCGAACAAGCATTGGCCAAAACCAAACGCAATCTGGACGATTTTCTGGCGTTGATCTCACCCGCCGCATTGCCTTATTTGGAGACCATGGCGCAGCAATGTCATGAACTCACCAAAAAACGTTTTGGGAAAACGATTCAGATGTATGCACCCTTGTATTTAAGTAACGAATGTCAAAATATTTGTACCTATTGCGGTTTTAGTTTAGACAACAAAATCAAACGAAAAACACTCTCAGACGCAGAAATTAAACTTGAAGTAGAAGCTCTAAAAAAAACCGGTTTTGATCATGTTTTACTGGTTACCGGCGAAGCCAATTATACGGTGAATATTAACTATTTTCTAAATGCCATCACCCAGATCAAAGAGCAATTTTCGATTATTTCAGCAGAAGTACAACCACTTTCTACCGAAGAATACGAACGTTTGCATGAAGCCGGTGTTTACTCGATTTTAGTTTATCAGGAAACCTATCATCAGGAAGTTTATAAAAAATACCATACTAAAGGCAAAAAGTCAAATTTCGATTTCAGATTAGAGACTCCGGACAGAGTTGGAACAGCAGGGATTCATAAAATAGGATTAGGTGTACTATTAGGTTTGGAAGACTGGCGAACCGATAGTTTTTTTAATGCCCTACACATCGATTATCTTCAGAAAAAATACTGGCAGACGAAATACTCGGTTTCCTTCCCGAGATTACGTCCTGCGGAAGGAATTATTGAACCTAATTTTATAATGGATGACAAAGACCTAACACAGCTGATCTGCGCTTACCGTTTGTGGAATGAGGATCTTGAAATCTCTATTTCAACGCGTGAAAATGAGAAATTCAGAAATAACATCATTCCGATTGGAACAACAAGCATGAGTGCCGGTTCTAAAACCAATCCGGGTGGTTATGTTGTCGACCCGCAATCTCTGGAGCAATTTGAAATCAGTGACGAAAGATCCGCAGAAGAAATAGCGCAAGTCATAAAAAAATCAGGCTACGAACCGGTCTGGAAAGACTGGGACAGAACGTTTAGTCAGACGGTCTAAATACATCTCACATTTTACATTTCACACAAAAATAATGAGCATCATACAAGAATTTCTACGCTATAACAGACAAACTATACTCCCTGAAATCGGCGACGAAGGTCAGGAGAAAATCAAAAACGCAAAAGTATTGGTGATCGGTGCGGGTGGTTTAGGCTGTCCAATTTTACAATATATAGCTACCGCAGGAGTGGGAACAATTGGCATTGTCGATTTTGACACCATCGAGATACACAATTTGCATCGTCAGATTTTGTATACCGAAGATCAGGTTGGACAGGGTAAAGCCCTAACCGCTAAAAAGAAACTTGAGCAATTAAATCCCCTAATTACTGTTGTTGCTTTTGAAGAAAAACTTACTGCTGAAAATGCCATTTCACTCCTCTCCGATTTTGACATTATTGTGGATGGCTCCGATAATTTCACTACCCGTTATTTGGTCAACGATACTTGTGTAAGCTTAGGAAAAACATTGGTTTATGGCAGTATTTTAAAATTTGAAGGACAGCTTGCCGTATTTAACCATATGGGGAGTAAAAACTTACGCGATTTATTCCCTGAAATGCCTGACCCAAAAGAAGTCCCAAATTGCAACCTGAATGGAGTTCTAGGAACATTACCGGGAATTATTGGCACTAAAATGGCCCACGAAACTTTAAAACTAATAGTAGGACTACCTACATTAAAAAACGAATTGGTACTTTTTGATACCCTAAACTGGAACTTTACTAAACTGAAGTTTTAAGCAATATTTCCATAAACTCTTCCCTATCAATTTCCCTACAGCCTAAACTTTCTAAATGCGAATTATAAACCTGACAATCGAGAAGTTTGTAATTCGCTCTTTTTAAATATTCAACCAAAGCAATAAAAGCTACTTTGGATGCATTTGACACTTTCGAGAACATACTTTCTCCACAAAAAACATGGCCTAAATCAATTCCGTATAAACCACCTACCAAAACCTCATCCTGCCAAACCTCAACAGATTTTGCAATTCCCATTTCGTTTAACTTACAATAGGCATCAATCATTTCATTTGAAATCCAGGTTCCATTTTGACCGTCCCGTTTTATTTTCTGGCAGTTTGAAATAACGTCTTTAAAATTTTTATTAACGGTAACTTTAAACTGATTTCTGTTCAAAATATTCCGCATACTTTTAGACACGATCAGTTCATCGAGAAACAAAACCATTCGAGGATCGGGTGACCACCAAATAATAGGTTCACCTTCATTAAACCAAGGAAAAATTCCACTTTTATAGGCCAATTGCAGGCGTTCCGGGCTTAAATCTCCTCCTATAGCGAGAATTCCTTCTTCGTCGGCTTCTGAAACTGGCGGGAAAAATAAATCTTTAGACATGTAGTACATCTTTTTTTCTATAACTAAATATAATACTGAAATTCCAATACTGAAATTCCAAATTCCAAATTCCAAACTTTTGTGATTTTGATGCTTTCTGCGAAAGGCAAATTTTATTCCTTCCAAAATGCTAATTTAAATATTGGAAGTGCTCTTCTTATGTCATTTCGAGCGAAGTCGAGAAATCGCACAAGAAACTCCGTACAGTTTGTCATCCTGAGGAACGAAGGATCTACGTTTGCTGAATTGATACCGCTGAACTTCACTTTACGGATGATCTTGTGAAGATACTTCGTTCCTCAGTATGACAAAATTGCGAAAAATAGAAACGGAGCACCTTGTGTGATTTCTCATACTTCGAAATGACAAAAAATAATAAATTACAATACTGAAATTCCAAATTCCAAACTTTTGTGATTTTGATGCTTTCTACGAAAGGTCAAGTTTATTCCTGCTTAAATACTGAATTGAGTATTGGACGTGCTCTTCTTGCGTCATTTCGAAGTATGAGAAATCACACAAGAAACTCCGTACAGTTTGTCATCCTGAGGAACGAAGGATCTACGTTTGCTGAATCGACACTGTTGAGCTTCACTTTACGGATTATCTTGTGAGGATACTTCGTTCCTCAGTATGACAAAATTGCGAAAAATAGAAACGGAGCACCTTGTGTGATTTCTCATACTTCGAAATGACAAAAAAAGGCATTTAATCTAACTATCAATACAAAAAACAAATTCCAAATTCCAATTGTACGAACGAATTGGAATTTGGAATTTTTCCCGACAACAATCGGGATTGGAATTTAACCTTTTGGATTAACTCTTAGAAAGGTAAATCGTCCGGTTCGTTTTCGTTTATGCTTGTAGCCGGAGCAAAAGTTTCCGCGCTAGGCATTGGTGGCGCTTGTGAAGGTGCTTCGTTACCTACTCTTTCGATTCTCCAACCTTGAATACTATTGAAATATTTAGCCTCTCCTTGTGGATTAACCCATTCTCTTCCTCTTAAATTGATAGAAACTTTTACTGCCTCTCCTTGCTTATAGCTACTTAACAAATCGCATTTATCTTGCGTAAATTCGATTAAAATATGTTGTGGATATTGCTCATCAGTAGTAACAACTAATTCTCTTTTTTTAAATGAGGCACTAACTTGTTGCTCCGGGTTAACCACTTTTACTTTTCCTGTAACTTCCATCTTCGTTTATATTAATTATTGTTTCTTTTCTTATTTCTTAGCCAAAAGCACTTTCCATGCAGATGTTATATCATCTTCATTTAGATATTTTTTAGCCTCTAAATGTACTTTTTCCACATCATCAGAGCTTAAAACTCCTTTCACAGAAAAGTTTTCTTTTACAAATATACTAACTTCTTCTGTTGTGGGCAAGGTTTCTATATTTCCGAGTTTGCCCAGATCATTTCCGTCAAAAACATTGCTTTCTTTGATAAAATCCGGAATCATATCTACTCCAATCCCTAGAGTTGTAAGTGGTTTTGGCACTTCAAAAAGTCCTTGATTTGATCTTGAATACCAATTACTTCCCAATCTTGAAACCAAGTCAATTTTATGTTGATCGATTGCTCCGTTTTCGTCCAAAATAGCTTCGTGAATATGAATTTTCACTACTTCACACAGGATTAGATTTCCTGCCCCTCCTTCGGTTCCTAATGGAATAATCTGCGTGACTTTGCACTCAAATTGCACCGGAGATTCTTTTACACGATATGGTTTTACTAAATCTGACGGAATTTGTGTCAGTCCGGCCTTTATAAATTCATTTACACCTTCTCCATATTCTGTACTGGACAGCGAAGTTTGTTGCACCAAATCATAATTCACCACATTGATTACCACCTCACGAGTTGCTTCGGCATTGATTAAAGTATGTTTAATCGTATTGTCGCGCACGCGTCTTGAGGGTGAAAAAACCAAAATTGGCGGATTAGCACTAAACACATTAAAGAAACTAAACGGCGACAGATTCGGAATTCCTTTTTCGCTGATAGTACTTGCAAAGGCAATAGGTCTCGGCCCAACGGCACTCTGCAAATAGCCGTGCAATTTTGCTGTTGGAATCTCTTTTGGGTCAATGGTAATCATAATTTTTTGGTTTTAACCGAATCTCTTTTCCGGCGAGTACAAAAGTATAGAAATCGTTTCTGCCAAAGAAATACTTTAGACTTAAAAACAAAAAAACTTTTGAGCACCACAAAATTTAACTGTGTTTATTTCGTTATATTTATACCACAAAAATAAAAATATGTTTTTTTCTGAAAGAAGAAATACTACCCGTTGGGTTATTATCAGCATCTCCTTTTTAATCATTTCTCTGATTCTCTGGAACACTTATACTTTTTTTCAAATTTTTAAAAATGAAGAAAGGATAAAAATGAAACTATTAGCCAATGCTCAGATTGCATTGATTAATGCGGATGAAAATACGGATCTCGAACTTCCGCTCCAGATTTCCAGCAACAACAACTCTATTCCGGTCATTCTTACGATGTATGACAAAATTCTGACTACAAGAAATGTTCCTGAAACAGTCTTGCAGGACGAGAAAAAATCAATCGCTTTTCTGAATGGTTTAAAAAATGAAAATGAGCCTATTGTCTTTGAATATGCACCGGGAAAATATCAAAAACTATATTATGGTAATTCGTCTTTACTGAATAAACTTAAATATTATCCGATTGCTTTATTGCTGATTATCTTTCTTTTTGGCGCTCTGATTTATAATTTTTACAGAAGTACCAAAATGGCCATTCAAAATAAATTGTGGGCGGGGATGGCTAAAGAAACAGCACATCAGATTGGCACCCCTTTATCTTCTTTAATTGGCTGGGTTGAAATCTTAAAAACAGAAGAAATAGATCAATCGATCACATCAGAAATCGAGAAAGATGTCGAACGTCTTCAAACCATTACAGATCGTTTTTCAAAAATTGGATCCGTTCCAGTTTTAGAAGTTCACGATATTGTGACAGAGACTTTAAACAGTTACGAATATTTACAATCTCGTTTCTCTAAACAGGTTGCTTTTTCACATCAGGTTCCAAAAGAGCCTATTTTGGTCTCCATAAACCCGATTCTGCACAGTTGGACTATCGAAAATCTGGTAAAAAATGCCATTGATGCCATGAAAGGAAAAGGAACTTTAGAGCTTCAAATTGAGCAGGACGCCCATCATGTAAAAATAAATGTAAAAGATTCCGGAACAGGAATCCAGAAAAAACAATACAAAACCATCTTCGAACCCGGTTATACAACTAAAAAACGCGGCTGGGGATTAGGACTTTCGCTAACGAAAAGAATCGTAGAAGAATATCACAATGGTAAAATAAAAGTTTTACACTCCGAATTAGGAAAAGGAACTACTTTTCAGATTCAATTAAATAAAAAAGTGCAGTAAAATCTAATTTAACTGCACTTTGAACTATTTTTAAGGCTTATTATAAATTCGCCTGAATACTTTTAGCTAAAGCTTCAAATTCTTCTTTAGAAAGTGATACTTTGTTTTGAAAACGCATCTCATCCATTTCATTCAAAGGAATTAAATGTACGTGGGCATGCGGAACTTCTAAACCTACAACAGCGATACCGACTCTTTTGCACGGAACTGTTTTTTCTAAGGCAATGGCAATTTTCTTAGAGAACTTCATTAACCCTAAATACAATTCGTCTTCCATCTCAAAAATCTTGTCGATTTCTTGTTTTGGAATACAAAGCGTATGTCCTTTGGCGTTTGGATTTACATCTAAAAAAGCCAAATAATTATCGTCTTCAGCAATTTTATAAGCCGGAATTTCTCCGTTAACTATTTTGGTAAATATTGACATTGTTTATTCGTTTGTTTGGTAAATCGTTTAACCGATTGCATGATTAAACCGTTAAACTTAAAAAAATTAGTCTCTTGAAATTTCAAGAATCTCAAATTTCAAAACACCATTAGGTACTGTGATTTCGGCAACTTCTCCAACCGATTTTCCAAGTAAACCTTTTCCAATAGGAGATGTTACTGAAATTTTTCCGGTTTTAAGATCTGCTTCACTTTCTGCAACTAATGTATATTTCATTTCCATTCCGTTGCTTTGGTTCTTGATTTTAACATTTGAAAGCACCAATGCTTTAGAAACATCTAATTGTGATTCATCTATTAATCTGGCGTTCGAATATACTTCTTCTAATTTGGCAATTCTCATTTCCAACAGCCCTTGTGCCTCCTTAGCGGCATCATATTCTGCGTTTTCAGATAAATCTCCTTTGTCTCTTGCTTCTGCTATATCCTGAGATGCCTTTGGACGCATTACACTTTTTAAGTGCTCCAATTCATCTTTTAGTTTTTTTAATCCTTCTGCTGTATAATAAGATACTTTACTCATAACTTCGTCGTTTATATAAATACAAAAAATCCCATCGGGACGGGATTTCTTATTACAAATATACTATTATTTTTTATAGTACATAATTATATGTTAATCATATGGAATTCAAATCTAAATAATTTATTTTTGTTTCACTAATTCAACTTTAAATAATGAAAAAAATCTGGCTGTTAACCCTCTTTGTTTCTGTGCTTTTTTCTTGTAGCGACAGCGGTAAGAGCAACAAAAACCCGAATCTGCCGAATTATTCTGTTAATGCGTATCTGGACACTAATTTGCCTTTATACAGCAATCTGAAATTTATCAGTAATCCTGTATTTGTTCCCAATTTCGGTGCACAAGGATTAATCGTAATAAAAACGGGCGAAGGAACTTACAATGCTTTTGATGCCGCTTGTCCTAACGAAGCTGCAAATGCTTGTGCTCCATTGAAAATTGACGGATTAAATGCAGTTTGCTCCTGTGATAAAAGCGCTTACAATCTTTTCTCGGGACTTGGTAACAAAGAATACCCCTTAAAACAATATCGGGCTCAGTTAACTGGAACTGTACTTCATATATACAATTAATAAAAAAAGCCTGAAAATGTAAAACTTTCAGGCTTTTTTGTTTTTGAATATCTTATTAAAATTTCAACGTTAATCCTACCAGGCAATTAATTCCCGCCTGAGGATAATAGCCCGGTACATCAAAAGTACTAACAGCAGAAGTAACCGGGTCTTTTATATCATACGTATAAAAGAATCCATTACTCTCATACTTTAGATCAAAAATATTATTGACTAATGCTGATAACATAATTGATTTAAAAACTTTTTTAGGTTTAATTTCATAAGAAACATTCAAATCATTTACGAAATAACTATCTAGTTTTGAAACATCCGAATCAATATTTCCCATAAATTGCTCTCCTACAAATTTAGAAAGCAATGAAATTTGCAAGTCTTTAATTGGTATAAAAGTCAAACGATTACCTGCAATTACTTCAGGAGAAAAAGCGATATTGGTTTCACCCAGATTCTGTAAAACTCCATCTCTGGTAAAATGATAATCCTTGTTTTTATTTTGACTCAACGTAATATTAGGTTGAATATACCATTGTTCTGACAACTTAAGTGTTGCGTCAACCTCAATACCTGCTCGGTAACTATCGCCGCTGTTGGCACGCAAAGGAGCACCTACATCATTTAACTGACCGGTTAAAACAAGTTGGTCTTTGTATCCCATAAAATAGAAATTGGTATTCAATTGAACGTTATCTGAATTAAATCTCCAACCCAACTCAAAGTCATTCAATTTCTCCGGTTTTACATTTCCACCTTCGTAATCGCTTCTATTTGGCTCACGATTCGCTCTGGCGTATGAAAAGTATAAAATATTCTTATTGTTGATTTCAAAATTCAAACCCGCTTTTGGATTAAAAAAATTAAAATGATCATCAACCAAACCTGTTTCGGCACTATTCGCTTTGTAAGTCACTTTTCTGTATTGCAAATCACCATAGAAACTCAATTTATCCGTTAATTGATAATTGGCTTTCGCAAAAATATTTCCGTCCGTTTTTGTCGAAAAATCATCATAGTAACGGTCTCCTAATTCTGTTTGACCGGCATTTCTTGCCCAGATTACTTTTCCGTAATGACTTCCCTCGTACTTATTCCAACCACCACCAAAGATGATATCCAGCTTTTCGTCTTTATACTTTACAGAAAAAGTGGTTCCGTAGAAATCATTATCCAACCATTTTTGGCGAATTAAATCTGTTCCGGGAACTAAATCTCCATTATCATTTTCAACCATTTTTGTAGGCAGTATTCCTCCGTAACCCTCAACAGGCTCATTATATTTGTAATTCTCAAAATAGCCAAGTCCTTTGGTATAATGAAAAGCTAAATTAGTACTCCATTTATCTGAAACCGATTCACTCCAGTGTAATTGATAATGATCTTGTTTGTAATTATCCGTTTCATTGTCATAAAAGCGTGTATTTCCTGCTTCGTCCTCGAACTTTCCGGCAGAATTATACGTACGATCTTCGTCTAATTTTTTCGCACTAATTCCGTTCCATGACTGGTACGTCTTTTCTGTTCCTCCAAAAACTAAGGCTTTGATTAAAGTAGTTTTACCAACATAAGTACCTTGTAAAAAATAAGACTTCAAATCAGAACTTGCTCTGTCTACATATCCGTCAGATTTTAGGGCTGACAAACGTCCGGCGATTTCAAAATGGTCATTAAGAAGCCCGGTACTGAATTTTACGGTATGTTTACGGGAATTAAAACTTCCAAAGGAATTTGAAATTTCTCCATTAGCTTTTGAAGCATATTTATCTGTAAGCATATTTAAGCTGGCACCAAAAGCTCCCGAACCATTCGTCGAAGTTCCAACACCACGCTGCAATTGCAAACTCTCAACCGACGAAGCAAAATCGGGCATATTTACCCAAAATGTTCCCTGACTTTCGGCATCATTGTACGGAATTCCGTTGATCGTAACGTTAACTCTTGTAGCATCACTACCACGTACTCTGATTCCGGTATATCCCATACCATTTCCTGCATCAGAAGTGGTCACGACAGAGGGCAAGTAATTCATAAGAATTGGAATGTCCTGACCCAGGTTTCTAAATTGGATTTCCTTTTTACTCATATTGCTAAAAGATACTGGTGTTTTTGTGGTCACACGAACGGCCGAAACCAATACATCGTCAAGCTGATTGACTTTGGTTGAATCTTGTTGTTGCGAAAAAGAAACCAGAGAAGTAAATAAAGAAAATAAAACAAGGAAAAATGACTTGTAGTGGGTCATTTTAAAAAACTTTGAACTGCTGCTACTTTGAACCTTTGCAGCTGAAATACTTAAAATAGTTTTCATCCGTAAAAAAATTACGAATAAAAGGGGGAATTATTCTTTTGTTAAATTAATAAAATTGTTTCACGACAAAATAGAGTTTATACGCTAAAATTTGTCGTTTTTCCCTTAGCGACATTACTCGCTCAGGTTCTTTGGGTATGATCTCAGCTCGTTATTTAGAGCACCCCTTTGAGACGGGGCAAAGGTAGGACTAAAAAGTTAAAATACAATCTTGAAAAATTAAAATCCAAAACTGAAATTCCAAATTCCAAAACTGAAAATTTAAATACCAAATTCCAAACTTAATCTAAATTTGGTTTTCTGCGGGATTGTTTTATTTCTGAGATGTTCTTTTTTTCTTTGATTCTTTTTTTGATAACTGCTTTAGGAATTTTAGTCGCCTTTCTAACTTTAGGAACGAATAATCCTTTTTTAATGATTTCAAAAAAACGTTTTACAACTAGGTCTTTGTTCTTAATCTGACTTCGGTCTTCATCACAGTTTAAGATCAACATCCCTTCTGATGTTAAACGGGAAGCCAGATTGGCCTTTAAAAGCATTTTTTCTTCTTCAGATAAAGAATCGGATGCATTTAAATCAAAAGTCAAAACTACCTTTGAAGATACTTTATTTACATTTTGTCCACCGGCACCACTACTTCTAACGGCTTTGAAATTTAATTCTGATTGTATTTTTTCGGTATTCATTACTGTGGTTGATGTGCTGGTTTCAATAAATCATTTACGGTCTTTACAGGATTAAAAGTTATTAAGGGTACTGCAACAAAAATAGTCAGCCAATTTGCCATTGCACCATTCCATAAACCCGGTAACTCATAACTTTTTACAGCTTTTCCTTCAACACTTTTTTCAACTATAAAACCGGCTTTTGAGTCTACAAATTCACCCAGATTGAATTTTTCGTTTTTATAATTCTTTATTCCACAAACCAAATCTACCGGATTAAAGTGTGTTGCTTCGGCTAAGATTTCAAGTTGTTTTTTATTGGTTAAATCGACTTGAGATGCTTCAACAATCTGAAGAGAAATCTTTCCTTTACTGTTCATAACCCAAAATGGCCCACCTCCGGGTTCCCCTTCATTTTTAACCATCCCGCAAACCCTGATGGGTCTGTTTAGCAAACTTTCAATTTTAATGATTTTGTTTTCAAAAGTAAATTTATCAAAATCTTTGGTCATCTGAATGTTGAGCTTTTGAGTTAGAAATACAACCATCTCCTCAAGCTCATTTTCTTTTATTTTCTGACTTTCAATCACTTCTAAATAACCAAAAACTTTCTGCTGAATTTCAATTAAAACTCCCGCCAAAGCCTTTTTGTATAAGGTAATTTTATCAATATGATTTTGAATTACGTTATCTATATTTTTTATAAAGATAATATCGGCATCCAATTCATTTAAATTTTCAATCAAAGCCCCATGCCCACCCGGTCTGAAAACCAGTGCGCCTTTATTGTCCCTGACGATCTTGTTTTTAACATCAACCGTAATAGAATCTGTACTTTTGTTTTGATAACTGTAACCGATCTTAATTTGAACTCCTGATGCCTTTTCTACTTTTTCCTTAACCGAAGCAACCGCTTTTTCAAACTGATTTTGATGGGCTTCCGAAACTGTAAAATGTAAATTTGAAATTTGATTTGCCGTAGCGTAGTGTAAACATTCGTTTAAATGTTCTTCTATCGGATTGGCAATATGGGTGGTATACTGGTGAAATGGCAAAACTGCTTTTGGTTTGTTTGCAAAATCAAAATAATCACTTGACAGTAATAGTTTTATAAAATAATAGTTTTTGTAATCTCTGTCTAAAGTTTCAAAATCCGGATAAATTTCCCGTAATTTTTTATCTAAAGCTTCAAAAAACGGAAACTTGTCCATTGCTACAATAAAAATAGACAGATTGCTGTCTTTTTTTCTGTTTATGTAAGCATTTATAGTTTCTGTTTGTATATCAAAATCATTCAGAAAGGCTGTCAAAAATTTAAACATTCTGCTCGCAGCTCCTGAAGCCGGAACAAATTTCTTTAATTTCAGCGCTGCTTTTTGGAGATCAAAAAAATTAGCTTTCTCCTCAAAATCCCTTTCCGTAAGACTTAAAATCCCTTTGTTTACTGTTGCGGGACTTATTAAATTACTCTTTGCAATTCCGTTTTTAAAGATTTTTAGTTGTTTTAAAATCTTCTCAAAAGGAATTCCGTGCTCATAAATCTCTACAAAATCAGCAGATGAAAAACCTTTTTCTTTAGCAATTGTCAGATTATCAATGATGGCTGTAGCTTTTGCTAAACGACTTTCTTTATCCCCTGAAAGCGTAATAAATGGTTTTTTAGCATCAATTAAGGTTTGTTTAAAAACAGAAAATACCGGTTCTCTTCCCTCGGGAGTATCTCTCAAATCGTCTTTTTCCCACGGAACATCAATATCCGTCAGGAAAAACAAATCGTAATCGTGCTCTAGTGCAGCTTCATTTAAAAGGGCATCACAAAAGCCGTAATACATCTCAGAAAAAACTTTAGTAACCATCAGGTTTGTGTCGCAAAACAAATATTTTTTAGCCACAGAAAGCTTTTGATTCTCTAGCGCTACCTGTCCGTAAGCAATAGGCATCATATCCTCAGCTACGCAAATATGCTGATTCTCTTCCCATTTTTCCTGCAAATAATCACGTGCAAACTCAGGAACCCACTCTGTTTCATAATACTGAGCAAGTTGTTTTGCCAAGGTTGTTTTTCCTGTACTTTCAGGACCAAACAAAGCAATCTTTATGATAGTTGTTTTTTGCTGTCTAAGATTTTTCTCCATTCTAAATAAGCTGAAATAGCTAAAATTGTAAAAATTAAATATTGAAGTGATAACATCCCTAAACCACGATAAGCGTAAAGAGGCACTACAATAATATCACCTATAATCCAAAGTGTCCAGTTTTCGATTTTTTTTCGGGCCATGTACCACATTCCTGAAAAAAATATTCCTGATGAAATTATATCAATATAGTTGTCATTCTTGATTTCGTAATCGAAATATTTATAAATTCCGAAAACTACAAAAACAGTTACAAAAAACAATATAACTCCTATTATTTTTTCATTAAAATTAGTTCGTGTAATGGGCAGATTATCCTCAACAGTTCCTCCTTTTGCCCAAACATACCAGCCATAAATACTCATCACAGAAAAATAACCGTTAATGATCATATCGCCGATATAACCTGCAATATATAAAAGGTAAACAGAAATTACGGTTGCGATTAAACCTGTCGGATAGACCCAAATATTTTCTTTCTTGGCAAACCAAACGCTCAAAATTCCACACACAAAAACTAAAAACTCCAAAGCAATATGCCATTGCGGAACATTTTTATAACTCTCAAGAAAAAAATCAATCATTTTAGCAGGTTGTTTCCGGTTGTTACTTTTTACATTTTAGGCTTCAAAAAAGCGACTGTTATTCTCAAAAGCAGTTCCAATCACTACTAAATCTGCACCTGCGGTATACGCCTTTTGAATTCCTTGCAAATCTACAATTCCTCCGCCAACAATTACCGGAATTTCAACATTTTGAGCAACTAACGTTATCATTTCTAACGGAACAGCTTCTTTTGCTCCGCTTCCTGCTTCCAAATAAACTAATTTATTTCCTAACATTTCGCCAGCCTGTGCCGTTGCCAAAACTAAGTCTAAATCTTGACGATCCAAAGGTTGTGTTTTACTTACCCTTGCTACGGCAGTTTCATTACCACTTTCTATTAAAATATAACCTGTTGAAATAACCTCAAGATTTGTCTTTTTCAGAATTGGTGCTGCCTGAACCTGATACTCGATGAGATAATCCGCATTTCGTCCGGATAATAATGACAAAAACAAAATAGCATCGGCCTGAGAAGAAATCTGAGACGGATCACCCGGAAATATAACAACGGGCAAGTTTGTTTTTTGTTTTAACGCTGTCATTAATTCTTCCAAAATAGTTGCCTGAACAATACTGCCTCCAACAAAAATATGGGTTGCAGGAGATTGTCTTATTTTAAGTAAAAGGTGGTCCAAATTTTCCCAGACAATTTTATCGGGATCCAAAAGAACGGCAAGCAGTTTTTGCCCATCAATCTTGGCCTGAATAATTTGTTCGTAGATATTGGCTATTTTTTGTTTCATAATCGGGAGTAAAAGTAAAAGTTTTTTAATCCTGAAGAACTATTTTGAATAAATTATATTTGTGTAATCGCTTTTGATACAAAAGAAACAACTTATGATTGCTAACAGTCTTTTAGAAAAATATGGTGCTCTAAAGAAATTCTACGAAAAAACTGCTACTGTTTTTGAAGAAGGAAAACTACCCACACACTATTATCAAATTGTTTCAGGTGAAATAAAAATGAACAATTACAATGATGATGGACGCGAATTTATTCAGGGCATCTTTTACAAAGACCAATCTTTTGGTGAACCTCCTTTATTTTTAAATCAAAACTATCCGGCAAGTGCTGTTGCGGTTGCCGATACGGAAATCCTTTGTGTTCCTAAATCCGATTTCATGAAACTTCTGGAAGACAATCCATCCATCAGCCTTAAAATAATCGAGAATTTAGCACAGCGTTTGTATTACAAATCTGTTATGGCGGCAGAAATGTCAACTCAGGAACCCGAGCATCGAATTCTGAAACTAATAGATCACGGAATTGCTTATTTTAATTTTAAAAAAGATGCCAATGGGTACTGTATCAATTTCACGAGACAACAGATTGGTGACTTAACGGGACTGCGTGTTGAAACCGTCATCAGAACGATTAAAACTTTAGAAAAAAAGGGACTTTTAAAGATCATTAACAGAAAAGTATACCGCTAAAAAAGTTCTTATTTTATGATTAAAGTCATAAAACCATGGTGTATAGTAGCCGTAAATTTGTTACTATAAAATTATACATCATGACACTTTATAACACAACATTCGAAAATTTTAACAAAAGTTACTTTGGTTCTGCTTCTATGGCAATAATTGGACAAAGCTGTCTTGGAGCAACCGCAGCCATGTTTGTTCTTGCAAACGGAACTTCTGTAACACAAATGATTCAACTGGCAATTATTGTATTTATCAATATATTTGCCAATACTTCTATCTTGGCTCAGATGAGTCACAAAACTGTTTTTAACTTAATTATTACAAGTGTATTCTTTAGCATCTTATTTATAATTATCAACAACATTATAGTATGAGAAAACAAATAGAAAACAGAGCAGATATAGCGATCCTGGTCCATACCTTCTACACTAAAATAAGGGCCGATGCTGAAATTGGTTTTTATTTTAATACGATGATCAAAGACTGGGACGCACATCTGGAGAAGTTGACTGATTTTTGGGAAACAAATCTATTTGCTGTTAAAAAATACAAAGGAAGTCCCCATGCCGTACATAATGAAGTTGACACTTACTTTGACGGTAAAATCACTTCAAATGAATTTGGAATCTGGCTCAACTACTGGTTTCAGACTTTAGAAGAACTTTTTGAAGGCGAAAATGCAGAGACCCTAAAAAGACGCGCCAGAAAGATGGGAACGTTTCTTTTTATCAGCATGTTTGAACACCGGAAGAAATTGGCTGAGAATACGATCTACTGCTCAAAAGCATAAACGAGTGTGAATTTTTGCTCCGAAACCTCCGATTGGATCTCTTTATAATGTACTTCAAAATCTTTTATTAAATCATCAAAATGAAGACTGGCTTGTGTTTGGTTTTCTTTTAAAGAAAAAGAATTAACCCGAATATGATCTTTGAAACTGATCCCTTTTTCGTTTCTGATTTTAAAGATCGCTTCTTTTGCTCCCCAGATTACCGTTAGCTTTTTAATATATTTCAGCGTTGAATCGGGTTTTAAATAACTGCATTCATAATCTGTAAATTTATCTGCAATGCGAAGGATTTTTTCGCGTTGCAGTTCCATATCAATCCCCACCGTTTCTTCACTGATAATGATGGCAGCGAAGTTGTGCGAATGTGTGATCGAAATATAATTCTGGCAATAAAAATAAGGCTTTCCAAATTCATCATAGTGTAAATCATGATCGGTAAAACCCATTTCCTGAATTAACATACGAACACTCAAAAATGCACGTTGATGCATTTGAGATTTCATTCCGTTCAACCTCAACTGTGTTTTTTCTTTTAACACGACTTTATCCAGCAGCTCCTCTAAAGATTCTGTTATTTCCCAAATTAAAATTTTGGTCGTTTCGTTGTGCTGTATAGTCTGAAATAAGGGCATTTTTTTTATTATGGATTATAATTTATAAATGTACGCGTTGCAATATTTTGAAATCACAGGATAAAAATTCATCAAATCTGTTAAAAAATCAAAAGTTTTTATAACCGTCCCGATAAGAACAACATCTTTCTGAGACATCCCGATACGTTATCGGGAGCAACAAAAGATACAATAGACAGCAGGATTAGCTTCTTACTTTGATGTTGCTTAACAGGTCAACCAAATATTTATCTAAGGCACAAAAGATTAAGCAATTAAACATTTCACAAATCTTACAGAAATTAGTAAAAATTTAAAGTTATTCCGTAAATTTGCCAAAAATTTACAATTACAAATATACTATAAATGAGTACTACAACTACGCCTTTTGTGGCTTTCAAAGTAAAAGACATTTCTCTAGCGGCTTGGGGAAGAAAAGAAATTGAACTGGCTGAAGCTGAAATGCCAGGTTTAATGGCGCTTCGTGCTGAATATAAAGACGAGCAACCTCTTAAAGGTGCGCGTATTGCAGGATGTCTGCACATGACTATCCAAACTGCAGTTTTGATCGAGACTTTAATTGCTCTTGGTGCTGAAGTTACTTGGAGTTCTTGTAACATTTTCTCTACTCAGGATCAGGCTGCTGCTGCTATTGCTGCTGCCGGAATTCAAGTTTACGCTTGGAAAGGTCTTGACGAAGAGTCTTTTGACTGGTGTATTGAGCAAACTTTATTCTTTGGTGAAGACAGACAACCATTGAACATGATCTTAGATGATGGTGGAGATTTAACTAACATGGTTATTGACCGTTTCCCGGAATTGGTTCCTGGAATCAAAGGTTTATCTGAAGAGACTACAACTGGTGTTCACAGACTTTACGAAAGAGTAAAAGCCGGAACTTTACCAATGCCTGCTATCAACATTAATGACTCTGTTACTAAATCTAAATTTGATAACAAATACGGATGTAAAGAATCTGCTGTAGATGCTGTACGTCGTGCTACTGACTTAATGTTGGCTGGAAAAAGAGTTATCGTTTGTGGATACGGTGATGTTGGAAAAGGAACTGCTGCTTCTTTCAGAGGTGCAGGATCTATTGTAACAGTTACTGAAATTGACCCAATTTGTGCTTTACAAGCTGCAATGGACGGTTATGAAGTTAAAAAATTAAACACTGTAATTGCTAATGCTGATATCATCATTACTACTACAGGAAATAAAGATATCGTTCTTGGAAGTCATTTCGAGCAAATGAAAGACAAAACTGTTGTTTGTAACATCGGACACTTTGATAACGAAATTGACATGGCTTGGTTGAACAAAAACCACGGTGCTTCTAAAATCGAAATCAAACCACAAGTTGACAAATATACTATCGCAGGAAAAGATATCATCATCCTTGCTGAAGGTCGTTTAGTTAACCTTGGTTGTGCTACAGGTCACCCAAGTTTTGTAATGAGTAACTCGTTTACAAACCAAACTTTGGCACAAATCGAATTATGGAAAAACAGCGCTGCTTACAACAATGACGTTTATATGTTACCAAAACATTTAGATGAAAAAGTAGCGGCTTTACACTTAGCTAAATTAGGAGTTGAATTGGAAGTTTTACGTGACGATCAAGCTGCTTATATCGGTGTTGAAGTTCAAGGTCCATTCAAACCGGAATACTACAGATACTAGATAATTTTAGATTTCTGAATTTAGATTTTAGATTTCTTTAAAAAATTGAATATTAGAAACCCTTGCAGTAATGTGAGGGTTTTCTTTTTCTAATCAATAAGTAATTCCTGATTATATTTATATATTAGCTAAGAAACTGTCGGAAAATAAATTTTGTTAAACCGATAACCTTCAAAAAATATGATTGAAAAAGTTTTATGTGAACAACATGGTTCACAGGATATGTCTTTTACCTGTATTCACATTGCAATGGCAATAGACAAAAAAAGAAAAGTTGGTTTTTTCTATTCAGAAGCAGAGGAAGATCTTCCCCAAATTGCCTGGTGCGGAACATGCGAACAATGGTTACTGGATAATGGAGAAGAATGGAACGACGCATTTGAAGCTCGAGCCGATTTTAAAATGTTATGCGCAAATTGTTATGATGAAGCCAAAGAAATTCAGTTTGGCCCTGATATAGCTTAATCAAAAAGTAATTTTACAGTCCACTCAGCAGGCAAATTGCCCTACTAAGATTTTAGATCTTTAAAAAACATTCCAGTTCCTAACCTGTTTAAAACATCTAAAAAAACAACTCTTTTTAACATTCATTCAAAAAATTGTACTTTTATAAATAACTACTTATTTTTAAGAACCGAAATAAGTCTCTATTTATCAGCGACATAAATACTATAACCTTGAAAAAAACATCTTATTTATTTGTCTTCTTATTGTTACTAACGCTTCCGCACGTTATTTTTTCTCAGGAGAAGAAACCTAAAGTCGTATTAGTGTTAAGTGGTGGCGGCGCAAAAGGAATTGCACATATTCCGCTTTTACAAAAACTCGATTCTTTGCACATTGTTCCCGATCTGATTGTCGGAAATAGTATGGGAAGCATCATCGGAGGTTTATATGCAATGGGATATTCGGGAGATAGTATTGAAAAAATCACCAAAAATATTTATTGGGATAAATTACTTGGTGGAGGTCAGTCCTTAAGAACCGCAAGTGCAGAAGAAAAAAGAGAATTTCAGAGGTATTTAGTTGGAATAGGAATCAAAGAGGGAAAACTAAACAGGGTTGGCTCGCTCTTAAACGATCAAAATTTACGAGAATACCTTTCCGAGTTGACCTTTCCTGTTTATAATGTCAAAAATTTCGACAGTTTACCGATTCCCTTTAGAGCCATGGCTACTGATTTGGTCGAGGGAAAAGAAGTCATCTTAAGCAAAGGCAGTTTAGCCTATGCTATGAGAGCCAGTATGTCGTTGCCAGCTATCTTTAAGCCAATGGTTTACGAAAAAACAGTATTAGTTGATGGAGGGGTTTTGAATAATTTTCCAACAGACGTTGCGAAACAAATGGGTGCCGACATCATTATTGGCAGCGATGTAGGGGGAGGAATGCAACCCATTGACAAATTAAATAGTCTTGTGACTATATTGATGCAAACCAGTATGTTTCCAAGTAATATTAAAAATCCGGCAAATAGAGCCCTCTGTACGATCTTAGTCGATCATCCGCCAAACTTACGTTTTTCTACCGCTGATTTTGGAAAAAGTAATGAAATCTACAAAGATGGAAAAATTGCAACCGAGCAAAATCTACCCGCTTTAATTGCTCTTGCAAATCAATTAAAAGGATATCCTCAACGCATTCACGAGCTGCCGAAAATGCCCCGGGAATTTATTCTTGATACCATTGTTTATAAAAAAATAAGTGCCGAAAACCTTCCTTTAGTGATGGCCCGAGCAAACCTCAAAACACATGTAAAATATACCACCGAAGATTTAATGGCAGGGGTCAACAGAGCCATGGGTACCAATCTTTTTGACGAAATAACGTATCACTACTTCATAAAAAATAAAGATAAACTGGGAATTACAATAATTGGATTTGAACGTGCCAAGAACCAAATCAACATGTCATTACATTATGACACTTATAGAGGTGTCGGGCTTATTTTTAATTACACCGCCAGAAATGTCATTGCTGAATCCTCTCGTCTTCTTGTAACATTAGATATTGCCGAACAACCCAAAGCGAGAATCAATTTTCAGAAAAATTTTGGAAAAAACAAAGACTGGTGGTGGGCAACTGAACTTTATACCTCATTTTTAAACCAAGAAATTTTTATAGATGGAAAATCCGCAGACAATGTGCTTTTTAATACTTTCGAGTTTAAAAATGAAGCCAATAAAAATTTAAATTCTCTTAAAAGTTACGTCGGTTTTGGTTTAAATTACCAGTACGTACTATTAAAACCAAAATACAATACCGACTATAATCCTAGTATAACGTCTATTGATAATTACAATTTTAATACGATAGAGTTAAACATGCATTATTCTTACAATGACATGGACAAAGTTTTTTTTGCAAACAACGGAACTATAATAAAAGCCAATCTAAGCAGATCACTACTTTCAGATATCGATGTTTCCTTCAGCGACTCAAACATAACAGCTGTTTCCGGTCCAACAAATGCGTACACCAGATTTGGATTGGGGTTTGAAAAAAGAATATTTTTAACAAAAAGAATAACAGGGATAATAGGGCTTGATGCAAATTTTACATTCCTGGACAAACTTAAAAGCAATCAAGAATCCTTTACTGATTTAGGTTATGCCGTAAAGTATTTTTTAGGAGGTGTCACCCCTTCTTCCGGTAGTAATCGTTTTTGCTTTCCGGGACTCCATGAAGACGAAGTCAATCTTACGCAATTTATAGGAATGAATCTTGGTGCTCAAGTAAACCTAATGGGAAAAATATACCTGACCCCTCACTTTAATGTTGCCACTATTGGTTTTGAAGATTTTAACAATTACATCGATAAAGCCTTGACCCCAAAAGGAAATTGGGCTCTAAATGAGGAACCTAGTCTTGTCCTTTCCGGAGGAGCCACTATCTCCTACCAATCCATTTTAGGCCCTATTCATCTTGATACTTCGTGGATAAATAATATCGACAAAGTGAGGTTGTTTTTTAGTGTTGGCTTGTCACTCAATCCGTAAAATTTACAAATCAAACAATAAATCCGATAGATTCTAAAAGCTGTCGGGTTTTCTTAACTTTGTAAAAAACAGGAATTATGAAAAACTTTTTATTTTTAGGCATTGCTATTATCTTCGAAATCATTGCAACTTCTGCGTTAAAAAAATCGGAAGAATTCAGCAAATTAATACCGAGTATCATTACGGTCATTGGGTATTGTGGTGCCTTTTATTTTTTGAGTTTTGCCATTAGAACTATCCCTGTCGGAATTGCTTATGCCATCTGGTCCGGAGTAGGAATTGTTTTAATCACGATTATCGGAGCTGTTTTTTTCAAACAAATACCAGATTTACCTGCGATTATTGGGTTACTGTTGATCCTTATCGGAGTCCTTGTAATCAATGTTTTTTCTAAAACTGTGACGCATTAATTAAAATTTTTACTGCGAAAAAACCGCGACAAAGCACGCTTAAATAACAACAATGAATTTCAGAAAAGCAACGCTCCCGGACTTAAAAGAAATGCAGGAACTATTTGTTGCTACCATTAAATCTGTCTGTCAAAAAGAATATAACGAACAACAAATAGAGGTCTGGGCTTCAGGAGTGAACAACACAGAGCGCTGGATTGAAGTTATTGAAAAGCAATTTGTTTTATTAGCCCTTATCGAAAATAAAATAGTCGGCTACGGAACGCTGAAAGACTCCAATTATATAGATTTCTTTTACATTCACAAAGATTTCCAAAGACAAGGAATCGCTAATAACCTCTTAACCCGTTTAGAACTCGAAGCCAAAAAAAGAAGTTCAAAAACCATAACCTCCGATATCAGCATAACCGCAAAACCTTTTTTCGAAAAGAAAGGATTTATGGTAAAAGCCAAACAAAAAAACATCAAATCAGGAGTTGAACTTATCAACTACAAGATGGAAAAGAACCTCGAGTAGAGAAAGGTTGTTTCAGGTGTCAGGTTTCAAGTTTCAAGTTACGCAAAACCTGAAACTTGAAACCTGAAACAAAACCAACAACCCGAGAAACCGAGAAGCCGAGAAAACTTGCGCAAGTTTCGGATTTTATAACCGCAAAACCCGACCGATATTTGTATTATAAAATTGAACAAAATGAACACACAGGAAAACATCAATTATAATCGCATTGCAGAAGCAATAGACTATATCAAAACCAACTTTCGGGAACAACCGAATCTTGATGCCGTTGCCGAAAAAGTACATTTAAGTCCGTTTCATTTTCAGCGTTTGTTTACCGAATGGGCAGGAACAAGTCCGAAGAAATTTTTACAATATATAAGTCTTGAACACGCCAAGAAAATCCTGAAAGAAGACAATCAGACTACTTTGTTTGATGCCGCTTATGAAACAGGACTTTCAGGCACCAGTCGTTTGCACGATTTATTTGTAAACATCGAAGGAATGACTCCAGCAGAATACAAAAACGGTGGAAAAAATCTCTTTATAAACTACAGTTTTGCCGAAAGCCCGTTTGGGAATATCATGGTCGCTTCGACTCTAAAAGGAGTTTGTTTTATGGCTTTCGCCGAAAATGAAGCAATGGGTTTTGAAGATTTAAAACACAAATTCCCCAATGCAGCCTTCTCCCGAAAACTAGATTTAGCACAGCAAAATGCGTTGTTTATTTTTCAAAATGACTGGAGTAAACTATCTGAAATAAAACTGCATTTAAAAGGTACCGATTTCCAGTTAAAAGTTTGGGAAACACTGCTAAAAATTCCAATGGGACAGCTTTCTACTTATGGTTCGATTGCAAAACAAATCGAAAAACCAAATGCTTCACGAGCTGTTGGAACTGCAATTGGTCATAATCCTGTAGCCTTTTTAATTCCTTGTCACCGCGTGATTCAATCTACAGGAACATTTGGTGGTTATATGTGGGGAAATACCCGAAAAACGGCCATTATTGGCTGGGAAGGTGTGCAAACCAATCCGGATCTTAACCAAAACGCACCGTAGAGACGCACTGCTGTGCGTCTCTACTACATATGCGTCTCTACGATGGACCATTTAAAACCATTTCCATGAAAAATTTACAATCCAAAATTGCATCTCTTAACTGGGACAGCATCACCGAATCTATGCACGAAAGAGGCTTTGCTTTAATTCCAAAGCTTCTTGAAGACGAACAATGCGAAACTTTAAAAACCGCTTATTCCAACCCTGCTTTGTATCGCAAAACAGTTGTGATGGAGCGCTATCGGTTTGGTTTGGGCGAATACAAATATTTCAATTATCCGCTTCCGGAATTAATTCAAACGATTCGAACTTCAGTTTATCCAAAACTGGCCCCTATTGCAAATGCCTGGATGAAAGCTTTAAACATCATTACCCTTTTTCCTAAAACACATGAAGAACTTTTAGAACAATGTCATCAAAACGAACAACTAAAAGCTACGGTTCTAATCTTAAAATACGGAAAAGGCGGACACAATACTTTGCATCAGGATTTATATGGCGATGTCTATTTTCCGATTCAAACAGTGCTTTTCCTAAACGAACCCGATGAAGATTTTAAGGGAGGCGAATTTGTTCTCACACAACAAACGCCTAGAGCACAATCTAAAGCAATTGTTCTTCAACCCAGAAAAGGCGATATGCTTGTTTTTACAACCAATTTCCGTCCAATAAAAGGCACAAAAGGATATTATCGGGTAAATATGAAACATGGTGTAAGCGAGATCCATGAAGGGGAGCGACATACCTTGGGAATTATTTTTCATGATGCATTGTCGTAAATTTAAAATTGTGGTTGTAGAGACACACAGCAGTGCGTCTCTACGGACGTAATTAATCCAAAACACACAATCATGATACAACACCATAAAATTTCCGATCGCGATCTGTGGAATAAAATTAAAAATGGCGAAATTTGCTTTGGCGGCAACCAAAAACTAAAAATTTACGGAACGCTGAAATGTTCTTCCGGTAAACGAATGAAACACGAAAATCGGGTTTTCTTCCTTTCCGAAAAAGAAGCCATACAAAATGGTTTCAGACCTTGTGGACATTGCATGAGAACCGAATATCAAAAATGGAAAAATGGACTTATTTAATCCTGAAACAGACGAAAATACCAATTTATTACCTAAAGATGGCACTGTAAATTATTACGGCAGATTGTTTTTAAGAGAAAAAGCCAACTTCTATCGTGACAATCTCCTGGAAACTATCGAATGGAAAAATGATCAGGCCATTATCTTTGGAAAATTGATTTTAACCAAACGAAAAGTAGCCTGGTATGGCGATCAGGAATTTGAATACACCTACTCTAACACGACCAAAAAAGCCAAACCGTGGACCAAAGAATTACTGGAACTCAAAGCAGTGATTGAAGAAAAAACCGGCGAAACCTTTAATTCCTGCCTGTTGAATTTATACCATAACGGCGACGAAGGAATGGCCTGGCACAGTGATGCCGAAAAAGATCTGAAAAAGAATGGAGCAATCGCTTCTGTAAGTTTTGGCGCTGAACGCAAATTTGCTTTCAAACATAAAGAAACCAAAGAAGTTGTTTCTTTAATTCTCGAACATGGTAGTTTATTAGTGATGAAAGATACGACCCAAACAAATTGGTTGCATCGTTTACCGCCAACAAAAACAACATCAAAACCCAGAGTGAATCTTACTTTCAGGACTATTGATTTGTAAATTGTTTCTATAGTATATTTAGAAAATAAGCCAATAAAAATTATTTCAAATACTGTATATCACTGTTAAAATTAGCATTTCAATTGAAAATAATCAATCTAGATTTCAATAGCCGTTGGTTTTAACCCAATGTCATTAGGTTAAAGATTGTTAAAAAAGTCTCACGCAGATTTTAGCAGAATCAAATAAAAAAATCCCCAAAATCCCCAAAATCTGCGTGAAAAAGCTCTTAACTTAATGACATTGGGCTTTAACCAACGGTCACATATATTTCAATTAATAGGCTTTAGCCAAAATATTGCGCTCAAGATTTTGGCTAAAGCCCGCATCGATGCCTTTTTAGATCCGTTGGTTAAAACCAACGGCTACTAAAAAAATACTTATTATATGTCTTTTACTAAATATACTACGGGTAAATTATCTTTTTTTAGGTGCTACAGTATTATAGGAAATCGACAAAGCATCCTCAAACATTTCGGTTGGAACTTTGGCAAGATCTACAAATGTCCAACCTTGCTTTCCCCATTTGTTGGGAATAGGGTAAAAAATCATTTCACTTGAGGCACAAAAAACAGATTGGTCTATTTCATTGAATTTAAAAACGCCCAGGTTCTTTTTCTCATCAATGGTAGCAAATATTTTTTTCTTTATTCGGAAAGAGATTTTCTCAAAATGAGGTTCTTCTGTTGCTTCGGGAAGTGCCAAAGCTAAAGTCCTAAATGCTTCAATAGTGATCATAATCGTTTATTTTAAAATTAAACTTTTATTCTTACCAACCCTGATTCAATCCGTTTTTAAGGACTTCTTCGTATTTGTCTTTATCAAAAGTATACAAATTTGGGGCTTTGTGCGCTACATTACTTTTCTTTTCGTCGAGTTTCTTAAGGATTCCGATATGGGTTATTTTCCGCAAAAAATTTCTTCTGTCGAGCTTTTTATCCAGAATGGTTTCATACAACTTCTGAAGCTCCGGAATCGTAAATTTTTCGGGCAATAAATTATAGCCAATTGGCATCAAATTCAATTCTATCCGAAGTGTATGCAGGGCTTTATCGAGAATTTCTTTATGATCTAAAATCAGTTCCGGAACTTCTTTGTGGTCAATCCATTCTATAATTTCGTGATTGTTGTCTTTTTGAGGAATGGCTTTTAGAAAATCGACTAATGCATAGTATCCGATTGTTACGAACCTTTGTGTAAACCATTGACCGGCGTCTTTTGGAATTTCAAAATAATCCAGCACTGTACTATCAAAATTAGGATCTTTTCGTTTTATACTGCCAAAAGTGGCAAATTGTCTTAAAAAAATCCCCTGCATTCCCGTGCGATCATTCAAAACGGTAACGGCAGCAGTATCGATATCTTCCTTAATTGGTACAAATCCACCCGGCAATGACCATTTATTATCGTAGGATGTTTTAATCAATAAAACTTTAAGCTGATTGTCATGAAACCCAAAAATAACACAGTCGATCGAGAGACCCGGCTGGTAATTTTCGCTATTTAATAGTATCTCTTTCAATATGTGTTTTCTTAAATCAATACGCTCTTCTTCAAACGAACGTGCAATTTAAGCCATTTTTACAAAAGAAAATATTTTTTTACAAATCAGCTCCTTATAACCTCTATTTTCTTAGAAAAACGGAACAAACTAAATGACTCATAATTTTTACTTAAAATTAAAATCGAATTAAAAAAAGAAGTACATTGCGTCATAATAACACATTTGATAAATAAATTGTTATTATTTGATGTAAAAAAGAATACAACTACAAATTGTGTTTGTGTTTGTTGCTTTTACAAGAAGATAAAAAATCAAAAATTAACGCAAGAGTTATGATTACCAATCCGTTAAAAAACATAAATAAAACGATCCAAACTAAAATCTGGACTTCTTTTGGTTTTGTCTCTAAAACTTATCTTTTAGAGGCCTCTTTGAAATATAGTGAAGAACAGGAGCGAATTTTCAACCAAATGATTGTTGAAACGGAAACCAAAAACAAAAAAGAAAAACGCGAAGCTTTTGATAAAGCCTTATATGCATCCTATAAAGGAATTGGCGCTATGGATTTTATAAACACGGTTTTGAAATAATTCAAAAAAGTGGATAATAATCCATAACCCCAATTTTAATTGACTTTAATATACTAATTCAAAGCCAAATTTCAATTTAATATCTGCTGATGAAGCTCCGATCATAACCTCGAAATCTCCCGGTTCAGCATTCCATTCTAATTTATCATTGTAAAAAGAAAGCTTCTCTTTGTCAATTGTAAATTCTATATTTTTAGATTCTCCCGCATTTAATTTTACTTTTTGAAAATCTCTTAGTTCTAAAACAGGTCTTACCACAGATCCAAATTTGTCTTTTATATAGAGTTGAACCACTTCTTCTCCCGCAACTTTCCCAACATTTGATAGCTGAAAAGAAACTTTAATTGTTTCGTTATTCTTCATTTTTAAAGACGAAAATTTCAAATCCGAATAATTGAATTTTGTATAACTCAATCCATATCCAAAAGGAAACTTTGGTGAATTTTTTAAGTCGATATAAGAAGAAACATAACCTGTCGAATTTTCATTCGGAGCCGGTCTTCCGGTACTAAAGTGATTGTAATAAATTGGAATTTGCCCTACTTCTCTAGGGAAAGTCATTGGCAATTTTCCGGAAGGATTGTAATCGCCAAACAAAACATCGGCAATAGCATTTCCGGCCTCTGTTCCCAGCCACCAAGTATATACAATAGCAGGAACATTGTCTGCTGTCCAGTTAAAAATAAGTGGTCTGCCCGCATTTACCAAAACAACAACCGGTTTCCCCGTAGCCTGAATTGCTTTTACTAAATCTTCCTGAACTCCCGGTAGGTGAAGATCACTTCGGCTTTTGGCTTCTCCGCTCATGTCACGTCTTTCACCAATACTCAAAACAACAACATCGGCTTGTTGGGCTGTGGCAACGGCTTCTGCAAAACCGTCTTTATTGTCTCCGTCAACCTCACAACCTTTGGCGTAAAGCAATTTGGTGTTTTTGCCGACTTTATTTTGCAATCCATCCCATTGCGAAACTACCCATTTATTATAATCAACATCCGGTAATTCAACCGACCAGAAACCCATATTGGCTTTGTATTCTTTGACCATTGGGCCAATAAATGCAATTGTTTTCAAATTTTTAGAAAGCGGTAATGTTTCGTTATCATTCTTTAATAAAACGATACTTTTCTGCGCTACTTCTCTGGCTGCTTTTCTGTTCTCCGGATTATTTAATACTTTTTCGGCTCTTTTTTCATCTGAATATCGGTAGGGGTCTTCAAATAATCCCAGTTCAAATTTCTTGCGCAGGATCCTTTTTACGGCATCATCGATTAAGTCAACAGCTACCTTTCCTTCTTTTACTAACTCCGCTAAATGATAACGGTACGCATTACTTTCCATATCCATATCACTTCCTGCTGTGATTGCAGAAAGCGCTGCGGCTTTAAGATCTTTTGAATAACCGTGGGCTACCATTTCTCCGATAGAACCCCAGTCTGAAACCACAAAACCTTGAAAATTCCATTTTCCTTTTAAAATGTCGCGCTGTAAGTGAACATTTCCTGTAGCCGGAATTCCATTTAAATCATTAAAGGAATTCATAAACGTCGCTGCTCCTGCATCTAGTGCCGCTTTAAAAGGCGGCAAATAGGTTTCAAACAACATTCTTTCGCTCATGTCTACCGAGTTGTAATCTCTTCCGCCGGTAGCGGCGCCATAAGCTGCAAAGTGTTTCACACAAGCCATAACAGAATTTAGATCTCCCAGTTTATTGCCCTGAAATCCTTTTACTCTCGCATAAGCAATTTTAGACCCCAGATAAGTATCTTCTCCTGCTCCTTCCATAACTCTTCCCCAGCGTGGATCACGCCCGATATCAACCATAGGGGCAAATGTCCAATGAATTCCGCTTGCAGCTGCTTCGGTAGCGGCAACTCTGGCGGCTAACTCTATAGCCGTCAAATCCCAACTTGCCGCTTCTGCCAGCGGAATAGGAAAGGTAGTTTTGTATCCGTGAATAACATCCTGACCAAATAACAACGGAATTTTTAAACGGGATTGCATCGCCAATTCCTGATATTGTCGGGTATATTTTGTTCCGACAACATTTAGCATTGAACCTACAATTCCTGCTTTTATTTCGGCTTGTTTGTTTGCGTTGATCGTAATTGGCCCAGTTGCAGCATTATCGCCTGTGTACTGATTAAGCTGGCCAATTTTTTCCTCCAGAGTCATTTTTTTCAATAAATCATTTACTTTCTGATCTATTGACTGTTGTTGCGCTATCGCGAAAAAGGAAACCATCAACAAACTAATTGTCGTTATTCTCTTCATATTAATTTAATTATCTTCTATTAAAACCGGTAAATAATCTGATGCGTATTTTAAGTTTTTGGAATCAATTAACACTGCCTGTTTCTGAATTTTTAAATTCTCTCCACAAAATAAACCGCTGACAAAAAACAATATTTGTGTTGAAACAATAGTGTTTATTTTTTCCCTATTAAAAATCTAATTTCTCAAAACTTGTCTTTGTAAGTGCTTTGAGAAAAAAAAATAATTAAAAAATAAATGCCAATTATAAATTTCACATCTGTTTTTAATTACTTTTTGAGCGCTTTTTTACTACTGGAGGCAAACTCTAAATAATTCAAATTGAAATTTCCTTTGTCAAAAACTACTTTGATTTTATTGGTTCCTTTATTCAAATCCACATCATACAAAAAAATTGTTTTCCAATTATTTTTTCCTCCCGTTGAAGGAAGTGAAATACTTTCTGTTTTCTTTCCGTTATCCATTTCCAGATGAAGCTTTCCTTCTTCATTTTCAGACGAATAGCGAATCGAAACCTTATAACTGTTTTGTTTTGCAACTTCGACTGTATACTGCAACCATTCGTCGTTTTCTATAAACGAAACCTGGTAACCATTTGAACCTGAATCGTTGCAAGGCAGAATGTCAACACCATCATTTCGCATGGTATTTCCTTTGTTCCATTCGTCAAATTTCCCTGTTTCAATTCTGTAATTTACAAAATCTTTATCGTAATATGCAAACCCAGTGGTTCCTAAGTCGTAATGTGTTGCCGCAATCTTGCCCGGAATTGCGTTTTTTTTGTAAGGCTTTGTAGCATTGGTTTGTACCTGTCTGAACATGGCATCAATTACATCCGGCTTCACCGTTAAGTTCTCCATTTTATAATTATCTGCTATTTTCATCAACGTTTTTTTCGCAAAATCGGCCGATGGTTTTTCACCTCCGTCTTTCCAGTATTTTAATAAAACATCGTACTCCGGAATCTTGGTTACTGAAGTTACTCCGGCAATATTTTCGATTTTTTTCATTGGCCAAAAAGCCCATCCAATATTATTTCCTTCCATCAATGTAAGGACATCTTTGAACCAGACATTTGAATTTTCACCACTTTCACCCAACCAAATCGGAACATTGTATTGTGTTCGGTAGTTTAGCATTTTCTGAATCGATTCTGTGGTGTTGTAATTCCAATATTTATGAAAGCTCAGAGCCATGTTTTCGTCCCATAAAGGAAAAATTCCGTTGTAGTTATTGCCCCAGCAATTTCCTTCAATGAAAATTAAATGGTTTGTATCTACTTCACGAATCGCTTTAGTAACGGCTACCATTAAATCTCTCAATGGTCCGTTTCCGTTTTCATCACAACCGTTTTTATTGGTTCCTGTGAAATTCCAGTTGGGTTCATTGATAATATCATAAGCCCCGATCCATGCATTATCTCTGTAACGAGCGGCTAACTTTTTCCATAAAGCAATCATTTTTTTCTGATTTGCTTCACTTTGCCATAAAGATGGTTTGGTAGTGTCATAGTCCGAAATGGCGGCATCATTTCCTTGTCCGCCCGGAGCTGCATGCAGGTCTAAAATAAGGTACATTTTGTTTTCGGCACACCATTTCAATAAGTTGTCGGTCATGGTAAAACCTTCTTCAATCCAGGTAATTTCACCATTTTTCTCAGCTTCAATTGGTGGTGTATATAGATTATAGTGCATCGGTAAACGAATGGAATTGAATCCCCAGGCGGCTAACGAATCAACGTCTCTTTTTGTAATTCCGTTTGCTTTGTAGGCGGCATAAAATTCCTTTGTTCCCTCTTCGCCAATGACATCCTGAATTTTCTGTTTAATAACATATTGCGGACTGGCAAAGGGCTGCGTTTGTAACATATACCCTTCCTGCACCATCCAGCCTCCGGTTCCTAGTCCTCGTAATAGTATATTTTTTCCGCTGCCGTCAACGATTTTCTGTCCGTCTCGGTGTAAAAACCCTTGTGCGAATGAAGTGACGGAAAGCAATAATTGTAGTAGTAAAATTATTTTTTTCATATTATCTCGTTAAAAAAAAACTGCATTTGACTGGTTTTGAAATTAAACCTACAAGGTTTGGGAAACTTTGCAGGTTTAGGTCCTTTTTGGTTATTTAAGTAGAAAATCCTTTTTTAGATTTGAGATTTGAATTGTGAACGTTCCTTTCTCGGAAATCCATTTCAGGTCTTCATTTACAAATTGCAGGTCTTTTTGATTTAAAGTAAACTTTACTGTTTTGGTTTCGTTTGGTTCTAGGCTAATTTTTTCAAATCTTTTTAGTGCTTTGACTTCGGGCGTTATCGAAGCAAAATTATCAGACAGATAGAGTAAAACGGCTTCTTTTCCAGCTCTTTTACCTGTATTGGTTACCTCGACAGAAACATTTACTTCCTCTGTATTGTTAATTTCTGTTTTGTCAATTTTTAAATTTGAATAGGTAAAAGTAGTATAGGATAATCCGGTTCCAAATTCGAATTGCGGGGAATAGCTTTTCTCGTATTGGGCATCGTTATTCTGCTCTTCGTCGGCTAAGCTCTCGGTGTATTTTCGGTTGTATTTTTCTAATGAATTCGGGTATTTCGGGTAATTGTAAGGTAGTCTTCCACTTGGATTTACCTCTCCGTATAAAATATCGACTAACGCTCTTCCTCCTTCATTTCCGGGTAAATAACATTGCACGACGGCACTCATTTTATCTTCAAAATCACTGATTAATCGTGGTCGGCCTTCATTTAAAACTAAAATGATTGGTTTGTTTACTTTAGCTAATGCCAAAGCCAATTTTATCTGAGACTTACTCATAAAGATATTGCTGATGTCTCCGGGAGTTTCGGTGTAATTTTTCTCTCCAAGACACAAGACAATTTTTGAAGCACTTTTGGCCAACTCTACTGCTTTTTGAATTTCGCCATCGTCTTCTTTTTCAATATCCGCACCAGCTGTGTACAACACATTTTCTTTCCCCAGTTTGGCTTGAAAAGCTTCTAAGATGGTTAATTTTTCGGCTGCATAGGTATCTGCATTTTCTCCTTGCCAGTTATAAGACCAGCCTCCATTCAGGTTTTTCATGCTATTGGCCGTTGCTCCTGTTACAAGGATTTTTTCGTTTTTATTTAAAGGTAAAACTGCATCATTATTTTTCAATAAAGTAATCGATTCGGCTGCTGTTTTATAGGCTTCCTCAATGTGTTCGGCAGAACCAAATTTTGGATACTCTTTTAGATTTGCTACTGTATTTTGAAACAGATTCAATTCGAATTTCATTCTTAAAATTCTCGTTACCGCATCGTCGATACGAGACATTGGTACCTCTCCTTTTTTAACTAAATCAACCAAATCCGTATAAAAGGTAAATTCTTCGGGTACCATGCTCATATCTATTCCGGCCATAACAGCTATACGAACGGCGTCTCTTTTTGTTTCTGCTACTTTATGTCTTGTATTCAAATAGATAATATCTTTCCAATCTGTCACTACAACACCTTCAAAACCCAGTTCGTTTTTAAGAATATCTGTGATTAAATGTTTGCTTGAATGCACCGGAGTTCCGTTGATTTCTCCGGAACTTACCATCACACTTTTTGCTCCGGCTTTTATAGCGGCCTGATAGATTGTTAGGTCGTATTGTCTTAAAATACGTTCGGGAATAATACTTGGTGTACGGTCTTTTCCGGTTGTGGTACTTCCGTAACCAATGTAGTGTTTCATGCAGGATGCAACACTGTATTTAGAACCTACATTGTTTCTTTCAAAACCATTTACCAAAGCCACAGCCATTTTGGAAGATAAATAGGCATCTTCTCCAAATGACTCCCACATTCTGGACCAGGCGGGATTTCGTGGAAAATCTAAATCGGGAGAAAAAACCCATGGAATTGAAGACGCTCTGGTTTCGTAAGCCGAAATTTCAGCACCACGTTGTACTAAATCGGTATTAAAAGTGGCTGCCAATCCAATTTGTTGTGGAAATAAGGTAGCTCCGGCCGTATAACTAGCTCCGTGTATCGCATCAATACCATACAATATTGGAATTTTAAGTCTCGATTTATTGGCTTCATTTGTAATAGCCGTCATCGTTTCCTGCCACCTTTGTAGTGTTGGCGCTCCGGGATTTGGCACATTCAAAATAGAACCAATATGATATTCCTGAATTCCTTGTTTTAACTTGGCGGCATCAAAATATCCCGGTCTTTTTGCATCTTCAAAAACAGTAACCGTAATTTGAGTCATTTGACCCACTTTTTCTTCCAAGGTCATTTTAGACAATAACTCAGAAACTTTAGCATCTATTTCAGCTCTCGTCTTTTTGACTTCCTGACTCCATGTTGCTCCACAAAAAAGGAAGGCAATTACTAGAAACTTTGTATTTTTCATTTGATCTTATTAAATTAATATCTCATTAAAAAATGGGACTAATAGGGATGATTCAAATTAGCCCCTAACTAACTTACAAAATATTAATACACCAGCGTTTGTATAGCATGTGCAGGAATCTTTACAATTGCTTGTTGGGTTGCAATAATAAAGTTGTAGGTAATCTCATTGTCTGTATTGTTCATTACTACCGTCGCCATTTTACCGTCCGTATTCAAAAAAGAAGTACTTGACAGGTAACTACGACTTACCGAAGTACTCACTCTAACCGCATTTGGACGAATAAATTTAGAAAAATGTCCAATGTAATAGTACGAAGGGGTGTAAATTAATTCTCCTGTAGTGGTGTCTGCATGTATCGGTGCGAAGCAAAAATTGCCTACATGATTGGGTCCTCCAAACTGGTCTAAAAGAATGTTCCAGTCTGTCCAGCCCACGGTACCGTTGTTAAAATCGTTAATCATCGACAAACCGTATTTTTCTGCATTTGGCCAGAATTGGTATTTTGTCGCGTCAAATTTCTCCACACAACCTTCTGTAAAAATTAATTTTTTATCGGGATAAGCTTCGTGTACTTTCGCTACATTATCAAACATCGGTTTTGCTCCTGTCCAGGTCTCGTACCAGTGAAAACCCATTCCCCAAACATATTTAGAAGCTTCGGGATCAGAGAAAATTACATTTGCTCTTTGTACCATTAAATCACGGTTATGATCCCAGGCGATTAGTTTTACATCCCCTAATCCGTCTTTTTTTAATGTTGGTCCAAGAAAATTCTTCAGGAAATCTCTTTCTTCCTCGGCGGTATACAAACAAGATTCCCATGTTTGGGTTGCCATTGGCTCATTTTGAACTGAAGTTGCCCAAATTGGAATTCCTTCTTTGTTGTATTCCTTTATAAATTTCACATAAAAATTAGCCCATGACTGAAAATATTCCGGTAATAACTTCCCTCCTTTTAATACATTTTTATTGCTTTTCATGAAAGCATTCGGCGACCATGGTGCAACATAGGTTATCAATTTTCCACCAGCCGTTTTGATGGCTTCTTTGATCATGGGTATGCGGTATTTGCGATCATGATCAATCGAAAACGTTTTTAAATCTCTATCACCTTCTTCGATATAAGAATAACTTCCGCTGCTAAAATCAGAACTTTGAATAGTTGTTCTTAGCAATGAATATCCGATTCCTTTTTGAGTATCGTAGTAAGCGTTTAAAAATTCAGTTTGCTTTTCTTTTGATAATTTGGCAAAAATCTCGGCACTGGCATCTGTAATTGCCCCTCCAATTCCGAGAAAATGCTGAAATTGTTTTGAAGGTTCCACAAAAACTGACAACTCGGTTTCTACGGGTTGTTTTGATGCTGTAAAATCTAAATTAGCTGTAGGAGTTAATCTTAATTCTGTATTTGATGCCGTGGTATAAACTGTAATTTTTTTATTCGTAGTTGTAAATTTCTGTTGCTTTTTTTGATCTTTCTGCTGTGGAAAAACAGTTAAAGAAAAACACAAAAACGCAATAATAAAGCCCATTTTTTTCATTGAGTATGTTTTAATCGGTAAGACTTTTATAAAATTCATTCGCCAAATCAGCTCTCATTTGATTTAAAAATAGCCCATACTCATAACGATTATGGGCCATTTCAACAACCGAACTTAAACTAACTTATAGGAGATTGCTTTGAAAAAACAGCTGTTAGACAGCTGTTTCTACTATCAATTCTCAACAGTACTATTATTGTGGATATCCTGTATTCTGAACTATTTTAGTGTTATTGAATTCACTATAAGGAATTGGGAAAGCTTCATTTTTATTCGCCTGAAATCCTTTAAAAGCCAATTTAGCAGCGGCTTCACCCGTTCTAACTAAATCAAACCAACGATGTCCTTCACCTGCCAGTTCTAATCTTCTTTCTGCTAAAATAGCAGGGATAGAAACGGGCACAGCTGTTAATCCTGCTCTTAATCTAACCGCATCTAAAAGTGCCTGAGCTCTTGCTCCTGTTCCTCCTAAAGCTTCAGCTTCTAATAGGTAAGTATCTGCTAAACGAATAATATAAGTATTGATCCCAAAATTCAGGAAAGGATTACCCGGTTTGATATCTGCATTAAAAGCGGCATACTTAATAAAATGATAGCCTGTTTCCTGATAACTGTCCTTGTACGTTATAAGCCCATTTACATCATCATTATCAACACCTCTTGCGGCAGCGGCATTAAAAATAGTAGAAGCATAACGAGGGTCATCTTTCAAAACAGCCACCAACTGAGGTGTCACTACCATGAAACCCCAACCGTTAATATAATTCGGCAAAAGTGCGTCTATCCCTTTAGGTTTTCTTGAGTAATCTCTGATTCCCATTAACTGAGCGGCAACATTTCCTTCATCATCACCTCTTTCAAAATTACCCCAGTCCGCATTCGATTTATCGGTATAGGTAATTTCAAAAATAGATTCTGTATTAAATTTATTGGCGTGGTTCCATAAATCTGCAAAAGCAGGCATCAATTTATATCCGTAGCTGCTTGTTCCGCCCGGAGTACCATTAACCTTCGCTAATTCAACAGCGGCTTGTGTTTTTTTGTTATCGTATAAATATACTTTTCCTAAAAGTGCCGTTGCCGCTCCCTTAGTAAATCTTCCTAATTCAGCCGGAGGCAATGTCATTGGTAAATCTGGAATTGCTTCGTTCAAATCTTTTTCGATTTGTACATATACATCCTCCGGTTTGGCTTGCATAACTAACGGAATTTCATCTTTAGTTAGTTGTGTCAATATCAAAGGAATGTTTTTAAACATTCTAACCAGATCAAAATAATAGTAAGCACGTAATGCTTTTACTTCTGCTGCGAATCTTATTTTCTTGGCAGCATCCATTGGAATACCCGGAAGTTTGATCAACATAATGTTACATCTTGCTACCCCTTTGTAATAATCTGCCCAAATTGCGGGTGGAATATTTGCCGGACTTACAGTGTAGTTAGAAGCAACCTGAAGTCCGGGTTGATCGTCTGAACCACCTCCTCCTGCAAAGAAATCATCAGAGGCAGAATTTAAGAATAATAGCGGCGCATTTTCCATTGCTCCTGCGAACTTTCCTAATTTATCGTAAGCGGCAACCAAACCTGAATAGGCTTCGGTTTCATTTCTGTAAAAATTATCTTCATACACTACACCATCACCTTTCACTTCTAATTTTTCATCGGTATCGCAAGCTCCGAGTGTAAGTAGCACTCCGAAAGCAATAAATGATTGTTTAAAACGTATAAGTTTCATAATATTTTCTTTTTTAATTAAAATTGCAAATTAACTCCCAACATGTACGATTTTGCCTGAGGATAATACCCTCTGTCTACTCCTTGTACATTGTTCATACCGGCTGTAGTAGGGCCTCCGATTTCAGGATCGTAACCAGTGTACTTTGTAATTGTCCATAGATTTTCTCCTGTTACATACAATCTCACCTTTTGCAATGAAATGCTTTCGATCCATTCTTTTGGAAATGAATACCCCAATTGAATTGTTTTGAATCTGAAGAAATCTCCTTTTTCTAAATTGAAGTCAGACGGGTTAGTAAAGTTTTTATTGCTATCAGTTGTAGTGACTCTTGGGTAACTGTTTGTTGATCCCGGTCCTGTCCAACGACCTAAAACGTCTGTTTGGTAATTTGCAGTTGCAATATCAAGTCTTCTTAGTCCCTGATAGATCATATTTCCACCGGCACCCTGACCGAATACTAACAAATCGAATCCTTTGTAATCTAAATTTATCGTTAATCCATAAGTGAATTTAGGTAGTGATGTTCCTAAAAAAGTTCTGTCGTTTGCTCCGATTACACCATCTCCGTCTAAATCCTGCCAACGGAAATCTCCCGGTTTTGCATTAGGTTGAATCACTTTTCCGGCAGCATTTTTATAAGAATCAACTTCTGCCTGAGTTTGGAAAATACCATTTGTTTTAAATCCGTAGAAGGAATTGTAAGCATGACCAACTTGTGTTCTGTTGATTTCGTAAGAGCTCGATTGTACGGTCTCATCTCCAACAATGAAATTAACTCCTTTATCAATATAGGTAATCTCATTTTTGATGTAAGAGAAGTTTCCATTCACAGAAAGATTTAATGCTCCAAATTTTTTGCGGTATCCTAATTCAATGTCGATACCTCTATTTTCCATATCTGCTAAGTTCGCATAGGTGTTACCTGTTGCTCCAACATATCCTGGAATTGGCACTTTCATTAAGATTCCTTCCGTTTTTTTGTTGAATAAATCTACACTCAAATTGAAATCACGCAAAAGTGTAGTCTCAAAACCAATGTTAAGTTGTTTGGTTTCTTCCCATTTTAAATCAGGATTTGGAATTGCATTTGGACTTTGTCCATTCGCTATTTCTCCGCCAATAGTATAATTTCTTTGAATTCCAACCGTAGAAATGTATAAGAAATCAGGAGATGAATCGTTACCGGTCACCCCGTAACCCCCTCTTATTTTTAACGTATTTACTACATTATTATCTTTCCAGAAACCTTCTTTTGAAGGCACCCATCCTAAAGATACAGAAGGGAAAGTTCCATATTTATGGTTGGGTCCAAAACGTGTAGAACCGTCACGACGAAGAATACCTGTAAAAATATATTTCTCTTTGTAATCATAGTTTAATCTGGAAAACAAGGACTCTACTCGGTGTTCCATCGCTTGTCCATTATAAGCATTGGCTATTTTATCTTTGATTGGGATATCAACATTAAAGGACGCTTCTGCATGTGTTGTTGCCGGAACACCTCTGTACGTGATGTCATTACCGGATGTAATATTATCTACATAAGTTCCTTTACCCAATAAAATACCGAAGTGGTGATTTCCAATTTTCTTATCATAGTTCAACGTATTCTCCCAGTTCCAGCTAAACGATTTTTTGTACGATCGGAACAATTCGTTGACATCTTTTTTGGTAGCTCCATTTAAATAATAAACCGGAGTAAAGTTATCTGAACCGTAATACGCTAATTTTCCACCTGCAGTAGATTTAAATTTTAAACCAGGTAAAATTTCCGCTTCAATAAAAATATTTCCAACAAAATTATCTGCGAAATCATTATTCCCCAGTCTTGTTTGCGTGTACGCTAATGGGTTTGAAGTTTCCTGAGTTACATTTGTAGAAATACCATAGTAATTTCCGTTTGCATCTCTAAGCGCATTTTTATTTTCGTAAGGAGTACCTGCTCCGGTTAAAGGACCCGGTGCAACAAGTACCGGAGTTAACGGATCTAAATTGATCGCAGATGATAATGGACCTCCAAATTCATCATTTGTATTACCGATACCTACCGTTTTTTCGTTCGAATATCCTAAAGTCTGACCAATTTTAATATACTTACCCAATTTATGGTTAGAGTTTAAACGAATGTTTTTTCTGGTATAGTTAGAAATATCAGATGTGATAATCCCCTCTTGATCGGTTAAACCAAAAGACATATAAAAGGTAGAAACATCATTACCACCACTAAAACTTAACTCATGAGAATAACGTTGTGCATGATCATTAAAAATAACATCCTGCCAGTTCGTTCCCTTTCCGTAATCAATTGGAGACCCTAATGGATTCCCCGGAGTCGGTGCAGTACGTGTTGGAAATAACGCTGGTTTACCACCATTTATATGCGCTTCATTCATAATCGTTACATATTGACTGGCATCTAATAAATCTAATTTTTTTGCCGCCTGTGAAGTTCCTGAGAAACCTGTATAACTTACCGAAATCCTACCTGCTTTACCTTTTTTAGTTGTTACAAGAATAACCCCTGCAGCAGCACGAGAACCGTAAATAGCACCTGAAGCACCATCTTTCAATACCTCAATCGATTCGATATCAGATTGATTTAAATAGCCTATTCCGCCATTATCAACGATTACACCATCAACTACCCATAAAGGATCATTATTGTTTAAAGTAGTAAAACCACGTATACGGATTGTAGAAGCAGATCCTGGTTGTCCTGCATTTGCAGCAATAGAAACTCCAGAAACTCTACCTTGCAAGGCTTGTTCTACTCTTGTTATAGGAAGACTTTCCAAATCTTTTGCTTTGACACTGGAGATAGAACCTGTTACTACACTTTTCTTTTGTGTACCATATCCTACTACTACAACTTCATTTAAGTTTTGAGATTCAGGTTTTAACCTAATTTCAATTTTACTTCGTCCGTTTACAGTTTCCTGTACGGTCATATAACCTACAAAACTAATTGTCAGAATACCATTTGAAGGAACACTAATTTGAAACTTACCGTCAAAATCAGAGGCAGTTGCCTTAGTAGTGCCTTTAAGTAAGATAGTTGCCCCCGGGACGGGTAACCCACTTTCATCGTTTATAACTCCATTTACCGTCACATCCTGTGCCATTGCGATAACTGAAAACAATAAAGATGAAATACAAAAAATAAGTAATTTTGTTAATTTCATTTTTCTAAAAATTTTGGTTAATTAATTAGTAATTTGATGCAATAATAAAGTTAAATTTCTACTATTTGCATTTTATATTCCCTACAAAAACACATCAAAAGATAAATTACTATATTACAAAAACACATCAAATATTTTTTAAAATACTAATATTAAGCATTTTAAAATATTTTTTATATTGTTATAGAATTGTTAACTAACTAAAATAAACACTACATTTACCTTAAATGAATTATTTTCACTTTTATTAAAAAAATATCCAAAAAAAGACACTATCACAATTACTATAATCAGAAAAAAAGTAGATTATAAAACATTACTATTAAAAATACCGTTTTTAAATTATGAAATTCATAAACCACTATATTTCAATTTTCATTCTTTTCATCCTGCCTTTTGCCCTTTTTTCCCAAGTAAAAAACATCGGATTACCGGCAATTAAAAATTATAAACGTTCCGAGTATAAAGGAGGCACTCAAAACTGGAATATTGATCAGGATAAAAATGGCAATATCTACTTTGCAAACAATAGTGGGTTGATTCAATTTGACGGTTCTATCTGGAATAAATATGCGCTTCCAAATAATACCGCGATCAGAAGTTTAAAAATCGATCCGTCAGGAAAAATTTATGTTGGAGGAAATAATGAATTTGGTTTTTTTAAAAGTGATCAGAAAGGTAAACTAAAATACTATTCGTTAACACACTTAATTAGTAAAAACGACAGCAAAAACATCAATTTAATCTGGCGCATACACCTCTATAAAGATGAGGTTGTATTTCAATCTTTCACCAAAGTGTTTTTTTATAAAAACAACAAATTGAAAGTTATAAATGCACCCAAAAAGTTTCAATTTTCTTTTCTTATAAATAACCATCTCTATTTTCAAGACAAGGAATTGGGTATTTTAGAATACCGTAATCATAAATTGATTGCTCTCAAAGGTACTACAGACTTAAACGATAAAGAAATATGGGCTATGTTTCCGCTGCCCAATAACAAAATACTTCTTGCAACACTGGAAAAAGGGCTTTTTGTCTATGACTATAACAGTGTCAAATCCTGGGAAACAGAAGCCAATGCCTTTATCAAAAAAAACACCTCGTTAGGCGGATCTATTATAAAAAACAAATTTATCGTTTTGAACTCCGTTCTCAGCGGCGTAATAATCTGTGATTTGAACGGGAAAATAATCCAGCATTTAAACAGACAAAAAGGATTACAAAACAACACCGTACTAACCTCTTATGTCGACAATAAAAACAATCTCTGGTTGGGTTTGGATAATGGAATCACATTTGTGAATCAAAACTCACCTTTTACCTTTTTCGATTACAGTTATAATATAGGTACCGTTTACGCTTCGGTTATTTTCAACAAAAATCTATACGTAGCAACCAATCAGGGCCTTTTTTATCATTCCTGGTCCGCTCCTTTTAAAGACGAACCGTTTAATCGGGTTGAGGGAACGATTGCTCAAGCCTGGAACATTCAGGTCATTAACAATATTCTGCTGTGCGCCAGTAATAGCGGGGCTTTGGTAATAGATCAAAATCGGGTATCCAAAACTTTAGACAAAAGAGGATACTTTGGTTTTAAAACAATTCCAAGTCATCCGGGCTATATTATTGGAGAAAGTTACGATGGGTTTTCTATATTTAAGAATACCAATAATGAAATCCATTACGTGAATCAGATCGGTGGATTCTACGAGACAACTAACACTTTCGAAATGGAGTTAGACAACAATTTTTTGTGGCTAAAAAAAGATCCTTACCTCTATCAAATGAAACTGTCCGAAGATTTAAAGAAATTCGATTACATAAAAAAACACGCCAACGTTTCCAATTCCAATAAAGGAATTGGAAGTTTACAATCGATTCACAACAAGGTTTACTTTCAGTCTAAAAATCACTTTTATCGATATAGCAATGAACAGGAAGGTTTTTTTGAAGACAAAAAAATAACGGCATTGTTTCATGGAATCCCAACCATCAACACCTTAATAGAAGATCGCGACCATAATTTATGGTATTCTTATAAGGAGTCACTGGGCGTTTTAGTAAAAACAGCAAATGGCAAATACCAACGCAAAGAAGCCTTGTTTTCAAACCTGACAGGCAATTTGGTAAACAATTACCTTTCTATAAACACCATTGACCCGGGCAACATTTTTATTGGCTTAACGGATGGGTTAGCGCATTATGATTCTAAAATTTCAAACAAATTCATAACCAAACCGAAAGTCTTTTTTGAAAGCTTTTCTTCCTCAACCGACACCATCATAACCGGTAATCTCGAAAAACCAATTACAGAACTTAGAATCCCTTACAACTCGAATCATGTAAAATTTACTTTCTCCTCTCCTACTTACGAAAATCAGGAAAACATAACGTACTCGTACAAACTAGAGCCCTTTGAAGACAACTGGCGCAGTTGGTCCACCGTTTCAGTCAAAGAATACACCAATCTGAGAGAAGGAAATTATAAAATGCAGATCAAAGCAAAGAACAGCTACGGGATCGAATCTGATGTATCGCAGATTGATTTTAGAATAGCACCGCCTTGGTACAGGCACTTTTTAGCCTATCTGACTTACTTCTTTTTAATTCTTGCCGCAGTTTATATCATTTCGAACAGAATCAAACTTAAGATTAGAAGAAACAAATATTATGAAACCATAGAACAAAGAAGATTGTATCTCGAAAAAGAATCCAAAATCAGACACGATCAACACGAGTTAGAGAAAGAAATCGAAAGATTAAAAAGCGATAAACTTCAAATAAAAATCCTTGCCAAAGACAAAGAATTGGTCAGCAACTCGCTTCAGGTCGTGAAAAAAAATAAAGTTCTAAATGGAATCATCCAAAAAATAAAAGACATAGACACCAATACTTTAGACGATTCAACAAAATTTGAATTCAACAAATTACACAAAAGCATTGTCAAAGAAGTAAATACCGATAAAAGCTGGAAAGATCTGGAGAAGCACATTAAAAACGTGCATTTTGAGTTTTTGAAAAGACTAAAAGAAAAGTACCCCACGATTTCGCCACGAGAACTGGATTTATCTACCTATTTATTAATGAATATGTCTACCAAAGAGATTGCCGAAATCATGAACATCTCAACGGGAGGAGTAGAACTGGCCCGATACCGTTTAAGAAAAAAACTGGAACTGAATAAAAAAGAAAATCTGATTGGCTTTTTAATGAGTGTGTAAAAAAAATGCCATCATTAACAGATGGCATTCTCTTTTATTCATTTACATATAATCCAAAGTACGCTCCAATGCCATTCCTCTGGAGCCTTTGATCAAAATAGTGTGATCTTCCAGTTTAATCGATTTTAAAAAGTCTGCAAAAACGTCAAAGGTTTCAAAAAAACGAACCTTCTCGTTTGAAATTTTATGCAGGTAAAAAGCTTTTCCGATTAAATAACAGACAGATTGATCTTGACCGACCACAGCATCCATAATAATTTTATGTTCTTGCTCACTTTCGTTTCCAAGTTCAAACATATCTCCCAAAATCATTATTTTGTTCTGATTGTCCAGTTGTATGAAATTGGCAATTGCAACGGCCATACTACTTGGATTCGCATTATAAGCATCTAATATAATCTGATTGGATCCTTTTTTCAATAATTGGGACCTGTTATTGTCGGGTGTATAAGCTTCAATAGCTGATTTTATATCACTATCAGCCACTTTAAAATAAGTACCGATCGCCACGGCAGCATTGATATTATTAGCATTATAAAGTCCAATCAAATTCGATTGGACAGCAAATCCGTCATAACGAATCGCTACAAAAGGATTGGCCTCTACACTCCTGATTTTAATGTCAGCCCCTTCTTTGTTAAGACCAAAAGTAAACGATTGAATGGCTTTAGACTTATCGACCTGAATAGGGTCCTCGAGATTTATAAAAGCTGTTTTTTTATTCTTAACGAGATATTCATACATCTCACTTTTACCTTGTATCACGCCTTCAACTCCACCGAAACCTTCTAAATGCGCTTTCCCAAAATTGGTTATATAGCCATAATCCGGTTGTGCGATTTCACATAAAAATGCAATTTCCTTTTTATGATTTGCTCCCATTTCGACAATCCCGAGTTCTGTTTCCTTTGTAAAGGACAAAATCGTTAACGGCACCCCAATATGATTATTCAGATTTCCGATAGTCGCTTTTGTTCTGAATTTTTTAGACAAAACTACATTTATAAGCTCTTTTGTGGTCGTTTTACCATTACTACCCGTTAAAGCAACAACTGGTAATCCTAAATAAGTACGGTGAAATTTTGCTAATTCCTGCAAGGTTTCCAGGCTATTCTCAACCAGTATTGTTCTTTCGTCAATAAAGTAAGCAGCATTGTCAATAACAACAAACAGAGCTCCTAAATCAAGAGCTTGTTGCGTAAACGTATTGGCATCAAAATTCTCTCCTTTGATGGCAAAAAACATAGAATTTGCTTCAATTTTTCTTGTATCAATTGAAACAGATTTACATTGTAAAAACAAATTATGAATGTCCTGAATATTCATATATAAAATTTTAAGGGTCATAAAAATAGAAAAAAAACATAAAAAAATTCCAAATTCCATACTGAAATATTCAGCATTTGGAATTTGGAACTTTTTATATTGAAATTTCTAAAACTTAGTTTCTAGGCGATTTTCTTTTTTCGGCTTTTGAACCTACTCTAGACATTGCACATCTAAATCCGATGTAATCAGTTGCCATATCCTGAGGGAAATATCTTCTTTGAGCAGGATCTAACCAATACGCTCTATCTCTCCAAGAACCACCTTTGTAAACTCTCACTTTATCATCGATTAAAGTAGTACGTTTACTAGTGTTGTCATATTTTCTAATCATTTTACCTAAACTATCAGTAGTGATATTATGTTTTGGTGAATTGTACATTGCTTGATCAGCTTTTGCACCAGATTCAGAATCTCCAAAGTCAAAATATTTAGATGATTGTTTATCACCATCTCTATAGTTGATATTGTCGCTTGTACTGAAATTAGTTCTCAAATACGTTTCGTTTTCATCAACTGGTACTTGAGCAATTTCACCAGGAAGGTTTCTTGCTACAACTTTACCATTACTTAAAGTATCGTATTTGATATTCTCTTTCGTAATAATTTCAAGTTTACCGTCTTTACCAATTTTGTTTTTAGCATATTGATTTCCTCTATAGTAGTTAAAATCATTCGCCTCATTATCAATAATAGGTCTGTAAACGTCAGCTACCCATTCTGCAACGTTACCTGCCATGTCGTACAATCCGAAATCATTTGCAGCATAACTTTTTACAGAATTTGTAATATCTGCACCATCATCTGACCAACCAGCAATTCCACCGTAATCACCGTTTCCTTGTTTAAAGTTAGCCAATTGATCTCCTTTATTTTTACGTTTAGAAGAACGTGTATAATCTCCGGACCAAGGATATTTCTTTTGTCCTTTATATATATTGTATTCTCTTTGTCCAACATCAGCTGCAGCAGCGTATTCCCACTCTGCTTCTGTAGGAAGTCTGTACTCCGGTAAAATCACACCTGAAGAACGTTGTGCGTATACATTTTTAGCATCCGGAACTACACCGTCTTTCCCTGCTTTTAATTTTCTACCGCTTGGATTTTTCTTCAACACCAATTCTTCATTACCACCGTAAGTAGTAGATGGTGATGCAAGGTAAGCTTCTGTATTAAACAAACTCTCAGCACTTACATCCTGAGTTTTAGCTCCTTTTTTAAGATATCCGTCTTTTTCTAAAACAGCTTCGTTTACACGGTCTGTTCTCCATTTACTAAATTCAACAGCCTGAATCCAGTTCACACCAACTACCGGGTAGTTTGCATAAGATGGGTGTCTTAAATAGTTATTCGTCATCGTTTCGTTGTATCCTAAACGATTTCTCCATACTAAAGTATCAGGAGATGCTCCTTCGTAAATGTTTTTGTAATTTTCTTCTGTTGGTGGGAAAACTTTCTTAAGCCATTCCAGGTACTCTAAATACATACCGTTGGTAACTTCTGTTTCATCCATATAGAATGACTGAACGTGTTGTTGAGTTGGTGTGTTATTCCAATCGTGCATAACATCATCCTGTACTTTACCCATAGTAAATGTACCTCCTTCAACAAAAACCAAACCAGGACCTGCCTGTTGTTTTTTGCCTGCGTTTCTGGCTGCAGTTCCATTCTGACTATCTACATCCCAACCAGTAGCTCTGGAAGCGTGACTGGAACTCGATTTTTTGCTACAACTAGCCGTGCCTAACATCAATACCATTGACATCATTAATTGCAAGGCTACAATTTTGTTTACTTTCATACTCATTCTTAGGTGATAAATTTAGGTGCTGCAATATAATAATTAACATTTAATTAGCAACATCTGTTCTAATAATTTTATTTAGCTGTTTTTTACCAGAAAATAACCTATAGTTACGAACGCAAAAATATACTTTTTATTATTTACTATAACATGAAATACTATATTTTTACTTACTAAAATATTTTAAAAATAATCACGTTTTTTCAGTCTATGAAACAAGTCTTATTTCTATACCTGCTACTCCTCTCATTTGCCTCATTTTCCCAGACAAACGGGAGCTTTACACTAGATTGGAAAAGCAAAAAAGAGACGGGCATTGGCGACAATAAAATCGTTATTCCTTTCTTTTCGGGAGCGGCATTCCGGTTTGATACTACTAAAAAAAACATAACATTACTTCTTAGTTTAGGAGAATCCAACTACTCAAACACCAATTCGCTTCAGGTTACGAATGTGGTATACGAACCAATTTCGATTTCGGAACTGGGAGATTTAACACTCGAAAACATCCCTTCCAAGCTAAACGAAACGCTGGAAATCGCTTCGGCACGTGATAAAAAGCAAGCTTTCATCGCACTTTATCCAATTATAAAAGAAGGAAACAGCTTCAAACGTGTCCGCTCTTTTTCGTATTCAATAAACAACACTACATCCAGAAATAGTAACTCTTCTTCCTTTCAAAAATCAAGCGGAATACAAAATTCGGTTTTAGCAACAGGGGACTGGTATCGCTTTTATATCGAAAAATCAGGTATTTACAGCATCTCCAAATCGTTTTTGCAAAGCTTAGGTTTTGATGCGGGAAAAGTCGACCCGAGGCGAATCAAAATCTACGGAAACGGGGGCAGAATGCTTCCTCTCGCTAACAACATTTACTACCCTGATGATTTAACCGAAAATGCAATTGTGGTTATTGGAGAAAATGACGGTACTTTCGACAATGATGACCACATTCTTTTTTATGGCGAAGGAGTAGACAACTGGAACACGGAAAGCCAAACAAATTCGAATGTCTTTGACACAAAATCGTACTATTATATTACCATCAGCGGTGGAGACGGGAAGCGAATTCCAACTGCCAATCAACCAACAAATAACAGCACCTTAGAATTAAGCACCTATGACGACTATCAATACCATGAAATTGACAAAATAAACATTGCCCACACCGGTCGTCAATGGTACGGAGAAGCATTCGACATCGACACCGAGCAGGAATTCAATTTTAACTTCCCCAATCTTGAAACGGCAACTCCTATAAAAATACAGCTAAACGCAGCTTCAGCAGCCTATACAGCCACTTCATTTAAAATTTCTGCAAATGAACAAAACATCGGCACTCTTAACTTTAACAGCTTAGGATCGGATCCTGATTTAAAATTTTTCAGCGCTCAACTCCCTCAAAACACTTCTTTTTTAGGCAGTGAAAATGTAAAAATAAAACTAACGTACATCAATAATGGTGTGCCCGGATCAAAAGGATACCTGGATTACATCAACTTAGTAGCCAAAAGAAAACTACTGGGAACCGGAAAACAATTTAGATTTCAATATGATTTAGCCGGTTCAACAGCAGGAATCGTAAATTACACTATTGGCAATGCCGCAGGAATCGCACAAATTTGGGATATTACAGACCTATATAATGTATCGAAAATTGAAAACCCAAATCTGACTAATTTTAGCTTCAAAGCTTCGCTGGGAGAAATACGAAAATACATCACACTTGTTCCTGCCGATTATTACAGTCCTTCAAAAGAAAACCAATCAAAAATCGGCAATCAGAATTTAAAAGGAACTCTTTTAAAGAACAATCAAAATGTTTTCCAGGACATCGATTATGTCATCGTTACACCACGATTTTTACTTTCACAAGCTGAAAATCTGGCTAATTTTCACCGCAACAATTCCAATCTAAGTGTAAAAGTAATCGCATTGGAAAACATCTATCAGGAATTCTCTTCCGGAAAGCAGGATATAGCAGCGATCAGAAACTGCATTAAATACATTTACGATAATGCTTCTTCACCTGAAAAAAAGATAAAATACCTGAATTTATTTGGAGACGCTTCTTTTGATTATAAAAACCGCACCCGAAACAACAACAATATTGTACCTATATATCAATCTTTAATAAGCAACACAACCGGAGAAGCCTCCTTTGCATCTGATGATTTTTTTGGACTAATGGATCCCAACGAAGGAAACCTGACTTCTTTTGCTAAAGGGATCGATATAGCCGTTGGACGAATGTTGGTTTCCGACAATGGTCAGGCGCAGGAAATGGTTAATAAGGTTCTCGACTATCACAACATTAAGTCTTTTGGAAACTGGAGAAATAACTTTGTCCTAATCAGCGATGATGCAGACAAAAGTTCAGATGCCTCTTTACAAGCCAGACAAAACAGTTTAGCAGATGTTATTGCTACTGAAAAACCATTTTTTAACATTGATAAAATCTTCCTTGACTCTTACACACAGGAAGCTTCTTCGGGTGGATCGAGATATCCGAAAGCAAGAACAGATTTCTTTAATGCTTTTGAAAAAGGTGCTTTGGTGTTTAATTATCTGGGACACGGTGGTGAAGATGGCTTGGCAAGTGAACGTATTTGGGAAAAAGCAGACGGGCAAAACCTAAACAATCAATACAAATATCCCTTATTTATCACCATCACCTGTGACTTCTCCCGATTTGACGACCCTACCAAACCAACGGCAGGAGAATACGTCTTCTGGAATCCCAGAGGAGGTGCCATTTCGATGCTTACCACTATCCGCGCCATTGGTCAATTTAATGCCGAAAACTTCAATGACAATCTGAGCAGAAACTTACTTGCTTACGGATCCAATCAATATACAACCATTGCCGAAACACTGCGAATTTCTAAAAATGACACCCCTAGTTCCTCCAGTAACGTAATTTTGTACTTAGGTGACCCGGCTTTGATGTTAGCCATTCCAAAACCTAAAATTAATTTAACAAAAGTAAACGATATTGTTATCTCACAACCGATCCCTGATTTAAAGTCCCTTTCAAAAATCAAACTTACGGGTGAAATAACCGATGAAAACAACAATCTGTTAAGCAATTATAACGGAGAATTATCTACCGCTATTTTTGACAAACTAATTACAACCACCACCTTAAACAACGATGGCTTCAGCCCTCCCATGTCGTTTAAAATCCTTGGCGAAACGATTTTCAGAGGAAATGCCTCTGTTAAAAACGGACAATTCGAGTTTAGCTTTATCGTACCCAGAGACATCAGAATCCCTGTTGACAATGGCCGAATTAGCTTTTATTCCAAAAAAGAAGGCCTTCCGGAAAACCAAACCGGCTTTAACAATACCATTAAAATTGGTGGTGTAAACGAAAATGCACCACAGGACAATATAAGTCCAAAAGTTAAGTTATATATGAACGATGAAACATTTGTTTCAGGTGGAATTACAAATAGTTCTCCTTTTCTATTGGCGTTTCTGGAGGACGAAAATGGTATAAATACCGCGAGCGGAATTGGTCATGACATTATAGCCATTTTAGATGGCGATGTTAGCAATCCGTTCGTATTAAACGATTACTATCAAACCAAATTAGACGATTATACAAATGGAAACCTGCGTTTCCCTTTACGAAATTTAGCTGCCGGAATGCACACTATAAGCTTTACGGCATGGGACGTTTACAACAATCCCATAACAAGCGAAATACAATTTATAGTAGTTGGAGACGAATCTCTGACACTGTCACACGTTCTTAATTACCCCAATCCATTTTCGACCTACACTCAATTTTGGTTTTCACACAACAGACCTTACGAGCCTTTAGAAGCTCAGGTTCAGGTAATGACTATTACCGGAAAAGTTGTTTGGACAAAAAATCAAATCATTACCACTGAAGGATTTTTATCAAGAGAAATAACCTGGGACGGAAAAGATGATTTTGGCGACAAAATCGGAAAAGGTGTTTACATTTACAAACTGACCGTAAAATCTACCTTAACAAATAAAAAGGCAGAAAAATATGAAAAGCTTGTCATTTTGTAAAAATTTCTATATTTGTATCGTAATCATATTTTAGTTCAATAAATGAAAAAAATAGCGCTCTTCTTAATTTGTTTTTTAGTTCTTTCACAGGTAAAAGCTCAGGAAATTGTTCCAATTACAACTGGAGTTCCATTTTTATTAGTTGCAGCAGATGCCAGAGCAGCCGGTCTGGCGGATCAGGGTGTTGCCACATCAGCTGATGTTTTCTCACAACAATGGAATCCTGCCAAGTATGCCTTTTCAGAAGACAAACAAGGCTTCTCTATCAGTTACACTCCTTATTTAACAGATTTAGCCAACGATATTTCCCTTGGGCAAGTAACGTACTACAACAAAATCAACGAACGAAGTGCTTTTGCCGGTAGTTTGCGTTATTTTGGTTTTGGAGATATTGAACTAAGAGCTAATCCAAACGATGATCCAAACATTGTGTCCCCAAATGAATTTGCTTTAGACGGATCTTATTCCTTAAAATTAAGTGATGAATTTTCAATGGCGGTTGCAGCAAGATACATACGCTCTAACTTAAAAATTGCTTCAGAAAATATTGATGCATCAGCAGCAGGTTCTTTCGCTGTAGACGTTGCCGGATTTTATCAGTCAGAAGAAATTGCTTACAACACTTTTAACGGAAGATGGAGAGGTGGTTTTAACATGCAAAACATAGGTCCAAAAATAAGCTACGACCACGACAACATAAGCTCTAACTTTTTACCTGCCAACCTGCGTTTGGGTGGTGGTTTCGATTTTATCCTTGATGATTACAACAAAATTGGCGTTAGTGTCGAATTTACAAAACTTTTAGTTCCAACTCCTCCGGGACCTGGAACTCCTGTTGATGTTAATGGTGACGGAGACTTTACCGATCCGGAAGATATTAACCAAACGGAAGCGAATGCCATAAACTATAAAAACTACAACGACATTGGTTGGGTTTCGGGAATCTTTAAATCTTTTGGAGACGCACCGGGTGGCTTTAGCGAAGAATTAAAAGAAATCACCTATAGTATAGCTGGAGAATACCTGTATCAGGATTCGTTTGCCATACGAACAGGTTACTTTCACGAAAGCCCTGAAAAAGGAGGCCGTCAGTTCTTCTCTTTGGGAGCAGGTTTTAAGTATAGCGCCGTAAAAGTTGACGTCTCTTACTTATTTTCAGCTTCAAAAGTTAAAAATCCGTTAGAAAATACACTTCGTTTCTCTTTAACCTTTAACTTTGGTGACAAATACGAAGTATACTAAACGAAAATAAATTAAAAGAATAACAACAATCCAAATTTCTACTTTTAGGAATTTGGATTTTTTTTCCCATAAAAAGAATGAAAGAAATAAACTTTACCTCCTCATTTTTATCTTATGATTCATTTGAAGAACTTCCAACAGACATTCAGGAATTAATGAATCAGGCAGTCGAAATTCGCAAAAAAGCGTATGCCCCTTACTCTCAATTTAAAGTTGGAGCCGCCTTATTATTAGATAATGGAAAAATAGTTCTGGGATCTAACCAGGAAAACGCCGCATATCCGTCAGGATTATGTGCAGAACGTGTGGCTATATTTCATGCGGGAAGTGTTTATCCTGAAGCCAAAATTTTAAAGATAGCGATCTCAGCCGCATCCGATACGAATCAGACAAAAGCGCCAATTCCTCCTTGTGGGTCTTGCAGGCAATCAATTGCCGAATATGAAATCAAACAAGACACTCCAATCGAGATTTATTTCATGGGTGAAATTGGAGCGATTTACAGATCGGCATCCCTAAAAAACTTACTCCCTTTTATGTTCGATAAAAAGTTCTTGTAAAAAAAGCCCAAAAAGTGCCTTTTAAATTTTAGTTCTTAAACGGAATGTCTTATTTTTGCATCCCGACCTTTTCGGGCGCAAATTTGTGGGAGGAAACTATTTTGCGTTACAGGCACAATCGATAACACAAACAACTTTAGCAAAAGAGAGAATTCAAATGAAAGAAGTTACAAAAGAGGTATATTTAAAGTGGTACGAAGACATGCTGCTTTGGAGAAAGTTTGAGGACAAACTTGCAGCATTATACATTCAACAAAAAGTTAGAGGTTTTCTACACCTATATAATGGTCAGGAAGCTGTATTAGCAGGTGCTTTACACGCTATGGACCTAACCAAAGACAAAATGATCACGGCTTACAGAAACCACGTTCAACCAATTGGTATGGGAGTGGATCCAAGACGTGTAATGGCTGAACTTTTAGGAAAAGCAACAGGAACTTCTAAAGGTATGGGAGGTTCTATGCACATTTTCTCTAAAGAACACCGTTTTTACGGAGGTCACGGAATCGTTGGTGGACAAATTCCTGTTGGAGCAGGTTTAGCTTTCGCAGACAAATATTTTGAAACCGGAGGAGTAACTATGACTTACTTTGGTGACGGAGCTGCAAGACAAGGTTCTTTACACGAAGCATTCAATATGGCTATGTTATGGAAACTACCGGTTGTATTTATCGTTGAAAACAACGGTTATGCAATGGGAACTTCTGTAGAAAGAACTGCCAACCATACAGATATCTGGAAACTTGGTTTAGGGTACGAAATGCCTTGCGGACCAGTTGATGGAATGAACCCTGTAAAAGTGGCTGAAGCAATGACAGAAGCTATTGACAGAGCTCGTCGTGGTGACGGACCAACTTTCCTTGAAATGAAAACGTACCGTTACAGAGGACACTCAATGTCTGATGCACAATTGTACCGTTCGAAAGAAGAAGTTGAAGAGTACAAAAAAATTGACCCTATTACACAAGTTTTAGATGTGATTATGGATCAAAAATATGCTACAGAAGAAGAAATTGAAACAATTGACCAAAGAGTTAAAGATTTGGTTGAAGAGTGTGTGAAATTCGCTGAAGAGTCTCCATATCCTGAATTACAACAATTGTACGATGTAGTTTACGCACAAGAAGACTATCCATTTACACCTCATAAACTATAAAATATTATGGCGATAAAAGTAACAATGCCTCGTTTGAGCGATACTATGACGGAAGGAACGGTAGCAACTTGGCTAAAAAAAGTAGGTGACAAAATTAGCGAAGGAGACATCTTAGCTGAAATTGAAACAGACAAAGCAACAATGGAGTTCGAATCTTTTAACGAAGGAACTCTTTTACATATTGGAATCCCTGCCGGAGAAACTGCTCCAGTAGACTCTTTATTAGCGATCATCGGAAATGAAGGAGAAGATATTTCTGCTCTTTTAGCCGGTGGTGACGCCCCTGCTGCTGAAGCTCCAAAAGCGGAAGCTGCTACTGAAACAAAAACAGAAGCTGCTCCGGCAAAAGCTGCAACTGAATTACCAAAAGGCGTTATCGTTGTAACTATGCCTCGTTTGAGTGATACTATGACAGAAGGAACTGTAGCTACCTGGTTGAAAAAAGTAGGTGATGCGGTTGCTGAAGGAGATATTTTGGCAGAAATTGAAACAGACAAAGCTACTATGGAGTTTGAGTCTTTCAATGCCGGAACTTTATTATACATTGGAATTCAAGAAGGAAACACAGCTCCTGTTGACAGCTTACTAGCGATCATCGGACCTGCGGGAACTGATATTTCAGGAATTTCTGAAAATTATACTGCCGGAGGTACTGCAAGTGCTCCAGCAACTGAAGAGGCAAAAACAGCTCCTGCTGCTGAAAAAGCACCGGAAGCAATTGTTGAAACTTCAAACGGAAGAATCTTAGCTTCACCATTAGCGAAGAAAATTGCTTCTGACAAAGGAATTCAATTAAACCAGGTTAAAGGTTCAGGAGAAAACGGACGTATCGTAAAAAGCGATATCGAAAACTTTACTCCAGCTGCTCAACAAGCTACTACTTCGGCACCAGCCGCTAAAGCACAGGAAACTGCTGCACCAGCTGCACCGAAAGTATTTGTTCCTGCCGGAGAAGTTTTCACAGAAGAGATCAAAAACTCTCAGATGCGTAAAATTATCGCGAAACGTTTGGCAGAATCTTTATTTACAGCACCTCACTACAACTTAGTGATCGAAGTAAGCATGGACGACGCAATGCAAGCAAGAGCAACAATCAATTCGGTTCCGGATACAAAAGTATCTTTCAACGATATGGTAATTAAAGCTTGTGCTTTAGCCTTGAAGAAACACCCAAAAATCAACTCTCAGTGGAAAGAAGATGCCATTATCATCAACCACCACGTAAATATTGGAGTTGCTGTTGCGGTTGAAGACGGATTGGTAGTTCCTGTATTGAAATTTACAGACGCTATGAGTTTATCTCAAATCGGAGGTAGCGTAAGAGATCTTGCCGGAAGAGCCAAAAACAAAAAGCTTGGACCACAAGAAATGGAAGGAAGCACTTTTACAGTTTCTAACCTTGGAATGTTTGGTATTACTGAATTCAATTCAATTATCAACCAACCTAACTCTGCGATCCTTTCAGTAGGTGCAATTGTAGAAAAACCGGTTGTTAAAAACGGTCAGATTGTAGTAGGAAACACCATGATGTTATCATTGGCTTGTGACCACAGAACAATTGACGGTGCTACCGGAGCTCAATTTTTACAAACATTAAAACAATACATCGAAAGTCCGGTAACTATGTTGGCGTAATTTTGTCAGTCTGAACCGAGTCTAAGGTTATTTATATTAAAATCCCGTTTTGAACTTTCAAAACGGGATTTTTTATTTAATTTAGTTTCCTAATTTAATCATCAAACTATGAAAAAAATACTCCTCCTCACTTTATTTTTGACTGCTATTGCGTGTCAAAAAAAAGAAACCACCAAAGAAACGGATAAAGAATCCACCACCATAAAAGACGAACATACGTTTTCAAAACCGGATCTGGCAGTTGTAAAACATTTAGACCTTGATATTAAAGTTGACTTTGACACGCAGACCATTTCAGGAAAAGCCTCTTGGCAAATTGACAATATCAGTAAAGGAACCGAAATTATTTTCGACGAAAACACATTAGACATTACCAAAGTAACTTTAGGCGATGACGAAAAAGAAACCAAATTCGATCTTGGGAAAGAAGTAGAATTTCACGGAAAACCACTTCATGTTACTATTGAACCTAACACTACCAAAGTTACGATTTACTATACCACAAGCAAGGAAGCTATTGCGTTACAGTGGCTAACCCCACAACAAACAGCAGACAAAAAGAAACCATTCCTTTTTTCTCAGGGAGAAAGCATCTGGTCGCGCACCTGGATTCCCTGTCAGGATTCTCCGGGCGTTCGTTTTACTTACAACGCAAAAGTTACTGTTCCTAAAGATTTATTAGCGGTAATGAGTGCTGTAAATCCACAGCAAAAAAATGATACGGGAGTTTATACTTTTAAACAAGACAAGGCGATACCGTCTTATTTAATGGCAATTGCCGTTGGAGATCTTCAATTTCAATCTATAGACAACAGAACCGGTGTTTATGCAGAACCATCTGTACTTAAAAAAGCAGCTTGGGAATTTGCCGAACTAGGAAAAATGGTTGTTGCCGCCGAAAAATTATACGGCCCGTACCGTTGGGGACGTTATGACGTATTGGTTTTACCTCCAAGCTTTCCTTATGGGGGAATGGAAAATCCAAACCTGACTTTCTTAACTCCGGGTGTTATCGCAGGAGATCGCTCCCTAACAAGCTTATTAGCACATGAACTAGGACACAGCTGGAGCGGAAACTTAGTAACCAATGCTACCTGGGATGATATTTGGTTGAACGAAGGATTCACCACCTATGTAGAGCATCGCATTGGCGAAGCCATTTTTGGTAAAAAAGAATTTGAAATGCAAAATGTTATCACTCGCAAAGAATTAACAGATAACGTAGCAGAATATGGTGATACAAATCCGGACACCAGACTTAAAGTTAGTTTAACGGGAAGAAATCCTGATGATGGAATTAACCAAATTCCATATGTAAAAGGATACGCTTTTTTAAGAGTAATTGAAAATGCGGTTGGACGCGAAAAATTCGATGTCTTTATTAAAAATTATTTCGACGCACACGCTTTTAAATCCATTACAACAGAAGATTTTGTAAAATATTTAAACGAAAATTTAATCAAAGGCGATAAAGCTTTGGCCGATAAAATACAACTGGAAGACTGGATCTACAAGCCTGGAATCCCGGCTAATATTACACCGGTAAGCTCTCCTGAGTTTGATGCAATTGATCAAATTCAAAAAACCTGGAGACAAACAGGAGTAAAAGGATTAAGTCAAAAAATCACAAGTACGCCAGAAAAACAACATTTTATAGACAACCTTCCAACTGATATCACTCCAAAAGAAATGCAGGAGCTTGACGCTGAATTTAACTTCACAAAAGGAGGTAATTTCATCATCAAACGCCAATGGTTTGTTCCTTCTATTCGCTATAAATACACTGCAGCTTATCCTGCCATTGAGCAATTTTTACTAACAAGCAGCAGAACAGGATCTGTAATGATGCTTTACAAAGAAATGGCAAAAACTCCCGAAGGAAAAAAATGGGCACAACAGATTTTCGATAAAGCAAAATCCGGTTATCACGCCACGACTATTCAAAGTGTTGAAGATTTGCTGAAATAAAGTTTACAGTAACAGTAAACAGTTTTCATCTTACAAATCCCCGATTACTTCTTGTAACTCGGGGATTTTTTTATTCAAAAACACCAAAGGAAAAATTGTCCATCACATAGCGTAAATTCTCCATGTTCTAAAATCTGCCGCCATCGCATCTTTGTAATGTCAAAAGACAACAACTCATAAAACAAATTAAAATGGCACGATTAACTGCATTAAACCCGGAAGAAGCAACAGGAAAAACAAAAGATTTATTCAATGCTGTACAAGCTAAATTAGGAGTCATTCCTAATATGATGCGAACAATGGGAAATTCTCCCGCCCTATTAGAAGGTTACTTAAACTTCAGTGGTGCTTTGGGTCAAGGGAAATTGAGTTCAAAAATCGGCGGACTTATCGCTATGGCTGTTTCTGAAAAGAACGCTTGTAATTATTGTTTAGCCGCTCATACTTTTATTGGAGAAAACCTGGCAAAAACAGATCCGGAACTTTTACATGCTGCCAGATCAGGAAATTCAGCTGATCCTAAAACGGCTGCCATTTTGCAATTTGCTACTACTTTAACAAACAAAAGAGGCTCAATAAACGATGAAGATGTAAATCTGGCAAAAAACGCAGGTGTTTCTGAAGCAGAATTAGCTGAAATTATAGGACATGTAGCCTTAAATATCTTAACCAACTATTTCAACAACGCTGTCAACACAGAAATTGACTTCCCTACAGTACAACCTTTAGAACTGCAAAACTAATTGCTAAAAAAAGAATCTCTAACGATAGTCATGATTGATTTCATGACTATCTTAGTATAAAAAAATCATTATGGAACCACAAAGACATCCTTTACCCCCATTCACAATGGAAACCGCCTTGCAAAAAGTGCAAATAGCAGAAGATGCCTGGAACACAAAAGATCCTGAAAAAGTTTCTCTGGCGTATACTATTGATACCGAATGGAGAAATCGAACTGATTTTATCAATGGTCGTGAGAAAGCAAAAGAATTTTTAACCATAAAATGGCAAAAGGAATTAAACTACAAACTCAAAAAAGAATTGTGGGGATTTAAAGACAACAGAATGGCTGTAAGATTTGAATACGAATGGCACGATCATGCCGGACAATGGTTTCGCAGCTACGGAAATGAACTTTGGGAATTTGATGAAAATGGCTATATGCAAAAACGATTCGCCAGTATTAATGATTTGGCTATTGATGAAGCTGATCGCAAACTTTAACGCTTCCAAATAATGTCCAACCAAAGTGTTTCTACCTTAATAAATCCACAAAATGGCAATCTGGCCTTCAAACTACTTTCGTTTGATGACAACAGCCATTTTGACCATATTCAACGCAATAATTATTTTTCTTTAATTTGGATTACAAAAGGAAAAGGCACCATAAAGGCTGATTTTGCAGAGCATCATTTCAACGCGGATTCGCTGCTCGCTTTTTCACCCTATCAACCTTTCATGATTGGCACAAAAGAAGACATTCAAGGAATTGCGATTCATTTTCATCCGGACTTTTACTGCATTCTTAAACATCAGAAAGAAGTTTCGTGCAATGGCGTTTTGTTCAATAATGTATATCAACCTCCTTTTACTGCCGTTACCGATCAGGCAAAAGCCACCTTTCAAATGGTCATTGACCAAATAAAAACGGAGCTTCAAAATACCGCAATCGCACAATATGAATTGCTTATTTCTTATTTGAAAATTTTCCTGATTACTGCCACTCGCTTGAAAACAGATCAATCAGAAGAACCAAAGCCACTCCCCGATTCCAAGGAACCTTTTATACTTCAAAACCTTAAAGACGCAATCGAAGATAATTTCAAAACCAAACATTCCGCCGGACATTATGCCGAGTTACTGAATATTTCACCTAAGGCTTTGGCTAAATTATCTAAAAACTATTTCAACAAAACACTTACAGACCTCATTGCCGAAAGAATAATCATTGAAGCAAAAAGAGAATTGTACATGACCAACAAAACGGTAAAAGAAATTGCCTACGAACTGGGTTATGATGACGAACATTATTTCAGTCGCTTTTTCAAAACCAATGCGGATGTCTCGCCTCAACTGTATCGCGAAACAATAGGATTTGGGAGAATGGTTTAATTTTTATTCTTAGCCTCAATCCACTTTGACATGTATTTGGTACTTTTTAAGGTATGATGTTGCAACAGACTTCCCATAAAATTATGCAGACGATGGTTTTCTGAATCCATCATTAAGGCGCTAATTATGTCCACTAATACCGAAGAAAATGCACTTTTTTGGTAACAGTGGTTTAGAATTGCAACTCCGTTTTTTTGAGATTGCTTCCACAACTTTTCATTCTGATATAAGGCAATGGCTTGTTTTGCAAAAAATTCCATATCATTTGTAATACATCCGTTCCAAGGTAAATCAGCATGCATAGCCTCTGCCCCGATTTCTGATGTTACACTGGGTGTTCCGCATTGCATGGCTTCCAACAACTTTCCTTTTAAACCTGCTCCAAAACGAATTGGAGCCAAAACTACTTTGGCTTTTTTGACAATTTCAGTTGCATCGGCAGCTCTTCCCATAATAAGAAAACCATCTCTTGACTGATGTAATTGCAATGCTTTCTGTGACGGATAAGCACCATAAACCTTCAAAATTGCTTCCGGAAATTGTTTTCTGATTAAAGGCCAGATGGCTTCTTTTAAATATTGAACAGTATTCCAATTGGGTTCATGAAGAAAATTTCCAATAAAAACAAAATTTTCACGGTCTTCAAATAAAGGCAGCTCCAAAAAGTCCTCTTCTTTCATTTCATCAACCAAAAAAGGCAGGTAAAACAAGAGTCTCGAATCAATTTTAAAGATGTCATTGAGGATCTTCATTTCAAATTGTGAAATAATTAATGACAAATCACATCTCAAAATACTGGCGATTTCGCGCTTTGCCACTTCCTCAGAAAACAAATCAAACGGCCCGAAAGTTCTATTTTCTCTAAAGGCTTTTTGCCTGGCCGTTCTCAAACTATGTAAATCTTCGGTATCTAATATTCGAATCGCTTTGGGGCAATTTTCAGAAACGCGCCATCCGAACTGCTCTTCGATCATAAAACGATCAAATAAAACGACATCAGGATTTAATTCCTTTATAAAAACATCAAAACTCGAATTATTCAATTCAATGGCTTTTTTCTCCACTCCAAAAGCGGTCAGATCGACCATGAAATCACTGTCTAAAGCAGGGCTTGCAAAGGTAATTTCAAATCCATTTTCTTTAAAAATAGAAATCAATTGCATCATTCTGCCGCCTGCTGCTGAGGAATTTGGTTCAGGCCATACGAAACCAATAATTAAAAGTTTTTTTATTTTATTCATTTTAGTTCTTTGAAGCTACAAAATAATGCTTTTTTGAGCGTAATTACGCAATAATTACTCATTTTCGGTTATAAAAAGACTAATTTTGCAGGAAACAATTCTCTTGTAAATTATGTTGGGATTAAAATTAGCCACGGACCCTCGCTGGGTAAATATAGTCGAATCAAATATCGAAGAAATTCTGACGGATCATGCCTGGTGCGAGCAGAAAGCGGCTTCAAATGCCATTAGCTTAGTTACTTATAACTCTGAATTAGAGGAATTAGTAACCGAAATGCTGGTGATTGCCAGAGAAGAGCTGGAGCATTTGCAAATGGTTCATGACTTAATCAAAAAAAGAGGTTTGACTTTGGGACGCGAAAGAAAAGATCATTACGTGAATGAACTTTTCAAATTTATGAAGAAAGACGGAAGCCGAAAAGACGCACTTTGTGACCGCTTGCTGTTTTCTGCCATGATTGAGGCCAGAAGCTGTGAACGATTTAAAGTTTTATCAGAAAACATTCAAGATCCGGAATTAGCCAAATTCTATCGCGATCTGATGATTTCTGAAGCTGGACATTATACTACTTTTTTAGGTTTTGCCAGAAAATATACTGATAATATAGATATCGATAAACGCTGGAAAGAATGGATTGAATTCGAAGGTTCTATCATTACAAATTATGGAAAAAAAGAAACTGTACACGGATAGTCTACAGTTTCTTTTTCTTTAAATAGTCGCCATTTATAATACCACACCGTCTAACTCTTTTGTTATGTCAAAAAGCAAATTAAAATCCGTCTTACTAAAAATCGCAAAATACACCGGAATAACTTTCGTTGTTATTTTAGGGTTGTTATTTTTAACTCCTATTGTTTTTGCAGATCAGATTAAAGATCAAATCAAGAAAACCGCCAATGAAAAATTAAGTGCAGAGCTTAATTATTCGGATGTTTCGATTTCGTTTTTTCATCATTTCCCTTCCTTAACTTTAACTTTAAACGATTTAAAGCTTAATGGTTCGGCACCTTACAAAAACGAAAAATTCATCACGGCAAAAGAGGTTTCTTTTGGAATCAATGTCGCAAGTTTGATTTTTAGCAAATCGGTAAAAATTGACCAGATCTATTTGTCCGACTCTTTTATTAATGTAAAAGTAAATGAGAAAGGGGAAGCCAACTACAACATATACAAATCGTCACCGAAGGCTTCAAACCCAAAGGACAGTTCTGAAACAGCCTTAAAATTAGAACATATTGAGATTCAAAACAGCAAGATTGTTTACGATGATAAATCCACTAAGATTCATTTTGACGCTCTGGGCTTTGATTATCTTGGGAAAGGTGATTTGAATAAAGCGGTATTTGATTTGTATTCTAAAGCAAAAATTGAAAAGCTGAATATTGTTTATGAAAACGAACCGTATTTAATGAATAAAAAGATAAATGCAGACCTGATTACCAAGGTAAATGTGAACTCATTGTCTTTTTATTTCCAACAAAACGATCTAAAAATCAATGATCTTTTGGTTGATTTTAAAGGAAAATTTGATTTCCTGAAAGACGGTTACAACATGGATTTTGTTATTAAATCAAACAATAGCGATCTGCACGATGTATTTACTGCCTTCCCTCCAAAATACATTACCTGGCTTTCTAAAACAGACATAAAAGGAAACACCAATTTACTTTTAACGCTAAAAGGAGATTATATTGCCTCACAACACGTCGCTCCTGATTTGAATTTAGATTTAAAAATAGACAGCGGTTTGGTGAATTATAACAAAAGTGCTTTCCCGATTTCAAACTTAAACTTGCAACTAAAAACGACCGTTCCTTCTTTAAATCCGGATCTTCTGATTGTTGATGCTCAAAATTTATCTTTAAATATCAATCAGGATTATCTGAAGTCAAAATTTTATATAAAAGGTATCAATACACCGGATATAAAAGGTGACTTTAAAGCCAAAATTGACCTCGAAAAACTAACTAAAGCGCTCGGAATACCTGATTTAACACTAAAAGGAACTTTAGCAGGTGACGTAAAAACAAACGGTAAATTTGATCAGAAAAACAGAATTTTCCCTGTAACTAATGGCTTTATCAATCTGGATAACGGGTATTTGAAAACCAAATATTACCCCAATCCGATCACTAATATTATTGTTAAATCGAAAATAGAAAACAACAAAGGAACTTTTGATGACTTAAAAGTAAGCCTAAAACCAACGCAGTTTACTTTTGAAGGAAAACCTGTTTTTGTCGAGGCCGAACTAAGTAATTTTGATGATCTAACGTATGACATCAAAGCGAAAGGAGAACTTGATATCAGCAAAATATACAATGTTTTTTCTCAGAAAGGACTTGATTTAGACGGTTCTGTAAAAGCAGATTTAGCCCTAAAAGGAAAACAAAGCGATGCTGAGAGAGGAAATTACAGCAAACTGCACAACAAAGGAACTCTTGAACTTAGAAATATTGCGATTACGTCTGAGTATCTTCCGCAACGCTTCATTATTAAAGAGGGTATTTTTAAAATCAATCAGGATAAAATGTCCTTTAATAACTTTCTGGCTGCATACGGCCAATCTGATTTTAGGATGAATGGGTATTTGCAAAACGTTTTTAACTACGCAACGACCACTACAGGAATTTTAAAAGGATCGTTTAAAGTTACTTCCCGATACATTAATGTGGATGAATTCATGTCGAATACAGCTGCAAATTCAACAGTAACACCAACGGAAGACCCAAATAAAGCACCTCAAACACAAGCTGCACAAACAGGAGTAATTATTATACCTACTAATTTGAATCTGCAATTACTAGCAAATGCACAAAAAGTATATTTTGACAAATTAAATCTACTGAATGCAACAGGTAATCTAAAAATGAACAAGGGCAAACTAAGCATGCAAAACACCGGTTTCAACTTAATCGGCTGTAATGTTACCATGAATGCAAATTATCAAGCGATTACACCGAAAAAAGCAAATTTTGATTACGCTATCAAAGCAACTGATTTTGATATTAAAAGAGCTTATAACGAAATTGACGTTTTCAGAAAAATGGCCAGTGCGGCAGAGAAAGCGCAAGGAATTGTTTCTTTAGACTATCAATTAAAAGGAAGATTAAACAGCAGCATGAGCCCTGTATACCCTTCTCTTGTTGGTGGTGGAACACTTTCTGTAAAAGATGTAAAAATAAGAGGCTTAAAAATGTTTACTGCCGTAAGTAAAGAAACAAGTTCTGAAGCTATCAAGAATCCCGATGTTTCCAAAGTAGACATCAAAACCACCATCAAGAATAATATTATGACGGTAGAACGTTTTAAATTTAAATTTGCAGGCTTCAGACCCCGAATTGAAGGAACAACAAGCCTGGACGGAAAACTAAACCTAAAAATGCGTTTAGGTCTTCCTCCGCTAGGTATCTTCGGAATTCCGTTGACCGTAACCGGAACTCAGGATAATCCAAAAATAAAACTGGGAAGAAAATCTGATGATCTGGAAGAAACTAAAGATTCTGAATAACATGAAGTAAAATTCCAAATTTTTGAAATTCCAAATTCCAATACTGGAATGAAAGTATTTGAAAACCTGTTCTTAAATGAGCAGGTTTTTTTGTTTAAATTGTAATGTATAAATTTCGAATAACAAATTATACGGAGACTTTTTATTATCAATTGCATTTGTAACTAATATGGAAGGAGACGCACTGCTGTGCGTCTCTACGGAAGATTCTTGTTCACTTTTATTTTCCTTTTCACGCCATTTGCGTCAATTTCGACGAAGGAGAAATCGCATCCAATATTCGACAACAATGCATCCTTAACTTGTGTGATTTCTTGTACCTATAAATAATAAATTCGCTCTTTTCAGAACGGATTTTGTAATATGGAGTTAGACGCACTGCTGTGCGTCTCTACGGAAGTTTCTTGCGTGATTCTCGTTCTTCTTTTTTTGCGTTATTTATGTCATTTCGAAGAACGAGAAATCGCACAAGCTAAGGGCGCATCGTTGTCGAATATTGGGTGTGATTTCTCGTTCCTCGAAATGACACAAATTCGCATCAAAACCTGAAACTTGAAACTTGAAACCTAAAACTTAAAACTCGAAACCTAAAATCCCAACCCTCCCAAAAACAAAAAACCCGCTCTTTTCAGAACGGGTTTTGTAATAAGTAGTCTAATGAATTATGCTTCGAATGGAAGGATAGATACATAAGATTTGTTATCTCTTTTCTTTTGGAACTTTACAACTCCAGCTACTCTTGCGTGTAGGGTGTGATCTTTACTGATGTAAACGTTTTCACCTGGATTATGTTTTGAACCTCTTTGTCTAACGATGATGTTCCCAGCAATAGCAGCTTGTCCACCAAAAATCTTAACGCCTAGACGTTTTGATTCTGATTCTCTACCATTCTTCGAACTACCGACACCTTTCTTGTGAGCCATGACGTATGAGTTTAAATATTGTTATTATTCTTTAGTAGCTTCTTTTTTTGCTTTTGGAGCTGCTTTTTTAGCTTTTGGAGCTTCTACTTCTTCAGTAGCTGCATCTTCTGCTACAACCGCTTTTTTAGCTGCTGCTTTTTTAGTTCCTCCAGCTGCAGTAATACCTTCAATTACAATTTGAGTAAGATATTGTCTGTGACCATTTCTCTTTTTGTATCCTTTTCTTCTTTTCTTTTTGAAAACGATAACTTTGTCTCCTTTTAAGTGTTGTAACACTTTAGCTTCTACTGAAGCACCTTCTATAGCTGGGGCGCCTAAAGTTACGTTTCCATTATCGTCTAATAAAAGAACTTTGTCAAAAGAAACTTTTGAACCTTCTTCATTAGTCAAACGGTGAACATAAACCTTTAAGTCTTTGCTTACTTTGAATTGTTGCCCTGCTATCTCTACGATTGCATACATACCAAATTGATTTATTGATTTTTAAGGTTGCAAATATACAATTAATAATTTAGTATGCAATCCCTTATTTCAAAAATATTTTCAATGATAGAAGAGCTGTCTTTCAGGGGTTTTTACTCTAATAAATGTCATTTTATAAGTTAATTATTACTAAAATCATAATTATTGCAATCTGGTAATTAAAAAAAAGTTATTTTTGATGTAACTAAATCTTAGCTGCCTACACTATTAGGTATATAAAATTATTAATCTTTATGAAAAATGCAATAATGATGTTAAGCGCGGCACTAATGCTTGGCGGAGTAGCTCATGCTCAAAAAGTAGCTTTTGAAGAATACAACTTAGACAACGGCATGCATGTCATTCTGCATAACGATCCTTCGGCTCCTGTTGTCATTACTTCTGTAATGTACCATGTCGGCTCTAAGGACGAGCGTCCGGATCGAACGGGTTTCGCCCATTTCTTTGAACATTTATTATTTGAAGGAACTCAAAATATAAAACGTGGCGAATGGATGAAAATCGTCACTGCCAATGGCGGTGTAAACAACGCCAACACTTCTGATGACCGAACGTATTACTACGAGGTTTTCCCATCAAACAACTTAGAACTTGGCTTATGGCTGGAATCGGAGCGCTTAATGCATCCTATTATTAATAAAATAGGAGTTGACACGCAAAACGAGGTAGTCAAAGAGGAAAAAAGAATGCGTTACGACAATCAGCCTTACGGAAATATCCTTCCTGAGGTAAAGAAAAACATATTCAAAAATCACCCGTATCGCTGGACTACTATTGGCTCTATGAAAGATCTTGATGCTGCTACTTTAGAAGAATTTCAAGCTTTCAATAAAAAATTCTATACCCCAAACAATGCTGTTCTGGTTGTTGCCGGAGATTTCGACAAAGCAAAAACCAAAGAGTGGATTCAGAAATATTTTGGACCAATTCCAAAAGGAGAAGACGTAAAAAAACAAACTTTTACCGAGGCCCCTATTACTGAGACTATAAAAGCAACCTATGAAGATCCCAACATTCAGATTCCGATGGTGGTGGCAGCTTACAGAACCCCTTCGATGAAAACAAGAGATGCCAGAGTTCTGGATCTAATCTCTTCTTATCTGAGCGACGGAAAAAGTTCCAAATTGTATAAAAAAATTGTTGACGATAAAAAAATGGCGCTTCAAATTGGCGCTGTAGGATTCAGCCAGGAAGATTACGGAACCTATATTTTGTACGGCTTACCAATGGGAATCTACAAAACGACAGACCTTTTAAAAGAAATCGATGAAGAAATCGTAAAAATCCAAACCGATTTGATCTCTGAAAAAGATTATGAAAAATTACAAAACAAATTCGATAACAATTTTGTCAACGCAAATGCAAGCGTTGAAGGAATTGCAGAAAATTTGGCTTCTTACTATTTACTTTATGGAGATGTCAATCTGATCAATACCGAAATCGACCTCTATCACTCTATCACCAGAGAAGAAATCAGAGAGGTTGCCAAAAAGTATTTAAACCCTAACCAGCGTTTAATTTTAGATTATGTTCCTTCAACAAAAGTTCAAAACTAAGAATCGAATCATGAAAAAAATACATACCGTTTTAATCCTTTTATTCCTCAGCGGAATTATGCAAGCACAAGATCGTCCACAACCGAAACCAGGAAACTCTCCTGTCGTCAATATCAAAAAACCACAAACCTTTGTTTTGGCAAACGGAATGAAAGTTTTGGTAGTTGAAAACCATAAGCTACCCCGAGTAAGCTTCAACCTAAGCCTGGACAACGCTCCTTTCATCGAAGGAAACAAAAAAGGCGTAGATGAACTTACCAGCAGCCTGATTGGAAACGGAACTAAAAAAACAGCTAAAGAAGCTTTTAACGAAGAGATCGACTTTTACGGAGCGCAGATCAATTTCAACTCACAGGGAGCCTATGCCAGTTCACTTTCAAAATACTCCGGACGTATTTTAGAGCTTTTAGCTGAAGGTGCGTTACAACCCAATTTCACACAAACCGAATTTGACAAGGAAAAAGCAAAATTATCTGAAGGCCTTAAAGCCGACGAAAAAAGCGTTCCCGCAATTGCAAATCGTGTTGTTGATGTTTTGGCTTTTGGAAAAAACCACCCTGCAGGAGAGTACGTTTCTGAAGAAACCTTAAAAAATGTTACTCTTGCCGATGTGCAGGCAAACTACGCTACTTATTTTGTTCCCGAAAATGCCTATTTAGTTATAATTGGCGATGTAAAATTCAAAGAAACAAAAGCGGCGGTTGAAAAACTTTTTGGCGGATGGAAAAAACAAACTGCTCCAAAAAACACATATCCGGATCCCGAAAATGTTTCTAAACTTCAAATTGATTTTGTAGATGTGCCAAATGCAGTTCAATCTGAAATCTCATTAGTTAATACGCTGAATTTAAAAATGAGCGACCCTGATTTCTTCTCTGCTGTAATAGCAAATCAGATTCTGGGCGGTGATTTTAACAGTTACCTTAACATGAACTTACGTGAGCAACACGCCTGGACCTACGGAGCAAGTTCAAATATTGGAAGCGGAAAATACATTACCAAATTCAGAGCTTCATCTGCCGTACGAAATGCCGTTACCGATAGTGCAGTTGTTGAATTTGTAAAAGAAATAAAAAGAATCCGAACTGAAAAAGTGGCTGATGATGTTTTAAAAAATGTAAAAGCGGGTTATATCGGAAGATTTGTAATGCAGGTTGAAAAACCACAAACAGTCGCACGTTATGCACTAAACATTGAAACAGAAAAACTTCCTGCAGATTTCTACGAAAAATACATTCAAACGATTAACAATGTTACTCCTGATGATATTTATCGTGTAGCCAACAAATATTTCTTACTGGATCATATGCGTATTGTAATTGCCGGAAAAGGCGCTGAAGTGCTTCCTGGTCTTGAAAAACTTCAGATCCCTATTTACTATTTTGACAAGTACGGAAATCCAATTGACAAACCTGTTTCTAAAAAAGAAGCTCCAGCCGGAGTTACTGCACAAACGGTTTTTCAAAACTACATTAAAGCAATTGGTGGCGAAAAAACGGTTTCTACAGCTAAAACACTTTTCATGACCGGGACTACTACAATTCCGCAAGCCCCATCTCCCTTGAGTTTTACTTCGAAATTAGATTCACAAGGAAAAATGATGGTTTCGCTAAACCTTGGTAGCATGCCTTTAATGAAACAAGTTGTAAATGCAAATGGTGCTTACGTAGAACAACAAGGACAACGCAAAAACTTAGAAGGCGATGATTTAGCCGAAATGAAAGCAAGCGCTACTCCATTTGAAGAATTACGCCTAAGCAAAAGAACCGATCTAAAAGTGGATGGAATTGAATCTATAAACGGACAGGAATCTTACACTATAAAAGACGGCAAAACTGTTTATTACTATGATGTAAAATCGGGTTTAAAAGTAGCTAAACTTAAAGTAAAAGAACAAAGTGGTCAATCTACCACACAAACCACTTACTTTAATGACTACAAAGAGGTAAAGGGCATAAAAGTCCCTTTCAATATCATTCAAAATGCAGGTTTTGAACTGGATATTAAAATGTCTGATATCAAAATCAACGAAGGCGTTTCTGAAGCGGATTTCAAATAACTCTCAAAAAAAAAGAAAGACTGTCAATATTGATAGTCTTTCTTTTTTAAGTTGCAAAGGTTCTGAGGTTCTGAGATTCTGAGATTTTTTTTTAGCACTTAAAATCTTCGATTTTTCTTGCTCTATATTTCACATCTTGCATTCCTTATTCTGCATTTCACATTTTACACTTCACAAAAAAAACCTTTTCACTTGCGAAATTATTTTTTTGCCGAGAGATAGACTCCAATCAGTATGATAAACGCTCCAAAAAACTGGATTGGTGTCAGCATTTCATTATCTAATAATCCCCAGAAGAAAGCTACTATCGGAATCAGATAAGTTACTGAAGTTGCAAATACAGGCGATGACATTTGGATCAATTTAAAAAAAACAACATTTGCAATTCCCGTTCCCAAAACTCCTAAAATCAACACAAATAAAATAGAATGTTGTGATACTTCAAGACTTATTCTTTGTGTAAAATCGGTTGTGCTTAGAATGATTAATGCCGGCACGAGCAAAACAGCAAAATTCCCCGTTGTAATACTTAACGAATTCAAATCAGACAAATATCTCTTGATTAAATTTACATTTATAGCATAACAAATCGTTGCAATGACCACCAAAACTACATAATAATAATCTTGTCCGGAATGCGTCATAGCATCGCTTAAAACCAGCAGCAAACAACCCACAAAGCCTACAAAAACTCCCAGAATTTGCCTTTTTTGAAATTGGATTCCAAAGGCAATCGCACCAAGAATTAAGGTATTTAATGGCGTAAGTGAATTCATAATAGCAACAATCGAACTGTCAACACGGGTTTCTGCAATCGCAAAAAAGAAAGCCGGAATAAAAGTCCCAAAAACAGATGTCAGTGCAATAAATTTCCATTGACGACGCGAAATTTTCTTTAAACTGGAAAATCCGATAATCAGCAAAAATACAGCTGCAAAAATAATTCGGAGGGAACCCACCTGAATTGCTGTCAAACCAATTAAGCCAATTTTGATTAAAATAAAAGAACTTCCCCAGATAAGAGAAAGTAACAGCAAATAAAACCACTTCAATCGTTTTGCATCCATAAATCTTGTTTTTATTACAAATTTGTACTATTTTTATGAATTGACCTTCGCTTTTTTATTAATTTTGCAAAGAATATCAATAATAAACTTAAAACATATATAGGATGAAATTTACACAAATCATAGCCACTTTAGCACTAACAGGTTTAGTATTCGTTGGATGCAAAAAAACAGAAACCGAAACCTTAACGACAGCAACAACTGAGACAAAAGAAGCACCTAAAAAACAAGTTGCCATTGCCGCTGAGAATGTACAAACAGCAAGTTTCACTATCGACGGAATGACTTGTGCTGTTGGATGTGCAAAAACCATCGAAGAAGAATTGTCGAACCTGGAAGGCGTTGAGAAAGCAGCTGTAGATTTTGACAAAAAAACAGCTACCGTAACCTTTGACAAAACAATCCAAAACCCGGAAAACCTAACCAAAGTAGTTCAGGCAACCGGAGACGGAAAAACCTACAAGGTTTCAAACGTAAAATCATAATCACAAAGATTTCAAATAAAAAAAGCATCCAAAGGATGCTTTTTTTATAAAATCTAAAATCTAAAATCTTTATTTCCACTTCAATGTTTCCATTAATTCGCGCATGTCGTTTTTAATATAACTGGCTGCCGGCATTATAGAATCAAAATTAGGTTTTGCGTAAAAATAAACCGATCCTGTAATAAAATGCTTCGTGCTGTCTGTTACATAAAACTGTGAGTTTGTGGCCGCATTTCCATCCACCTGATAAAACATACCGTACACCTTTTTTTCGGGATTCAAATAAGGTTGCTCTAAAATATCATCTGCCTTAATTACGTGTTCATAAGTAAGCTTTTGCGCATCTTTTAGCAATTTATCGATATTGTTATTTACCGGTTTATACGTCAGATAGATTGTTGCTTTCATCTTAGGATAGGTAATAGCAAACCCGCAATTTTTCTCTCCTTTAATAATTGCACCTTCATTCATTTCAAAAGTAAATGGGCAATTATTTTCAAATTTCACATATTTCGCTTCCGGGTAATCTAAACGTAAATAACTTGACGGCTTAGGTAATGTTTCATTTTTACAACTTAACATTGTAAAAACCAGCAAAATTATAATTGTTGAAAATATCTTTTTAAGCATTTTAATCTAATGTTACTTTTATTTGTTTTACACGTTTTTTATCTACTGTTTCGATAGTGAAGACACAGTTTTCAAACGCAATTTTCTGATCCTTTTTAGGGAAATTACCCAGAATTTCCAAAATAAAACCGGCCAGCGTTTCTGCTTCTCCTTTACGAGATTCAAAAGCATCCTCGTTTACTTCTACAATTCTGTAAAAATCTTTCATATTAATCTTTCCTTCAAAGAGAAAATTCTTTTCGTCAATTTGCGAAAAATTCAAATTCTCGTCATCGAATTCATCACTAATATCACCCACAATTTCTTCGATAACATCTTCTAAAGAAACCAATCCGGAGGTTCCTCCATATTCATCGACCACAATTGCCAAATGGCTTTTAAGGCTTTGAAAATCTTTTAGCAAGTTGTCCAGCTTTTTATTTTCAGGAACAAAAAAGGGTTCTCTAATTAAAGACACCCAATCAAATTCTTTTTTATCAAGGTGAGGTAATAAATCCTTAACAAACAAAACACCCTCGATCTGATCAATATTATCTCTGTAAACCGGAATTCTCGAAAATCCTTTTTCTACTATTCTCGAATAAATAGCTTCAAATGATTCTGAAATTTCTAAAGCAAAAATATCAATTCTCGGACTCATTACCTGCTTGGTATCCGTGTTACCAAAAGAGACAATTCCTTCTAATATTTTTTGCTCCTCACTTGATGTTCCTTCAGAATCTGTAAGTTCTAAAGCTTGTGACAATTGATTTACGGAGAAATTATTTTTCTGCTTCCCTAATTTATTTTGCAAATATAGGGTAACACTGCGCATAGGCAAACTTATTGGAGAAAGTAATTTATCTAAAACGACTACGGGATAAGCCACCCATTTCGCAAATTTTATATTGTTACGACTGGCATACACTTTTGGCAAAACTTCACCAAACAATAAAATAAAGAAAGTAACCAGAATTACCTCCAGAATAAATTTTAAAACCGGTGAATCTACATCGGCAAAAATGTTCTTCCCTACAAAGGAGAACAGAATCACAACTCCAATATTCAAAAAGTTATTGGCTACCAGTAATGTTGCTAAAAGTTTTTTGGGGCGGTCTAAAAGAGTGGAAATAATTTTTCCTTTTGGTGAATTTTCCTGTAATGCCTCGTCAATATCCTTTTGCGACAATGAAAAAAGTGCGACTTCTGCACCTGAAACAATTGCCGACAAAAACAGCAAAATAAATATTCCGACAAATCCAATTATTAAATTGACGTCTAAATTTGCATTAAAAAGTAAACTGGGCTCCGGGTCCAAACTGAAAAAAATTAGTTAAACAATCAAAAAGGCAGGTCATTTACAGGCAAGCCTTCGTTAGTCGCGTCAAAGTTAGCATTTTTTGCGGATTCTGACTCGGAATTCGGTTTATGTCCTGTAGTTTCTTTTTTGGTTGTCAGGAAAGTAAACTCCGTCACCTGAATTTCGGTCGTATACTTTGTTGTACCGTCTTCCGCTTGCCACTGGCGTGACTTGATGCGTCCTTCGATATATATTTTATCTCCTTTAGAAAGGTATTTTTCGCAAATCTCAGCTGCCTTATTGCGCACAACCAGATTGTGCCATTCTGTCGAAGTTATTTTTTCGTTCGTAGTTTTATTAATGTAAACTTCGTTTGTTGCCAACTGAAAACGTCCGATGCAGTTTCCTCCATCAAAATAATGCATCTTTACATCATCGCCCAAATGGCCAATGAGCATCACTTTATTTAATGTTCCGTTCATGGTTTAATTGTGGTATTTATCCCAAAGATACATTATTTTAGCAATTTATTTCCTGCTTTTCGATAAAATTATAAATGGCAATTGGAAAAGGAAACGTTTTCAAATTGTTAGCTTCTATACCGTTTTCAATTCTGTCTTTTATTTTAATTTTCCAGAACTGAATATGTAAATGCTGGTGCGAAAGTTTATGAATAACGGTCGCATCACTACACTCCTCTATACCTATAATAGTATAGGCAGGAAAAATATCATTCGCAGCTGCTTTTGAGACAAAATCAAAACCAACAATCTCCTGCGTTTCTAAAAGCGGAAATTCATACAGATTGTGCCAGATGCCTTTTGAAGTCCTTTTTTGTATCAAAGTATTCCCTAAATCATCCTCCAGAATCAAGTAATTAAAAAACCGATTCGTCACTTTTATCTTTTTGGATTTAACGGGCAGAACATCGACTTTCTTTTTTTGCAGCGCCGCACAACTATCAGTAAAGACACAAACAGGGCAATTGGGACTTTTAGGAACACATTGCAAAGCTCCAAATTCCATAATCGCCTGATTAAAGATAGCCGGATTGTCTTTCGGCATTAATTCATGTGCCAGTGCTGTAAATTCCTTCTTAGTCGCAGGCAATGCAATATCGGATTCAACATCAAAGTAACGAGAAAGCACGCGAAATACATTTCCATCTACAACAGGCACCACTTCATTATAAGAAAAAGAGGCTATTGCAGCGGCTGTATATTCTCCAACTCCTTTCAATTTTAGTAAGTCTTTATAGGAAGGAGGAAAAACACCATTCAACTCATTGGCGACGTACTGAGCCGTTTTATGCAGATTTCGGGCACGAGAATAGTACCCTAACCCCTGCCAAAGTTTCAAAACCTGCTCTTCATCGGCATTTGCTAAATCAAAAACAGTAGGAAATTCCTTTGTAAAAGAAAAAAAATAGGGCATTCCTTGCGCAACTCTGGTCTGTTGCAACATAATTTCTGAGAGCCAAATTAGGTATGGATTGGTCGTTTTTCGCCATGGCAGATCACGTTTGTTCTGTAAATACCAATTTATCAATATGTTATGAAAATTCATTGCAAAATACTTAGATTACAAAAGTAAATGTTTATGTAATTAAAATTTAACGATTTAGCTTGATTAATTATTTTTTTAATTCCTATATTTGCAAACTCAAAAAATAGTACACCATTTATAAAATAAAATAGGAAAGAAAATGACGAAAGCAGATATCGTAGCGAAAATTTCAGAGAAACTTGGTCTTGAAAAAGGAGATGTTCAAGCAACAGTAGAAACTTTTATGGAAGAAGTTAAAACTTCACTAGAGACTGGAGATAATGTTTACCTAAGAGGTTTCGGTAGTTTTATTGTAAAAACTAGAGCTGAAAAAACTGGAAGAAACATTTCTAAAAACACCACTATCAAAATTCCAGCACACAACATTCCTGCTTTTAAACCTGCAAAAGTATTTGTAGAAGGGGTTAAAACAAACAACGAAGCTAAATAACATTATTAATTAATCATAAAATCGATACGATATGCCAAGTGGTAAAAAAAGAAAGAGACATAAGGTAGCTACTCACAAAAGAAAAAAAAGAGCGAGAGCTAACCGTCACAAGAAGAAAAAGTAGTTTTAAACTACTTTTTTCTTTTTAAACGTTCATTGAAATTTGGGAAATTTCAAAAATTCCAAAAAATAAAATCCAAAATCCAAAAAAAGAGGAATCTCTATAGGTTTCAATTGGAATTTGGAGTTTTAAAACTTGAGATTTAACTTTTCCCTCCCGGGTTCAATACCTGTTAAAAAAATATTGTTTAATCCATCTGTAAATAAGATTTTAGACCTGAGATTTTAGACTTTAGATTTCTTTAAAAAAATCCATTTTCTTTTCTCTTTCTTCTATTTTCTGAAAAAACAGATAAAAATTTACAGTGTGAATAAAGAATTAATCATTAGATCTAGTTCTGAAGCCGTAGATTTTGCCTTATTAAAAGATGGAAAACTAATTGAATTACACAAAGAAGAAGAGAAAAGCAATTTTCAAGTTGGTGATATATTTATTGCCAAAATACGAAAACCAGTTGCTGGACTTAATGCTGCTTTTGTAAATGTAGGCTTCGAAAAAGATGCCTTTTTACATTATCATGATTTAGGACCTAACTTAGCTTCCCAACTGAAATTCATAAAACTTGTAAGCGCAGGTAAAATAAAAGATTTCTCCCTAAAAACCTTTCAGTTTGAAAAAGAGATTGACAAAGATGGCATCATTACTGATATTTTAAGTGCCAATCAATCTGTTTTAGTACAAGTCGTAAAAGAACCTATATCTACCAAAGGCCCAAGAATAAGCGCTGAGCTTTCCTTGGCAGGAAGATTTATTGTTCTCGTTCCGTTTTCTGACCGTGTTTCTATTTCACAAAAAATAGAAGACAAAAAGGAAAAGGATCGTCTAAAAAAACTTGTATTATCGATCAAACCTAAAGGATTTGGTGTTATTGTTCGCACAGTAGCCGAAGGCAAAAACGTAGCCGAATTAGAAAAAGATTTGCAGAACCTGCTTAGCAGATGGACTGCAATGTGTAAAAAATTACCAACTGCTCATCATCCATCAAAAGTATTAGGAGAGCTTAACAGAGCTTCTTCAATATTAAGAGATGTATTCAATGATACCTTCAGCGGTATTCAGATAGATGATGAAGAGTTGTACCATCAAACAAAGGAATACTTGCAAGAAATTGCACCTTCCAAACAATCGATTGTTAAGTTTTATCAATCAAATGACACTCCAATTTTTGAGAAATACAATATAGAAAGACAAATCAAAACTTCATTTGGAAGAACGGTCTCAATGAGCAAAGGCGCTTATCTGATAATCGAACATACGGAAGCTCTACACGTCATTGACGTAAACAGCGGAAATCGTTCGAATAAAGCAACTAATCAGGAAGACACTGCCATGGAAGTGAATATGATTGCTGCCGCCGAAATTGCCAGACAACTTCGTTTGCGTGATATGGGTGGAATAATCGTAGTTGATTTTATTGATATGTCTAATCCTGAAAACAGGAAGGTCCTGTTCGACTTCTTGCGAGAAGAAATGAGCGACGATAAAGCAAAGCATAAAATCTTACCACCGAGTAAATTTGGGCTAGTCCAGATTACAAGACAACGCGTAAGACCAGAAGTTAACATTAAAACTAGAGAAGAAGATCCAAACAATGAGCATGGTGAAATTGAAGCACCAATTTTAATCATTGATAAAATCACCTCTGATTTAGAAAGAATTTTAAAAACCCACAATAAAGTTGTACTTAATACACATCCGTTTGTGGCTGCATACCTCAGTAAAGGTTTTCCATCATTACGTTCAAAATGGTTTTTTGAACATAAGAAATGGGTGAAAATCATACCTCGTGACGCTTACACGTACTTAGAATACCATTTCTATGATAAAAAAGGAAATGTTATTTCAGAATAAACAAAAACCGCTTTTCGAAAGATTAGCGGTTTTTTTGTGTCTTTTTTTTAGTGTTTTGCTACGAATTTCGCGAATTGGCACGAATTATTTTTGAAGTGTTTTGTTGAAAAATAGTGCCACAGATTAAACGGATTAGAAAGATTTGCACAGATTTTCTTTTATTGCTTTTGCGAAAATCTGCTACTCGAGCGATAGCGAACTGGCGAAGCAAATCTGCGTGCCATTTTATTTTGACCATCTTTATCATTTTGCCACGAATTTCACGAATTGGCACGACTTTTTTTGCCACTGATTAAAAAGATTTACACAGATTATTTAATCTTTTTAATCCTTTAATCTGTGGCTTTTTCTTTGCTCATAGGTCAGCTTAGTAACTTTTAGTCTTGATCCGATACTATTCTCTTATTACCTCAACTCTTCTGTTAATTTCATTTCCGGATTCGTCAACAACAGTGATGTAATGAAACCCTGCGCTCATTATAATTGGTTTTTCGTGAAAAACTTTAGTGACGCCTTTATAAACGTGGTCGACGTACCAAAACAATTGTTTTTCTCTTTGAGAATAGGCCACTTTAAAAATCACTGGCTGTACTTCACTATTAAAATCCTTCGTTAAATAAATTTTACTGTTCGCTTTCGGATAAATAAAGTCCATGGAACCCGTTTGTGTACCGATACAATCTTCTTTAAAAGGAGGTAGCGGAACATACTCAATATGCTTGCTTTTGTAATACCAGGCCATCACTGGAGGCAGTACAAACCAGTTCTTAGTAATCATTTTATCGACACTTTCGCAACTGCTGTTTACCTGAAATTGTTCGGTTTGGTCTAAATGAATTATTTTATGATACGAACAAACCGTTGTTGTCTTTCCCTTTTTTGTAACTAATTGTTTTATTTTCGGACAACCTTCTTTAGCCAAATGCCCGCTTAAACGACAAACTTCTACTTCATTTAAATCCTCATAAGGGATTTCAAACCATCGCTGTCTTGGAAGCAAATTAAATACGTCAAACAAAATTGGCGCAGCACTTGTAACTCCCGTCAAAGTTGGTCTTCCCTCTCCTGTCGCATTGCCGACCCATACTCCCACAACGTATCTGGAATTGGTTCCAATTGCCCAAGCATCACGATTACCAAAACTTGTTCCTGTTTTCCACGCAATTTTAAGTGAGCTGTCATAAAATTTCCACGCCTCATCTCCTTCCGGTCGATTTACTTCTTCCATGGCATTGTACGTCAACCAAATTGACCCTGCACCTAATATGTTCTTCTGCTCGTTTTCTGATCCAAAATCGGGCTTAAAATCGGTGTCGTAATTTAATTCTGCAAATTCTTGAGTTCTATATTTACCGTGGCTTTTATTAAAATAATTTACTGTTGAAGATAAATTGGAATAGGTTCGGCACAAATCCCATAAATTACTTTCGGCACCTCCCAAAATAAGAGACAAACCATAATGATCCGGTGATTTATTAATGTCTTTTAATTTAAACTTTTGCAGCTCCTCATAAAATTTATTGACTCCAAAATCCTGCAACATCAATACCGACGGAATATTTAAAGAACGTGACAAAGCCCGATGTGCCGGAACAGCTCCGTCGAAAGTCAAATTAAAATTCTGAGGTGTGTAACCTGCAATCTGGGTAGGAACATCGGCAACCAGGGTGTTTGGTAACAATTCTCCATCGTCGAGCATTGCGGCGTACAACAAAGGTTTAAGTATACTTCCTGTACTTCTTGGTGCTCCAATAATATCAACGTCTTTTTGGTGGTCACGATCTGTTGGCGAATTCCCAACGTAACTTATGATACTGCGGTCTTGAACATCAATTACCAGAATTGCCAGGTTATTGACTTCATTTTGCTTGTATTGATTGTAATAATATTTCGCAATCTGATTGACCCTGTTTTGCAGTGCAACATCTACAGTTGTCTTAACCCGCGTACCTTCTCCGTTCTTTGCCACTCGCTGTAATAAATGTGGGGCAATCTGTGGTAAATCATAAGGTTTTTGAGGCAAGGGTTCTTCAATAGAAAGTTCGTAGGTCTGTTTGTCAATACTCCCTTCTTTGTGTAGTTTTAGCAATAACCGATTACGCTTTTCTAATAATTTTATCTGATTTTTTCCCGGGTAAATCAAACTCGGAGCATTGGGTAAAACCGCCAAAGTAGCGCTTTCCGCCCATGACAATTGATTGGACTGCACTCCGAAATAACGCCAGGAAGCCATTTCGAGCCCCACCACATTTCCTCCAAACGGGGCATGTGCGGCATATAACTCGAGAATTTCGTTTTTTGAATACCCTAATTCCAGTCGGGTTGCCAGAATGATTTCTATTGCTTTTTCAAAATAAGTTCTCTTTTTCCCTTTTCTGGACAATCGGATCACTTGTTGTGTAAGTGTACTTCCTCCACGGACTACTTTTCCCGCTTTTCTATTCTGCTTAATGGCATTTACCATTGCAACCGGATTAAAACCAGGATGTTTGTAGAAATACTCGTCTTCAAAATAAACGATACATTTTTTAAATTTATCCGGAACACTGTCCTGTGCCGGAAAACGCCATTGTCCATCACGAGCAATTTTAGCTCCTAATAATTCCCCTTCTTTACTTTCTATAATAGTCGAGTAAGGCTCTTTAAATAAAGTTCCGGGTAACGAAAAATAATAAATCACTAACAGCAAAAACGCAATTAGTGATTTAATTTTATTTCTTTTTATCCAATTGACACAGCGCTGAAAAAGCGCTTTTAATTTATTTTTCAATTTTACAATTTTAATATTCTAATCCATTTTTTCAAACCTGACAGGTTTTAGAAACCTGTCAGGTTTAAAAAAAATAATCAATTATTTTATAACTGCTACCCAGAATCCTTTTGTTCTTGCTAGGAACGTATGATCGTACATCGCTTCACATTGTAATCCCGGTAAATAATAACTTCCCAGATAAGAGGCATTAAGTAAAATTTTGAATGTTTTGGTTTCTCCGGCTTTTAAACCAAAATAGAAATTTGTTCTATCGTCACGAATGTCAATATAATCAGCCGTATTACTTATTGCTTCACCGTAATCTGTAAAACGCGTGTTTACAATCTCAAATCCGGATGGCAAAATCTGCGACAAGGCTACATTCTGCACATATTCATTTTTCTGATTTTTAATTGTTACCTCAGCTACAAACTCCGTTCCCTGTGTAATTCTGGAAACATTAATTACACCACCTTTTCTGTTTTTGAAAACTATTCCGGCAGAAAGATTGCTTTGAATCGCATTTTCCTGACCGATTGGTAAAATTCCCGTATTTAATACCCGAACATAAATCGTATTCTTTTTGTTGTTTTTTAAAGTAATACTATTGCTTCCGGATTTCACTACCAAACTTCTGTCAGCAACTGTTTTAGCTGTTTTTATTTGCTGTGCTTTTCCATCCTTGCTAAACTGAATATCAACTCCTTTCGGACCATTATTCAATGAAAATTTAGACATCGCATACAAACAATAGGCCGTGGTCTGTGTACTCATCCACTGGTCGCTTGCCATACTTTTTGCCAATTTTGTTGCCATTAAGAAAGCATTCTCTTTTTGGTTTAATAACAATAAAGTCTCCAGTGCCATTGCTCTGTTTCGATCACCTGATCCGTAATAGTAATAGTTATACTCACCTGAATTATCGTCAATTTTACTGCGCAATAATAACGTTAATCCTGCACTTTTCTGACCTGCTAAAACATAAGCCGCAGCCAATCGCAATTTACTTTCGTTTGATATTCCGGTTGTTTCACGCAGCCTGTTCATAGAAGACAAATCAGGAGAACCAGCCAAGGCTAATGTATACAAACGGTACGCTTGTGCCATATCATTTCCGTAACGTTGTTCAAAACGCCATTTTTTAGCTTCTTTTTGTTGGTAGGAAATCCATTTTGATTTAAAGTTAATCGGTAAAACATACCCTTTTTTCTCTGCTTCAATTATAAAATGTCCGGCATAAGAAGTTCCCCAATCATCTGCAATTGTATTTCCTTGCCAATACGAAAGTCCTCCGTTTGACAATTGAAAACTTCCTAATCTTGTAATTCCAGCCGCTACATTCTTCTGAATAAGTTGCTGACGGGTTGCATCAACATCCGCAACATCAGTCAAAAACAATTGTGGGAAAACAGATGAAGTCGTTTGCTCTACACAACCGTGTGGATACTGAATCAGATATTGCAATCTTCCATTTAGATTAATCGTTGGCATCGAAGAAACCTCCAATTTGGCTTTATTACTTCCCGAAACCCCGAAGGTTTTCCAGGCGATAGTCTTAGAACTGTTCGGCGGCAAAATCACATCGGTATACGTATTGGTCACCGGATTCGGGTTTGTCATATCGATCTCTACCTCATAGGATGATTTTTCTCTGCCCGAAGTAGCAGTAATCTGCACTTTTGCAATTCCGGTCTGACTACCTACTACCAGATTAAAATACGCCATTTTTTCATCCGGCTGTGCAAAGGCTACATTTTGAACGGTACTTCCGATCACCTGCAAGCCATTGCTAGTTTTAATCTGAACTCTTACATTTTTAATATTTTTTTCTGTTGCAAAAACCGTAACCGGAATCGTTACTTTTTCTGACGGAGAAATTTTTCTTGGCAACGAAGCCAACACCATCAACGGACTGCGAACCGGAGTTGCTTTCTCTGCACTTCCGTAAGCACTTGTTGTTGCATCTCCCGCCACAATCATCGTTCGCACTGAACCAATATATTTTGGTAATGTAACCTGATGTGTTTTTGTTTGTCCTTTCTCTAATTTGAATGGTCCCAGATAAATTACAACCGGTTTAAAACGATTGGCTTTTTTAGCTTTTCCTCCACCTAAATCCTGATCTCCACCAATACTGAAAATCTGATTTACTTTTCCGCCGTAAGCACCAATCACATCGTCATATACGTCCCAGGTTTTTACACCCAAAGCTTCCCGTACATAGAAACTATCCCAGGCATTTGGCGTTTTAAATCGGGTTAAATCCAATAAACCTTCGTCTACAATAGCAATGGTATAGGTCATTTCTTTACCTGATTTCTCACTGACTTTTACAGGAAAGGATTGTTCCGGTCTTAAAACATCAGGCATAGTAAGTGTCGGCTCTAATTTGGTGTTTTTATCAACAACCCCAATCGGAACAATTCCGTACATGCGAATCGGAGAATCGTTCTTGGTCGATGCGTGAGGTTGTAAAAGTGTGATATTAAAATAGACATTGGGAGCCATCGCTGCCGTAATTGGCACCTCTACTTTAGTTTCCCCTTTCTGCGTTTTTACCCAAAGTGTCTGTACTACTCTTGAACCATTTTCGATAGAAACCAAAGCACGTCCACCCTCACTTGAAGGGAAAGAAATCTGCGCTTTTTCTCCTACTGCATACTCTTTTTTATCGGTCGAAAAAACAAGCATATTAGCTGTTGAAGCATCCGTATTTCTGGTTTTTCCGGACCAGATTGGCCAATCGATATTTACTGTTAAAGCTGTTGCATGTCCACCCGTTTCATCTGAAACCCGAATCATATAACGTCCCCATTCTTCATCTTCCAAAGCAAATTGTATGCTTGCTTTTCCGCTTGCATTTGTACTTACTTTGAATGTCTTATAGGAAGTGGTCGCTTCTGAAGAATTGTAATTCGATAAATTATCACTCGAAGCATCCCACCACCAGCGCCATTCTACTTTATAAACTTTTACTTCCAGATCTCTAACCGCTTTTGGTCTTCCGTTTTCATCAACGGTTACAATATCAAAACGATTGTTGGTTCTCGTTTCGAGCATTCCATATCGATTTACTTCCGGTGCTTTTACACCCACATAGGTTTTGTATGGAGAATAGGTTGTCGCCATTGCATCCATACTGAAATCCCCGCCTTCTTCGTATACTTTGGTAATAAAGGATGCTCGCAACATTCCCGGAGCCTGACCTTGTAATTTCGGATTGATACTTACCGACGCTCTTCCGTTAGCATCTAATTTTCCTGAAAATATATTCACCTCTTCTGTACTGAATTTACGTACTAAGTCATCAAAAGTATATTTATCGTAGCCTTTAAAAGTAGTTTTTTGCTCTGAGAATTTGGCTTGCATTTCTACATTCAAATTCTTGGCAATTGCTCCATGAAGCCAGGCCACCTCCAGATTACTTGAGTTAGGGTAAGATGACGATAATATGGCTCTTTGGAAGCTGTTTTTAATCTTTAAACGATTTGGTTTTATCGTTTCAATTTTAATGCTTTTATAATATTTAGCTCCTCCAACGCTTACCATTGCCTCCCAACTTCCTGTTGGCGCGTCGGGATCTGTTGGTACAATAAAAGCATAATGATTCAATTCATTTGATTTCTGAACGGTTTGATAGGTTACCTTTCCGTTCGGATCTGTTAATCTGAATTTTATCGGATGTGCTTTTGGCAGTTTATTCGCAGCATCATTCAAAATAAAAGACAAATACAAATTATCTCCGGGACGCCAAACGCCACGCTCCCCATAAATAAATCCTTTCAGTCCTTTTTGAAGTGTTTCTCCGGCAACATCAAAATTACTGACCGATAACGAATTTCCGTCATCAAGCTTTACATAAGTCGATTGATCTCCCAACGTAACGATAGCAAAATAAGCAAATCGATCGATTTGGAAGGATGCTATTCCCTCACTACTCGTGGCTGTTGTGGCGATTTTTTGCTGTTGAAAGTTGTATAAATCTACTCTCGCGTTCGAAACCGGATCTGTTGTAAGGATATTGTTTACGACAAACAAATACGATTTATTCTCTCCTCTTTTGGCTATTACTCCTAAATCTGAAGCCAGAATATTGGTCGCAATTCTTGCATTGTAATAATACGATCCTGCACATGGATCTTGGCTTTCTCTCCATTCGTAATCATCATAGTAATAATCATCATAGGAGTTTCCGCTATAATTCACATCCTTTTCATCAACTTCTTCCTCTTCATTTTCTTCTGCATCACTTTCGGTCGTTTCGCATTTGTATAAAGAATATTTCTTTTTATACGAGAATTCTACCCTGTAAATAGCACCCGGTTCGGGTTTAATAATCTTCGATAAATCTAAGGCAAAAGTGTTCCATTTGCTTAAATTAACCAACGTGTTTTCTTTAAGATTTATCGTCGTTTTGGCGACGGGCTGAGAAACTCGTTTTAAATTTTGCGCTCCGTTTAATTCATTATTTTGAAGAAATTGCAGTATGTTGTTTTTGTATATTTTATAGACTTTTACATCTACCGCACTTAGGTTTGCCGTTTCAAAATTGAGTTTTAGATTATTGGAACTTGGTAAAATCGTTCCGTTTTTCACAAAACGTACATTTGGTTTTATCTGGTCAAAAGAGATTTTCTGGGAATAACTTTGCTCCATTTTTTTACCGTACTGACTTTCTATTCCCTGAAAAACTTCCAGCAATAACTCTCCGGTTATATTTTGGTCTGATTCGGGCTCTTCTGCTACTACTTCCGGTTCTGCCTCAACAGTTACTTCCGACACGGCTACAGCTGCACTATCTACAACAACACTTGCAGAATCTACGGCAACGGCAGCTGCAATTGTATCTGCTACTACAGCTTCATGAACTACTTTTGGCGCTGCTTTTTCATTACTGAAATATACTTTTAGTACATTCCCTTGTGTTGCAAATTTTAAATTATTCGTATTTTGAATGGCTACCAAACCCGCAAAATCCTGTCCTTTTTCAAGAGGTTCTGAAAAATTGATAGAAACCGACTGATTGTTTTCGTCCGGAATTTCAACTTTTATCACTTTGAATTCATTTATTCCTGTAATCGGAAAGTCTATTTTTCCTTTCTGATCTATATCGAAATCATTTCCGTCGTAAGCGATTTCAAGTTCACTTGGCTCAGAAAAGCGCTGAATGCTGTCAATAATAAATTTGAATTCTTTACCTGACTTTACTGAATTATCGAACTTAATCTTTAATTTATTTCCTTTTTGACTGGCTTCAACCAATTTTTGAGCGGTTTCCAGATCAATATCATCTGCAGTTTTCAATACGCAATTCAGATATTGGTATTCTTTACTGTGCGATTGAATGTCCAACGTATTTATCGTAAAATCCTGTTTAATGGTTTTAACGGTAAAATTGAATTTAGAAAGTTCCTTTTCTTCTTCCTTAGGCAATGTAATTAGTTTATCTAAGTTTAAAGTAACTTGATATTCTGTTCCGGGTTTTAGTTTTTTCTCAGGGATAAAGGCAATCGTATTACTCGAAAGCGCTACAACTTTACCATGTACATTTGGCGAGATATCAAATAAATCATCATCCAATTCCTCATTAACCTTCCATTCTTTTTTCTCGAAAGCCAAAACCACACGTATGTCCGACTGCGACGGGACAATTCCTCCCGTAAAACTAGTGATGTACGCTCTGAATAATGAAAAATCAGAATTGAAATCTGCAGCTGATTTTCTGCCACACGCCTGAAGAATAAAAAACACAAGAAATACGTAAACTAATCTTTTTGCCTTCACTTGAAATAGAATTAATGGTTAGAAATTTAAGATTCGATATAAGGTCGTAACACTTCACACAACTTAAAGTATAACTGAAGAAATGTTAATTATATTATAGTAAAAGTAGCGTATTTTTATTTTACAATTAAGCAGAAAATTCATTAGAAATAACAATTATCTGAAATTAATATGAAGATGAAATGGATTTGCTAATGCAAGGACACAGATAGAAAACTTCCTTCTTAATCCTGTTACGGATAGGGACACGGATTATACGGATTCGCTGGTGCGAAGACGCGGATAGAAACGGATTTTTTTTATAGGTTCTGCTTAAAATTACTTTATAACACTGTTACGGATACGGACGCAGATGAAACGGATTCGCTGGCGCGAAGACGCAGATAGCAAACGGATTTTTTTTACAGGGTATACTTAAAATTACTTTATAACACTGTTACGGATACGGACGCAGATGAAACGGATTCGCTGGTGCGAAGACGCGGATAAAAACGGTTTTTTTTATAGCTTCTGCTTAAAATTACTCTATAACACTGTTGCGGATCTGGACGTAGATGAAACGGATTCGCTGGCGCGAAGACGCGGATAGAAACGGATTTTTTTATAGCGTATGCTTAAAGTTGCTTTGTCTTTATCATTTTGATAGACACTTAGAAGATTGTTTTACCAAAGTTAAAACAAGTACTAAAAAAACTCTTGTCGTAAAGTATAGAAAAAAAATAAAATCCGCGTTTATCCGCGTCTTCGCACCAGCGAACCCGCATAATCCGTGTCCTATCACACTAAATGACTTGTATTATTTTCTCCTTAAAGCAAAAAAACGTTTCATTAAATCGGCTGCTTCATTGGCCATAATTCCTGAAACTACAGTAGTTTTCGGGTGTAATTTTGTACCCATTGTCATAAAACCGCGCTGTTCATCACGGGCTCCAAAAACAATTTTTGTAATCTGACTCCAATACAAAGCCCCCGCACACATCTGGCAAGGCTCCAGTGTTACGTACAAGGTGCAATCTTTTAAATATTTTCCACCCAGAAAATTTGCCGCCGCGGTAATGGCCTGCATTTCGGCATGGGCGGTAACATCATTAAGCAATTCCGTCAGGTTATGACTTCTTGCTATAACTTTATCGGCTACAACAATTATGGCTCCAACAGGAATTTCACCTTTATCAAAAGCCATTTCTGCCTCTTGTAAAGCTTTTTTCATGAAGTATTCGTCGGTAAAAGGATTTATCATAAAATTTTTATGCTATAAGTAATTTACAAATTAGTTTCAAAACTATAATCTGTAATTTTTAGGATTTTGAGATACAGAAAAAATATCCAGAATATAAATTCTGCTTTTTTCAATTCTGTAGACTATTTTAAAATTCCATTTAGGAAAAAACCTGATGTCTTTTGAATTGAACAACGGTTCTATTGGATTTTTCTCCGGAAACAAATTGAGTTTTTCACCCAAATCAAATAAAGTTTCTACCACCAAATCCGCATTTTTCGGACTTTGAGAATAAATATAATCATAACTGTTCTGAATCGATTGTATCGCATTTACAGACCAGACAACCGGCTTCATTTCTTTATGATCTTTTTTCTTGCTTCTTCGGTGCTGTAGCCCTGTTCGCCGGCATCGGAAAGATTCATGATTTCATTCAAATGATTTTCATACTCTTTTACTGTTAATGGTTTTCCATTGGTTGAATGGGTATAAATATCATTATTTAGTAAATCTTCAATCTGATTCAATAATTGCACATTGTCAGTATCCAGGATTCTGTGTACAATGTTCCTACGTTGCGCTTCTACATTCATATCATTCAGGATTTACTTCAAAGTTATACAATTTTTCTAACTATAAAATTCAATCGTTCTTACCCTTTTCATCAGAGCTCGTCGGTAAAAGGGTTTATCATAACGCAAAAATACATCTTTAGTCCTTATTTTTATTATATTTAGTCCTTTGTAATTTAAATAATGGAAACAAAATATAAAATCTCTATTCCAGAACCCTGTACAGAAAACTGGGACAAAATGACACCAAAAGACAACGGCAGATTCTGTTTGAGTTGTACCAAAACTGTGGTTGACTTCACCACCATGTTACCCGAAGAGGTTCAGCATTATTTTATTTCAAATCAGAATAAAAGCATTTGCGGCAGGTTTAAAAACACGCAATTGGACGAAATCATTATTCAGATTCCGAATCGTGTATTGTACTCGCAAACGCAATATCACAAAATGTTCTTGTTGGCACTATTTATTGCTATGGGGACTACTTTGTTTAGCTGTTCGGATAAAAACGGAAACAAACAAAAAATTGATACCATAGAAATTGTCGACAATGCTTCGACAGGAAAATCTATTATTAGAAATGATTCCGCTTCAGAAACAGACTCAAAAAAAAGTAACGAAAAATGTACTCCACGAGCCACAATGGGAATAGTGATTCCGAAAAATGATGAAATCCCACTTAAATATGATATCGTTTTTAACTCCAATGACTTAGATGTTTTACCCGTTCCGGAAGAGGGGATGAAAAAATTCTATTCGTTTTTCAATAAAAATTATACAGCCCCAGGCACGACAGAAAAATATCGAGGAAAAATATTTATTCTATTTGTAATAGAGAAAGACGGCAGTTTGAATAATTTCAACATAGTTAAAAATACTCCTGTAGAAATCGGAGAAGAGGTTATTAAAATTCTAAAAACCGCTCCCAATTGGATTCCCGGAAAAATAAACAATACGATTGTCCGATCCTCTTACATTTTACCAATCACAATTAAATAATAAAATCTCATAAGCCGCTTTATTGAACTAAATTTTAACTTTAAAATTGTAAATTTGTTTTTTATAGAAAAATGAAAAGCAATCTACTCTCCAACATAAACAATCCGGCCGATTTACGTTTACTCGACGAAACTCAATTACCCCAATTGGCTAAGGAATTACGTGATTTTATTATTGATATTGTTTCGGTAAAAGAGGGGCACTTAGGCGCCAGTTTAGGCGTTATCGAGCTTACAATTGCTTTGCATTATGTTTTTAACACACCTGAGGATTTACTGGTTTGGGATGTTGGACATCAGGCTTACGGACACAAAATCCTTACCGAAAGAAAAGAAAACTTTGATACCAACAGACAGCTTGGTGGCATTTCCGGATTTCCTAAAAGAAGCGAAAGCATTTACGATACTTTTGGCGTAGGACATTCCTCTACTTCCATCTCGGCAGCACTTGGAATGGCCATTGCTTCTCACTTAAAAGGAGAAACCTACAAACAACATATTGCTGTAATTGGTGACGCCTCTATCGCATCGGGAATGGCTTTTGAAGGGTTAAATCACGCCGGAGTAACAGACGCTAATCTATTGGTCATTCTAAATGATAATGCGATCGGAATTGATCCCAGTGTTGGTGCTTTAAAAAAATATCTTACTGCGGTAAAAGAAGGAAAGAATCCGAAGAAGAATAACATGATTAAATCACTGAATTTTGACTATTCAGGACCCATCGACGGTCACGATTTAATTGGATTGATAAAAGAATTAAATCGTTTAAAGAAAATAAAAGGACCCAAATTTCTTCACATTGTTACAACAAAAGGCAAAGGCCTGCAACAAGCCGAAGAGAACCAGGTAAAATACCATGCTCCCGGAAAATTTGATGCTTCAACAGGAGAAATTCTTTTAAAATCGGAAGAAAACCAACCTCCAAAATACCAGGATGTTTTTGGTTTAACCCTCTTAGATTTAGCCAAAAAGAATCCGAAGATTATCGGAATCACACCGGCAATGCCATCGGGAAGTTCGCTAAAGTTTATGATGGATGAAATTCCGGAACGTGCTTTTGATGTTGGAATTGCAGAACAACACGCTGTAACCCTTGCTGCCGGAATGGCTACACAAGGGATGATCGTGTATTGTAATATTTACTCCACGTTTTTACAACGTGCTTACGACCAGGTAATTCACGACGTAGCTTTACAGAATCTACCTGTAATCTTTTGTTTAGACCGGGCAGGTCTGGTTGGCGAAGACGGAGCAACACATCACGGTGTTTTTGATATTGCCTATCTGCGATCCATTCCGAACCTGATTATTTATGCTCCAATTAATGAAATTGCATTGCAAGACATTCTTTACACCGCACAATTGGGACTGGATCACCCCATTGCGATCCGATATCCGCGAGGAAAAGGGGTTTTGCCCAATTGGAAAGTAGAAAATTTCGGACACTACAAAAATATTGTGATTGGCGCAGCAAATTGTCTTAAAAAAGGAACAAAAAAAGCTGTTTTATCTACCGGAACTATTGGTAATAATGTATTAGCAGCATTAAATGAATGTTCTAATGCCAGTGAAATAGCTCATTTTGACTTTCCATTCATTAAACCACTGGATTACAATGCGTTACAAGAAATATTCAATACTTACGAGACTATTTTCACAATTGAAGACGGTACTATAAACGGCGGTTTCGGAAGCGCCATTTTAGAGTTTGCTGCTGCAAATAATTTCACCAATTCAGTGAAAATTTTAGGGATTCCTGACACATTTATAGAACATGGAACTGTTCTTGAATTACAACAATTGTGTAAAATTGACGTTAAAAATTTGACAAAACTTTTTTCAAATCATTGAAAAGAATTATTTTGCAAGGCCAATACAACCAAAAGTTACGCCTGATGAAATTATTTCGATTCTCCTTATTGTTTTTACTTTTCACTTTCACCACTACAATTTCTGCTCAAAGTATTATCAAAACGACCTTAGAGCCCAATCAAATTCCGGAGGCTCCTTCCAACTGGACTAAAAAAAATCAGCTTGGTTTTGACATTTCCGAAATTGCTTTCGTGAACTGGAGTGCGGGGGGAACGAGTTCTATTTCAGGGTTATTTAAAGGTGAATTTGCCAGAACTTATGCAAAAGGAAACCACAAATGGTTTAACGAGTTAATTGTTAAGTACGGTTTAAACAAACAAGACGGTACGGAACTTAGAAAAACAGACGATGCTCTTTTGCTTAACTCAACTTACGGTTTTAGACAAGATACCTTATCAAATTGGTATTATTCGGCTAAGTTTAATTTTAATACTCAATTTACCAACGGTTACAATTATCCGAACAAAGACATCGTTATTTCCAAACCCTTTGCACCAGCTTATGTATTCTTAGGAGCTGGAGCGGAAAATTCAAATAAAGCAAAAAACAGAACCTTCTATTTCTCACCAATCACGTTAAAGACAACGTTGGTATTGGATCAATATTTAGCCGATCAAGGATCTTTTGGTGTTAAAAAAGCCGTCTATGCTCCTGACCCTCTTGATCCGAACAGTAAGATTTTAGTTGAAAGAGGTCAAAAAGTAAAAGCCGAATTTGGTATTTTACTTACCGGATACATGAAAAATGAAATCTTCAAAAACATTTTTTACGAGAACAGACTGAGTTTATATACAGACTATCTGAACCGATTTGGGAATGTCGATGTTGATTACGATACCCGTTTAGATCTTGTTGTAAATGCTTATGTAAAAGCGAATATCGGTATTCACTTAGTTTATGACGATGATATTAAAACCAAAAAAGACTTTGTAGACCCAACAACCGGCACAACAAGTCAGGTTAACGATGGCCCTAGAGCGCAGCTGAGACAAGTTTTAGGTGTGGGTCTGGTATATGCCTTTCAATAGTTAATTCGGTTTTCTTCCGTTAATCATTTCAAATAATTCTAACGCATTTCCATCTGTTAAAAGAGAAACATAATGGCAAATGTGAAGCAAACGATCGTATAAACTGGTTTTCTCTAAACGGTGTTTTTCAGGAAGCATTTTCAGCAATAATTTATCGTAATTGGATGCTTTTCCTTCATAGTCGTTATTGAAAGCCGTAATAAACTTATCAAGTAAGGTTTGGATAATCTGATATCCCACAATTTCTTTCTCGATAACTTCTCTACTCTGATAGATTTTTTCAACACTTAAGTTGATAATATCTGTCATCTGAGCTTTGTATTTACTTTTATCTGTTAATGCAAAAGGAAATTTTCCAGCCAGAATCGCTTCTTCATTTTCAATAAAAACATTTACGGCATCGTTAATTAAAGTACCGATGGCCAATGCTCTCAAATAACTGATTCTGTCTTCTTTTGTGGTTAAAGTTTTGTATTTAGCCACTCCGATATTATCCTTTACCAATTTGATCAAATATTCTAAAGCATAATCTTCCGAAACCAAACCAAGATTTATTCCGTCTTCAAAATCTATAATGGTATAGCAAATATCATCTGCCGCTTCTACCAAATAGGCCAATGGATGTCTTTCGAAACCAACATCCTCACCGGTTTTATTGGTGATCATTCCCATATCCTCCGCTACTTCTTCAAAAAATGCTTTATCGGACTGGAAGAAACCGTATTTTTTATCGGCAATGTTTTGTGTTGGTTTTTTAGGCAGACTTTCTTTTGGATATTTCATAAAAGCGCCTAAAGTGGCATACGAAATTCTCAAACCACCTTCGATCCCCGGACGACTTGCTGTCAGTACCGAAAATCCGTTGGCATTTCCTTCAAAATCAATTAAATCCTGCCATTCTTTAGCAGTCAATTGCTCCTTATATTGTTTTCCGTTTCCGATAGAAAAGTATTCCCCAATTGCTTTCTCTCCCGAATGTCCAAAGGGAGGATTCCCAATGTCATGCGCCAGAGAAGCTGCGGCCACAATAGCCCCAAAATCGTTCATATGATACCCGTGAACTTCTTTCAGATACGGATATTTTTCTATGATTTTTTTTCCAACCAAACGCCCTAATGAACGTCCGACAACGGAAACCTCTAAGCTGTGTGTTAATCTGGTGTGGACAAAATCGGTTTTAGAAAGCGGAATGACCTGCGTTTTATCCTGCAACGATCTAAAGGCTGCCGAAAAGATAATTCGGTCATAATCTACCTCAAAACCTAAGCGGGTATCATCTTGTTCTATACGTAATCTTTTACTTGTGTCGCCTTGTTTCTTAAGAGATAAAAGTTGTTCCCAGTTCATTATAATTATAGATTGGTGATTTTAGATTTTAGATTGAATGCCAAAAATACGCTAATTTTAGGACTTTCTTGGAGTGGTTAACAGCTATTAAAACTCCAATGCCGTACTGTGTTTTATTTCACCCATTACAAAAATACTGTTGGTGTTCCCGATATTCTCGATAGTCGACAGTTTGTTCATTACAAAATCCTGATAACTAGTCATATCCTGAACTAAAATTTTCAACATAAAATCATAGTCGCCGGCAATGTTGTAACACTCGATAATTTCAGGAAGCGCCACAATATCTTTCACAAAATTACTTCCCACGTTTCTGGCGTGTTCTTTTAGACGGACATTACAAAAAACGGTCATCCCACAATTCATTTTTTTCCGGTCTAACAGTGCTACATATTTTGTAATATATCCGTCACGTTCCAATCTTTTTATACGTTCATAAACCGGTGTAACTATAAGAAATAACTTCGCAGCGAGGTCTTTTGTATTGATATTCGAGTCTTCCTGGAGGTGTCTGAGGATCTGTAAATCGGTTTTATCTAAGTTTTCCATAGTAATTTTTACGGCTAAAGGTTCGCTTCAAACAATTCATCAGTAATAAAATCTTTTAGCCATACCAAGCAAGTTGAAACAAAAAAAGCACTCCGATTGGAGTGCTTTTTAAGATTGAAAACTAATTTAAGATTAGAAATTCTTAGAAATTCCAATATTAAATGTTTGTCCGAAGTTAAAGTAGAATTTACTAACATCTGCTCCGTTGTTATCGTAGCTTAATGTTTCGTATCCTAAACCACCAATACTGAAGTTTAAACCGAAACCTTTTTTCATATTGATGAAAAGAGCTGGAGTTACACCAACATACATACCATCCGCTTTAGTTTTTGTAGAAAAACCATTGTTATCAATTCTTTTGTTTGTTTGATTTTGGAAACCAGCTCCTAAATCAGCAAAAACAGAAAAAGTTTGGCTCAATGGCACTGAATAACGTACAAATGCTCCAAATCTAGAACTGTTTGTTTTAAATTCTGGTGATCCTGCTCCTTGATCGTTTTTTGAAGAAGCAACTGTAAATTCACCTCCAACAGTCCAATTGTCATTAAATTGGTATCCTACTCTAGGAGAAAAGCTAAATTCGCTTTCTTTTGATTCTACTCCTCCAAAATCTGTAGTCTCAGAAGCATAACCAATGTTTCCACCTACTAATACAGTTCCTTTTTGCGCGCTTACAAAACTAGTCATCGCCAAAGCAGCGATAATTAAAAATTTTTTCATAATTTGGGTTTTAATTTAAATTGTATTGTCCCTTAAGCAAGAACGATGCCGTCATTGCTGGGTTTTATATTTATTTTAAGAATTCTTTGAATGCTAATTTTTAGCAATCAAAGTTATTTCTGTTTACTTTTGTGGCAAATAAAAAGTTATGTCGATAGAAGTAAACAGTATATCAAAAAGTTACGGAACGCAAAAAGCGCTTAATGAAGTTTCATTTAAGATTGAAAAGGGTGAAATCGTTGGATTTCTTGGTCCAAACGGAGCCGGAAAATCTACTCTGATGAAAATTTTGACTACTTATTTACTTGCCGATAGCGGCTCAGCCCTTGTAAATGGTCATGATGTCATGACAAACACTAAGGCAGTACAACTTTCTATTGGCTACTTACCGGAGCACAACCCCTTATATTTGGATTTGTATGTTCGTGAGTATTTGGCTTTTAACGCTGATGTTTATCAGGTAGAAAAAGCAAGAATCGAAGAAGTAATACAACTGACAGGACTGTCAGTTGAAAGTCATAAAAAAATAGGTCAGTTGTCAAAAGGATACCGCCAGCGTGTGGGACTTGCCAATGCTTTACTACACAATCCTGATGTTTTGATTTTGGACGAACCAACTACCGGTCTGGATCCTAACCAGTTAATGGAAATCCGAAATGTAATTAAAAATGTAGGGAAAAATAAAACCGTTTTTCTGTCAACGCACATCATGCAAGAGGTCGAAGCCATCTGTGATCGTGTCATAATTATTGACAAAGGACAAATTGTAGCGGATAAAAAGTTAGACAAATTAATTTCTGAAGACAAACAACAGGTAATCGAAGTGGAATTTGATTATCAGGTAGAGCCGCAATTACTAGCCAAACTCGAAAATATCAGCTCTTACGTTAATACGCATGACATGATCTGGGAACTTACTTTTGTTACTGAAAAAGACATGCGCCCTGCCCTTTTTGATTTCGCCAATGAAAATGGGTTAAAAACGTTACAACTAAATCAGAAAAACAAAAACCTGGAGGCTGTGTTTAGAGAAATTACTAAATAAGTTTTCAGTCTCAGGTTGCACCTTATATATCTTGCTTTGCAAGTTCACAAAATCGCTCTATTATGCTATAGGGCGATTTTTTTGTTTTGAAATCTATTCTTTCCTTTTTAAAAACAACTAACCTTCAGCACTTTGTTATTTTAACAGTCATTTTTATTTTGTTTTTATTTAGACTTGATATAAATAGTATTATATTTGAAGATTGAAACTCCAAAAAAACATCCAATGCCTCCCTCCTTTAGCTTTATCAAAAATTTACTTCAGCAGTTACTAGAACAAACTTCTCGTTTTCAGCAAAAAATAACGAATCAACTGGAAGAAATTATCCTGCAGTAAAACATCCCTTTTACTTTTCATCGGTATCCGATTGTCTCCGTTTTCGAGCTCCCTGAGTTTACGAAACTATTTATTATGCTCTAATTTAAAATAAATAATATGAAAAATATTATAACCTCCCTTATGCTTGTCTTTTCGGTGTACAGTTATTCCCAAACCGAAAAAGAAACCGATAGTGTTGTCGAAACCACTATTAATGCTTTAGAAGAAATTGTAATCACCAAAAAGAAGGTTTTATATACTCAAAAGTCAGATCGACTTGTATTTAATGTCGAAAACAGTATTATTTCTGAAGGAGGAACTGCCTTAGACGTTTTGTCGCGTGCTCCGGGCGTTGTTGTCTCTCAGGATGGCGATTTATCGATAAGAGGACAACAAGGGGTTGCCGTTATGATAAATGGTAAACTGACGCAGCTTTCTCAAAAAGAGCTTGCCAATTATTTAAAATCTACAGCCTCCTCTAATATCAAACAAATTGAAGTTATTACGAATCCTTCTTCAAAATACGACGCTACAGGAAAGGCCGGAATCATCAATATTGTATTAAAAAAACCAAATTCATCCGGTCTTAAGGGAACAGCTTTTACAAGTTATGCCAGAGGGCGAAAAAACCGAACCAATTCCGGATTTAATTTAAACTACAACAAAGATAAGTGGGGTGTTTATGGTAATTACAGTTACACTTTCAGAGGAGAAGAGGAACGCAAAAAATTCAATCAACTGCAATATACAGATGAAACCCGACAAACGATTTCTTCTAAAAACCATCAAACTTCTGTGACTGACGAACCGCTTACGTCAAACAATTTCAAAATTGGAACGCAATACGAAATCTCTCCGAAAACGAATTTAGAGGTCTACGTTGATGCTAAAATCGGTCGCTATCAAAATATAGCGGATGGTAGAAATACGCTGTTTAATGCAATGAATCAATTACAATTTGATGCTGCCACTTACAATGACAGCAAAGAAAAATGGAACGATTACACCTATGCATTTTCGGGAGTCCACAAATTCGATACGGAAGGCAAAACGATGTCTTTTGATTTTGAATATGAAACGTCGAAATTCAGATCAAATCAGTTTCAGAGTGCCAAAAATATAGACCCTGCCAGTATGGTTGAAATCGATGACCGCAGGGGTTTTATTCCTTCTCAGTTGCGAGTCTTTACAGGAAAAGTTGATTTTGTCAATCCTTTAAAAGAAAAACAAAGCATAGAATGGGGTTTTAAAGGGAGTATAAAAAACAACGACAACCCTTCGATTTATGAATATTCACAGAATAATGTGTGGATAACTGATCTTAAATCCACCAATCACTTTGAATATAAAGAGCAAATTTACGCCGCATACATTAACTATAAATATCAATTGGAAAAACTAAATATCCAAGGAGGTATCAGAACCGAATATACGGCTATAAATATTCTGCAAAAAACCATGAATGAGGAACATAAAGACGATTATCTGAAATGGTTTCCAAGTCTTTCGTTAAAATATGAATTCACCGAAAACCATGCGATGCACGCTTCTTACAGCAAAAGAATCAACAGACCAAGCCAGTTTGACCTGAATCCATTCCGCTTTTATGATGATTCGTTCAATTATTCACAAGGAAATCCAAATTTGATTCCTGAAATAACACATGCAGCAGAAATAGGTTATGCCTGGAAAAGCGCTTTTATGGCTACTGTATATTTCAACAAAACCAAAGACGTTTTTACAGAAGTTTACGTCTATAATCCGGCAGATAATACTACCGTGACTTCGCAGATTAACGTTGACAAATCGTATAATTATGGTGTAAATATCACCAATACGGCCGAAATCTACAAATGGTGGTCTGTGAATACGCTTCTTAATGTTTTCGAAAATAAGTTTATGGGGAAAGTCGTAAACACAGAAAAAATCGATCCTATAGTAACGCTAAACATGAACGTTCAGAATTCATTCACCATTACAGAAACCTGGAAAGCGGAAGCAAATGCACAATACCAATCGAAATCAAATCTTGGTATTTACGAGCGTGACAGTTTCTTTGACTTCAGTATCGGAATTTCTAAACAGGTTTTAGCCAATAAAGGAAGCATCAAACTTAATGTTACCGATATTTTCAACACTAATAACTTTTATATCAATTCGGTTATCAGACAAACAAGTATCGATAAAAGATACGATCTTGATAATCGCATTGCAACACTAGCATTCACCTACAGAATCTAAAATTGCCTTTTTGCCCCCGTAAGAACCCCCATAAAATACTAATTTTATGGGGGTTCTTTATTTTGCATCGATCAGAAATCTGCTTTTACAACTATCACCGCAACTTCAATTGAGTACATAATATCAAATTACTTATTACTTTTCACATACCACTTATTACTTTTCACTAAAAAAAGCCTTTCGAAAAGAGTTTTACTTCTTTCAAAAGACTTTTTACAACTAACACAAAACAGATCAAAAAAATGATTTAAGGCTTACTGCCCACAGGCTTTTTTTTCTTTCTTCCCCACCAGATATAAAATCCGGTAATTGGTAAACTGGCACAGATTAAACTGCCAATAAAATAGATAATTTTGGTTGGCAATCCTCCGATCGCCCCTATGTGAAGACTGTAATTGGAACGCATTAACCAATCTGAGAAACGTTCGTTACTAATATATTTTTCTGATTTTGGAAGTAGCTCTAAGGTTTTTGAATCAAAGTATAAATCTCTCCAAATTCCCTTATGCATATCGGTACAGGCATAAAAATCTTCTTTTGGATCATCGGGAAAATGAATAATCACGGCTTCTTTATTCTCTTTGGCGATTTCGGTACGTACTTTTTTCCAAATAAAATCGGCAGCAGCCAGTTTCGTCATTTGTTGCCTGGATAATGTATCTTTTTTTATTGGTACAGGTTGTTCTTTCTTATCTTTTACATCGGCCCAGCCACCGCTGATCCAATATGTACTTTCTCTGAGCCAATGAAAACTCATCAGCATGCCCGTAAAAGAGATAAGGACGGCTAAAACAATCACATAAAACCCCATTACGTTATGAAGATCATAATTTAAACGTTTGAGCTTTGCATCCCATTTTATCTTAAAACTATTGTTTACAGTGGTTTTATTCCATTTTTTTGGCAACCAGAGAATAAGTCCGCTGATTAACAAAAAGAAAAAAATAAAGGTTGCCCAAGCTGTGATCTGTGCTCCAATTTCACGCTCTAACCAGAGATTACGATGTCCTTCGTCTACGAAATGGAAGAAGTCTTCATGATGTACAATTCCGGTAATTTTACCATTGTATGGATTTACATAAAGCAATGAATCCGATTCGATATCGACCTTTATTGATTTATCCAATCCATTGTACCATAAACCATGTATTTCTTTTTCCGGTACCGCTTTCTGAACTATACTGTAAATCTTAGAAGGAGGTAATAATTGCTCTGATTCTTGAGCTTCAACATACAACCACGGTGAAGTAAATTGCCTGATTTCTTCTTCAAAAACCAATATGCAACCCGTAATTCCCATTATAAAAACAATAATTCCGGAAGCAAGTCCCAACCATAAATGCAACCAGGCATTGACTTTACTGAAACGAGATTTTCCTTTTTTTTGTGGTTTAGAAATTTGTTGTTTGATAATACTCATTATAGAATTGTCTATCTGTCAGTAATTTTAATTATTTTAAAAAACCATATAATCAATTCTTGTAAAAAAATTGATTATATGGTTAAAAATCAAAGCAAAAAAGTCTAATTTATTTAGTCCCTTTTGTTGTATGTGTTAATTTAGTAATAGCAGAGATATCAGTTCCTCCTCCGGTTACTTTTGCACCTGCAGTAGCTAAACCTGTTTCCGTATTAATTTTGTAAACACGAACCTCTGTATTAGTTACAAAAGCCTTATAAGCATTTCCGTTTTCATAATACAAGCTTCCAACACCAAAGTAACTATCACCAGCATGTCCAGGCAATCCTGTTACCGGAGTTATTTTTTTAGATGGTAAATCTACAATTGCCGATTTAAATTTATAAGAAGAATGATTAAGGAATCCCCAAAGTACTGTGTCATCTGCTGTAGGTATGTAAACGATATAGGCTTTTTCTCCTCCAAGTGGATACGCCGCTAACACTTTACCATTAATTGAGCTTGCCTCAAGATCAAAGAAATAAGAAGCGTCAAATTCTGTTTGACCTTTGTTGATGCGAAGAATTCCGGAACCAATTGTTGTTGAAGGTGCCTTGTAACCTCCAGCCTTAGCATTTGAAGAAAAAGTATATACGTTACCAGACTCCGTACGTACAATACCTGTGTTTGTATAGTACATCCCAGCTGCTGTAGTACGAGGATCTTCAATTCTTTTCACAAATGTTAAAGAAGGATAGTCATAAACTCTGATGTATGCTTTTGTTTGATCAATATTCCAATCTTCACTTGCATCTCTGTTGAAAACAGAAACAAATACTTTATCTCCAACAACTGTTACTCCAGTAGGAAAATCAAAGCGTCCGGCAGTTGTTGCAAAATTATCAAACTTACGACCTGTAATATATTGTTTTGTAGGATCATAAACAACCAATTCATTATTTGAAGATGCACCTTCCCATGAAGCACCAATAATTAATAATTTATTGTCGTCTGTAACACCATATGCAAAAGGCGATTCTATAAAAACACGACTCCCGGCAATTAACTGACCCGCAGCGTTTAAAGCATAAGGAGCAGCACCTTCCGCTTCACTATCCAATGCAAACATCGTATTCGCAAGAGGAATATAAGAACCTCCTTGTTCAATTCCTTTTCCAGTCATATCAATTGTTCCGGTCATTAATTCATCTAATGAATTAAAGCTCCACATGTAATTTTCATTCCATGTTCCGGTTTGGTAACCTATTGCATATTTACTTATTACAACTGGTTCCGGTGTAACAACTACAGGTTCTTCATTTGTTGGAGAATCGTCACTGCTACAAGAAAATATAGTAACTGACATTAGCATAAGAGCTAATAGATTTTTAATTTTAATTGTTTTCATAATTATTGAATTTTTAATTAATTGGATCCTGTAATTAAAATACAGGCTTGGAGAATAAGAATTTATTATTGTTTTGAATTGTGGACTACATGAAGAAATATCGAAGTTTTATCGTAAAGGATCTTCCCGGTTTCTGCACATTAAAATAATCGTACAAATTAACATCAGTAATATCATAACATTCCAACGCAATATTATAACGGCCATTTTTAAGTGAATAGGCTACAGATGCTGAATAAAAAAGTTGTTCAGGAATCTCTTTTTTACCAGTCTCTCCTAATTTAGGATTCCTCAAGTAATAACTATCGGAATAACTGGCTAATAAGTTTACAGAAAAAAGATCATCTGCATATTTAATATGTTTGAAAGAGAATCCTAAATTCGCATTTCCGTATAAAATTGGAATATTAGGCATTTGCTTATTGTACAAGTAGTTAATTTGATCAGAACCAACTGAGACGCTGTTATCCTTATTTAAAGTTTTTTGATAAGTAGCATTCAAATCCAAACTAAGCCATTGTTTATAACCATAATGTACAATTCCATCAAATCCTGTTACCTGAACATTTTTAGTGTTTTGATATTGACTCTTATTCTGATAGGGAACAGAATTTATAAAGTTTTTTGCCTCTCGATAAAGAAAGTTTCCTTCTATGGCAAATGAATGTTTCTCAAAAGTTTTTTTATAAGACAATCCAATATTCATATTATCACTAGACTCCGGCATAAGATAAGGATTAGGAATAATATTAATTCCTCCATCTCCTAACAATTCTACCGCAGCTGGAAGTCTATATGCATGTTCAAAAGAAGCTTTAACCTGCAATTGTTCCGGAATTAAAAAATAGGCTGCTGCTGTACCATAACCTGTAAAATTATAAGATGGCTTTATTACTTTCTCATTTATAGTTTTTGGGTTCTCTACTATTTTGCCTTGTAAATCCAGCATTTTGACAAATGCGGTATAAGACAATCTTTTTTGAAGGGCTGATAAACTATACGAAAAACCAATTATATTTTTATTGACTACCGGTTCCTTTGGTACATCCTTGGTTGTATACTCATTATCTTCTTTACGTCGATAACCCAAATGAGTATAGTTTAAGAGTAGACTATTATTTTCATTTATATTGTATTTAAAATTTGTATTACTTTGAAAAGACTTTACTTTAAATACATTTAATACTTTTTCCGAATTAAGCTCCCCACTACTACTATATCCGGGTACATCAGTTCGAGGGCCTCTCCATGTAAATCTTCTTGATGAAGTATCTACCGTTCTTTCTTCTGCAATATTGTAAGATGCCGCCAAAGTTGCCGTTAAATCTTTAGTAAATAGATTTGTTTTTTTATACTTTAAAGAGGGTACAAAATTCTGGCTATCTTCAAAAGCATCACCAACTACCCTAAACATTGTTCTTCCTTGTTGTGTTTCTTTTTTGTTAGCGCTTACTGCGATCCCAACCAATAAATAATCTGCATATTTTTTATCTTTCACCCCTACTTCGGCGATAATTGCACCTTGTTTGTATCCGTCATGAAAATGTTTTAATTCTTCTTTTGGACCAAAAAGTCCTGTAAAAGGATCTGGAACCTCAGCCTCAACTTTATAGCTGTTATCAGAATAATTAAGAAAGGCATTAAAATTAGTCACCAAACCATTCTTACTTGTAAAACGTGTATTTAATGCTGCTTTATGAGTATTAAAAGACCCAAAACTATAAGATGCATCAATATATCTCTTAACACTTTTATTGGTCACAATATTTACTGCTCCACCTAAAGCGTCTCCACCTAATTCAATCGGTACAACTCCTTTATATACATCAATTCGTTCCGCCATATTGGTTGGAATATTATTCAATGTAAACGAAGGCCCATAATTATCCAAAGGAATTCCGTCCATAAAAAACTTAACCTGATCACCTGAAAACCCATTTAAGGAGAAATTAAATTGCGATCCCATCCCTCCGGTTTCACGAACACGGACACCAGTCGTTCTATTCAAAACCTGATTCAAATCAGCTGAAGTATTGTACAATTGTTTTAAATCTACTGCTGTAATATTAAAAGCTTCTTCTTTAACGCGCTGCACCTTCGTTTTACCTACTACCTGAACTTCATCCAAAGCAGCGGTATCTTCTTCTATCGTTATACTTGGAGCCTCTTTATTGGATTCTTCTAAGCTTATTTTCGTTAGTTTAGGTTTATATCCAACAAAACTTATTGATAATGTATAGTTACCCGGTTCGGCAGCAATTTCATATTCTCCTTTTTCATTGGTTAAAGTAGCATAACGCGTTCCCTTTAATGCAACTGAAACACCTTCTGCCGGCTGACCACTTTGTGTTAGAACAATACCCGTTAAGTTTACTTTGTTTTTTTGTGAGAAACCTTGTATTGAAGTGAGGAAAACCAATATCAAGATTACTATTCTATTTATTTGCATCAGTTAAAATTTGTGGTGAATGTTAAAATTTGGCACAAAATTAACTTCAGAAAATGCTATTTCCAAATTATTTTTAATTATTCTAAATAAGGATAGTATTTAACGTTTAAAATGAGAAATCCTTAAAAATTAATCAAATCTTAAGGCAACATTAATTTAAAATTAGAATATTCTTAAAAATAAATATTAAAAACCGTTAAATTCAAACAAGCTGTTTTATTAAAAAACTTACAAAAAACCAATAAAAAATCCCGTTTACATAACTAAACGGGATTTTTAAAAAGTTAAAAAAATAATACTCTTATATTTCTGACAGCGTAACTCTCATTTCTTCAATTACAATCTTAATATCATTTTCAGTTGTTCTCCAATTGACAAAGGAAGCACGAATTCCTTTTCGGTTTTGGTATACGGTTGGGGTCATAAATACTTTTCCTCCATCATTTAGCAGTGTCAAAAACGACGCTACTTTTTCCTGATTGTGATCTCCTTTCAAAGTAAAACAAACATTATTAAGACGGATCGGTGCCAGGAGTTCAAAACTATCATCTTCGATAAGCGCATTTCCAAAGTGCAGGGCCAATGACGCGCTACTTTCCACAATATCACAGAAACCTTCCTTTCCATAGGCCAATAAAGAAAACCAAACCGGAAGCGCTCTTAAACGACGTGAATTTTCAGGCAACACATTCAAATAATTAAAATTCTCCAACGGATTTCCTAAATAGGGTGCATTAGAATTCTGAAAAGTTTCAATTTGTAAATTCACATGGTCTTTCTTAATCAAATAAAAAGCACTTTCATAAGGTACGTTTAACCATTTATGACAGTCAACGGTAATGCTATCCGCATTTTCCCAACCCTCAACTAAAGGTTTAAACTTATCTGAAACGGCTGCAAAAGCACCAAAAGCAGCATCAATATGCCACCAAAAGTTGTATTTTTCTTTCAATTCAGCAATAGCCACAAAATCATCAAAATCAGCTGTATTGACTGTTCCGGCACTTGAAATTAAGATAAACGGTTTTCCGTTTAAAGCTTTAATTTTTTCTTCCAGATCGACAACATCAATGGCTTCACGGTTGTCTTCCAGCGTTTTTACAACACTATACTTCTGGCTTCCGATTCCGAGCATTGCTAATGACTTCACAGCAGAAGAATGTGGTGTTGCAGTAAAGATATTTATAGTTTCTGTAATTCCGTTTTTAGCAAAATCTTTCCCAAATTGAGCTCCAAACCATTGCCTTGCCACGCCCAAAGAGGTAAAATTAGACATGGTTGCCCCTGTTACAAATCCACCCATAAACGATTTTGGTAAGCCCAATAACTGCAATAACAAATTTATAGTTTCAAACTCTATTAAAGCTGAAGCGCCTCCTTGTGCTTTTATCGATTGTGCATTTTGATCGTAAACCGAAGCCAACCAATCGCCAACAATAGAAGCCGGAGTAGATCCACCAGTTACAAATCCCCAATATCTGGGTCCCGGCGAAGCAACCATTAGCGGAGCCATTCGCTCATTGAATTCTTTTAAAGCTTCTAAAGAACCTAAACCTAATTCGTTTAAGGTACGATCCGGTTCAATTGTCGCTTTAGTAGATGTCGGGATATTTTCAAGATTATTCAAAAAACCAATCCCGTGTTGTTTTGCTTTTTCAAGTATATTTTCAAAATTGTTTAAATCATGCTGAAGTACTGAATTCATGCTATTGTTATTTATGTCCTCATCTGAAAAAACAGCGCGCAGCGTTTACAGATGGAGCGAATTAATAAAAGATTTTAAACTAAAAATAAGTAGGTTACCATTTGGTTTTTTCGGAAAAACGGGAAATCATCATCGAACAGATTAAATCACCGTTGACATTGAGCAGCGTCGCAATCGGATCCACAAGTGTCCCTAAAATCATCGCTACCGGTAAGGCCTGCTCCATTGGAAGTCCATAAACTGTTATGGCTAAAACTTCACCAATATAACCTCCGTTTGGGATTCCGCCTTCAACAATCGAAACGATTACTGTAATTCCCAATGCTGAAAGAATGGTAGAAGGTTCTGTGAAGTCTTTTCCAAACATGGCAAAAAGAACCGTGATCTTAAGTATCGAAGACATACTCGATCCGTCTTTGTGCAAGGGCGCACCAAGCGGAATGACCAGGTTCCGGACATGATTTGGAATGTTCATTTTTTCTGCTGCTTCCAAATTTGCGGGAATCGTTGCAATACTGCTGCAAGTTCCCACTGCTGTCAAAGCGGGTGTTATATTATTACTCCAAAATACCACAAATGCTCTTTTTCCTCCGGCAATAAAGGCGTATAAACTAAAGAATGTAAAGAAATAAAAAATACACGCTCCGTAATAAATTCCCAAAGGTTTTGCATAAACACCAAATAACTGCGGACCAAAAACACCAACCTGATAGGCAAAATATGCCCCCAAACCAATTGGAGCCAGTTTCATAATCAGATTCAATAACTGTTTCATCACTTCGTTACCCGAATCTAAAAAGCTTCTGAAACTACTTCCCTTCTCACCGGACTGCAAACTGGCAAAACCTATTAAAAAAGAGAAAATTATCAGCGCCAGCATACTTTTTCGGGACAATAATTCGAAGAAATCATTTACCGTAACCAACTGTGCAATTTGCTCGCCAATACTACCGGATTTTATGTTTTCTAATGGAACTTTGGAAATAATTATATCTTGATGAATCGGAAAAATATAAACGGCAACAATCATTACAATAGCCGAAATCAATAGGGTTCCGAGGAAAACAAGGACCATAATAACAAATAGTCTCCCTAGTTTTTCTGTTTTTTCTAAATTGGCAATTGAAGAAGCAATCGTAAAGAAAATAAGCGGAATAATTGCCGTGAAAAGCAAATTAAGAAAAATGTCTCCCAGTGGTTTGATTACCTCAACATCTTTACCAAACAACAACCCCAAAATACTTCCTGCAATGATACCTCCTAAAAGCAATAGAATACTACTGTAGCTTTTTAGGAAATTGATTTTTTTAACCTCCATAATTTTAAAAAAGTATTAGGGTTCAGAAATAGAAACTCAAAATAGAAAAAGCAATTAAAGTACTCAAAAAAAGAGCGCCAAAAGCAATCGCCTTCTTTTTTGTTATTTTTCTAACACAATAGTGGTAAAAGCTCTGTCGACTAATTCGCCTGTTTTGCTTTTTATTTTTTCGGTCAGCGTTTCTTTGTAGACCATTTTAAAAGCTGTTTTTTCGATTAATTCCTGTGCTTTTTCAGTGCTGTACAGTGTAAATTCATATTCTGTAAACGGAAGTTGTTTCATGAAACTTTCTTCTGCAAAGGTTAAACAGAATGTTCCGTTTGGTTTTAGAACTCTGTAAATTTCTAAAAGTAATTCTTCCGGTTTTTGCCAGAAATAAATCGTATTTACAGTGAAGATTTTATCAAAAAAGGCGTCTGTAGCCGGGATTACACCTCCATCGTAAAGCAAAAAGAAGGCTTGTTTTTGAGAAACATAATTCCTGTTGATTTGTCTGGCTTCCTGAAACATTAACTCAGACATTTCGAGTCCATAATATACCAGACTCTCCGCTTGGTCCATTAGAAATTCTAAGTGTCCCGCATTTCCGTGACCCAATTCCAGAATTTTATTTTCTTTTGAAACATTCAGATTTTGAATAGAATGGTGCGTCATGTTGATGTTGGTTTCATGCATCATGTTGGCCATTTCAATTCCTTTTTCTCCTGTTGGATGTTTTAACTGAGCGGCTATCGCCTGTAATTCTTCTTGTTTCATAATGTTTAAAATTAAATTCCAAAAATTAAAAATTCCAAATTCCAAACTGGAGTTGTTATTTTAACGAAGGAGGCTCAAGTTCCATAGCATCCGAATTACTTCTTCTATTCGTTGTCGCTCGGGTTTCCTTCGTTCAAATTGAAAAGAATATAACAAAATATACTTTTTCTAAAAAATATGGCTCGCGATTTGGCGAATATTTTCTGATTTTCCCATTGAATAATAATGCAATACAGGTACTCCGGCCGCTTTTAACTCTAAGGATTGTTGGATCGCCCACTCTACTCCTACTTGTTTGATTTCGGCATTGTTTTTACATTGATCTACGGCATGAATTAAATCTTCAGGAAGATCAATACGAAAAATCTGTGGCAAAATCTGCAAATGCTTTTGTACAGCAATTGGTTTTATCCCCGGAATAATAGGAACTGTAATACCCATTTCTCTGGCTTTTGCTACAAATTCGAAGTATTTTGCATTGTCAAAAAACATCTGCGTTACCACGTAATCTGCTCCTGCATCTACTTTTTCTTTTAATCTTCTTAAATCAGATTGTAAAGAAGGAGATTCTAAATGTTTCTCCGGATACCCTGCAACACCAATACAAAAATCAGCTTTGTTGTCGATATCCATTACTTCATGCAGGTATTTCCCTTGATTTAACTCATTGATTTGTTTTACTAAATCTATAGCAAAACTATTTCCTCCTGCTTTTGGCACAAAGGATTGTTCGTCCTTCATCGCGTCACCACGAAGCGCCATTAAATTATTGATTCCTAAATAATGACAATCTACCAGCATGTATTCTGTTTCTTCCTGTGTAAATCCGCCACAAAGCAAGTGCGGTACAGTATCAACATTATATTTATGTTTTATAGAAGCGCAAATTCCAAGTGTACCCGGACGCATACGAGTCAGTTTTTTGTCTAAAAGTCCATTCCCTTTATCGATATAAATGTACTCTTCGCGTGAAGTCGTTACATCAATAAACGGCGGATTAAACTCCATCAACGGATCGATATTATCATACAAATCCTGAATACTTTTTCCTTTTTGAGGCGGAATAATTTCAAATGAAAATAATGTTTTTCCCTTAGCGTTTTCTATATGTTCTGTTACTTTCATTTTAAAAATTATGAGTTATGAATTATGAATTTTGAGTAAAATCTAAATCAAAAAACGTAAATCAATTGGCTGCGTTGGTTCTAGGTTTCGTTTGTTTCAGGTTTCAGGTTTCAAGTTATAGGCGAACCTGAAACTTGAAACCTGAAACTAAAAATAACTCCCCCCTAATCTGCTATGTTTGGATTAAGCCACTTCATGGCATAATCGGTTGGTACACTTCTTCTTTTGGCGTAATCAATAACCTGATCTTCTTTTATTTTTCCTAGTCCAAAATATTTACTTTTTGGGTTTCCGAAATAATATCCTGATACAGATGAAGCCGGCCACATCGCCATACTTTCTGTTAAGGTTACTCCAATTTCTTCGGCTACATTTAGAAGTTTCCAAATTGTTGGTTTCTCTAAGTGATCCGGACATGCTGGATATCCCGGAGCCGGGCGAATTCCTTTATAGTTTTCTTCGATCAGATCTTCTTTTGATAAGGTTTCACCGGGATCATAACCCCAATAAGCCATACGAACCTGCTCGTGTAAATATTCGGCGAAAGCTTCAGCAAAACGATCGGCCAATGCTTTTACCATAATCGAGTTGTAATCGTCTAAATCTCTCTCGAATTCGGCAGCCCACTCGTCTACTCCAAAACCTGTTGTCACACAGAAAGCGCCCATATAATCGGTAACTCCGGAATCTTTTGGCAAAATAAAATCCGACAAAGCAATGTTTGGTGCTCCCTTCGTTTTTTGTGACTGCTGACGAAGTGTTAAGAATTTCTCCAACACTTTTCCGTTTTCATCACGCAATTCAATATCATCATCATCTACCTGGTTGCATGGAAAAATTCCGTAAATCCCTTTTGCAGATAATTTTTTCTCTTCTAAAATTACTTTCAACATGGCCTGAGCATCTGCAAAAACAGATGTTGCTTCTTTTCCAACTACCTCATCGGTTAAAATGGCCGGATATTTTCCGAACAATTCCCAGGTTCTAAAAAATGGTGTCCAGTCAATGTAGGGTACCAAAACGTCCAATTCTACTTCGACAATTTGCTTACCGATTACTTTTGGCGTTACGGGTTTGTATTCTTCCCAATCCAATTGTAATTTATTTTTACGGGCTTGCTCGATCGTTAAGAAATTTTTGTCTCTTGAACGGTTTAAGAACGTTTCTCTAAAAGAATCGTATTCTGCACGAATATCGCTCGCGTATATTTTTCGGTTATGATCTAACAGATTTCCGGCAACAGTTACGGCTCTTGAAGCATCGTTTACGTGAATTACGGTTTCTCTGTATTGTGGCGCAATTTTCACCGCGGTATGCGCACGCGAAGTCGTTGCTCCCCCGATCATAATCGGAATTTTAATGCCTTGTTTGTCTAACTCTTTTGCCAGATAAACCATCTCATCAAGCGAAGGTGTAATCAGTCCGCTCAATCCGATAATATCTACATTGTGTTCGATTGCTGCGGCAATGATTTTTTCCGGAGGCACCATTACTCCTAAATCAACAATTTCGTAATTGTTACAGGCTAATACGACCGATACAATGTTTTTACCAATATCGTGAACGTCTCCTTTTACGGTTGCCATTAGGATTTTTCCATTTCCTGATTTATCTCCGGCTTGTTTGCTGGCTTCAATATAAGGCAATAAATAAGCAACAGCTTTTTTCATTACACGTGCCGATTTTACTACCTGTGGCAGGAACATTTTTCCGCTTCCGAATAAATCTCCTACGACATTCATTCCTGTCATCAAATTGATTTCGATAACTTCAATTGGTTTTACGGCTGCTAAACGGGCTTCTTCTACATCTTCTTCAATAAAAGCATCAACTCCTTTTACTAATGAATGCGTAATACGTTCCTGAACGGTTCCTAAACGCCATTCCTGAATTGCTTTTTCATCGCTTTTTACTTCTCCTTTTACATTTTCTGCAAAATCTAAAAGTCTTTCTGTAGCATCATCTCGTCTGTCTAAAATTACGTCTTCTACGTGTTCTAGCAGGTCTTTTGGAATATCATCGTAAATCGAAAGCATTTCAGGATTTACGATTCCCATTGTCATTCCGTTTTTAATGGCATGATATAAAAACACCGAGTGCATGGCTTCCCGAACATGATCGTTCCCTCTAAAAGAGAATGAAACGTTACTTACACCACCACTGATATGTGCGTGAGGCAAATTATCACGAACCCATTTTGTTCCTCTGAAAAAGTCCAAAGCATTTAAGCGATGTTCTTCCATTCCGGTTGCAACGGGGAAAATATTTAAATCGAAAATGATATCCTGCGGAGGAAAATTGACTTTATTAACTAAAATATCGTACGAACGCTGACAGATTTCGACTCTACGATCAAAATTATCGGCCTGACCCACTTCGTCAAAAGCCATGATGATTGCCGCTGCTCCGTAACGTTTGATTAATTTGGCATGATGAATGAATGCTTCTTCTCCTTCTTTTAATGAAATGGAGTTGACCACACTTTTTCCTTGTACTACTTTAAGACCCGCCTCAATGATTTCCCATTTTGAACTGTCGATCATAATTGGAACTCTCGAAATATCCGGTTCTGATGCTATTAAATTCAGGAATTTTGTCATTGCCTGAACACCATCAAGCATTCCCTCATCCATATTAATATCGATGATTTGCGCTCCACCTTCTACTTGTTGTCTTGCAATATCAAGTGCCTCGTCATATTTCTCTTCCTTGATCAGACGAAGGAATTTTCTTGAACCGGTTACATTCGTACGTTCTCCAATGTTTACAAAAACACTTTGAGGTGTAATAATCAACGGTTCTAATCCTGCTAATACAAGGTCTCTTCTATTTTCTGCCATTTTCTTTTTAAGTTACTGAGGTCCTAAGGTTCTTAGGTCCTGAGTTTTTATTCTTTATTTGTGTGCTGCAAGGTTTCCAAAACCTTGTAGGTATCTGTGTTCTAATTATTTTATTTTGGGCGTGTTTCGCCGCGGCGAACCGGGCTATCCGTTCCAAGTCCTCGCTCTTCCTTCGTCAGGCTGTGGGCTATCCACTTCTATCCCTCACGCAATCTCGGTTTTATAAGAACTTTATGTTTCCACGATTTCAATTATCGTTTTTCAAATCTTTGAACCTAATTATATATTTTGTTCCTCCTGAACTTATTATACCTTTTTATATTCAATCTGCCAGTTCAGGCTACCTTTTTATCTCTTTTCATTTAACGTTCCAATTGTCATTATAAGAAACGAAGTAATCTCGTCCAACATTTCATACGATCGACTCCTCATTTTTGTCATTCCGCGTTTTATGTTTTTTCTGGCACGAGCAATACGCTTATGTTAGCAAGAAAATTTATGCTTGTTAATTACGCAATAACCGGTGCTATTCTCGGTTTATACCCCTTCGCAACCTCAGCAATCAATCGAATATGATCCGGAGTTGTTCCGCAACATCCACCGATAATGTTGATCAAATTATCGTCTAAATATTCTTTGATTAAGGCTTGCGTCTGTTCCGGCGTTTCGTCGTATTCTCCAAATGCGTTTGGCAAGCCAGCATTTGGATGTGCTGAAACATTAAACTGTGTATGTTGTGATAATGTTTTTAAATACGGTTTCAATAAATCGGCTCCTAAGGCGCAATTGAATCCTACGCTTAATAACGGTATATGTGATACTGAAATCAAAAAGGCTTCTACAGTTTGTCCCGAAAGTGTTCTTCCTGAAGCATCTGTAATCGTCCCCGAAACCATGATCGGAATATCAATATTGCGTTCGTCTTTTACTTCTTCAATAGCAAAAAGTGCTGCTTTTGCGTTTAGTGTATCGAAAATCGTTTCTACTAAAAGCAAATCGCATCCGCCATCCATTAAGGCTTCTACTTGTTGTTTGTAGGCTATTCGCAGATCATCAAAAGTTACGGCTCTGTATCCCGGGTCATTTACGTCGGGTGACATACTTGCCGTTCTGTTTGTCGGCCCGATTGAACCGGCCACAAAACGAGGCTTGTCCGGATTTTTAGCGGTAAATTCATCGGCTACTTCTTTGGCAATTTTTGCTGATTCGTAGTTTAATTCGTAAACTAAATCTTCCAGAAAATAATCGGCCATACCAATTGTAGTTCCTGAGAAAGTGTTTGTCTCGACGATGTCCGCGCCTGCTTCATAATAAGCGGCGTGAACATCTCGAATTGCTTGTGGTTGTGTTATGGATAGTAAGTCGTTGTTTCCTTTTAAGGGATGTGGAAAATCCTTGAAACGCTCTCCGCGAAAATCTTCTTCCGAGAAATTATAGCGTTGTAACATGGTTCCCATTGCTCCGTCAAGGATTAGGATATTTTTTTTTATTGCTTCTTGTATTGTTGACATATCGTATTTTATTTAAACCTGACGGGTTTTTAAAACCTTTCAGGCTTAGCTTCTTATTAATAATTCCAAAAGTTCACTATTGTGACTCTTTAGCCCCGATTGAAGTGGAAATCCTTTTGTTTTTTCTTTAAAAACAAAAGATTGCAACAGAAAGCGGGAACCCATGACGGCAAAAAAGACGTCAATGATTCGCTCATGATACCAAAATGAATTCGGTAAAATAATATTATAAGGTTGTCAGGAAAAGTTTTGAGAAATACTTTATGTATTTGTGTTATCTATCTTAAATACCGTGTTTGTTGGTATTAAGTAGAATGTAGCACCTTCTTTATGATAAAGGGTTGCTAAGGTTTCATTGGGTCTTTCCCTCCGCCTTTCGTGATAACTGTCAATAAAATTATGAACAGTGCAAAGTAAAGACATAACCTTAATACTTGCAAGTATTAACGCTATTTTTTTATTTAAGTTTCTAAGGGTCTGAGTGACTAAGATTCCAGAGGGCTGCGGGTCTAAAACACTATATTGGAAATTGTTCGGGATTAAGACTAATTTGATCAATAACCTGTTGCATTTTTATCTCTAAGTTCAAGATTTCTTTTGCGGTCCATTTGGCTTCCAAGTAATCAACAACGCTATTAAAACCTTTAATAGCCTGTGGTGTCCAAATAAATTTTAATGCCATTTTGAAAATCTTTTCATAACCTCTTCATGACTTGTAAATTCTCCGTTATTCACCTGATCCAGTCCAATTTGAATTTCTGCTTGCTCTGCCTCGGATAACGCATCAAACCAATCACTTTGACTTGCTTTCAAAACCGATTCCAGCTTTTCTAAAACACGCTCCCCTTCAACCTTACCCAATTGCTGAATAAACTGCTTTTTTCTAGCTTCTAAATCCATAATAATTAAACTTTTATATAAACAAAGACACAAATAAAAAAAAAGCTCAAACTATAATTACAAGTTTGAGCTTTACAAATTAAAATCTAAAAATCTCTATCCCACAGCTATCGGGAGAGAAAATCAGTATCATAAACTACACGATTGCCTTAACAACTGCTTTCGGAGCCTCTTTACGAGTTCCGTCAAAGCCGTCAACACCGGAAACGGTAGTGTATTTTAAAACGTATTTTTTACCTGGATTAATGATTGCATAAGCCGCTTGACACATTAAAGTCGCTTCGTGGAATCCGCAAAGGATTAATTTTAATTTCCCCGGGTACGTATTCACGTCTCCGATAGCGAAAATTCCGGGAATATTGGTTTGGTAATCTAATGCATTATTTACTTTAATCGCATTTTTCTCGATTTCTAATCCCCAGTCTGCGATTGGCCCTAATTTTGGAGTCAATCCGAAAAGTGGAATAAAATAATCGGTTTCTATTTTACGGTGTGCTCCGTTTTCTTCGATGTCCAAAGATTCAACATGTTCCGCACCATTGATTCCGATTACTTCTGCCGGAGTAATTAATTTAATTTTTCCTGCTGTTTTTAATTCCTGTACTTTTTCTACAGAATCTAAAGCTCCTCTAAATTCATTTCTACGGTGAATTAAAGTTACTTCTGAAGCTACATTGGCCAAGAAAATACTCCAGTCTAATGCTGAATCTCCTCCTCCTGCAATGACAACTTTTTTATCTCTGAATTTTTCCGGATTTTTAATGAAGTATTTTACTCCTTTATCTTCATAAAACTCGATATCTTCTATAAGTGGTTTACGAGGCTCGAAACTTCCTAATCCTCCTGCGATGGCAATTACCGGCGCATGAAATCTGGTTCCTTTGTTTGAAGTAACGATAAAACTTCCGTCTTCTTGTTTTTCGATGGTCTCAGCACGCTCTCCTAAAGTATAACCTGGCTCAAACTGCTTAATTTGCTCCTGTAGATTATCAATTAAATCCCCTGCTAATACTTCCGGGAATCCTGGAATGTCATAAATAGGCTTTTTTGGATACAATTCTGAAAGTTGTCCTCCTGCCTGTGGCAGTGCATCTAAAATGTGGCATTTTAATTTTAGTAATCCTGCCTCAAAAACGGCAAATAAACCTGTTGGTCCTGCTCCAATAATTAGTATATCTGTTTTAATCATTACACTGTTGTTTATAATCATTCTTAATAATGCAAAGAAACGAATAATTTATTCTATTTTCAATGATTTATATCATTCATTTCTTCTGTTTTTTTTACTCTTTATTTTTTAATGAAGCGGTAATTTCGTTCATCTTTTTAACCTTATCTTCAAAGTTGCCTTTCAGCGTTTTCCTGTATTCATTTAGGTTTTCAACCATCTTATTGATATCGTCCGGAATAACTTCTTCAAAAAACTCTCTTAGCCTTTTGGCTGTGGTAGGAGACTTTCCGTTGGTCGAAATGGCAATTTTCACATTTCCTTTGGTTACGATTCCGCCTAAATAATAATCACACAAATCCGGAGTATCGGCAATATTGCAAATCAAATAGCGCTTTCTGGACAAATCGTATACTCTTTTATTGACTTTTAAATCATCGGTACAGGCGATCACCATATTGCGTTTTTTGAGCATCTTTTTTTTGAACTTCGCTTGGGTCAATTTAAGCGAAGGATGATTTTCTGCCAAAACTTTAATCTCAAGATGAAAGTGTTTTGCCACCACCTCAACATTGGCATTTGGACTCGATTTCAATAAAAAAGAAAGCTTTTCCAGTCCAACATTTCCACCGCCCACAATAAGAACATTCAGATTGTGTAATTTTAAAAATATTGGATATAATTCGTTTTGTTCCATTTTAATTCCTTTACATCGCATGAAAGTACGATGTTTTCTCTTTATTGTGCAATTTCTTTTGGCTTATTGCTCATTTTTGTCGGGTTGAAATCCGACGGTATACATTTATTTTTTTTATTTATTACCTTTCGTACGCAGGGTTGAAACCCTACGTTACAAATTAATTTCTTTGATTTCTTTTGATAAAAAAAGCTTCTTTGAATCTTTTTTATTTATTACCTTTCATTTGTCGGGTTGAAACCCGACGCTACAAGTTATTTTTTTTGATCTTTTTATTTTTTGTCGGGTTGAAGCCGTACGCTACATGATGATTTCTTTTGATAGAAATTCTTCGTAGCATCCTTTTAGTTTATTGCTTTCGCGGACGACTTCTCCAAGAACGATAATGGCAGGCGAACTTAATCCTTTTTCTTTTACAATATTCAAAATAGAATCTACCGTTCCTACGCCTACTTTTTCATCGGCAGTGGTTCCGTTTTGAATAATCGCAACCGGCAAATTTCCTTTATCTTCTTTTTGAAACAAATGAATAATCTGAGACAATTTATGCATTCCCATCAAAATTACCACGGTTGCAGAAGATTGCGCCGCCAGTGCTACATCTGAAGATAATTTTCTGTCTGATGTTGTTCCTGTAATGGCCCAAAAACTTTCAGAAACACCTCTTTTGGTAATCGAAATTCCCTGACTGGCAGGCACCGCAACTACCGATGAGATTCCCGGAACAACAAAAGTTGGAATTCCGAAACTTTCCACAAATTCAATTTCCTCACTCCCGCGTCCGAAAACAAAGGGATCACCGCCTTTTAGACGTACTACATTTCCATACGTTAAGGCATTATCTACAATCAACTGATTGATTTGATCCTGCGTATAGGCATGGTTCCCCATTTTTTTTCCGACAAAAATCGTAATCGCATCTTTTGAAGCGTGAGAAAGAATTTCCTCGTTTGCCAATGCATCATACAAAACCACATTCGCTTCAGCAAGTGCTTTAACGGCTTTTAGCGTAAGCAGATCCGGATCTCCGGGACCGGCGCCTACTAAAGTTACTTTGGGTTTGATTGTATTAAGCATTTTCTAATTCTTGAGCTCTATATTTTTCTATGGTATCAAAAAAAGCAATTCCTTCCTGAATGTATTGTTTTGCAAAAGCTTCTGAAGGCTCTGTCTGATTGATTTGATATACTAATTCTTTAAATGTTGTTGCCAATTTAATTTTAGCCGTTACAACAAATACATTGTCAAACAAATCAACAATTCCTGCGTGATTGTTTGTTTTTTCATTTTCGGAAAGTAATAAGGCTTTTGCCCCATTTACGAATCCTGCATAAGCATGATAAATAGCATCAGACCATTTTCCTTCGTCGAATGATTCTTGTGCGAATGTTAATTTGTCTTTTGCTTCTAATAACAAAGTAGCAACCAAATCTATCACAACACCGGCACATTCTCCAACTCCAACTGCTTTTACATAATTATCTGCATTACCCCAATCTACAAAATCACCTTCTGTTAAATTGGTTACATCTGCTAAAGGTTTTAATATTTCGTAGAAGTATTTTTCTCCTTTTTCATCGTAATAATTTAGAAATTTCTGTCCGTTTGCATGGGCATCAAAATCATTCAAAATAGTACGCAAGGCATCTGGTCCTCTACGGCTTGGAATTTTGATTACTTTATCGGCAAAACGTCCTTCTCCATTTCCTAATCTTCCACCGCCTAATAAAACCTGTAAGGCCGGCGCTACCAATTTACCGGAGTTTATCGACATTCCCTGAAAACCAATGGCTGACATATTATGTTGTCCACAAGCATTCATACAACCACTGATTTTTATTTCAATTTCACGGTTGTTTCTGTATTGTGGATATTCTGCATTAATCACTCTTTCTAATTCTTCTGCTATCCCGGTACTGCTCGCAATCCCCAAATTACAAGTGTCAGTACCTGGACACGCAGTAATATCCGCCGTAGAATTATAGCCTAAATGAACAAAGTCCAATTTGGCTAATTCCTGATAAAAGAAAGGTAAATTCTCTTCTTTTATATGGCGAAGTACTATATTTTGGCGTAATGAAAATCGCAATTCATTTGCTGCATAATTTTTAATTAAATCGGCTAGTAATCTTGCTTTATCTGTGTAAAAATCACCTAATAAAACTTTGATTCCAATCGAATAATATCCTTTTTGTTTTTGTGCAATTACATTTGATTCTTTCCACAATTCATAAGCAGCCGTATCTTCAATAGTAACTTGCGGTACTTCTAACAAAGGTTCTGGAATTGGACCATCAAAAGCTGTAGTATCAATTTCATAGGTTTGAAAAGCAAGTGCTTTTTTCTCTTTTTCGACTAAATCCAAAAAGACATCTCTACCCATTTCTTTGATCAAAAACTTCATACGTGCTTTCATTCTTTTGGCACGTTCACCGTATCGGTCAAAAATACGAATGATCCCTTCTGCTGTTGGAATGATTTGGTTTGCCGGTACAAAATCTGAAAGCAATTCAGCGTGAGCCGGCTGTGAACCTAATCCACCACCAAAAACGATTTTAAAACCGCGTTGTCCGTCAACGATTTTTGGAATAAACCCTAAATCATGCAGGTAACTCAAAGCCGTATCTTCATCAGAAGAAGAGAACGAAATTTTAAATTTACGTCCCATTTCCTGACCAATAGGATTTCTTAACAGGTATTGAAATAAGGCGTGTGCATAAGGCGAAACATCAAATGGTTCGTTTACATCTACACCTGCTAATTCGCTTCCTGTAATATTTCTAACGGTATTACCACAAGCTTCACGCAACGTAATATCATCTTTAGCCAGATTAGCCCAAAGTTCCGGAGTTCGGTCCAGACTTACATAGTGAATCTGAATGTCCTGACGCGTTGTAATATGCAAACGTCCTGTAGAATATTCATCTGAAACTTTCGTAATACGTACCAACTGTTCGCTCGTTACTTTACCGTAAGGCAATTTAATACGAATCATTTGAACACCTTCCTGACGCTGACCGTAAATTCCTCGCGCTAAACGAAGGCTACGAAAACGCTCATCATCAATTTTTCCTCCACGGAATAAGTGAATCTTTTTTTCAAGATCGATAATTTCTTTCTGAACTATCGGATTTTCTATTTCTGTTCTAAAACTTTCCATTTTCTTTTTTGCTTTAGGCTTTAGGCTATGCGCTTTGAGCTTTTTTAACTTTGTTTTTTTCGCTTAAGGCTTATTGCTTAAAGCCTAACGCATTTATCGAATAAATCCTACTCCTGCCGTTGTGTTGGTTGCGGTATCAATTAAGATAAAAGCACCGTTTGATTTATTATCATTATAGGCATCAAAATATAAAGGCTTGCTTAATTTAATGCTTACTTCTCCAATTTCATTTATCGCTAACTGGGTCGCCGGAGTGGTTCCTGAATAATCGGTTGCAATTGTATTTTTGATACTTTCTACCTTTGCCAGAACTCGGTTTGTGTTGTGTTGCACAATGTATTTTGTTCCCGCAACCAGTTTTTTACTGTCCATCCAACAAACGGTTGTGTTGATGTCTTTTTCAATTTTTGGAAGTTCTGATGATTTTACAATCATATCCCCTCTTGTCACATTGATATCATTTTCTAATTCGATTGTAACCGAAGAACCTGCAACGGCTTCGTCAAATTGTTTATCGAAAAAGTGAATTTTACTCACTTTTGATTCTGTTAGTGAAGGCAAAACAGTTACTGCATCCCCAACTTTAATTGAGTTTCCGTATAATTTTCCGGCATAACCTCTAAAATCGTGGTACTCTTCTGTTTTAGGACGAATCACAGTCTGAACCGGAAAACGTGCTTTTCCTGCTTCGTAAACATCATGAGAATGCAAACCTTCTAAATGCTCCAAAACCGTTTGTCCGTCGTACCAAGTCATATTCTCTGATTTATCCACTACGTTTCCGCCATTGATTGCACTTAATGGAATATAACTTACATTTTGTTCTTTGAAAGTACTTTTAGCATTTAAAGCTTGAAAATCGGTTTTGATTTTATTGAAAACTTCTTCCGAATAATCCACTAAATCCATTTTGTTGATGGCTACGATTACCTCTTTTACACGCAATAAATTATTGATAAAAAAGTGACGATACGTTTGCTCGATAACGCCTTTTCTGGCATCAATCAAAATGATCGAAACTTGTGAAGTCGAAGCTCCCGTAACCATGTTTCTGGTATATTCTACGTGCCCCGGAGTGTCGGCAATAATGTAACTTTTCTTAGCAGTCGAAAAATAAATATGCGCTACGTCAATCGTGATTCCCTGCTCTCTTTCTGCCACCAAACCATCTGTTGCTAACGAAAAATCAAGATAATCGTATCCTTTTTGTTTACTGCTTTTTTCGATTGCTTCGATTTTATCTGTTGTCAATGATTTTGTATCGTACAATAACCTTCCGATCAAAGTACTTTTTCCGTCATCTACACTTCCTGCTGTTGCTATTTTTAAAACGTCCATTCTGTATTGTTTTGTTTCAGGTTTCAAGTTTCAGGTTCTTCTGAAAACTTATAAATCTGTCTGTTTTTTTGAATTTTACTTTTCTCTACTTTTAATTTTTAATTGGATTAAAAGTATCCCTGTTGTTTTCTTTTCTCCATTGCCGCTTCAGAACGTTTGTCATCAATTCTGGCGCCTCTTTCAGAAATAGTAGAAGTTCTGATTTCTCCCACTACTTGTTCAATGGTCTCTGCATAAGATTCAACAGCAGCAGTACAACTCATATCTCCAACGGTTCTAAAACGAACAATTCGTTCTTCGATTTGTTCGTCTTCTTCCTGGTACACAAAAGGAGAATGTGACCAGATCAAACCGTCTCTCAAAAAAACCTTTCTTTTATGTGAGAAATAGATTGATGGGATCTCGATGTGTTCTTTCTCGATATAACTCCAAACATCTAATTCCGTCCAGTTTGAAATTGGGAAAACGCGAACGTTTTGACCATTTTCTATTTTTCCATTCAAAATATCAAATAATTCAGGACGTTGATTCTTCTCGTCCCATTGACCGAAATCATCACGTACCGAAAAAATACGTTCTTTTGCTCTTGCTTTTTCCTCATCACGACGTGCTCCACCAATACAAGCATCAAACTTAAATTCTTCGATTGCATCTAAAAGTGTCGTAGTCTGCAAGCTGTTTCTACTGGAATATTTTCCGGTTTCTTCTACTACTTTTCCTTCGTCAATAGCATCCTGAACATTACGAACAATTAATTCTAATCCTAATTCTTCAACCAATTTATCTCTGAAAGCAATTGTTTCAGGAAAATTATGTCCTGTATCAACATGCAAAAGAGGAAACGGAATTTTTGCAGGGAAAAATGCCTTTTGCGCTAAACGTACTAAGGTTATAGAATCTTTTCCTCCAGAAAAAAGCAAAACCGGTTTGTCAAACTGTGAAATTACTTCTCTGAAAATGTATATTGCTTCGCTCTCTAAAGCGTTTGTTTTTAATACTGAACTCATTGTATTTTGTTTAATGTTTCAAGTTTCAGGGGTCTGATTACTCCTAAAATCTCGTAAACTATTACTATCTATTCTCTTTATTCTTTGCTCTATTCTCTTTACTCTTTCTTAGCCCCATGCAAACCACATTCTTTATGGCTTGATTCCCACCACCATCTTCCGGCTCTGATATCCTCTCCGGGAAAAATGGCTCTTGTACAAGGCGCGCATCCAATACTTACGAAACCTTCTTTGTGCAGGGCATTCTGTGGGACATTAAATTCTTTCAGATGATTCTCCACTTCTTCTAAAGTCCATTTTAACAGGGGATTGAATTTTATAATTTCGAAACCTCCATCGTATTCAAACAGATTTAAGTCGTGTCTGTTTTCTGACTGCTCAGCTCTTAAACCTGTAATCCAAACTGAATTTCCTGCTAAAGCTTTTCGCAACGGAACCACTTTTCTAATAAAACAGCATTCTTTTCTATTTTCAACCGAATCATAAAAACTGTTTGGTCCTTTTGTCTGAAGTAAATTTTCTACTGCTGCTGCTTCCGGAAAATAAACTTCGATCTGTTTTTTGTATTTTTTTAATGTCCTGTGAAAAACATCGTATGTTTCCTGAAACAATCTTCCGGTATCTAAAGTAAACACCTTGATTGCCACATCATTTTTGAAGATAAAATCAGTTATTACTTGATCCTCCTGTCCAAATGAAGTTGAAAAAATAACTTTCTCCGGATATTCCTCAGCCAGAAAAGCTAATGTTTCTTCCAGTGAAAAATCTTTTGTTTTTGCTTCTAATGACGCTATAATTGCTGTGCTCATATTCTCTTTCCCTTTCTAAAATATTTTACAATAATTTAGACAATGTTTTTAAACTCAATAAAATGATTAGTATTCCCACTGCGATCATCATTGGTTTTCTTTTAATTTTATTGACCAAATAAGCCGCTAATGGAGCAGAAATCACCCCTCCTAAAATTAGTCCTATAATAACCTGCCATCCGTGGATTCCTCCAAAAAGCATAAAAGTAATACCACTTGCAAATGAAACCGCAAATTCGGCAGCATTTACAGATCCAATCGTGTATCTCGGGTTTCTGCCTCTTCCTAATAAGGTAGAAGTTACAATTGGTCCCCAGCCTCCGCCACCTACTGCATCCATGAATCCTCCAAAAGTGGCCAAAAAACCTAATTTTTTAGTTTTCTTTTTAATGATGTTTTTCAACAATGCTTTTCTAATAATAATTATTGCCAAAACAATCATGTAAACGGCAATAAATGGTTTTATAACTTCTCCGTCAATTACATCTGACAATAAATACGCTCCTATAGCTGAACCCAAAACACCCGGAATCAATAAATTCTTTACCAGTTTTTTATTAATGTTCCCAAAACGGTGATGCGAAATAGCTGATGCTCCTGTCGTAAACATTTCAGCGACATGAACTCCTGTACTACTAATTACAGGCGGTACTCCGTAGGCTAATAAAAAAGAAGTGGAAGTCGCTCCGTATCCCATTCCTAAAGTTCCGTCTACCAACTGAGCAAAAACACCAATTAGAAAAAAAACTAAAAGCTCCTGATTAAGACCTTCTACAAATCCATTCCAGGAAAACTCAGCATAGTGATTGTAACCAAGTGTTAGCAGCAGACCTACTAACAATACAACCGGTACAAGCACCCATAATCTTTCTTTTAAAGACACTTCGGCTTTTAATGCAACTGTACGTACTTCTATTCCTTTTTCCATATTTCTTTTAAAAAATCCATTACCCTATCGGCTTACTAGATTACTATGCAAAATTAGTATTTATTTGTAAATAACAAAACAATATTTTGATTTTTTACTTTAATTAACAACCGCATTCCAAACAATTAAAACAAAACTTACTTATTTTGACAAAATAAAGGTAAATTTAAAAACTGTAAAACACGCAAACAATTACAAAACAAAGATTTAACAAGCACTTATGAAATAGTCTATCACATCGATAGGATTATTATAAATTACTTCTTATTTTTGGCAAAATTTTTTATTTATGGATTTTCAGATAGGTCTTGTAGTGGCAGGTTTATTCGTTGGTTTTGTGGTAGGAATGACTGGTGTTGGCGGCGGTTCGCTCATGACTCCTATTTTATTATGGTTTGGCATTCCTCCAACAACCGCTGTAGGTACCGATTTATTGTATGCCGCTTTTACCAAAATGGGAGGGGTATATGTTCACAATAAAAAGAAAAACATCAACTGGAAAATCACAGGTTGGCTTTCTTTAGGCAGTGTACCGGCGGCTTTATTTACCTTATGGATATTAGAAAGCATCAAAACCGATGTTACCGCTTTAAATGCCTTAATCAAATACAGCTTGGGCTGGGCTTTGCTTTTTACTTCGATAGCGATTTTGTTTAAAAAGAAGATCATGCAATTTTCTCAAAAACATGCCGGAGATAAATTCCACTACGAAAGCACTACTCAGAATATCTTAACGGTTGCTATTGGTGTATTATTAGGCGCCACTGTTACGCTTACATCGATTGGTGCCGGCGCCCTGGGAACTGTAACTTTATTTTTTCTATACCCGCTTTTACCAACTCCAAAATTGGTCGGAACTGAAATCGCCCACGCCGTTCCCTTAACTCTTGTTGCCGGAATCGGACATGCCTCAATGGGGAATTTAGATCTGGGACTACTGGGTCAATTGCTATTAGGATCCCTTCCCGGAATTTACATGGGAAGCATGTTAAGCGGAAAAGTACCTGATTTATTCCTTAGAAACGCCATTGCCATAATGCTGTTTATGGTAGGCTACAAATTAGTTTTTTAAGTCTTTTACTATTTCATTTTCCTAAAAACAATAGAAAAAAGTTCTCTATACCCAAAAAACCATTTCAGTGAGTCCGCTCAAGGAAATGGTTTTTTTATTGATTCATACTTGGCGATATTAAACCATATAAGTCATATAAGTTCATTTAAACTAAACTTATATTAACTTACATCACTTAATATAGTTTAAAAAAAATTATATGTTCCAAACTAGTTTCCTTCGTTTTTATAATTTAAACCTGTTAGGTTTGGAATTCATCGAAAATAAGTCATATAAGTTCATTCAAACTAAACTTATATTAACTTACATCACTTATATGGTTTAAAAAATTATACGTTCCAAACAAACTAGTTTCCTCCGTTTTTAAAAATTAAAGCTGACAGGTTTTTAAAACCTGTCAGCTTTAGAATTGATCGAAAATAAGTCATATAAGTTCATTCAAACTAAACTTATATTAACTTACATCACTTATATGGTTTAAAAAATTATACGTTCCAAACAAACTAATTTCCTCCATTTTTAAAAATTAAAGCTGACAGGTTTTAAAAACCTGTCAGCTTTAGAATTGATCGAAAATAAGTCATATAAGTCCATTCAAACTAAACTTATATTAACTTACATCACTTATATGGTTTAAAAAAAATTATGTGTTCTAAAAAGCGATATCTGCCAACGAATTACTTTCTAATATCTTTAATGTATTATCTCTCACTTCCGTCATTAAACGACGGGCTGCACAGGTAGATTCATCATCACAGTCATCGCATTTTTCGTAGAAATTGTGACTCGCGCACGGAAGTAGTGCAATCGGTCCCTCCAAAATTCGGTATACTTTGGCCATGCTAATATCTTTTGGATCTTTGATCAGATAGTAACCGCCTCCTTTTCCTTTTTTTGCTCCCAAGAAACCGGAATTCCTTAAAAGCAACAATATACTTTCCAGGAACTTAATCGAAATATGTTCGCTTTTTGCAATTTCAGCAATTTGCACAGGATCATTATTCTCGCGTCTTGCTAAAAACGTCAAAGCTTTAATTCCGTATTTTGTTTTCTTTGAAAGCACTTATTAAGATTTTAGAATGTTGATTTTAGATTTTTTGTGCTAAAATGACAGCATATTTTTCAACAGCAAAAATAGGCTATTGCTATAAGAATAACAAAAGAATAAAAAGTATGACGCTGACGAACTTATTATTCGTTTTCCTTAACTCCGATTAATTCAAATTCTTTAAATGTTTTTATGCTTTCTTTTAAAGCCTTATTACCGACTACATAAGTATCTGAAAAAGAATCATGCCAACCTCTGCTGCCTAAAAAAGAAAAAGCATCAAAAGGGATTAAGCGAGATAGACTTCTTTTAAAAATTGCTCCAAAACCCGGTTTTTCACCATTTTCATCAACGACAACAGTTCCCGTGATAAATTTCCCTATTGATCTTCCGAAAAGACCTTCTGTAAACACATAATAAAGTATCGATATTATTACAAAAACAAGTTGTGACTCCAGATCGCTTATGTTAATCAACCATTCATTCAGGCCATCCCATTCTAACAGATTGGACAAAATCGCAAAGATAAAAGTTATGACAAATGCAGAAAGCATAATGAAAATGATATCTAAAATGTAATTTAAGAAACGACTTCCATTAGAAGCTATTAAATTGTCATCAAGAATATAAGTAGTGTTACTCATGTTAAATTGGTTTTAATTAAGGTTATGTTTTGTTCGCGACAAAAATATACTTTTTGTATAAACAATTATGAAAAAGAAAGAAAAATCAACTTAAAGTTCACTGCAAATGACAACCGTATTCTTTTCTATTAAATACAACTGATGCTCTTGATTTTCGAAAACATAATTTGAAACATTCAAATCCGAAAACCATTCAGCATTCGGTTTATTCCGGTCATTCTCTCCAAAATACAACTTGATTTTGCAATTGGGAATCTCCGTTTCAAAACGCAATCTAGTTGACGAAACCGCCACCAACTGCTTTACTTTTAAACCAAGCAACGAAGCTTTCCAGCCAATTGTTCCTCCTATGCTAAAGCCTAAAATAGTCACTTCTTCTTTTTCAAAATCCAATAAAGTTTGAACTGCACGATCAATTCCTCCCTTTAAAAATTGACTGTGAATACCACTTTCATCGCAATCAGAAACATTTATTCCGCCCAATTTCAGAACATCATAATAGTGAACATCAAATTTAGATGCTAAGGTTTTACTATACGATTTTATCCATTCCGGGCTTTCTCCTCCAAATAAATCAGACAAGAGCAACAATCTTGGTTTTACCATAATCATGTTTTAAAAACTAAATTTAAGATACTAAAAAAGGCTATTCATTTTTAAAACAGATAGCCTTTTAGATTTTTAAAATTATAATACTTTAAGAAAGTGCTTGCTCTAAATCTGCAATTACATCTTTTACGGTTTCTAAACCTACAGAAACACGCACTAAACCTTGTGTAATACCAACTGCCAATTGATCTTCTTCAGACAATTTACTATGCGTTGTTGAAGCCGGATGCGTTACAATTGATCTGGTATCGCCAATATTAGCGGAAAGAGAGCAAAGTTTAATTTTGTCCAGAAATTTTCTTCCGGCCTCGATTCCTCCTTTGATTTCAAATGCAATAATATTACCTCCTAAAAGCATTTGTTTTTTTGCGATTTCGTATTGTGGGTGTGATTTCAAAAACGGGTATTTCACACTATTCACATTTGGATGTGCTTCTAAAAACTCCGCTACTTTTAATGCATTTTCACAATGTTTTTCTACACGGATTGCAAGCGTTTCTAAACTTTTTGACAAAATCCAGGCATTAAACGGAGATAAAGCAGGACCGGTATTTCTTGAAAACAAATAAATCTGTCTGATTAAATCTTCACTTCCAACGGTCACTCCTCCTAAAACACGACCTTGACCGTCGATTAATTTCGTTGCCGAATGCACTACCAAATGCGCTCCAAACTTAATGGGCTGCTGAAGGTATGGCGTTGCAAAACAGTTATCAATGATTAAAATTAAATTGTGTTTTTTAGCGATGTCACCCAACAACTGCAGATCAATTACATCTACTCCTGGATTTGTAGGCGACTCTGCATATAATATTTTAGTATTCGGTTTAATGAAACTTTCAATTGTTTCCGGTTTGTTAATGTCAAAATAAGAAGTTTCAATATTCCATTTCGGGAAATAAGTCATAAACAACGCATGAGTTGAACCAAAAACACTACTTGCTGACACGATATGATCCCCCGCATTTAATAAAGCTGCAAAAGTAGAATACACTGCTGCCATTCCGGTTGCAAAAGCATAACCGGCTTCTGCCCCTTCCATTTTACACACTTTATCTACAAATTCAGTTGTATTTGGATTACTGAAACGGCTGTAAATATTTCTTTCTTTTTCTTCCGTAAAAGAAGCACGCATGTCCTCTGCGTCTTCAAATACAAAACTTGACGACAGGTACAAAGGTACCGAATGTTCTAAATACTGAGATCTCTCTAATTGTGTTCTAATGGCTTGTGTTTCGAAACCAAATTCTTGTTCGTTCATTTTTTTTTGTTTTTCGGAGGACTATTTCACAGCGTCACACAAAGCAAACACTGAGTTGCACCAAAGATTTTAAAATATCTTTTAATAGCCTTTCAATTATTTAATAGCTAGTCAAAATTATCTAATTCTCTAATTGACTAATTTTCTAATTCTTTGTCGTTTAAAACAACTTTGTATTTTATTGTTGCAGTAGGTTCAACCGTTTTGGCAACGGAGCAATATTTCTCAAAAGAGAGTTGTGCTGCACGATAGGCCTTTTCGGGATTGATGTCTCCTTTTAAATAAAAAACCACATTGATTTCTTTAAAAGGTTTTGCTTCGTCTATCTGAACGCGAAGTCCTTCTACCTCAGCATCAAAAGAAGTTATTTCCTGACGTTGTTTTTTTAAAATCGAAATCATATCGATAGCACTGCATCCTGCAACACCCATTAAAACAAGCTCCATTGGACTTGCGCCTAAATCACTTCCTCCAAATTCTGCTCTGCTGTCTACATCGATTACATGACCGCGCTCATTTTTTATTTTAAAATGAAATGCGTCATTTACTCTGTTTAAGGTTACTTTCATTTTTTTTTATTTTAATCTTTACTTTAATTATTTTGCTTTCGAAAAGGCCATTTTAATTGCCATTGACGTTAAAACTCCTGCCATAAACCATTTCTGCACCTTTAGCCACATTGGTTTTTTAGCAAAAAAAGAAGCTATTTTTGCTGCCGTTAGTACGATTATAAAATTAACCGTAAAACTCACCAAAACCTGTGTTACACCAAGTTCCAAGCTCTGTGTCATAATCGATCCGTAGGCCGGTTTGATAAACTGAGGAAAAAACGATAAATAAAACACCGCAATCTTAGGATTTAATACACTTGTTAAAAATCCAATACTAAATAGCTTTTTTGGTTTATCTATAGAAAGGTTTTCATTCGGTTGAAAGAGATTCTTTCCGTTTGGTCTCACCGCCTGAAACGCCAAGTACAACAAATAGAGAACTCCTGTAATTTTAAGAATATTATACGCCATCGGAACAGCAAAAAGTAGCGCTGTAATTCCAAAAGAGACCATGATAATATGAACAAAAAAACCAAAAATAATTCCTGCCAACGATAGTATTCCCGCCTTTTTGCCTTGAGTAATAGAGCGCGAAATCAAATACATCATATTCGGTCCCGGTGTAATTACAAGTAATAAAGCCGCCAGGATAAAAATAACAAGTTCGTTTAATGGTATCATTTTTTTTCTTTTTTTTAAATATGCAGTCCAGTTTGTCTTTTCAAAAGAAGCTCAGAACTTAACCCAAACCACGAAACAATTCGCAGCTGTTTTTCAGATCCGTCTTCTACAAACCATCATAATTCTCTATCATAGAAATCACAAGAACAACCCGTTTTCAAAAAAATCTAAAGTCTTCAATCTAAAATCAAAAACCTCCGTACTTATTTCTTTTTGGTCTTTGCTTTTGCTTTTGTCTCCTGCACTTTGGCTACTTCTTTTTTATTACAATTATTCGTCTCGTAAAGTTCAATTATACGACCGGCCAAAGTATTCTTTTTGAAATTTTCTTTATTAACCGCTTCCAAAAAAGCAGGACAATCTTTAAACTGAATCCCTGCTATATTCCTCACAGCCTTATCCATCCCTACATTCACAGACATCATTGCTGACAACATATAAACATAAAATACACCATCTTCCTTCTCTTTTCCCATGTACAGCATTGTACCGCCACCTGAGCCTGTTGAAGTTCCTGTAGCCGGATTGTATCTAAGAGTCGATTGAAGCGCATCTACCGTAAGTTTAATTCCTTTCGAATAAATCACGTACAGCCAATATTTATCGGAGCTTTTTTTTACTCCTTTTTCTCCTTTATCCTGAAGCACAAACAATCTTTCTGCTTCATACTTATTTCCGTCTTTGTCAACGTACTCCACTTTTTTGAGTTCTTCACTCAAAATTTTCTCTGTATCTCCTTTTTCAGTGAGTCTGAATTTAACTTTAGAACTGTTTATTTCAACAAGTTCGGCGAACCCTTTTTTAACGGTTCCGTTTTCAAAAGTCAGAACAGCTTCATAGTATTTTGCCTGCATCGTAAAAGAGATCAGGCAAAAAAGGAAATAGATTTTTTTCATTTGTATAGGTTAATTCATTTGGGGGGCAATCAGAATCTGTAATGTTCAGATTCTTTCTATTCTTTGGCTCGTTGAATGTTATTTAACACATAGAAACATAGATTTTAATTTCCTAAGTATGTCTCTATGCGTTTCAATTAATTCCACGCAACGGGTTATTTTTTATATTTTTTTGTGTTTAATTTTTCTTCTTTGTCGAAATAACAAGTTAGCGAATAAATCTAAAATCTCTTACTCTTTATCTGACAATCTCAAAATATCACCAAAAACGCCTCTCGCTGTAACGGCAGAACCTGCACCGGCTCCTTGTATTACGATTGGTCGGTCTCCGTAAGATTCTGTATAAATTTCAAAGAAAGAATCAGAACCTTTTAATCCGCCTAAAGCAGTATCTGAAGGCACAGAAACTAATTTTACTTCCAGAATCCCCTTGTCATTTTGTAAGTCTCCGGACAATTCTCCGATATATCGCAACACATGATTCGGTTTTTGATCGGCTTTAATCTTCTCATAAATCGGATCAAATTCTTTTAGTTTGGTTAAGAAGTCTGAAACGTTTCCTTCACGTAAATGTTCCGGTATTAAATTTTGAATTGAAATCTCTTCAAACTCATTTTGCAAATCCAATTCTCTAGCCAGGATCAATAATTTTCTACCTACATCATTTCCGCATAAATCCTCACGCGGGTCCGGTTCTGTGTAACCATTATCGATTGCCTCTTGCAAGATCTCACTAAACGGAGCTTCTTTTGCAGAAAAATTATTAAACAAATAACTCAAAGTTCCCGAGAATACTCCTTTTATTTTAGTGATATTTTCACCCGAAAGGTGCAATAATTTTATCGTATCAATTAATGGCAATCCTGCACCAACATTGGTTTCATACAAATAATTCTTCTGATTATCTGCCAATGATTTTCTCAATTCTTTATAGAAACCATAACTTAACGTATTGGCCACTTTATTAGACGAAATCAAATCAAAACTGCTCTCAATCAACGAAATATAGTTTTCAACAAAGGTAGCACTCGCCGTGTTATCAATCGCAATTAAGTTCTCTAAATGATGCTTATCTGCATAGGCAATAATGTCATTAATAGTATACGAAACTCCTTTATCCTGAATGTCATTTTTCCAATCTGATGTTACTCCATTTTTATTTAAAAGTACCTTTTTAGAATTGGCAATTGCAAAAACATTCAATTTGATGTCTTTGCGTTTTTCAATAGCAGCGGTAGATTCCAAGATTTGATTGATCAAAGTTCCTCCAACCAATCCATGACCAAAAACGGCAATATTGATTTTTTTGGAAACTCCGAAAATCTCTCCGTGAATTACGTTTAAGGCTTTATGCAATTCTGATTTTTTAACTACCAAACTCACGTTTTTACCCGTAACCGTGTTGTTAAACAAAATCGGAACAATTTTATTTTTGATTAAAGCGGTGTAAGGCTTATGAAAAGTACTCAGATCCTGACCAATAATAGAAATAACCGAAACATTGTCTGTAACTGTAATTTGGTTTACGTCTTTAGAATAAAAATCATTCTCAAACTCTTTTTCCAGTTCGATCATGGCAGTAGTAGCTTTATCTGTTGCCACTACCAAACCAATTCCTCTTTCAGAAGATCCCTGAGAAATAATACTCACACTGATATTGTGATCGCCCATTACTTTAAAAATACGGGCATCAACTCCTGATTTCCCAAGTAATCCGCGACCTTCAAGATTTACTAAAGATAAATTCTCCAAAACAGAAAGCGTTTTAATTCCTTCTTTTGCAGACTCTGAAGTGATTAAAGTTCCGCGATTTTCATGGTTAAATGTATTCAAAATACGAAGCGGAATACTCTTTTCCAACAACGGAATTATTGTTTTGGCATGCAAAATGGTAGCTCCGAAATTGGCCAATTCGTTTGCTTCATTAAACGATAAATATTCGATTTTTTTAGCATCGGCAACCAAATCAGGATTTGCAGTATAAATTCCGTCAACATGGGTAAAGTTTTGAAGCTCTTCTGCATTTAAATAATTTGCCAACAACGAAGCGGTATAATTACTTCCGTTTCTTCCTAAAGTTGTAGTGTCATTATTGTTGTTTGAACCGATAAAACCGGTTACAATATTCACTGTTGATCCGTTATGTTCTTTGAAATAATTGATGACATTTTTCTTAGAAAGCTGTTCCAAAGGCTGGGCATCACCAAATTTCGAATCCGTTTTCAACAAATCTCTAGTGTCCACAAAATTAGCCGGAACTCCTTTTTCAATCAAAATTGCCGTCAATAATTTAGCCGAAAGCAATTCACCTTTAGACAAAATCTGGTCTTTGATTTTATTGCTGTAATCTCCAATCAGACTTACGCCTTCAAAAAGTTTATCCAAAATACTGAATTCTTCAGACAGATCAACTTGTGGGTAATCTGAAACCTGATACGTTTTAAAACTTTCTAATAACGGTTTATAATTACCGTTTTTAGAAGCAATACTTAAAATATCTTCTAATTCATCAGTAGCATTTCCGCGGGCAGAAACGACAACGGCAATTTTTTCACCCTGATTGATTTTATCTGTAATAATGGAAACTACTTTGTTAAGTCCTTCTCCGTTTGATAACGATTTACCACCAAATTTTAATATTTTCATTTTATTTTTTTATTGTTTCTGCCTTAAAAATATCGGCAAGTAAATAATCTAGTTGTTTGTACTCTATTAAAAAAGCGTCATGTCCGTGTACTGAATCTATTTCGCTGTAAAAAACATTGTCTTTGAATTTTATTAATTCCTGATACGTTTCCTTGTTTTCTTTTGCTGTGAAAAACAAATCTGAATTGATTCCGATAATATGAATCGCCGCAGTTGTTTTAGATAACAACGTTTCAAAATCGGCGCTGTTTCTGGTAATATCTATCGTTTTCAACAATTGATTCATTAATTTATACGAAGACAATTGGTATCTTTTTTGCAATCTTTCTCCGTGATGTGCCAGCCAGCTTTCAATATTAAAAATAGAAAGGTCTGAATTGATTGTACGTTGAAATTTTTCTTTGAATGATTCGGGAGAGCGGTAACACAACATAGCGTGAATTCTGGCATCTTCTATTGGTTTTGAAGAATTGTTCAGGATTTGCTCTTGTAAGTAACAATTTGCAATCATCCAGTCTGTCGATTTCCAGTCTGTTGCAATTGGTATTAAGTTTTGTGTGATAGCAGGTTCTAAAGCCAGTATTTCCCATGCAATTCCACCTCCTACAGAGCCTCCTATTATGGTATGAAGTTGCTCTATTTTTAAGAAATCGAGTCCTTTTATAAAAATCCTCGCAATATCACGGGCTGTAAAATCCTGGTAATTTTCTATTAAGAAAGAATCATTCCCATTGCCAGGAACATTAAACGCTAATACCGTATAGACATTAGTATCAATTGTTTTTCCTTCTCCGATCAGGTCATTCCACCAACCGTTTTCACCTGTTACCTCAGCATTTCCTGTCAGGGCATGATTGACCAAAACAATAGGCGCGCTATAGAGTGGTAAGCCCGAAATTGTAAAACTTAAGGGTAACGAATGATAAACTGCACCATTTTCGGTGGTGAAATTTTGTATGCTAATAAGGGTTGGTATATTTTCCAATTTCAAATCTGTTGTATTATTGATTTGTATGAGGAAATATTAGAAAGAAAGTCTAGACGAAACTAGAAAAATTCTTATTGTTATCTTTCCACGTTTGGGCGTGGTAGAATGCAGCACCTTCTTCGAATTAACGAAGGGTTGCTAAGGATTCATCGGGTCTAATCCCTCGTCCTTTCTTTATAACATTTCAATACGTTTTTGAACTTAACGGTGCAAATTAACTACTATTTTCTTAAACAAGCAAATTTATCTGAACTGAATCTTTTATTTTATGAAAATAGTTTAATCTGAAACTATTATACGCAAAAAATTACCGAACATTATGCCCAGTAAAATTAAGCCGGTTTCACCCTATTTTATGACTCTTTTCGATTTAGATGAAAAGGGTTTCATTCTCTTTAGAATACATTAAAAACAACAATGAATTTGGTGCTTTTTTTTCTGCATTTTTATCCGTTTCGGTAATTCCAAAACTTGGGTGGATCAATTCGTTTGTTGGTGGCGGGTTGTTTCTTTTTGTCCTGCCGTTTTTCAATCTAGAAAATGTTCTTGCTAAGTAGTTTGTTGCACTCATGATATTTAAGTTTTAGTTCAGTTGTGTATTATTATGTTTATTAATCTTTTACTATTTTGTTAAGGCAACCCAATGGAATAAAAAAACCCTTTTGGTTTCAGATGCCAAAAGGGTTATAAGTTTTACAAACTTGTATTTACTTTTGGAATCAACAGACGTATGCGCAAATACTTGCGACATTAAACATCTTATTCATCTGTAACGATTGATTCATCTGTGATTTATTTGTTATCTTAAAAAAATTCTGCATTTCGTATAAATTTAAAAAGCCTCTCAAAAAATTCTGGGAGGCTTTGCTATATTTTTATTGTATTACAATATTAAGCAAAAGACATCCCCACGGTTTTAACCGAAATGACACAAAACATTTTGTAGGCATTTAAATTCATGTGATTAGTAGCTTTTTGGGTTTTACAAATATCAGAATAATAATTTTATTACACAAATGGAAATGAAGAATTTAATTACTAAAAATGTTAAAAAACATTATTTAAATGTTAAAAAATAGCTTCTAAAAGCAAAATTTCTTAAAAAAGCCATAAAGGGCCTCAAAAAATAGGTTTACACACTCCATATCAACTCTGCAAATCAGTTTATCAAAGAACATTTTTCAGTGTTTTAGTTCTTATACTTACAACCAAACAGCTTCTTTATTTCTGATTTTTTCAGCCACTTTCAGGATGTCGGTTATAATGCCGCGCGAAATGGCCTGCTTACAAGCCGAAGCACTTTTAATCACAATCGGCACAGCCGCATAAGATTGGGTGTAAATCTCAAAAATCGTATCGGAACCTTTCAATTGTCCGATAGCCGAAGTAATGGGTTCAGAAACCAATTTGACTTCCAATGTATTTTTCTGAACATCAAATTCTCCTATATAGCGAAGCACATGATTGTCTGACTGGGTAATTTTTGCAATTTTGAAATACCGGTCCACCGCTTCTTTATTAAGTGTACCGTTTTTCTCCAGATGCGCCTCTTCGATCAACGGATTGATTTTTATATCCGAAAGCTCAAAGTCCTGCCCTATTTCCCGTGTTAGAATCAATAGTTTCCGTGCTGTATCATTTCCTGATAAATCCTCCTTAAAAGTAGAACGCATTAATCCTAAAAGACTGGCATCTTTTAAAATAGAAGAAAAAGTAGTCTCCTCTGAAGAGAATTGATTAAAAACATAACTCAGATTATCGGAGAAAACACCGCGAATTTTAGTGATTTTTTCTCCTGAGTAATACAAATCTCTTAAAGTCTGTAAAACCGGAACTCCTGTATCTACCGAGGTTTCATACAAAAACTCTTTATCGTACTTTTTAAGATTCTCTCTTATTTCTTTATAAAGCTCAATAGGCAACGTATTGGCTTTTTTATTTACCGCGACAATATTAAATCCGTTTTGAATTAAGGTATTGTAATGGCCTATCAGTTCCTCACTCGCGGTTGCATCAACAGCGATCAGATTTTCAAATTCATTTTCTTTTGCAAATTCAATAATATCTTCCACTCTAAAAGGCACTGCCAATTCTACAAAATTGGTTTCCCACGCGTATCCGACACCTTCTTTTTCAAAAAAAGCGACGGTAGAATTGGTGATAATCGGAAAATGAAAGTCAACATTTTTGTTTTGCAAAAAAAACTCCTGACTTTCGATAATCTGATTGATTAAGGTACTTCCGATATTACCGATCCCAAAAAGGACAATGTTTATTTTAAGCTTTGACATAATTTTAATTTTAAAATGACTCAAAAACAGAATTGTTTTTAATTAATTTAACCATATAAGACAATTAAGTTCCTTTTACTATTCGACCTTAGCTTACCTGAACTTATCGTACTTATATGGTTTAAACTTTATATTAAATTTTGTTTTTATAAAAAATCACCTCTAGCAAAAATCATATTGCTAAAGGCAATTTTTCAAACAAAAAACAAAAAAACCTTAATTTTTATTGATGCTGTATGCCTCTTTTTTAACCGTCGCGAAAACGGTTTGCAAATCAGCAATCAAATCCTCAATATCCTCAATTCCGACAGAAAGACGAACCAAGTCTTTAGAAACTCCTGTTTCTGCTTGCTCCTCCTCTGTCAATTGTTGGTGTGTTGTACTTGCCGGATGAATGATTAGTGACTTTGTGTCTCCAATATTGGCCAGAAGAGAAAACAATTTTGTTTCGTCAACTACTTTTTTAGCTGCTTCAAAACCGCCATTCAATCCAAAAGTGATGATTCCGCTTTGTCCTTCAGGCAGGTATTTTTTGGCTAAATCAAAATATTTACTGGACTCTAATCCCGGATAATTTATCCAGGCCACCTCATCTTGTTTCTCTAGCCATTTGGCCAAAGCCAAAGCATTTTCGCTATGCTTTTTGATTCGGATTGGCAATGTCTCTAATCCCTGAATGATCTGAAAGGCATTAAAAGGACTCAAAGCTGAACCAAAATCCCGCAACCCTTCAATTCTCGCTTTTGTGATAAAGGCAGCATTTCCAAGCGCTTCATGATACACCAAACCATGGTAACCCGGAGAAGGTTCTGTAAATTCAGGGAATTTTCCGTTTGCCCAATCAAAAGTTCCGGCATCAATAATAGCGCCTCCTAGCGAAGTTCCGTTTCCGGCAATATATTTGGTCAAAGAGTGAATCACAATATTTGCTCCGTATTCAATTGGTTTTAGCAAATAAGAAGTGGCTACCGTATTATCTACAATAAAAGGCACTTTGAAGTTTTTAGCTTCTTTCGAAATGGCACCCAAATCCAATACATCTAATTTTGGATTCCCTAAAGATTCTACAAAAAAGGCTCTTGTATTTTCTTTTGCCGCTTTGGAGAAATTTTCTGCTTTTGACGGATCAACAAACGTTGTTGTTATGCCTAATCGGGGTAAAGTTACTTTCAATAAATTGTAAGTTCCTCCATACAAACTGTTTGATGCTACTATATGATCTCCGGATTTTAACAAAGTCAGGAACGTTGTTGCGATCGCAGCGGTTCCCGATGCGGTAACGACTGCTCCAATTCCACCTTCGAGCGCCGCTAATCTTTGCTCTAAAATGTCGTTTGTCGGATTGTTTAATCTCGTGTAAATAAATCCGGCTTCGGCAAGACCGAATAAATTGGCTGCATGATCTGAATTGTTAAAAACATACGATGATGTCTGGTAAATAGGCACGGCTCTTGTTCCTGCATTTTTAGTAACATCGTGTCCAGCGTGTAGTGCGTTTGTTGCAAATTTTTGTGTGCTCATAATTTCTTAGTTTTTAGTGTTGTTAATAGTATTTTAGTTTGTTATTGATTTGTTTTTAAAAATAAAGGTCTTCTTCTTCTACTGCATACATTTGAAATAGTAATGATTTGTGTCCTTCCAGGCTCAACTCTTCTTTTACTTGAGTTACTTTCTCTATAATGTTGCTGTTTATTTTAAAATCTGTTTCTATTGCTTTCGAACTTTTAGCTGTGGTTTTCATACTTGTAATTTTTTAAAATGATGAAATAAAAAAAGCCCTTTTGGCTGGCTTACCAAAAGGGCTTATAGTTTAACTATAACAAAGATTTTATCTTTCACTTTTGGCAACAACAGACCGGAACGCATTTACGCATCATACAACACATTATCATTTTGTCTGCTATTGTTTTCATTTTATAAAATTGTATTAATTAAAAACTTTTAGATTTTTTTTAGTTCTACTAGTTTGATAGAGTAAATATAGTAACTATTTTTTAACTACCAAAAAAAAATGCATAATTTAACATTTAAAAAGAATTAAGCTACATGAATTTTGCTCCAATCCTTTGTAAACCCCTTTCAAATCAAGCTTAAAGCAATTTTGAATCTGAAAGGGATTTTTTTATTTTTTATTTAAAACTTGAACCCTAATCGCGCAAAAACAAATCTTCCGTTTAATCCAAATTGCGAAACGGCTCTTGAATAAGCAAATTGATTTGCATTACTTAAATCGGTACTCGGAGCAGGAGACAAAGTTGGGGTTGTATTGGTAAAGGCAGGTGTTGAAGGATTGTTTCGATCCGGATATACATCTCCTATATTATTAACTCCAAGTGTAATTCTGAACTTCTCATTAATCTGATATCCTAAAGACAAATCGGTCACAATTTTTGCGCTGTATTCCGGATGTTCGTACACAGAAGAAAATCCGTCTAAGTTCACATCTGTTGCTCCCGGATCTGTTACCTTTCCGAAATAGCTGTTTCTTAAATAAATATCCAATTTCTTGATATTAAAAGTGGTGGTCAAATTTGCCTTCAACTTTGGAATTGCTTCTTCCAAATAAACTCTGCTTGACTCGGGAAAAAACGAATATTTAAAAGGTTCTCCTCCTGCATCAATAATAGACTGAGGAACATTTAAATCTCCTACTCTTTTTGTTTCATTATAACTGATCGCAAAATCATTTCTGATTGTGAAGTCGGCTACTACATTATACTTCTGAGAAATCACTACATCTATTCCTTTTGTCTCAGAATTGATTCCGTTTGTCCAGAAAGAAGCTCTTTCTACTCCTTTTAAATCAAATGCTTCCTGAAACAAGGTCAATGCTTCTGCTTGTTCCGGTGAGGTAGCACCCGTAATTTGTGCGTCTGTTGGTCTTGCATATTGTCCTGTTAAAACAATTCGGTCATCGATTCTTGTAAAATAAGCATCGGTAGAAATGGTGATATTGGCTTCCGGAATTTTAAACGTAAAACCAGTGCTGATACTTTTAGATTTCTCCGGTTTTAAATTTGCTACACCAATGCTTTTTGCCGCATCGGAGTCATTTGTAAAATATCCCACCTGGTATGGAGCACCATTAATAAATTGAGTAGAGCTGGTTTCAAAATATTTTTGTTGCAATGAAGGTGCTCTAAAACCTGTTTGTCCCGAAATTCTCCAATTGATGAAATCATTTAATTTCAAAAGTGAAGCCAATTTAAACGTAACGGTATTTCCAAAATCAGAATAATTTTCGAAACGTGCTGCTCCGTTTAAAAGCCAGTTTTCGGTTGGATTTAATTCTAAATCTACATAAGCTGCCACACTTTTTCTGTCTTTCTCTTTTGCATCGGTAGCTTGAAATCCTGAGAATCCCTGCGCTCCTGCTCCACGTTTGTTTCCGAAGAAATCAGTCACAATTAATGGTGAAGTTGTTGGCAATGTACCGGAAACAAAATTCCCGTTTACATCATATAATCCATAAGAGGCTTGTTCTCCGGCTTTAATCTGATAGTTTTCGTATCTGAATTCTCCACCAAAAGCAACATTCAATCCTTCTAAAACATCGAGTTTTTTACTAAAATCTAAATTGGTTGTACTTTGTAAAAATGAAACTTTACCCGCATCAAAACTAGATGGAGATTGTGTTCCCAAAGTTGCATTTATCGTATTGTTTGCTCCGTATTTAAAAGAGTTGGTTCCCAGATTGGAACTGAAGTCAGTATCAAAACCAAACAATTGCGTTGTAATTCCCGCAGCAGCAGAAGCGTCTACGATATCTGATTCTATTTCAGGCAAAAATCCATTTGAATATACCTGGGTAAAAGCTCCCGAAGCATTTGGAAGTCTGTTAAAGGCGTATGATTTTCCGTTTCTGTAAGACAGTCCTCCAAAGGAATACAAGGAAGTAATCTCAGTCAAAGGATATTTAGCATTGAAATACAACTGCCCTGTTGCCAATTCTGACTGACCAACACTCATATTATAGTCACTTCTTTGCTGCCCTCTGTAATTCAATTCATTATTCGTTACATCAAAATTTAAGGCAGTTTGCATCTGAGCAATTGTGCTAGCAGAAGAAATCGCAGTTTGCTGTGCTGGTGTAAAATAACTTACCTGTGGTGCATATTGCTGTAACGTACTGATGATTTGTCCTGAATTTGGCGTTGCATTAATATTACTGAACAACGAATTGACCTGAACGCCATCTTGAGCCGCTCTGTTTTCGACCGCGTTATAGGCATTAAAAATAGGGTTACTTCTAATTCCAGCACGACTGGTAGCCTGCCTAGTTACGGCACTTCCTGTAACATTTAGGTAACTTCCCTGTTTTCCTAAAGAGGTACCGTAGTTTAAGTCTAATTGCAAAGATTGTCCGTCACTTCCTCCTTTAAAATTATTGGAGCCTGAAGATACATTTGCCCCGTACTGAATATCTCCTGAAACGTATTTTGCATTCTTTTTCAATACAATATTGATTACTCCGGCGATGGCATCAGAACCGTATTGCGCGGCAGCTCCATCTCTCAATACTTCTATTCGCTCAATCGCGTAAGACGGAATTGCATTTAAATCGGTTCCGACAGACCCTCTTCCCGGTGATCCGTTTATGTTTACCAAAGCACTTGTATGTCTTCGTTTGCCATTCACCAGAATCAAAACCTGATCGGGACCTAAACCTCTTAATTGTGCCGGATCAACGTGATCTGTTCCATCTGCAGTAGAGGTTGGGTTACTGGTAAAGGATGGTGCAACATAATTTAATATTTGGGTTACACTGGTTTGTGGAGCCCCTTTTGTTATTTCAGCTATATTGAATACATCAACAGGAACGGGTACGTCTGTTTTTACTCTGTTTTTACTTCTTGACCCCACTATTGTGATTTCTGACAGTTCATTGTTTTGTAAAGTATCTTTTTCTTTTTTGTTCTCCTGAGCATACAATCCCGAGATGGTAGCCAAGCCAAAAATTAATAGTAATTTATTTTTCATTGTATTTGAATTAGTTTTTTTTATGCTGTTTGTTATTGAATGTTGCTTGTTATTTTTATTTCGTTTTCGACAAAAAAAAAACCTCTGCAGATTGGCAGAGGTTCTTTATATATAGCTGAAAACATAGTCTACAATAGTCTCTCTGCGGAAGTTTCCGGCATCATACAAGACATATTCTTTGAGATTGATTTCATATTTATTTTGTTTTATTTCGTTTTGATGGGGCAAATTTGCGGACTTTTTTTGAAACCACCAAACAAAAACCTAAAATATTTCCATTACCCTATCGAATTAGTATGTTATGTTAAATTTCTGTACAATAAATAAAAAAAACAAAACTTTAATTTGTCAATCAAAATGGTTTTATAACTTTGCACCCGAATACAGAGGAAAAATTTGAACTGATTGCAACCTCTTCATAATGAAATGGTTCGTTATGAATACTGAAATGTTTTGATTTCAGTAGTAAAAAATGCTAAAGCAGGAACTCTCCTTTAGCATTTTTTAGCAATTTTTTTACCTCGCTTAATTTTAATTATCTAATTAATAAATTATTATGGCTTATTTATTTACGTCAGAATCTGTTAGTGAAGGACATCCAGACAAAGTTGCAGATCAAATTTCGGATGCATTAATTGACAACTTTTTGGCATTTGATGCTAACTCAAAAGTAGCATGTGAAACTTTAGTTACAACTGGTCAGGTAATCCTGGCTGGCGAAGTAAAATCCAATACCTATCTTGATGTTCAACAAATCGCTCGTGAAGTAATCCGCAAAATCGGTTATACTAAGAGTGAGTATATGTTTGAAGCAAATTCTTGTGGAATTCTTTCAGCAATTCACGAACAATCTGCAGATATCAATCAAGGTGTTGACAGAGCTAAGCCAGAAGAGCAAGGCGCTGGGGATCAAGGAATGATGTTTGGTTACGCAACTAACGAAACAGAAAATTACATGCCTTTGGCACTTGATTTATCTCACAAATTATTACAGGAATTAGCCATCTTAAGACGCGAAAACAAAGAGATCTCTTATTTACGTCCTGATGCTAAATCACAAGTAACTTTAGAGTACAGTGATGATAACAAACCAACACGTATTGACGCTATTGTAATCTCAACTCAACACGATGATTTTGATGAAGAGACTGCCATGTTGGCTAAAATCAAAAAAGACATTATTGATATTTTGATTCCAAGAATCATTGCAAAAAATCCGGCTCACGCTCATTTATTCAATGATAAAATCCAATACCACATTAACCCAACAGGAAAATTCGTAATTGGAGGACCTCACGGAGATACTGGTTTAACAGGAAGAAAAATCATCGTTGATACTTACGGTGGAAAAGGAGCTCACGGTGGTGGTGCTTTCTCCGGAAAAGATCCAAGTAAAGTAGACAGAAGTGCTGCATATGCTACACGTCATATCGCTAAAAACTTAGTTGCTGCAGGTGTTGCTGACGAAATCTTAGTACAGGTTTCTTATGCAATTGGTGTTGCTCAACCAATGGGTATTTTTATCGATACTTACGGAACTTCTAAAGTAAACTTAACGAATGGTGAAATCGCTAAAAAAGTAGAGGCTATTTTTGATATGCGTCCTTACTTTATCGAACAACGTTTGAAATTAAGAAATCCAATTTATAGCGAAACTGCAGCTTACGGACACATGGGACGTAAACCTGAAACGGTAACAAAAACTTTTTCTGCTCCGGGAGGAAACGAAAAAACAGTTACAGTTGAGTTATTTACATGGGAAAAACTTGATTTTGTTGACCAGGTAAAAACTGCTTTTGGATTGTAATTTCAATCTAAAATCTATATAAAAAAAGGCTTTCTAAAAATTTAGAAAGCCTTTTTTTATAGCTGTTTATTTACTTTCTTTAATGTTTAAAATAACAGTTAAAATATGAGTAAATTACCTTCGTTACAAAACGTCATAAAAGCCACACAAAGAACAGTACTTCGATTCCCTCTGGAAACGCTCACTGCCATTCTCGGAACTATTTTCGCTATAATTCTACAAGAAAAAAAATATGGTGGACCACAGGAGTTTTACATAAAAGCAGTCATGAGCTGCTCGCTTTGTCTGATTTTATTTCTTTCCGTCAGTTTGTATTTCCAAGCTTCAAAAAAAAGCAATTTATTACGTTTTTTAAGCAGTTTTATTTTAGGCAGTTTACTTATTGCGTTTGTTTTTAGTTTCAAAAAAAATATTACGGATGTAGAAGCTCAAGAATTTTTAGTCCTCAATATTACTTTACACTTACTGGTTTCCTTTGCCGGCTTTTTACCCAAAACTTACCATCAGGAGGAATTTTGGGAATTCAACAAACAACTTTTTCTCCGAATTCTGACTGCCGGACTATATAGCATGGTTCTTTACTGCGGTTTGGCATTAGCCATATTGGCGATCGAAAAACTGTTTGGTTTTGAATTTTACGATCGAATTTATCTTTATATCTTCTTTACTATTACGGGCGTTTTCAATACCATTTTCTTTTTAAATGGGGTTCCTGAAACTAATAATCAGGAAAATCCATTACAATTGAGTTATCCAAAAGGTCTTAAAAACTTTACTCAATTTATATTATTACCCTTGATAAGTCTTTACCTGATAATTCTTATTTGTTACGAAGCCAAAATCCTGATCACACTATCATTACCCGTAGGTTGGGTTTCTTATCTTGTTTTAGTATTTGCTATTTTTGGAATCCTTTCTTTTTTATTGGTACATCCGATTGCAAATGAAAAGGGCAATCTTTGGATGAAAACCTTTAATCGTTGGTTCTACTTTTTATTAATTCCTTTACTGGGCTTATTGTTTTGGGCTATTTTGTACCGAATCAACTTGTATGGTTTCACACACGAAAGGTATTATGTCTTGTTATTGTCGATATGGCTGGGGGTTGTTGTTTTGTATTTTTTAATTCAAAAGCAACCTAAGATTAAATTCATTCCGATAAGCATGTGCCTTGCAGGATTATTTTCTATTGTTGGACCGCAAAGTGCTAATTCGGTTTCAAAAAACAGTCAGCTATCTCGATTTCAATCTTATATACAAAAAGACAAAGTAAAAAAATTAACCTTTGAACAAGAACAGGATTTCAGCAGTATTGTGTCTTTTTTAGAAGAAAATTATGGCGTTGAAATTATGGTTCCTTACGCTGAAAAAGAATTAAAACCACTGCTTAAAAAGGATAAATTCCCAAGTGATTACAAAATAATGAAAGCACTGGGTTATGAATACAGATCAATGTATGAAGAAAAAGAGGATACTTCAATAAATTATTCTTATTATGAAAACGATCAAACTACCGTACAAAATATTCATGGTTTTGATATGTCTTTCCATTTATCCGATAACAGTAAGTTTGAATGTATTGACTGCATAAAAATTGAGAATAAAAGTTATTCACTTTATGCCAAAACAAAAGACTATGGTACTGATTTAACTATTAATGGAGAGGTCATTCCTTTAAAAATTATTCCTTTTATTAATGAAAATACCGGCTTTGGATCGCATCCAACAGATCAAAAAATCACCCAACTAATAGAGACTGATAAATACCGTATTCTGCTTACTTATCTTAATGTCTCCGGAGAATTAGAGAAGAAGAAAAAAGTAATTTCTTATTATCAAATAAAAGTAATGATTGGTGTCAAATAACAATTGTTGGTGGTAGGCAATAAGCTTGAAGCCGAAATCACTAAAAAAAACGCGACAGATTTAAGAAACCTGTCGCGTTTTTTTAATAAATTAAATTCTAATATGTACCGTTTTGCATTTTTTCTAAGACTGTCTTCATTTCGTTTACTGTCTCTTCGTCCTGAACCGTAGCCGAGTACTGCAATGCTTTTTCCTGAGTTTCGATCCCTTTTTCTTTTTGCCCGTCTTTATAATACAACTGCGCTAATGTATCTAAATAGTATGGATTGTTTTTCGTTATAATCAGACTGTATTCAGACCAATCAATTGCGGTTTTTACAAAGTCAATGTTTTCCGGTTTCGAAACCACTTTCCAGGCTGCAGAATTACACAGTTCAGAGTAATATTCTTTTAAGGAATTCCATCCATCAAAAGAATATTCATCAGAAGTATTAAATGTCTGGTACAATCCGTCTAATCTTTCAAACGGATTACCTTTTTCTAATGATAAATACTCTTTAAAGAAACCACCAAACTCTTTCGTATAGGCAGGCTCCTCTTCCAAAATAGCAAAATAACTTTTATAACAAAAAAAGCTGCCCTTACCGGATGTGATTAGCTTTTTATAAGTTTTAATGATTTGATTCTTATTTGCTTTCTCCGAACTTTCATCTCCTAAACCATACCCATTTGTCTGCAAAGCGGTTGAAATTTCATCCGTTAAAGAAACGTTTACCGGTCTGCTATAACCTGTTCCTTCCAGACCTTTTGTTGCTTCAATCGCATCATAATGTTTAATTAAATAATCAATCGCAAGAAAATCAGTACTGTTAAACATCCTGTCTTCATTAAAAAACAACTTATAAAATCCTTGATTCTTAATTTCCTGCAGGATTGCTTCAACCAAAAGCATATTCGGCTTCGTATCTTTTTGATGCGTTTCGATTAATTTTTTCCAGATTTGTAAAACCTCTTTTTTATTAAAAGTGAATTTGCTCAACTTAAAACCTGTCGAAGCTATTTCATCTATCGTCTCACTACCAGCCTCATAATCCTTCAAAATGGAGACTTGGTTAAAAGCCGAAACCAGATCAGCGTCTGTTGCTTTTTTATTTCTGATCACCTTATTAAAAGTATACAAAGCATTGGCTTTCTCCAGTTTTTTTGGAAACCCATTATAAAAATTAAACTCTACTTTTTCGTCTTCTAAAGTAGTCTTCGAACTAGTCAAAACAGCACCATCGCCGTTTAAAATAATCACCGCAGGATTATTTAACAACTTATTCTTTTTAAGCCAATTTTTATCATCAGTACTCGCTAAATAGTAATTAAAAACATCAAATTGAGCGTTATAAGCATCGTACATATTCGCTGAAACTTCTGCTTCGCGTTCTTTCACAAACTGATCAAAATCGGCTTTCACAAAAGAATTCTTATCGTTTGAATAAACGACCAAAAATTTTGTTTTTGCATTTTTAGTTGCTGCAATAGCATCCATTAAATTATTTTCGATTTTAAGTTTAAAATCGAACTTCGGAGATTCATATTCATTCTCATTTATACCGGCGATACTATCCGAAGGAACGGCTTCGACACCAAAACCTTCATCAACCAAAGCCTCTTTGCCCGGATAAGTCCAATTAGCAATATTCTGGCTTTCAAGAGCTGTAACTTTTACTTCACTATCTAATTTCTGCTCTTTTTCATTTACAAAAGTCAACGGGTTCTTCCCTCCTTTATCTGATATTCGAAGCCCATTGGTTTTCCTGTCCAAAAATCCGGAAATTTTTAAGTCACCCGAAAGATCCGAATTGTATTTAATGGTTACTTCAGCAACATCCTTTGGCAAAGCGTACTTACAAAGTTTAGTCTCAGTTTCGTAACCTTCTAATACTAAATATAAAAAATCGCTTTTATCAATATCAAATGTCAGGTCCGCCTCTCTCCATTCCGGATCAATTTGGGTCTTAATATCTGAAAGTTTTTGATATTGAACGGCTTCATTTCCTTTCTGTGTTCCTATGTAAAAGGGATAAAAAGAAGAATCTATAAATTTAATTTTAATTTTTTTCGCCTTCTTATCCTTTACAAAAGCAAGATCAAAACCTTCCTCTACACTCTTATTTTGAGCGAACAATAAGGAATCTCCTTTTATATTGTAATCGCCGGAATACAATATAAATTCGTACTTGTTATTCTCTAATAAATTTAGTTTGATTTTTTGTCCTCTGTTTGTTGATAGATAACTTCCTTTCTCGATACTTTTTGTTTGAGAAAAAGAGGCCGATATTAAACAAATGAACAGTGAAAAACTCCATATAAAATTGCGCATGCTTCTATTCTTTTTGGATTGTTAATTTTGCGCAAAGATATTTCATTCTTACTCAAATTACAGTCACAAAATTCTATTTTTTAGTGATTAAAATACTACAAAAATTCTATTGTCTCAAAAACACCTTGTACGTGGCAGAATAGTCTATTTCAAAACAAAACTTAAAGACGTCCAGACCTTTACCCTATCAACTCCTGAAGCTATAACATAAACAGTAGTATTCTAAAAAGGTTTAGCCGCAAAATCTAATCTCCTACGCTATTTCTACTATAGTTTTTTGTAATTTGGCTCTTAGAAACCAGAGTATCATGAGCCAAACAGTGCGTCGTTTTTTAATAATCTTTTTTATCGCCGGTTACTCCACAGTATTCTTTGCACAAGGCCAGAAAATAAAGCCTGATACTATTTCTCATTTAAAAATTGATGCTGATGAATTTCTGGGATACGATTCTTTTGGGTATTATTATTTGATAAAAGATAATGTCTTTCGAAAAATTAAAGGCAATGAGGTTTTTGAGTACAAAAATGTTTCTTTGGGAAATTTAACTAAAGTCGACCTGCAAAATCCGCTTAAAATGGTTTTGTTTTACGAAGACTTTAATAGTGTTATATTACTCGATAATCAATTGAACAAAATCACGGAGATTAATTTTTCTCAAAACAATATCCCAATTGTAGTTCCGTTTATAGGTATGTCAACGCAGAATCAACTTTGGGTTTATAACACATTAAACCAACAAATTGGACTTTTTGACTATCTGAAGAATGAATATAAAATCGTTTCGACTCCATTGACCGAAACGATCCAATATTATCAGACCGATTTTAATGCTTTTTATTGGATAGACAAGAAAAACAACTGGTTCTCCTGCGATATTTTCGGAAAAATAACAGCTCTGGGAAAAGTCCCTGATTTTGATAAAATCGAAATTATTGACCAACACCAATATATTTTCAGTACAAACAATTTATTGTATTTTAAAAGCAGTTCAGATACAAATTCAAGTACAATTTCTGAAATAGAAATTTCAGAAAAAACCTTTGATAAATTCTGCTACAAAGACCAAATTTTATCTATTTTTACATTTAAAGAAATCATCAATTATAAAATCGTAACACCGTAATGCACATAGCAATAGCAGGAAATATAGGCGCTGGTAAAACAACATTAACCAAGTTACTGGCCAAACATTTTAAATGGGAACCTCATTATGAAGATGTGGTAGACAACCCGTATTTAGATGATTTCTACCATCAGATGGAACGTTGGTCCTTTAATTTACAGATTTACTTCTTAAACAGTCGCTTCCGTCAGGTATTACAAATTCGCGAAAGTGGTAAGAAAATCATCCAGGACAGAACGATTTACGAAGATGCTCATATTTTTGCTCCCAACTTATATTCGATGGGATTAATGACCAGTCGCGATTTTGAAAACTACACTTCCTTATTCGAATTAATGGAATCGTTGGTGAAAGCACCCGATTTATTGATCTACCTAAGAAGTTCTATTCCTAATTTGGTCGGACAAATTCACAAACGCGGACGTGAGTACGAAAACTCCATTTCGATCGAGTATTTAAGCCGTTTGAACGAAAGGTACGAAGCCTGGATTCAAACCTATACCAAAGGAAAATTATTAATTATCGATGTTGACAATATCAATTTTGTTGATAATCCAGAAGATCTGGGAAATATCATCAACCGAATTGATGCCGAATTAAACGGATTGTTTTAACAGCAAATCAGACGAATATAAATCCTCCTTATTCAAAAAGTAAGGGGGATTTTTAGTTTACAACTTATTGCTTATTTTTATAGACTTGAAATAATTGGATTAAGATATCAAGTTCAAAAGTTGTAGAGCAATAAAAAATTGGATGTGAAAATTTAGCTTATTTAAAAAAACACTCCATGTTTGTCATTTCGACGAAGGAGAAATCACACCAGGATTTCCGCATAGTGAGCGACCATTCTTTGTCGAGTTACGTGTGTGATTTCTCGTACCTCGAAATGACAAACGGAGTGTGTTCTGATCTTAGTCCAAACAATTTTCGAAGCTCCAGAGAATTAATTACGATACTCAAATTGTGTACATTCTATTTGTTGGAACTCATGATGAATACAACAATCTAAAAGACATTAAAAACTTATAGCAATATGGAAATAAAACCTATAAAAACAGAAAAAGATTATGACTTAGCACTTGAAAGGGTAAATACTCTTTTCAACGCTAAACCAAATACCAGTGAAGGTGATGAATTAGATATTTTGGTAACACTTATAGAAAAATATGAACAAATACATTATCAAATTCCTGAACCTGATCCAATTGAAGCCATAAAATTTATGATGGAGCAAAATGGCCTTACAGACGCAGATTTAGGAGTTATCTTAAATAGTCGCTCCAGAGTATCTGAAATCTTTAAGCGCAAAAGAGCTTTGACCATAAAACAAATTAGAATTTTAAACGAGGCCCTCCACATCCCTGCCTCAACTTTAATTAAAGAATACGCCTTAAATCAATAAAAAATGCCTCTGGATTTCCAGAGGCATTTTTATTTTTATATCACAGCACTTTTATTTTGCTGCTTCAATTTTTGCTTTAACTTCTTCTTCTGTTCCTTCAAAAACTTCTGTAGTTGTTTTTCCGTTTTCCGTTTTAGTCACTGTTCCTTTTGTAACACCATCTACCGTAGATAAGTTAACCTCAAGACGTTTTTTCTCATATTTACTTGTATCAAAACAATCTGTTCTTTGATGTACATATTTTCCGTTTGCATCAAAATTAGCCAGACATTTTGCAGTCTCTTCCGGCGTGCAGCCTTTTTCTTTACACATTTTAACACATTCTTCTTTGGTCATTCCTGCCATTAAAGATTCATCACCACATTTCGAATGTCCTGCATGTATTTCCGTTTTTTTGCAACAGGAAGCAGCCATTCCGGCTGTATCTGTACCGTGTCCTTCCCCTAAGATTGGTGCAATTACCAAACCAATCAAACAAGTCAGTTTAATTAAAATATTCATTGATGGACCTGAAGTATCTTTAAACGGATCTCCAACTGTATCTCCGGTTACCGCTGCTTTGTGCGCATCGGATCCTTTATAAGTCATTTCACCATTAATCATAACTCCGGCTTCAAAAGATTTTTTAGCATTGTCCCAGGCACCTCCTGCATTATTTTGAAAAACAGCCCAAAGTACACCCGAAACAGTAACACCGGCCATATATCCTCCAAGCATCTCAGCAATTAACTGATTGTTATCGGCATAAACCAATTTTCCTAACAATACAATTGCAATAGGAAAACCAATCGTTAAAATTCCAGGCAACATCATTTCGCGTAAAGCTGCTTTAGTAGAGATTTCAACACATTTTCCGTATTCCGGTTTTCCGGTTCCTTCCATAATTCCAGGAATTTCCTTAAACTGACGACGTACTTCGTACACCATGTCCATTGCTGCTTTTCCTACCGAATTCATGGCTAAAGCCGAGAACACTACCGGAATCATTCCTCCCACAAATAACATTGCTAAAACGGGTGCTTTAAATATATTGATTCCGTCAATTCCTGTGAAAGTCACATAGGCCGCAAACAAAGCCAATGAAGTCAAGGCCGCTGAAGCAATCGCAAATCCTTTTCCGGTTGCTGCAGTTGTATTTCCTACTGAATCTAAAATATCTGTTCTGGTACGAACTTCTTTTGGTAATTCGCTCATTTCTGCGATTCCTCCGGCATTGTCAGAGATTGGACCAAAAGCATCAATCGCCAACTGCATTGCTGTAGTGGCCATCATAGCTGATGCTGCTAAGGCTACTCCGTAAAACCCTGCTAATGCATAGGAAATCCAAATGGCGGCTGCGAATAATAATACGGTTGGAAAAGTAGAAATCATTCCTGTCGCCAAACCTGCAATAACATTGGTTCCTGCTCCTGTTGATGATTTTTGCACAATTGCCAAAACCGGTTTTGTACCTAATCCTGTATAATATTCTGTAACGGATGAAATGGCTCCACCAACCACTAATCCAACCAAAGTAGCATAAAAAACTCTCATTGAAGAGATCTGTTGTGCTCCTTCTCCAAAGAATTCCATTGTCATTACTTCAGGTAACATATGTTTTACCAAAAAGAAACAGGCAATCGCTGTTAAAACAATCGAAACCCAGTTTCCTATATTTAATGCTTTTTGCACTTGTGCTTCTTTTGCATTATCATCTGAGATTTTTACCAATGTTGTTCCGATAATCGAGAATAAAATTCCGAAACCGGCAATTGTCATTGGCAATAAAATTGGGCCTATTCCGCCAAAAGCGTCCTGAATATTTCCGCCCATATCTTTAATCACATAGTTTCCTAAAACCATTGCAGCCAATACCGTTGCTACATAAGATCCGAATAAATCGGCTCCCATACCGGCAACATCACCTACATTATCTCCTACGTTATCTGCAATTGTTGCCGGATTACGAGGATCATCTTCCGGAATTCCGGCTTCAACTTTACCCACTAAATCAGCACCAACATCGGCAGCTTTCGTGTAAATTCCACCACCAACTCTGGCAAACAAGGCGATTGATTCTGCTCCTAATGAAAATCCGGCCAATGTTTCCAAAACAACGGTCATCGTTTCTGTATCTTTCCAAACTCCATCGGAAAACAGCGTAAAGAAAATTATAAAAAAGGTGGTTAAACCTAAAACTGCCAAACCGGCAACACCCAGTCCCATTACCGTTCCTCCTCCAAAAGAAACTTTTAAAGCTTGCGGTAAACTTGTACGGGCAGCCTGAGTGGTTCTAACGTTAGTTTTAGTAGCGATCTTCATCCCTATATTACCAGCGTAAGCAGAGAAGAGTGCTCCAAAAATAAAGGCAACTACAATTAATAAATGTGTTTTAACTCCCGGAATAAAGGTAATTCCTGCCAATGCAACACTTGCAATAATCACAAAAATTGTCAATAATCGGTATTCTGCTTTTAAGAAAGCAAGCGCCCCTTCATAAATGTGATCTGAAATCTCTTTCATTTTGCCGTCGCCGGCATCTTGTTTTAAAACCCAACTCCTTTTTATTCCCATGAAAAGTAATCCTAAAACTGCCATGACAATTGGCAGGTAAATCATAAATGCATTCATAATATTGTAATGGTTTTTTGGTTAATAGTCAACAAACTAGCAAAACGAATTTAAACAAAAAAGCAATACTCCTGACGGAGTATTGCTTTTTTTATAAAATACAAAGGTTAAAATTATTTAATACTAAACAATCCCTCTGGTTTATTTTCGATATCATCAAAACGTTTCGTGCACTCTGCAATAATAGCAAATGCTTCGTTTACGTCTCCCCATCCTTCAACATCAACCTTTTTGTTTTCAAGATCTTTGTAAACCTGGAAGAAATGCTCGATTTCTTTTACTAAGTGTGGGTTTATGTCTGACAAGTCTGTTAATGAATTCCAGATTGGATCTGAAACAGGTACACAAATAATTTTCTCGTCTGGTCCTTTATCGTCTGCCATATGGAAAACACCGATTGGTTTTACTTCCATAACACATCCTGGGAAAGTTGGTTCAGTTACCAAAACCAATACGTCAAGAGGGTCACCGTCAAGTGCTAAAGTTTCCGGAATAAATCCGTAATCAGCCGGGTACATCATTGAAGAGAATAACATTCTGTCGAAACGCATTCTTTTAATTTCAAAATCGTACTCATATTTATTTCTGCTTCCTCTTGGTATTTCGATTAATACATCGAAAGTTGTTAGTTTGTCTGCGGTCATTTTTGTTTTTTATTAATTCTATAATTTCGGTTGCAAAAGTAACTAAAGAATCTATGTTTACAATAAAAAAACCGCTTAAATTATCTGCATTATCTTTTAAAAAACAAGCATTTAATAGGTAATTTTTCTATTTCGCTTATTTAAGTAATAATGCCAGAGCAAATAGGTCGCATAAGACCGGTAAGGACTCCACTGTTGTGCCTGAATTTCCATTTCCTGTTTATCATGAATATCCAACAATTCTTTGATGGTATTTACCACTGCGATATCTCCAAGCGGAATTAAATCGGGCTCCTGCAAACAAAACATCAGATAGATATCAATAGTCCAGTTTCCGATTCCTTTTAGCCTTATGAGTTCCTCACGTACTTGTTGCGCCGGTTTTATCGCTAAACTTTCAATGTCTAATTCTCTGCTTAAAACCGCTTCCGCTAAAATTTTGATATACAGTGTTTTTTGACGACTCACCCCAAGGGCTCTAAACTCTTCGTCAGACAAAACAGCCATTGTTTCAGGATTACAAATGGTATAGGCTTTTATTTTCAAGAATGTAGCTTTTGCCGAATCTATAGATACCTGCTGCTCGAGTATGAGCAATACTAATGTTTCAAAACCTTGTGGACGTTTTGGAATTGGGGGCAATCCGTATTTATCAATTATTTCCTGAAATATTGGATTTTTACCGGAGAGAAAATCGATAGCTTCTTGCATAAGGTGGATTTTAGCGTCTTCCAAAATTAACTAAAATTATGAATTTATTCCATACGAAAACATCGGGTCATCAAATTCCAAACGGCCTTGTTATCTTGCATTTTTTTCTATTTTCAATTATCCTGAAATATACTTTCCATAAGGCAGTTTATTTACACAATAGATAATCAATGCTGAAATAGACAAACATAAAGCACTAGTAATTGGAATTGCCAAAACCGGATTTATAAAGTCATAGTCAATACCCAAAGACACCAAAAATCGAAGAACTAAAATATGAACCAAATAAATCCCATAACTATAGGTGTTTATAAAATTGATTATCTGAACAAGGACAGGATTTGAAATTTTTGAATTTTTAAAGTAAATAAACAATCCCGCAGAAACAATTACAATATTAAAAGTCAGCCCTCCATAAAAATATTCATTAAAACGATTCTCCGCAACTGATAAAAAATAAGTGCCAAAAATGGTGACGATTATACCTAAGAAAAACAACAGTAAAGAAATTTGCTTGAGTGTTTTTACATCATATTTAAATGACTTAATTGACAAATAATACCCTAAGATCAGATAACCCAAAAAACCGGCAAAATAGGTGAAATCAACATTAATTCGAAATTCACGAAAAATAGGCTGATTTAGAAATAAAGTAAAAACCCAGATCGCTATAAAGTACAGTATCTCTTTTTCATTGGCATTCTGAACCCATTTACTTAGGATTGGCATAAAAAGATAGATCCCAATAATCATGTAAATATACCATAAATGAAAGGAACTTCCTGTCGCAATCAGATTAAGAGCCAGTTTACTCCCCTCTAATAATGACATCTCAGGATGCACTAAAGAGGCATCACGCAAAGCCAACAGCACATAAAAAAAACTCCAAAAGAGAAAAGGCAAAATAATTCTGGAGAACTTCTTTTTCAGAAAATCACCTAATTCGTATTTTTTGTTGAGCATTAACGCTCCGGTGAGCATCAGGAAAATAGGTACACAAAAACGAACTATGCTGTCATACACATTTCCTGTCCACCAAACAAAATTGGAGATATTCCCATATTTATAAAGGATATCACACGCTACATGAACAAAAATTACGCTAATAGTGGCTAAAACCCTAAGATTAGTTGTCCAATTTAAATTACTAGTTTCTACGGTTGTACTCATAGAAACTAAATTAACAAAAATATATTTACCTTTTACTAAAAATAAAAGCCGAACGATCCTTTTACTGCAAATTTATTTGCATCGGGTGTATTTAAGTAACTTCCTCTCCAAGAGAAATCAATTCGGAATACTTTGAATATATTTCCAATACCGGCATTGTACTCCCAATACACATTCTCCGGTGCATTATAAGGCTGCTGTGAGGCATTTATAGCTCGATTGGCATTAGATATAGTACCGTGAACGGCTTTTATCCCTACAAACTCTCTCCAGTTTAATTTCCTCATAAAAGGAACTCTGGAGAACAATCTTCCTCCAAAATCATGGTTCCATTGTAAAGTAGTATACTGATCCGTTATGAATTCATAGAAATTCAAGTTACTAAAGGTATTTTCAATCGTAAAATAAGTTTGATTCCCCGGTATTACACTCATTAATCCCAACGGAATTGTTCCGAAAGTTTTCCCGGTTTCAAGAATAATATTCGATCTTCCTAAAGGTCCGATAATAATGGGTTGCTTGTAGAACAATTGAATTTTTTCGTAGGCAAAATCACTGTCTAAAACACCTTTAAGTCCATAACTGAAATTAACAAAGAAATGACTAAAAGGACTATCAACAAGTTTTCGTTCAACACCAAAACCAATCGTTTTTCGATTTGGCATAAATTCGAATTGAATGTTTGCTTCGAATTGTTTTACCGCACTTGCTACAACTCCGGCAGGATTTGCAGTTGTTGGTAAAGTCGTATAATAATCTAAACTAAACGTTGGCGAAGCCGATTCTAATGTTCGATACGAAACACCGGCCTGGAAAACGAAATTTTTCAATGGCTCCATTTCGAAGGAAACATTGCTTAAATTGATATTCGTTAATTTTCCGTTACTGCCTGTTGTAAACAAAGCTGAGGACGCAAAACTTCTTCCTAAAATGTCATTGGTTGTGGTTAAGCTGGCGCCAATCTGCTCGATGTCCCGCCTGTTCCCTCCAGAAATAATGATTCGGTTTTTCTTATCCACCATCCATTTTCCGGAAACACCATATTTAAATTTATTATCATCAAAACCATACGCCGTGTAAGCCTGTATACGCCAAGGATCGTTTGGCCCAAAATAGGTACGACCTCCTACACGCAAACGCAAACCTTCGACTTCATTGTACCCAAAAGTAGAAAAAATAGGTCCGTAATCGAAATTTTTAAACTCGACATAACCACTTCCTAATATCGAAACTAAACTATAAAGTTGCTTGAATTTTTTAACTGTTTGCAACGTGTCAAGCATTTTATAAATACCGGCTTCGTCTTTATTTAGTTTTTCAAAACGATTTTCTTCCCAAAATTCAGGTGGACGATCATAAACCACGTTGTCTATAAAATTGACTTCTTCTTTATAAAATTTATCGGGCTTGGGAATATTAAATTTATGATTCCTGAACAGTGTGGTTCGTTTACCATAAACTCCTTTTGATTTCTCTTTTTTATTCAAAGCAAAATCAGACATCATATAGTCACGGGTTAACAGAAAAACGGAGTCATTTTGCACATCAAATTCCTGTTCGATATAAATGTCTTTTACCCAGTTAATATTGGCGCTTTTGGTAACGGCCATATTTATTTTTTTGATGGCAAAAGTGGTGTCATTTACCCAAAAATCTCCTTTAAAAGTCAGTTCATTTTTACGTCTTGGATAAAAAACAATGTTGTAACACCATTTTTTATCGATATAAGTACTGTCTTTCAACACATAGTTATACACATCAATTCCTGTTCTTGAAAGTGGGCTCGTAAAGCTCTTATCAAAGAATTTCAGATGGTTATCGTAAATATTGTAATCGGAATAAAGATCCTTTACAAAAGCCTGAATTTGCTGATTACCATTAAATCCTGACGTTTTGTTTCCGGTAATATTTTCTTTTATTTTCTTAATTTTGTTGTCCCCGTAAACATCGTACACCGATTCGCTTATAAAAATAGGCAGATAGGTTTTTCCTGTAACTTCAGAGGTATCAACGTGTTTGAATACAAACTCCATTCCTTTAAAGAGTTTGTTTTTCATGAAAGCACTGTCAATCGTATTCATATCGAATTCGACTTTTTCGTACTTCTGCATTTGATATTGATTGAACTGGTACAAACCGTTTTTACGTTTTCGCTCCCAGATTTTCCTCAAAATATCCAATGCCGGATTGTTCTTTTTGGATGTTTTTCCTGTAAAAATAACAACTTCATTAAGCGCTTCCGCTTCACTTAAAACAATCTTAAAATCATAGTTTACCGCTTTCTCTAACGTAATTTCTTTATCAGAAAATCCTGCCGAGCTCACTAGTAAAATCGTATAGGTAGTAGGGGATTCCAGATAAAAACGTCCATCTTCATTAGAAACAATTCCTGTACTTGAGCCTTTAAAAACAACATTGGCAAACGGAATTGGCTGATTAGATTTGTCTAAAACAATTCCGCTCACTTTAGTTTGTGCAGTAGCGATATTCACAAATGCAAATACAAAAAACAGGCTAAATAGAATTATTTTTTTCATCATCTGGTAAAAAAAAACTTCATCAATTAAATATGACTGATGAAGTTTTATAAGTGTTGTTTAAGAACTATTTGTACATTACTTTCTTTACTGCTTTTACAACGTCAGCTGCGTTTGGCAACCAGTCTTTTAGTAAAACAGGAGAGTAAGGTGCAGGAGTATCTGCAGTTGTAATACGTTGAATTGGCGCATCAAGGAAATCGAACGCTTGTTCCTGAACGATATACGTTATTTCAGAAGAAATACTTGCAAATGGCCAAGCTTCTTCTAAGATTACTAAACGGTTTGTTTTTTTAACAGAAGTAAGAATAGCATCTTTATCCATAGGACGAACTGTTCTTAAATCGATGATCTCACAAGAGATTCCTTCTTTAGCTAATTCATCAGCAGCAATAAAAGCTTCTTTGATGATTTTTCCGAAAGAAACAATCGTAACATCTTTTCCTTCACGTTTAATATCAGCAACTCCTAATGGAATCGTGTATTCTCCGTCCGGCACTTCACCTTTATCACCATACATTTGCTCTGATTCCATAAAAATTACAGGATCATTATCACGAATAGCTGATTTTAAAAGTCCTTTTGCATCATAAGGAGTTGAAGGTACAACCACTTTAAGACCCGGAGTATTAGCAAACCAGTTTTCTAAAGCTTGTGAGTGAGTTGCTCCTAATTGACCTGCAGAAGCAGTTGGTCCACGGAAAACGATAGGCACATTAAATTGTCCACCTGTCATTTGACGCATTTTAGCAGCATTATTTATAATTTGATCAATACCAACTAAACAGAAGTTAAAAGTCATATACTCTACGATAGGACGACAACCATTCATAGCTGATCCTACTGCAATTCCTGTAAAACCAAGTTCCGCAATCGGAGTATCGATTACTCTTTTTTCGCCAAACTCAGCAAGCATTCCTTTTGAAGCTTTATAAGCTCCATTGTATTCTGCGACTTCCTCGCCCATTAAATATATGGATTCATCGTGACGCATTTCTTCGCTCATCGCTTCACAAATGGCCTCTCTAAATTGTATTGTTCTCATATTTATATTGTATGTTGAATTTTCTGAAGAGCAAAAATAAATATTTTAAATAACTTAAAAGCATAAATTAAATTTAAAATCACAGGAACTTCACTCACGCTTTAGGTTTTTACTCTAAAAAAAATATTGAGATATTTACGAAATCGATATATTAACGTTTTTATTCTCTAAATAGTATTTTAATAACAAACTCCATTTTATTTGTTTGATTACAATTTAAAAAAACAAACTATTTTAAAACTACGCCATAAATCACATCATTTTTATCGATTATCAGACAACACAAGATTGCAAAATCCCTAAGAATCAACAAAAAAGAATGTATATTTGTTTTTGTTTTCCGATGAAAGGTCATCGAAAATGCGGAATCCTCGAAATCGTAATAGTTTTCAAAAAATATTATGCATGCATAGTATATTATTTCGATTTTAATTTCTAAATTTGTAAATGAATATTATAACTATAAACTATCATACTTATGAAAATATTAGTTTGCATCAGCCATGTGCCTGATACTACTTCAAAAATTAACTTCTCAAATGGTGACTCAGAATTCGATACCAATGGTGTACAATATGTAATTAATCCTAACGATGAGTTTGGTTTAACACGTGCTATCTGGTTCCAGGAACAACAAGGAGCTACAGTAACGGTAGTAAATGTTGGAGGTCCTGATACTGAACCAACTTTACGCAAAGCTTTAGCAATTGGAGCAAACGAAGCAATTCGTGTAAACGCAAACCCAACTGATGGTTTTTTTGTTGCAAAACAACTTGCTGAAGTAATCAAAAATGGTGGTTACGATTTAGTAATTGCCGGAAAAGAGTCTTTAGATTACAACGGAGGAATGGTTCCGGGAATGATCGCAGGAATTACAGGTTCTAACTTTTTAAACTCTTGTACCAGCATAACAGTTGAAGGTAACAATGTAAAAGCCGTTCGTGAAATTGACGGAGGAAAAGAAACTGTAAGCACTACTCTACCTTTAATTATTGGAGGCCAAAAAGGTCTTGTTGAAGAAAAAGACTTGCGTATTCCAAACATGAGAGGAATTATGACTGCAAGAACAAAAGCACTTACTATTCTTGAGCCGGTTGACGCTCCTGTAAATACAAAAGCGGTTAAATTTGAAAAACCAGCTCCTAAATCAGCAGTTAAATTAGTTGCTCCTGATAATTTAGATGAGTTAATCAATTTATTACACAACGAAGCAAAAGTAATCTAGTAATCAGTATTTAGTCACAGTTTTCAGTTAACCAACTTGAAACCTGAAACTTTAAACTTCTAAACAAAAAATAGTATGTCAATATTAATATATGCAGAATCTGCAGAAGGAAAATTTAAAAAAGTTGCTTTTGAATTAGCTTCATATGCTAAAAAGGTAGCCGAAACTTTAGGAACAACCGTAACCGCTTTGACGGTTAACATTAGCGACGTAAGCGAATTGTCAAAATACGGAGTAGACAAAGTTTTAAAAGTAAACAACGATAAATTAGCTGGCTTTACTGCAAAAGCGTACGCTGATGTAATCAAACAAGCTGCTCAAAAAGAAGGAACAAAATTAGTTTTACTTTCTTCTACAACAGACAGTATTTATCTTTCATCTCTTGTAGCGGTATCTTTAGAAGCTGGTTTTGCTTCTAATGTCGTTGGTTTACCGGTTAGCACTTCTCCTTTTCAGGTAAAAAGAAATGCTTTCTCTAACAAAGCTTTCAACATTACACAAATCGATACCGATGTAAAAGTGCTTGGTTTAGCTAAAAACTCTTACGGAATTTTCGAAAGCGCAGGATCTGCAACTGAAGAAGACTTTAACCCAACTATTGGAGACAATGACTTTGGAGTAAAAGTAGAATCAGTAGAAAAAGTAACCGGAAAAGTTTCAATCGCTGATGCTGACATCGTAGTTTCTGGTGGACGTGGACTAAAAGGTCCTGAAAACTGGGGGTTAGTAGAAGATTTAGCCGCTGTTCTTGGTGCAGCAACTGCTTGTTCTAAGCCGGTTTCTGACTTAGGATGGAGACCTCACAGCGAGCACGTTGGACAAACAGGAAAACCAGTTGCAACTAACCTTTATATTGCAATCGGAATCTCCGGAGCCATTCAACACATTGCAGGAATCAACTCCTCTAAAGTAAAAGTAGTTATCAACAACGATCCTGAAGCGCCTTTCTTTAAAGTAGCAGATTACGGTGTAGTTGGAGATGCATTTGAAATTGTACCACAATTAATTGAGAAACTAAAAGCTTTTAAAGCACAACATTCTTAGATCTCAAAATTCTCTATAAAAATATAGCTGCCTAAAAACAAGATAATCGTATCTTTGCTTTAGGTAGCTTTTTTGTTCCATATTTTTTGATTAAAATTGCACCTTTATTTTTCAATCAAAAAAAGTATTAAAATGAGGCATTAATTGCCCTTTTTTACCCACATATATGAGTCTAGTAAAACTATCCATAAAAGGAATATCATACAGTCAAACTCAAAATGGTGCTTATGCCCTTATTTTGAATGAAGTCGATGGCGAAAGAAAACTTCCCATTGTTATTGGTGCTTTTGAAGCCCAATCGATTGCTATTGCCTTAGAAAAGGAAATAAAACCTCCTCGCCCGTTAACACACGATTTATTCAAAAACTTCGCAGAAAGATTTGATATTGTAGTCAAACAAGTCATCATTCACAAACTTGTTGATGGTGTTTTTTATTCGAGTTTAATTTGCGAAAGAGACAAAATTGAAGAAATCATTGATGCCAGAACATCTGATGCGATTGCTTTAGCATTGCGCTTTAACGCTCCAATTTTCACTTACAAAAACATACTGGATAAAGCCGGAATTTATTTAAAATCAAATTCCGCAGACACCGATCAGGGTGCTCAGGAAATAGATGATGTACTGTCAAATCCGGAGACTTTTGGACGCGAAGAAGAAAGCAATCAATCCGGTGATGTTTATGCCAAACATAGTTTACAAGAATTAAACGACCTTCTGGATCAGGCAGTTTCTCAGGAAGATTATGAAAAAGCAGCTAAAATCAGAGACGAGATTTCGAAAAGATAAACATTCTGTTTAATCGTTAAACCGTTTATTTGTCAAATCGATTAAACGATGAAACAGTCAAACGAATAAGCCAACTATGAAACAATACTTAGATTTAGTACAACATGTTTTAGAAAACGGTTGTCAAAAAGGAGACCGTACAGGAACAGGAACAAAAAGTGTTTTTGGCTACCAGATGCGTTTTGATTTAAGTGAAGGTTTCCCAATGGTTACGACCAAAAAGTTACACTTAAAATCGATCATATACGAATTGCTTTGGTTTTTAAAAGGCGATACCAATATTGCTTATCTTCAGGAAAACGGAGTTAAAATTTGGGACGCATGGGCAGATTCAAATGGTGATTTAGGACCAGTTTACGGGCATCAGTGGCGCAATTGGAACAGTGAAGAAATCGATCAGATTTCTGAATTAATTACCGAATTAAAAACAAATCCAAATAGCCGAAGAATGTTGGTTTCTGCATGGAATCCTTCGGTTTTACCTGATACAAAAAAATCATTTGAGGAGAATGTAGCAAACAACAAAGCCGCTTTGCCGCCTTGTCATGCCTTTTTCCAGTTTTATGTAACAAGTCCTGATGAGACTAAAGGAGAAACAAAAGGAAAATTATCCTGTCAGCTCTACCAACGAAGTGCCGATATCTTTTTAGGTGTACCTTTTAATATCGCTTCTTATGCACTCTTAACGATGATGATCGCACAAGTTTGCGATTTGGAACAAGGAGAGTTCATTCACACTTTTGGAGATGCACACATCTACAACAATCATTTTGAGCAACTGGAATTGCAATTAACACGCGAACCAAAACCATTACCAAAAATGATTTTAAATCCGGAGATTAAAAACATTTTTGATTTTGATTACAAAGATTTCACCTTATTAGATTACGAACCACACGCCGGTATAAAAGGCAGTGTTGCTGTATAAATACAAAATCCGCTTTTTAGCGGATTTTTTTATACTACTAGTACACTATTTTCGCTTCCTGCGAAATCATTCCATTGATACGAGTCTGCTTCGGGATCATTAACATAACTTCCGTCAATTACATATTTAAACTCGTAGATCGCATCTTTAACCAAGTCGTAAGTAGCTTTAAAAGTTCCGTTTTTCAACTTACTCAAAGTACCTTCCTGGGCATTCCAATTGTTAAAATCTCCAACCACAGCTACCGCACTAGCCTCTTTAGCATCAATTGAAAATGTAACTTTACATACCGGTTTTGTTTTTACAAACTGTTTCTTCAAAGCCATAACTATTTAATTTTTAGATTAGTACACCTAAATTACACAAATTCAACTGAACATTCAACATCGGGAAAACCGATTTATGATAATATCAAAAAGGGATTCTATTTTTTTCTCTATTCCTAATTAATTCCATCTTTAATTTTGGATTTCAGATAATTAACTCTTTTAAAAATAAATAATCCATGTTCAAAATATTGTGATTTCAAAATAAATTCTAACTTTATAATCTCATTATTTTTTAAATCTTATGGAAAAAGAAGTGCACGAACAATACGAGTATGCCAGAAGAAGAATCAGACAGAAAAAAGTATTATATTTTCATTTCGTCCTTTTTCTTATAGGCAGTTTGTTTTTATTTATTGCCAATAGGTTTTTTGGATTTGGTGTTACCACTACCAATCAAAATTGGTGCGTTTGGGCGATCACAATATGGCTTTTTATATTTATACTCCATTTTATAAAAGTCTATATAACAGACCGATTCATGAATAAAAACTGGGAAAGAGAACAAATTGACAGACTTGTTGCTTTACAGCAAAAAAGAATCAGTCAATTAGAATCAAAAATAAACGAGGATACCGAAAATAAAATTTAGTTCAGAATACCATGATTATAATGATAGCGGCAGTTGCCGAAAACAATGCTCTTGGAAAAAACAATGAATTGGTTTGGCACTTACCGAATGATTTCAAAAGATTTAAAGCTCTTACAACGAACCACCATATCATAATGGGAAGGAAAACTTTTGAGAGTTTTCCAAAACCTTTACCAAACCGGACTCATGTGGTGATAACGCGTCAGGAAAACTATCAGCCCGAGGGTTGTATTGTAGTAAAAAGCATAAGTGAAGCAATCGCAAAATGCCCAAAAAATGAGGATTCTTTTATTATTGGAGGAGGAGAAATCTATACCTTGGCAATGCCTTTTGCTGATGTTTTAGAAATAACAAGGGTACATCACAGCTTTGAAGCGGATACTTTTTTCCCTGATATCAACAAAGACGAATGGCTGCTAGTAGAATCTGAAACTAATATTAAAGACGAAAAACATCTTTACGACTATACTTACGAAACTTTCGTTAAAGCATAAAATTAAAAAACATCCTCAAAACGAGGATGTTTTTAATGAAAAATGATCTCCAACTTAGGACTATTCAAGAGTAGAATTTGATAAAAATAACAATCATCTGACATAAATGATTGTTATAAAATTGGATTCGATTTTTTTGAGACACTACTCAAAAAAAAGCCTTTAACACCAAATACCACGAAGGCATTAAAGGCAAAGAAAATTAAAATTTCCAAAAACAAATTTAATCCTAAGAACGTATTGCGCTTTAAAAAGAGTATCACTACAAGAGCCATACTTTAAAAAACTACTACAAGAACAAATAAATAACAAGCACGGGGAAATTCATTTGATTTAAGTCACTAAGTTGTCAATAATCATTACAAATTCAGATTAACAACAGGACAAAATTGGCCATAAATTCTTACCCTCACAATACCCACTTACCGTGATTTTTGCAAAATACCCTTTTTTGGTTAGGGTAAAAAAACAATACGGATCAAGTTCAGAAGCTGTGGGGAAGTAGAAATTACAACGCTTTTTTCATAAAGAGAAACTATCTTTAAAACTTTTCTGCCAATTCTTTCCTATGCATAAAACACTTCACTTTCGCCTCTTCAGATAAAAATGAATTTCACAAGAAGCGAAAAGTAAATCTAAAATGAACTTACATCACTTATATGGTTTAAATACACCCTCAGTTAACCCCTACTTTGGAACCTAATCCGCCGATACTTCGCTAAATTTCTCCTTTTCTGAAACATTTGATTTACAAATTAAAAAACTGAATTACAGTTAAAGAAGATTTGTATTATATTTGCGTAAATAAAAAAAATGTCTGAAAAAATAACTCCGTATAAAAACTCTACATTAGGCAAAAAAGAACAAGTTGCTCAAATGTTTGATACGATCTCTGGGAACTATGATAATTTAAACCGCGTAATTTCATTTGGAATTGATATTAAGTGGAGAAAGAAGGTATTAAAAATAGTTTCTGATACTAAACCAAAAATCATCCTTGATATTGCCACTGGAACAGGTGATTTAGCTATTTTAATGGCACAAACGAACGCAGAGAAAATCATTGGTTTAGATATTTCAGCGGGAATGCTTGAAGTTGGAAAAAGAAAAGTAGAGGAAAAAAAATTAACAAATGTTATTGAGTTAGTTTTAGGAGATTCTGAAAACATCCCTTTTGAAGACAATCATTTTGATGCCATCACTGTTGGTTTTGGTGTACGAAACTTCGAAAATCTGGAAAAAGGTTTTGCCGAAATCCTAAGGGTTCTAAAGCCAAATGGTGTATTTGTAATTTTAGAAACTTCTGTACCGGACAAAACACCTTGCAAACAAGGCTATCGTTTTTACACGAAAAATATACTTCCACTAATCGGAAAATTATTCTCAAAAGACAATTCCGCTTACGGTTATTTATCTGAATCTGCCGCTGCTTTTCCTTATGGTGAGGCGCTGAACAATATTTTACGAAAAATTGGGTTTATAGATGTAGTGGCTATGCCTCAAACTTTTGGAGTTGCAACCATTTACTCTGCTTCTAAGAAATAGTATGAAAAAAACAGTAATCTTAATTTTATTAGCCTTATCGACAAAGGGATATTCACAATTTGCTAAAAACATGTTTAGCAAAGACCCTATTACTAACCTCGAAAACTGGCAAAAACAACGAGTCTATTTTGGTTATTACCTTGGCTTTAATAGTTTCGACTTTAAGTTTGATTACAAAAATCCCGTACAACAGGATATTCAGGTAAAAAAAACAACCGGTTTTAATGTTGGAGTTGTTGCCGATTTAAGATTGCAGGAATATATTAACCTGCGCTTTGAACCAGGCTTGTATTATACCAAGCGTGACTTGTATTACCCTCTTCCCGATAAAAAAGATTATTTGAGAGAGGTAAACAGCACCTATATTCATTTTCCATTATTGTTAAAATTCTCTGCTTTGCGAACCGGAAATATCCGTCCGTATTTAGTTGGAGGAATGTCAACAACATTGAATCTGTCCAGTAATGCAAAATCGGAAGACGATAATCACGAGCAAAAATTCAGAGTAAAACAATGGACTGCTGCTTATGAGCTTGGTTTTGGAATTGATCTTTTTACCGAATATTTTATTTTCTCGCCTTCTATTAGGGGTATGTTTGGTATTTCGGATGAATTGATTCGAGATAATCCGGGTACACCAAGTCCATGGACAGACAATATTGATTCTATGAAATCGAGAGCTATTTTAGTAAATTTCACTTTCCATTAAAACAAAACACTAACTATTTCGTTTAAACTCACTGAGAATAATTGCTGTTGCGGTAGCTACATTTAAACTTTCGGTTTTTTGCAGCTCTCCGAATCTTGGAATTGTGAGTCGGCTTGTAACTCTTTTTTCAATCTCTTCAGAAATACCGTTGGCTTCATTACCCATAATAATGATCCCGTCCTGTGGTAAATTAGATTGATAGATGTTCTCTCCGTTCATAAATGTTCCAAAAACAGGTAATTTTGTTTGTGAAAGAAACGTGTCTAAATCGACATAATTTACATTTACCCTGGTGATAGACCCCATTGTGGCCTGTACAACTTTTGGATTGTAAATATCAACGGTTTCTTTTGAGCAAATAAGTTGCTTAATTCCAAACCAATCACACAAACGCAAAATGGTTCCCAAATTTCCCGGATCACGGATATCATCTAACGCCAGGATTAAACCGGTATCGTTAATTTTGTTTTCTGATGGCATTTTGAAAACTGCCAGACAGGTATTTGGAGTCGACAAAGCACTTATTTTCTTAAGTTCCTGCTCATTGATAGGCGTGCGCTTTGAAGAATGAACGGTTTCAAAATCATTTTGCGTAGTATACAAATGTTCTAATTCAAAGTTAGATTGCAAGAGTTCCTGAATTACTTTCACTCCTTCGGCGAAAAATAACTGATTTGCAAAACGTTGCTTTTTTTGATGTAAACCTGATATAAGCTTTATTTGGTTTTTACTAACCATAAAATAATGTACTTTTGAATTAAATATTAAATAACACTTGAAAAAGAATTCCACAAAAATACTAGCATTTATTCTAATAGCAATACTTATTTGCGCTTGTAATGCTGTAAAAAGAGTTCCCGACGGGAAAAGTCTTCTTATTAAAAACAATATTCTTGTTAATGGAAAGTCTACAAATGATGAAACGGCATCTAATCAGATGTATCAAAAACCAAACGGAACTTTATTAGGATACAAATTGCGTTTGAATTTATACAACTTAGCCAATTTAAATCCGGATTCTACTTATCAGGCAAAATTCAAAAATAATCCGGGTTTGTACGAGCGCCAGTCGAAACTATTATCTGCAAAACAAGTAGACAGACTTGGGCAGTCTTTTTTATATAAAGGTATTCATGAATTTTTAAAAAATACCGGAGAAGCTCCTGTAATTATCGACACTTCAAAAACAAAAAAAACCTTATTACGTTTGAAATTTTACTATTTCAACAATGGTTATTTTAACGTAAAAACAGCCTATAACATTGACAGTATCGGGCGTAAAAAAGCCAAAATCAATTATAATATTACTACAGGTCCGGCTTATCTTTTAGATTCGGTCAGAACCTCTATTTTAACACCTGCATTAGATTCCTTATATAAAACGAACAAAGAAACCTCCTTAATAAAATCCGGAAATCAATTTAAAACTTCCGACTTTGAAGAAGAGAAAAACCGTATTACGACCTACTTCAGAAATCATGGTGCTTATTACTTTCAACCCACTTATGTGTCGTATGACATTGATACAATCGGCAAAAAGAACAAGGCTGATGTCAATTTAATTATCAGCAACAATACCATTCAGGAAAAAGATTCCAGTCGTACAGAGCCTTTCAAACTATACAAAATTAGCGATGTAAATATCTATACGGATTATTCGGCAGCCAATTCAAAAGGTCAAATTAAAGACAGTACCACTTACAACAACTTTAATTTATACAGTTACAAAAAATTAAAATACAAACCACGCGCTATTACGGACGCCATTTTTATCACAAAAGGAAGTGTTTTTTCTGATACCCGAACAACACTTTCGTCCCGATACCTAAACAATCTAAAGATTTTTAATTATCCGTCTATACAATACGAAGTCGACAAACGTGATTCAACAGCGCAATCTCTTATTGCTAATGTTTTTTTAACACCAAGAAAAAAATACAGCTTCGGCGCTACACTCGATCTGACGCATTCCAATATTCAGGATTTTGGAATTGGTGCCAGTATCTCTCAAACGATTCGAAATGTATTTAACAGAGCCGAAACCTTAGAAATTTCTGCACGTGTAAACATAGGTTCGTCAAAAGACATGGCCAATCCGAATAACAATTTCTTTAATGTTTCGGAATATGGTCTTGATATGAAATTAAATTTCCCGAGAATCTTATTGCCATTCGGAACAGAAAAAATCATTCCTAAAAGAATGATTCCATCTACCAGTATCTCCAGTGGTTTTTCGAAACAGAGGAATATAGGTCTGGACAAAGAGAATTTTACGGGAGGACTTGCTTACAACTGGTCGCCTAAGCGATTCAATACAGCGAAATTCGAATTACTTAATGCACAATTTGTACGGAACTTAAATCCCGACAATTATTTTAACGTCTATACTTCTTCTTATAATGAGTTGAACGATATTGCTAACGTCTATAATACAGATCCCACGAATTTAGATGAAAATGGGGATCTGATCATCACAAAAGGAACAACCAATTTCACCAATCAGGTTCTCAACGGACAAACTAGTCTGACCCCGTCAAATCCTGATTACAAGGAAGTGGAAAGTATCGAAGAACGAAGAGTCCGTCTGACAGAAAATGATTTTATTCTGGCCACCAGCTATACTTTTACCAAAACAACCAAAAAAGATTTAGCGGACAATACATTTTATCAGTTTAAAACAAAAATAGAAACCGCCGGGACCTTATTATCTGCTATTTCAAATATTGCAAGCTTACCTAAAAATACCAACGGTAATTACGAAATATTCAACTTAGAATATTCCGAGTATATAAAAACCGAATTTGACTATATCAAACACTGGGATTTTGGAAAAGAAAAAGTTTTGGCCGTACGAAGCTTTTTTGGAATCGCAATTCCGTTTGGCAATTCCGATTACATTCCTTTCTCGCGAAGTTATTATTCGGGAGGTTCAAATGATAATCGTGCCTGGCAACCTTACTCTTTGGGTCCGGGAAGTACAAATGCATCCAACGACTTTAACGAGGCCAATATGAAAATTGCGCTTAGTGGTGAATTTAGATTTAAAATCTTCGGAGATTTAAAAGGAGCGATCTTTGCAGACGCCGGAAATATCTGGAATGTGCTCGATAATGTCACCGATGAGAAAGCAAAATTTGACAACTTAAACGATTTAGCTGAAATTGCTTTGGGAACAGGATTTGGTTTTCGTTACGATTTAAGCTTTTTTGTTATTCGTTTAGATACGGGCTTCAAGACTTATAATCCGGCACATGAGAAGGGAGACCGCTGGTTTAAAGAATATAATTTTGGTCACATGGTTGTAAATTTTGGAATAAATTATCCTTTCTAATGCTAATTAATTCTTATTTTTGCAACCTAAAAACTAAAAACAACTATAAAAAAAATTAACAATGGCACACAACATTAAACCAGGAGTAGCTACGGGAGATCAGGTACAAGAGATTTTTAAATATGCAAAAGAAAAAGGATTTGCACTTCCGGCAGTAAACGTGACGGGGTCAAGTACTATTAATGGAGTTCTTGAGACTGCAGCAAAACTAAATGCGCCAGTTATCATTCAATTTTCAAACGGTGGAGCACAATTTAATGCTGGTAAAGGATTATCTAATGCTAACGAAAAATCAGCTATCGCTGGTGGAATCGCCGGAGCAAAACATATTCACGCTTTAGCGGAAGCTTATGGTGCAACTGTAATTTTACATACAGATCACTGTGCAAAAAAATTATTGCCTTGGATCGACGGTTTATTAGATGCTTCTGAAGAACATTTTGCAGCAACAGGAAAACCATTGTTCAGCTCTCATATGATCGATTTGTCTGAAGAGCCAATCGAAGAAAACATTGAGATCTGTAAAGAATACTTAGCAAGAATGAGCAAAATGGGTATGACATTAGAAATCGAGCTTGGTATTACAGGTGGTGAAGAAGATGGTGTTGACAACTCTGATGTAGACAGCTCAAAATTATATACACAACCGGAAGAAGTAGCTTTTGCTTACGAAGAATTATCTAAAGTAAGTCCTAAATTTACAATTGCAGCTGCTTTTGGTAACGTTCACGGTGTTTACAAACCAGGAAACGTAAAATTAACTCCAAAAATCTTAAAAAACTCTCAGGATTTCGTTCAAAACAAATTCAACACTGGTCATAACCCGGTAGATTTCGTTTTCCACGGAGGTTCAGGTTCTACACTTGAAGAAATCAGAGAAGCTATTGGATACGGAGTAATCAAAATGAACATCGATACAGATTTACAATTTGCTTATACAGAAGGAATCCGTGATTATATGGTTAAAAACATTGACTATTTAAAAACACAAATCGGTAACCCTGATGGTGCTGATGTTCCGAATAAAAAATACTATGACCCAAGAAAATGGGTACGTGAAAGCGAAGTAACATTCAACACAAGACTTGAACAAGCTTTTGCAGACTTGAATAACGTGAATACATTATAATAAAAAAGTTCCAAGTTTCAGGTTTCAAGTTTCACAACTTTGAACTTTAAACCTGAAACAACAAAAAACAACAGATATGGCTTGGTTTAAAAGACAGGAAAAAGGGATTACAACCGCTACAGAAGACAAGATGGACGTTCCGAAAGGATTGTGGTACAAATCTCCTACCGGAAAAATTATTGATGCTGACGAATTAGCAAGAAACTTATTTGTTAGCCCTGAAGATGATTTCCACGTTAGAATTGGAAGCGCAACCTACTTTGAGATTTTATTCGACAACAATGAATTTGTTGAATTAGACAAAAACATGACTTCTAAAGATCCTTTGCATTTTGTGGATACAAAAAAATATGCAGACCGATTAAAAGATGTAATGGAAAAAACTCACCTTAAAGACGCTGTGCGTACCGGAGTGGGAAAATCTAAAGGAAAAGACCTTGTAATCTGCTGTATGGATTTTGCCTTTATTGGTGGATCTATGGGAGCTGTTGTAGGAGAAAAAATTGCAAGAGGAATTAATCACGCAATCCAAAACAAATTGCCTTTCGTGATGATTTCAAAATCAGGAGGTGCCCGTATGATGGAAGCAGCTTACTCGTTAATGCAATTAGCCAAAACATCTGTAAAATTAGCGCAGCTTGCTGAAGCTGGATTACCGTACATTTCTTTATGTACAGACCCAACTACAGGAGGAACTACTGCTTCTTATGCCATGTTAGGAGATATCAATATTTCTGAGCCTGGTGCTTTGATTGGTTTTGCAGGTCCTCGTGTGGTACGTGATACTACCGGAAAAGATTTACCGGAAGGTTTTCAAACTGCCGAATTTCTTTTAGAGCACGGTTTCCTTGACTTTATCACGCCTAGAAAAGAATTAAAAGACAAGATCAATTTGTATATCGATTTGATTCAAAATAATGAAATTAGATAGTTTTAAACTTCTAAAACTAAAATCCCAAGATTTGCTTCTTGGGATTTTTTTATATCTTTAATTTAAATTTTATTTATGAAAAAAGTATTGGTTGGTTTTATCATTTGTTTACTCCTTCTAAATTGTTCTAAAAAGAAAAATACCACCAAAAACACTGCGTACGTAATTTCTAAAGAAGATAATATTTCTAACATTTCCAACAAACTAAAAAACAAAAATATTCCACCACCTCCACCAATACTCCGATGGCTAACTTATGGAACAAACACTTTTATAATTGATAAAGATTCCAGAATATATTATTTTCAAAGAAATGAAATGGGTTACATCTGTGGAAATATTTCTGAAGGAGACACAATTCCTCATTTTATCGATTTACAACCTAAGGATCTGATTGAAATACCTAATAATACAATTTCTGATTTTGTAAAATTAAATTATAAAGATGATTTTCGGAATATAACTTTTATTGCATCAAAATTAGACACTTTAAAAACTCAAAGCTATTTTGATTTAGTTAATGCAATTGAATCTACATTAAAAGACAGAGATTCCTATTTCATTCGAAGAACTACTCAGGAAGAAGACACCGTTTTAAAATACAAAAGAAACAATCATTATTACATCTCAGACGACATTAAATGGGACAAAAACAGAATCACTTTTCCGTTTATAAAACCGAAATTGAACCATCCAAATTAAAAGATTATTTTCAATTCTGTTTTGATGCTATGTCATTTCGAGGCACGAGAAATCACACAAGTAACTCCGGTCCTATTGGATGTGATTTCTCGTGCCTCGAAATGACAGGACCGCAAAAATACCAGGGTTAAAAACCTAAAAAAAATTAAGTTCCTGTTTTGTTCCTGATCCTTTAGCTTAGTTAAAGCCCCATTTCTTTCCTCTATCTACAGCTAAAGCTGGAGGCAATTCAAAAACAAAACCTAAACACAAAGTTTTACGAACTTAGCGCTCAAGACAAAAAAAAACCTTGCATACTTTGAGGTTAAAAAACTTAACCACAAAATACGCAAGGGTCTACGCAAAGATCGCAAGGATTTAAAAACTTAGAATCTTAGTTCCTCAGAACCTTAGTAACTACTTCAAAGAAGCCATATCAATCACAAAACGATATTTCACATCGCTTTTGTTCATTCGATCGTAAGCCTCGTTAATATAATCCATATCGATTATTTCTACATCTGATGTGATGTTGTGTTCTGCACAATAATCCAGCATTTCCTGAGTCTCTTTAATCCCTCCGATTAAACTTCCTATGATGCTTCTTCTTTTCATGATTAACGTAAAAACAGGAATTTCTGCAGGCGCCGGAGGAGCTCCTACCACAATCATAGTTCCATTGGTTTTTAGTAAATTCAAATAAGCATTATGATCGTGTTTCGCTGAAACGGTATTCAGAATAAAATCGAAACTGTTGGCCAACGAATCCATTGTTTCAGGATTTGAAGTTAAAGCAAAATGATGTGCTCCCAACTTTTTGGCATCGGCTTCTTTAGAGGGAGAATGACTCAACATCGTCACTTCAGCACCAAAAGAAACGGCAAATTTTACCGCCATATGTCCTAAACCGCCTAAACCCAAAACACCAACTTTATGTCCTTTACCTACTTTTAAATAACGCAACGGCGAATAAGTCGTGATTCCCGCGCACAACAAAGGCGCTACCCCTTTTAAGTCTAATTTTTCGGAAACATGAAGGGTATAATTCTCATCGACAATAATACTACTTGAATAGCCGCCACGAGTCGGAATATCTGTTCCTCTTTCTACGCTGTTGTAAGTTCCAGTCATTCCTTCATCACAAAACTGCTCCTCACCTGACTGACAACTCGGACAAGTTCTACAGGAATCTACAAAACACCCGATCCCGGCCAATTCTCCAACTTTAAATTTAGAAACTTCACTTCCAACAGCCACAATTCGGCCTACAATTTCGTGACCCGGAACCAATGGGTAATTTATAGGTCCCCAATCTCCTTTTACAGTATGAATATCGGAATGGCAAACACCACTATACAAGATTTCTATCTGAACCTGATGAGCACCAACTTCTTTTCTTTCAAACGTATAGGGTTTTAACGGATTTACAGCATCATATGCCGCATAAGCTTTTACTGGTATCATTTTATTAAATTTTAATTTAGCTATTAAATTTACAATAAAATTCTACACCAAAATAAAACGGGAAGTTGTAAAATCATGAAATTTCAGCATCCAAATTACATCCCCGCTCTGATAGCCTCTACCGGATCTAATTTTGATGCAGAGATCGCAGGCAAGATTCCTGAAATTAACCCGACAATGATCGACAATCCGGATCCAATTATAATATTACTAAAACTTAAGACAAATTCAAAATCCAGTAAACTAGTTAGTAAAATAGACAAAAGCCAAACAATCATAATTCCAATTATTCCGCCTATTAAACAAAGGATAATTGCTTCAAACAAAAACTGAAACAGAATAAATTTGTTTTTAGCACCTAATGATTTCTGAATCCCGATTAAATTAGTTCGTTCTTTCACAGAAACAAACATAATATTAGCAACTCCAAATCCTCCCACCAGAAAAGAAAAGAAACTTATACAAATTCCACCTACACGTAAAGTTCCTAAAATACCATCGATAAGATCGGTAAAACCGGAAAGTACATTGACGAAAAAATTATCAATTTCTCCGGCTTTCATTCCGCGAATCCCTCTTATTTTCTGAGCTACTTCTGCTTTATAGGCATCCATATCAACTCCTTTTACAGGCTTCAAAACGATTACAGGTGTCATAGAGTCACTATCGCCATACATTCGTCGTAAAAAATTTGCCGGCAAATAAACAGAAGTATCATTGCTGTCTCCAAAAAAACCGGCTCCTTGTTTTGCTATAACACCAATGACGGTAAAACGCTGTCCGTACAAACGGATATTTTTTCCAATTGGGTCACTTGTTCCAAAAAGGCCGTCGGCGATCTCATATCCCAAAACAATTACCGGAGTCCCCGAATTCGATTCCGATTCATTGTAAAATCTTCCTTTATCAAAACTCAATCCGTCAATATCGACCATTTCAAATGAGGAAGGAACAATATTTACATCGGCAACGGTTTTAGAATCATATTTCAGCGTTTCATGTTTTACAAAAAGCTGATAACCGACCTGATCGGTATTGGTAAGAGAATTTTTCAAAGCAACATACTCATCGTATTTCACATTCGGAAATTGTTCTCTTTTCCATTGTGGAATTTCAGATGGCCCAAAACAATATTTCATCAGATAAATGGTGTTTTTATCTAAACTGCTCAAATCCTTAGAAATTTTACGATCTAACGAATCCACAGCGGCAAGTACGGTAATAATCGAAAAGATACCAATGGTAACCCCAAGCAATGACAACAGCGTACGTAATTTATTATTCCGCAAAGCATTTATGGCAAAGCTTAAACTTTCTTTTAACAACCGTAGATAAACCAGCATATGTAAGTATTTTTCTGTAAAGTAAAATTCAAAAAATTAAAATCAAAAACCTAATAAAAGTTAACTTACTCATCAGTAGATTTATTTAGCATAATGTTACATTAATTTTCTTTAAAATAATATATAAAAAAACTACTTTTGCAGTCTGAAAATCATAACTACACAATGAGCACAACTAAAACAATACAATCGGCATTAATTTCTGTTTTTTCTAAAGACGGACTGGAACCAATCGTTAGAAAATTACACGAACAAAACGTAACTCTTTATTCAACCGGAGGAACTGAAGATTTTATTAAAAATTTAGGTATTCCTGTAGTTCCTGTTGAAGACATTACTTCTTTCCCTGAGATCCTTGGCGGAAGAGTAAAAACATTACACCCGAAAATTTTTGGAGGGATCCTGAACCGTCAGGATAATGAAAGTGATGTTAAACAAATGAAAGAATTTGACATTCCACAGATTGATTTAGTTATCGTTGATTTATACCCGTTTGAAAAAACAGTTGCATCCGGTGCTAGCGAACAAGATATTATTGAAAAAATTGACATTGGCGGAATTTCATTGATTCGTGCCGGAGCAAAAAATTTCAAAGACACTGTAATTGTAGCTTCTGTTAACGAGTACAGTTTGCTTTTGGATTTGATCACAGAACAAAACGGAGCAACAACTCTTGAGAACAGAAAATTGTTTGCTACAAAAGCATTTCACGTTTCGTCTCATTATGATGGTGCTATCTTCAATTATTTCAATACAGATGAAACCATCTATAAAGAAAGTATTGATAACGGTCAGATTTTGCGTTATGGCGAAAATCCACACCAAAAAGGATTCTTTTTCGGAGATTTTGACGCAATGTTCAAAAAAGTTCACGGAAAAGAGTTATCTTACAACAACTTACTTGATGTAGATGCTGCAGTAAACTTAATTAATGAGTTTAAAACTGACGGACCAACATTTGCTATTTTAAAACATAATAATGCTTGTGGTTTAGCTTCAAGAAAAACAATCAATGAAGCTTATTTAGCTGCTTTGGCTTGTGATCCGACATCAGCATTTGGTGGTGTTTTGATTGCTAATACTAAAATTGATTTGGCTACAGCACAGGAAATCAACAAATTATTCTGTGAAGTTGTAATTGCTCCAAGTTATGATGCTGAAGCTATTACTGTTTTACAAGAAAAGAAAAACAGAATCATATTGGTTCAAAATGAAGTTGAATTACCTTCAAAACAAGTGAGAACATGTCTTAATGGTTTGTTAATTCAGGACAGAAACAATATTACAGATACTAAAGAGCACTTAAAAACCGTTACTACTACAGAGCCGACTGCTCAGGAAATAGAAGACTTAATATTTGCTTCAAAAATTTGTAAAAACACAAAATCAAATACGATTGTTTTTGCGAAAAACGGAACATTAATTTCGTCAGGAACTGGTCAGACTTCAAGAGTTGATGCTTTAATGCAGGCTATTGATAAGGCTAAAGCTTTCGGATTTGATCTAACAGGAGCTTCAATGGCGAGCGACGCATTTTTCCCATTTCCGGATTGTGTAGAATTAGCCAAAAAAGCAGGAATAACAGCTGTAATTCAGCCAGGAGGATCAATAAAAGACGAATTAAGCATAAATTATTGCAACGAAAACAATCTTGCAATGGTATTTACAGGAACACGTCATTTTAAACATTAATTTGTTTAACTTTGTTCGATAATTAATTATAACATTTTAAACCCCTAAAAAACTTATGGGATTTTTTGATTTCATGACCGAGGATATCGCGATAGACCTTGGTACCGCAAACACTTTAATCATACATAATGATAAAGTTGTTATTGATAGTCCGTCAATCGTTGCACGTGATCGAATATCAGGCAAAATCATTGCTGTTGGTAAGGAAGCCAACATGATGCAAGGTAAAACACATGAAAACATCAAGACCATAAGGCCCTTGAAAGATGGTGTAATTGCAGATTTTGATGCCTCAGAAAAAATGATCAATATGTTCATTAAAAGTATTCCGGCATTGAAAAAAAGAATGTTTACTCCAGCTTTAAGAATGGTAGTATGTATTCCGTCTGGAATTACTGAGGTTGAAATGCGTGCTGTAAAAGAATCTTGTGAAAGAGTAAACGGTAAAGAAGTTTATTTGATACACGAACCAATGGCTGCGGCAATTGGTATTGGTATTGATATCATGCAACCTAAAGGAAACATGATTGTTGATATCGGTGGTGGAACAACTGAAATTGCTGTTATTGCATTAGGCGGAATTGTATGTGACAAATCTGTAAAAATTGCAGGTGACGTATTCACAAATGATATTGTTTATTACATGCGTACCCAACACAACCTTTTTGTTGGAGAGAGTACTGCAGAAAAAATAAAAATACAAATCGGAGCTGCGATCGAAGATCTTGAAAGCCCTCCTGAAGATATGTCTGTTCAAGGTAGAGATTTACTTACCGGAAAACCAAAACAGGTAGATGTTTCGTACCGTGAAATTGCTAAAGCATTAGATAAATCAATCCAACGTATTGAAGATGCTGTAATGGAAACTTTATCGCAAACTCCTCCTGAATTAGCAGCAGACATCTACAATACCGGTATTTATTTAGCAGGTGGTGGATCTATGTTGAGAGGTCTTGACAAACGTATTTCTCAAAAAACAGATTTACCGGTTTATATTGCTGAAGATCCATTAAGAGCTGTTGTTCGTGGAACAGGAATGGCACTTAAAAACATTACCAAGTTCAAAAGTATCTTAATCAAATAAGATTCAAAAAATAACAATCAATATCTTTTTATCAGAGTCAGATTGAATCATCTGACTTTGGTAAAACTTGAACCCAAAAGCATATCCTGAAACAAAATAACCGAACAAGAAATGCAGCAAATTTTTAATTTCATTATAAGAAACAGTAATCGATTGCTGTTTTTGCTGCTTTTAGGCATTTCGTTGGCCCTCACAATTCAATCTCATTCCTACCACCGAAGCAGAGTAATCAGTTCCGCTAATTTTTTAAGCGGAGGTGTTTATGAACGCATTAATCGTATCAACGAATATTTGAATTTAAAAACCGAAAACGACGAACTTGTACTTGAAAACGCAAGATTAAAAAGTCTTTTATTCAACAAAGAAGACACAACCAAAATACCTTTAAAAGATACCATCAAAGGGGTAAAACCTGCGGATATCATTGTTTCAAAAGTAATTCACAATTCCTACAGTACACACGAAAACTATATCACCCTGAACTCCGGAGCAACCGACGGTGTTAAACAAGACATGGGAGTTATCAATAGTTTAGGAATTATCGGAGTTGTAGACAATACCTCTAACAGATATTCTACTGTGGTAAGTATTTTGAATATGAAATCACAGATCAATGCAAAAATCAAAAAATCAAATCACTTTGGTTCTTTAACCTGGGATGGAAAAAGTACCGGTTTTGTTCAACTGGAAGATGTTCCAAGACTGGCTTCAATCAGAAAAGGAGACACCATTGTTACCGGTGGGCAATCTGTAATTTTCCCTGAAGGAATCAATATTGGTACGGTAGACAAAATTTACGTAAAAAACAAAACCAGTTTTTATGTGATCAACGTAAAACTGTTTAATGATATGACCAATCTTGGACATGTTTACATCATTAAAAGCAAAGACAGAGAAGAACTTATTAATTTAGAAAAAAAGGGGAAAGATGAATAGCGCATTGTTACTCAATATTTTTCGATTTATTGTATTACTGGCCATTCAGGTTGTTATTTTCAACAATATGAATTTCCTGGGATACATAAGTCCTTTTCCGTATATTTTATTTATAATTCTCTATCCTGTAAACAGCAACAAATCAGGCTTAATTATCTCAAGTTTTTTACTTGGACTAGCCATGGATATGTTTTGTAATTCGGGAGGAATCCATGCGACTGCTTCTGTTATACTGGCTTATTACAGGCCTTATATTTTCAAATTTTCATTTGGATTGAGTTATGAATATCAAACCATAAAACTAAACGAGTCTTTAACTCCTGAGCGATTCTCCTTTATTTTATTATCGGTTGTATTACATCATATCATACTATTTACACTTGAAGCTTTTCAATTTAAATTCATCTGGGATATTTTGCTTCGAACTTTGTTCAGCTCGATATTTACCATTATCATTTCAGTCATAATAATATATCTTATTAAGCCCAATAAAAGATGAGAAAAGTTCTGCTGCCCTCTTTAATTATTATTGCAGCATCTTTGCTAGTGATCAGGATATTTTATTTGCAAATTATAGATGATTCTTTCAAATTAAAATCAGAAAATAATGCAATAAAAAAAGTGTATGACTATCCTGAAAGAGGTTACATATACGATCGATATGGCAAATTAATGGTTGCCAACCAGGCTTCTTATGACATCATGGTTATTCCGCGCGAAATCAAAGAAAACATTAATATTAATGAACTTTGTACGCTGTTGAATATCACAAAAGAAGATTACGAAAAAAAAATAGCAAAAGCCAAAGTATACAGTCCAAGGTTACCTTCTGTATTTTTACCTCAATTAAACAAATCCGAATTTGCTGCTTTTCAGGAGAAAATCAGAAAATTTGAAGGTTTCTATTTCCAAAAAAGATCCCTTAGAGATTATGAAGTAGATTACGGAGCTAATATCTTTGGATTCATCACACAGGTGAATGAAAGATTAATTGCCAAAAACCCGTATTACAACAGTGGTGATTTGATTGGTAAACAAGGAGTCGAAGAAAGCTACGAGGAAATTTTACGCGGAATAAAAGGGGTAAAATACATTCAAAAAGACAAATATAACAGAGAAATCGGCTCTTATAAAGAAGGGAAATATGATACTATTGCAGTAGCCGGAGAAGACATTAATTTAACCATTGATGCCGAACTTCAGAAATACGGCGAAGAATTAATGATCAATAAAAGAGGAGGAATTGTTGCGATTGAGCCTAAAACCGGTGAAATTCTTGCATTAGTTACTGCTCCTTCTTATGATCCCGGTATTTTAGTTGGAAGACAACGATCTAAAAACTATACGCTTTTGTATCATGACTCTATCGCCAAACCATTGTACGACAGAGGTCTTTTAGCAGAATACCCTCCCGGTTCTCCTTTTAAAATTTTAACCGGATTGGTTGCTTTACAGGAAGGTGTCATCAATGAGCAAACTACTTTTATGTGCCATCACGGTTTTAGTTATGGTAGAGGTCGTTTTATGAAATGTCACGGTTTTGGTCCACATCAATTACACAACGGAATTTACAATTCGTGTAATACATATTTCGCTCAGTCGTACATGTTAACGATTAACAAATACAAAAACCCAGGACAAGCGGTTGATATCTGGAGTAATCACGTAAAAAGTTTTGGATTAGGTCAGTTTATGGGGTATGATCTACCTACGGGTAAGAGAGGAAACATTCCAACTTCTAAAACCTACAAAAAAATATATCCAAACGGTGGTTGGAGAAGTACAACAATTGTTTCGAACTCTATTGGTCAGGGAGAGGTTTTAATGACCCCAATTCAGCTGGCCAATATGATGGCGACCGTTGCTAACCAGGGTTATTATTACACGCCTCATATCATTAAAAAAATTGAAGGAAAAAAAATAGACGCTAAATTCACCACCAGACACGAGACTACGATAGACAAAAAATATTTTCCTCCCGTGATCAGTGGTTTATTTGATGTGTACAATAAAGGAACGGCTTATTCTTTAAGAGTAGAAGGAATCGATATTTGTGGAAAAACAGGTACAGCAGAAAACTTTGCCAAAATCAACGGAAAAAGAACACAGCTTAAAGATCACTCTATATTTGTTGCATTTGCCCCTAAGGACAATCCGAAGATTGCAATTGCTATTATGATTGAGAACGGAGGTTTTGGAGCAACAGTAGCTGGTCCTATTGCCAGTTTGATGATAGAAAAATACTTACGCAGAAAAATCACTTCAAGAAATGATTTAGAAGTTCGTGTTTTAAACAAAAGTTTGGTAGCGGAATATGCAAAATTAGGCGGAATGAAAGAAGCAAGCGCAATAGAATCCACCCCTAAAGACTCCATCTTAAAAGCGAAGATTATTGTTCCAAAAACAGTAACCCCAAAAACAGAGATCAAAAAAACCACAGTAGACACAACAAAAGAGAATTAATAAAGATTATTTCAAATGAGAAATCAAAGTGTAAAAAATAATATAGACTGGATAAGTGTGGTCATCTATGCTATATTGGTAGTTTTAGGATGGCTGAACATTTATTCTTCTTCATTATTATCTACTGATGGCACTTATGAAAAGCAATTAATATTTATTGCCTGTACAATTCCTTTAATATTTGTTGTTCTTTTTGTAGATGGTAAATTCTACGAGAAGTACGCTACTATTATTTTTGGCGTTTCTTTATTATCATTAGCCGGATTATTTCTTTTTGGAAAAACGATTGCCGGTCAGAGATGTTGGTATGCCATTGGAAGTTTTACCATACAACCTTCTGAGTTTGCAAAAGCAGCAACATCCTTAGCTTTAGCGAAATATCTAAGCGACAGTCAAATCAATTTAAAAGAAACGAACAGACAGATTCAGGCTTTAGCCATTGTTTTTCTACCGGTTCTTCTGATCTTGCCGCAACCTGACCCGGGAAGCGCCTTGATATACAGTATTTTTATTGTAGTTTTATTTAGAGAAGGTTTACCTGCATGGTATGTCTGGACAGGATTTTTGGCCATCCTATTATTTGTACTTACACTCGTTCTGGAACCTTACGTGGTGATATTAATTTCACTAGGTGTTTTGACCATCATCCATTTCAAAGGCCGGGTTGTAGATCGAAACCTTCTTTTAAGCGGAATCTTACTCGCTATTGTTTCCTGTTTTGTTTTATCTGTTGATTATGTTTTCGACAATGTCTTCAAGCAGCACCACAGGGATCGTTTTAATATCCTTTTAGGAAAAACGGTAGACATGAAAGGTATTGGATACAACACCAATCAATCTGAAATTGCTATTGGATCCGGTGGATGGATTGGAAAAGGTTTTCTGGAAGGAACTCAAACCAAAGGAGGCTTTGTACCCGAACAACATACGGATTACATTTTTACAACCGTTGGTGAAGAATGGGGTTTCCTAGGCTCAATGGTTGTCATCGCTCTTTTTGTTGGATTATTTCTAAGAGTCATTTACTTAGCCGAAAGACAAAAAACAAAATTCAGCCGCGTATACGGATATTGCGTTGCCGGAATTTTATTCACACACTTTTTCGTAAACATTGCCATGGTTGCCGGAATTTTCCCGACAATCGGGGTTCCTCTGCCCTTCTTTTCTTATGGAGGCTCCGGACTTTGGGGATTCACTATTTTGTTGTTTATCTTCTTAAAAATGGACGCCAATAAGGTTAATGAATGGTAGGGTTTTAAATTCCAAATTTTTGAAATTCCAAATTCCAAATTTATGCGTTTAGGGTAAGCTTATTGCAAAGAGCTCTTAACACTCACACTAGCGTTGCGATCTTTGCGCACTCTCTTTGTGTCCTTGCCTATACTTTGCGATTAAAATAAAGAAAAGGTTCGCAAATATTTTCTTTTGCACGCAGATTTAGCAGATTAGGCCGATCTTATTCACCTCTTAAAAAAATCTGTGCAATCTGCTAAATCTGCGTGAAAAATTTTCTCAAAGCATTAAATTTTTAGTACAGCTTGTATATGTGTGTGTGTGTGTGTGTGTGTGCAAAACTCCACAAAAATAAGAATCTAAATTATATACAGTAAGAGCATATTTTCTTTACTAAAAAAACAGTACCATTAACAATAGCTTATACTACAAACTTAAAATTCATCACACCCTTATACAAAAAAAGCCCGAAGTAAACTCCGGGCTTTTTGATTCTTTAGATATTCTCACTTGGTCTTTTCTTTAAAATTTTAAGCAAGACCGGCAAGGTTGAAATGATAATGATTATGATGATTATATATTCAATATGTTGTTTTAAATCTATTCCTTCTTTTAAAAAGACACCGTATAAGTAATGTCCCGAGAAGATCAAAATAAACGACCAAAGAAAGGAGCTCAGTACGTTATAAAACATGAATTTCTTTTTATCCATAGAAACTATTCCGGCAATGATTGGGGCAAAAGTTCTAAAGATTGGAAGGAAACGAGCGTAGATAATAGCCTTACCACCATATTTCTCAAAGAAGTCTTTTGATTGCAATAAATATTTCTTTTTGAACCAGAATGAATCTTCTTTTTTAAATAGGTAATAGCCGCTTTTGGCTCCAAACCAATATCCCGTCATATTTCCTAAAACTCCCATTATAGCAACCAAAAGAGAAAGCAAAAATACATTGATAAAATCTCCCGGTATGTGAACAACGCTTTCAACCAAATCACGACTGTAAATCCCTGCCAAAAAAAGTAAGCTATCTCCAGGCAGAAAAAAACCTGCAAAAAGTCCTGTTTCAGCGAATACTATAAACAGAACAATATACAACCCAATTTGAACCCCTCCGACACTTAATGTAATATAAAATTCAGGGTTTATTAATTGAGTCCAGTCAAAATTATTCATATATGCGTTAGGTTATATTTATAAGTCCGTGAAAGTAGCAATAATTTACTTCAACCACAATAAAATACGGGATTTTAAAGATTAATTAACGATTCAAAAAAAGCCCGGGTAACAACCCAGGCTCTTAATTATTCCTCTCTTACATACTTGCAACAGCTATGCAAATTATCATAATCGGTTTGGGTCGCTTTTTCCTCTTTGGTATCATGTCCAACTTTAGCAATTGCCTTATTTAAATCTGCCGGAGAAGATTTCTCCTCATTTAAAATCACCGTAAGCTGATGCGAACTAATATCCCAAGAAGCGGTTTTTACTCCCGGCACACTAAACGCCGCTTTTTCAATACGTTTTTTGCATTGCTCACAATTACCGTTTACCTCTGTAGTGTATTTTAAATTCTTATTTTTCTTAGTTTGTGCCTGAGCAGAAAACCCTAAAAAAGTTACCAGTGCAATTAAAATTATTTTGTTCATTTTTTCTATTATTTATTGTTACTATTTATTGATTCTTGTAATTAAACTTAACTTCTTTATTTTATTCTAAATCGCAATCCCGCATAAAACATCTGTCCGAAAATTGGCGCGTACGCAATTGAAGCATCAAAGTTGGGACCAAAAGGATCATCGGCTCCTAAAATTGCTTTTTCCTGTTTGTAATTCCCTATGTTTTCTCCGCCTATGTAAACTTCAAATACAGGAGAAAAAACACGTGTCACCTGAACATTCATAACCGCATATGCAGGTGAAAAATCAGGAAACTGATCTGCTGCAGGATTTGATGCCGTATAAGGCAATTGTTGTTTTCCCGACCAGTTAAACGTATAATCAAACTTCCATTGTTTACCATTGTTCAAAGCCGTTTCATATTCCAGATTTCCTAAAAAACGATGTTTTGCTTGTAATGGACGTTGAAAAGTTCCTCTTAAATAATCGGTTTGAATATCGTAGTATTTATAAGCCGTTCTCAGATTCAGATTGTGAATCAACTCCAAATTAAATTCCACCTGTAAACTATTGGCAAACGACTTCCCTTTTAAATTATAAAACAGAACCTCCTGAGGACTTTGCATGACATCAACAACGGCTTGATTTTGAAAATCAGTACGGTAGAAATCAAAACCTGCTTCGGCATTTTTATTAAACAATTTAAACTTCTGAGAAAAACTCAAACCGTAGTTCCAGGCAATTTCAGGATTCAATCCATAAATTTTTCCACTATTATCTAAAATAGAAAAGGTTCTTGAACTGGCAAAAAGCTGTTGGTTTTCGGCAAAGATATTAGCCGAACGTTTCCCTCGTCCTGCCGAAAAACGAAGCACTCCATACTCCCAAGGATTATATCGCAAGTGTAAACGTGGTGTTACAAAAACACCCAGTCGGTTATGATTGTCTACTCTACCTCCTAAGATCAGACTAAAATTATCTGTATTGTCATAGGTGTATTCAAAAAATGCTCCAACCGAATTATCAATTCTGCTGTAATCATTCACATTTACAAACTCCTGGTAACGATCGTACGAAAAATTCAAACCGGTTGTAAATTTGTGTTTGGTATTATTGATAATCGAATTGAAAATCAAATTCGAATAATAACTGCTTTGTTTGATATTATATTGATTCAAACCAAAGTAAGATTCCTGATTATGACTGTTGAAAGCATTCTGAAATCCAATACTCTGATAAGGCATATCCGGAAAAACATATCCAATTTTTGACGAAACATCAAAACGTTCTGTATTGATTTCCGAACCCCAATAATTTGTTGTTCCTCTGTCTCTGTCTTTATCAAAATCTACTTCTCCGGTTTGTTTTTTATCATTCATATACCTGAAATTGATAAAACTTACCAAACCACTTTCGGCATCATAATACTGATACCGATTCAGAATATTGATTTGTTTTCCTAAGGGATTATCCAAAAAACCATCCTTATTCATATCATTTTTTGCAACACGGGTATTTCCATGAAGAAAAAGACTTGTTGCCCATTTATCCGATATTTTTTTATTGAAATGAGTATTCAATTCAAAACGAGAATCAGTAGATCCGTAAAAGTTCAGAAAAAACGGATCATCGTTTAAAGGTTTTAAAAGTTCCGTATTTATCTGTCCGGAGATACTTTCATAACCGTTAATAACACTTCCGGCTCCTTTGGTAATCTGCACGCTTTCAATCCAGGTACCGGGTGTAAAAGACAATCCATAAGCCTGTGAAGCCCCACGTACTGAAGGAATATTTTCTTCGGTAATCATTAAATACGGACTCGTTAAACCCAGCATTTTTATTTGCTTTGTTCCTGTTAAGGCATCCGAAAAATTTACGTCAATAGACGGATTTGTTTCAAAACTCTCAGCAAGATTACAACAAGCAGCTTTTAATAATTCTTTACTTGTAATAACACTTGTATTAGCAGTGACGGTATAGGATTTTTTAATTCCTTTTTGCTTTTTTGTGATCTTTACTTCCTGTAAATCTTCCTGTGAAAAAACAGAAACGGAAAGCAAAAACACCACAAAAAGCAGTATATTTTTTTGCATAAGATTGACTTTAATGTGAAATAGAAAACTGTTCTTTAACACTTCTCAAAAAACGAGAAAGGATTAAATAACAAAGCACAAGCTATCATTAGCTTGATTCTAAAACATTAAAATCAGGAGTAGAAAATGTACTGATTGTATAATTTGTATAAAGGGGGTGCATTCGCATCAGAATAATACGAAGTAATCTGCTTATTTTTGAAACCCGGAAGCGAAAGAAAGGCAATTGGTTTAAAATCTTCAATTACGGCAGGAAAAGCAATTTGAAAAAAGAACATCTTAAAGGTAGCATCGTCTGATTTTTTCTCAAAACGAACTACTTTGTCTTTACAACAGGATGATTTTTTTTCTGAAATGCCACAACATTTCTTTTCCGGAGCAACAGAACTCGCAGTATTTAAAGAAACCGAAGCAATCTTGCCTCCACAATAATGCACATCAAAAGCAAACCCGATGTTGGAAACCAACAATAGGAAAGCTAAAAATAATCCTGTGCACTTCTTTAGATTCATACTGCAAAATTATCTAAAAGACTTTTAAAAAAGCCGAATAAACTGTTATTTTTTTAAGTTTTGCATCTGATAATAAAACGCGGGAATAAAAAGCAAGACAAATATGGGCTGAATAATAAATCTTCTCACATAAAAAAGCAACCATCCTCCGTCGGGAAAATAGGCCACAATTACAAAAAACATCCCAAAGAGAACTACCAAAAAACAGCTGTATAAAAACGCACTAAACTTCAGCATTTCTTTGTCCCGAAATAACACATAAATAAGGATCAGTGATAAAACAGAATTTAAAAAATACCGAAACAAAAGTCCACAAAAAAGTTTAAAAGCATCTACTTCAGGGAAAGCCGAAGTTTTGAAATCAGAACTAAAATAAACCAGGAAAGGATCATAAAACAATGTTTTTTCAAAACCTCTAATCAAGCCAAAGCCTACTATTATAATAATCGAAAACAGAATTTTGAACTTATGATCTCTTATTTTATTTAGCATACTTCGAAAATTTATTCACCCAAAAAACCCATAAGCTAAAAACCAATCCATAGATTATTAAAGGAAAAAGAACACCATGAAGAATATGTTCTTGCTCAGGAAAACGAAATAACAACACCGTTAATAATGCAATTCGGATTACATTCAGAACATAAATTAAAAAAACACCGAACAGAATAAAACCCAAAGTCGTTTTCAACTTTCCTGAAAACGCTAATACAAAAGAAACAAACAGAATCGTAACACTTACCGCATTACATCCTTCCACTATTCGGAGCGTAAATTTAGCATTGTACCAAACCTCAAAATAGGGATTTAAAGGGCTTTTAAAAATTTTACTATCACAATTAAACAATCCCATCAGCCCATCTACATTATGACTAACGATAGTCGTTATCCCATCAACATCAGTTGTGTCAAAACTATCTAAATAAAATTTATAAACTAACGTAAATCCGATATAGGCAGCGAAAAAAGTGCCTATAAAAATCAGAAACGGTTTAAATTGCAGGAAATATTTTTTCAAAAGAAATTTTTAACAAATTTATGTATTTTTTAAATTCAGCATTAAATACTTTTGCATAAAAATCTTGCATTATGACATTTCAGGAATTACAACCAAAAATAAGCGCTATTGTGGCTGATACAGCTGCTGCCAGAGACGAAAAATTACTATCGATCTGTAAACTATTGAACGAAAACGTTGAATATTACAACTGGGTAGGGTTTTATTTTGCCAATCACGAAAACAAGACCCTTCATTTGGGTCCATATATAGGAGCAGAAACGGATCATACAGTGATTCCTTTTGGAAAAGGAATTTGCGGTCAGGTTGCCGAAAGCAATGCTAATTTTGTTGTACCGGATGTTGCGGCGCAAGACAATTACATCGCTTGCAGTTTTACTGTGAAATCAGAAATTGTAGTTCCATTATTTGTTAACGGACTCAATATTGGTCAAATTGACATTGACAGCCACGTTATTGATCCGTTTACAGAGGCTGACGAAAGGTTTTTAGAATTTGTGAATCAAGAAGTTGCAAAATTATTCTAAAAAATAAAGGAATCAAACCGTTATCAAATGGTGCTTTTTCGATTAAAATATTTAATATTTAAATTTTTCAATCTTTAAATTTATTTTTTCGAAAAAAAAATGTAATTTTGCACCCGTCTTACAAGAGATGTATGACATACATAAAAATCATTAAATAAATATTGGAATGTATTTAACTAAGGAAAAAAAAGAAGAAATCTTCGCACAACACGGTGATGCTAAAAACACTGGAAAAGCAGAAGGTCAGATTGCATTGTTCACTTACAGAATTTCACACTTAACTGAACACTTGAAAAAAAATCGTCACGATTATAACACTGAGCGTTCTCTTGTACTATTAGTAGGTAAAAGAAGAGCTTTGTTGGACTACTTGAAAAAGACAGAGATCAACAGATATCGTGAGATTATCAAAGTATTGAATATCAGAAAATAATCAATATAGAAAAGAGGTGCGAAAGTGCCTCTTTTTGTTTTTTACGGAATTTATTTATTACAAGCATTTTATAAGAAAAAAAGTTTGGTTTTTCATTGGGTTTTAGAAACAACAACTACACACAACAACAACTACAACACAACTAAAACCCATTGTATAACCAATAAGGAAAAAATTTATGATTCCACAATTATTTGTAGAAAAAATCGATTTAGGTGATGGCAGAAGCATCACAATCGAGACAGGACGTTTGGCTAAACAAGCGGATGGTTCTGTAGTAGTAAGAATGGGCGACACGATGTTACTTGCGACAGCAGTTTCAGCACGTACCGCTAACCCTAATGTTGATTTTTTACCTTTAACGGTAGATTATCGCGAAAAATTTGCTGCAGCTGGTCGTTTCCCTGGAGGTTTCTTCAAAAGAGAAGCAAGACCAAGCGACAATGAAGTATTAACAATGAGATTAGTAGACCGTGTTTTACGTCCACTTTTCCCAGACGATTACCATGCAGAAACTCAGGTTATGATTCAATTAATGTCTCATGACGAAGAAGTTATGCCAGATGCATTAGCTGGTTTAGCTGCCTCTGCGGCTTTAGCTGTTTCTGATATTCCATTTTACAACTTAATTTCAGAAGTTCGTGTTGCACGTATCGACGGAAAATTTGTAATCAACCCGAGTAGAGAAGATTTAGCAAAATCTGACATCGACATGATGATTGGTGCTTCTTTAGATTCTGTTGCTATGGTTGAAGGTGAGATGAAAGAAATTTCAGAAGCTGAAATGGTTGAAGCAATTAAATTTGCTCACGAAGCTATTAAAGTTCAGATTAACGCACAATTACGCTTACAAGCTGCTTTTGGTAAAAAAGAAATTCGTACTTACGAAGGTGAGAAAGAAAACGAAGAAATTTACAAAAAAGTAAAAGCTGCTGCATACGATAAAATTTACGCTATTGCGAAAGTTGGATCTGCTAAACACGAAAGAAGTGCTGCATTTGCTGAAGTAAAAGAAGAAGTAAAAGCTTTATTTACAGAAGAAGAATTAGCTGCTGATGGAGATTTAGTTTCTAAATACTTCTACAAAACAAACAAAGAAGCAGTTCGTAATGTAGTATTAGAATTAGGTGTTCGTTTAGATGGTAGAAAAACAACTGACATCAGACCAATTTGGTGTGAGACTGATTATTTACCAAGAGTTCACGGTTCTGCTTTGTTTACACGTGGAGAAACTCAAGCTTTGGCTACAGTAACTTTAGGAACTTCAAGAGAAGCAAACCAAATCGATTCTCCTTCTGAACAAGGTGAAGAGAAATTCTACCTGCACTATAACTTCCCTCCTTTCTCTACTGGTGAAGCAAAACCACTAAGAGGAACTTCAAGAAGAGAAGTTGGTCACGGTAACTTGGCACAAAGAGCTTTAAAAAACATGATCCCTGTTGATTGTCCATATACAATTCGTATTGTTTCTGAAGTTTTAGAATCTAACGGTTCTTCTTCTATGGCAACAGTTTGTGCCGGAACTATGGCGCTTATGGATGCGGGAGTTCAAATGGTAAAACCAGTTTCTGGAATTGCTATGGGATTAATTACTGACGGCGAGAAGTTTGCTGTATTGTCTGATATTTTAGGTGATGAAGATCACTTAGGTGATATGGACTTTAAAGTAACCGGTACTGCTGATGGTATCACTGCTTGTCAAATGGACATCAAAATTGATGGTTTACGTTATGACATCATGGAGCAGGCTTTAAATCAAGCTCGTGACGGTCGTTTGCATATTTTAGGTAAATTAACTGAAACTATTGCTACTCCAAGAGGTGATGTAAAAGCATACGCACCAAAAATCATTACCAGAACTATTCCTGGAAACTTTATTGGCGCTTTAATTGGACCTGGAGGAAAAGTAATTCAAGAATTACAAAAAGCTACCGGAACAACTATCGTGATTAACGAAGTTGATGAGCAAGGTGTTATTGAAATTTTAGGTACAGATCCTGCGGGAATTGAAGCAGTATTGGCAAAAATCCAATCGATTACTTTCAAACCACAATTAGGAGAAGCTTACGACGTAAAAGTGATTAAAATGCTTGATTTTGGAGCTGTAGTAGAATATCTTGCTGCACCTGGAAACGAAGTATTACTTCACGTATCTGAATTAGCTTGGGAACGTACTGAAAACGTTGCTGATGTAGTTAAAATGGGAGATGTTTTCCAAGTAAAATACTTAGGAGTTGACCCTAAAACTAAAAAAGAAAAAGTGTCTAAAAAAGCGCTTGTTCCAAGACCTCCACGTGAGGAGAAAAAAGAGTAATCAGATCTTAGTTTACTAAAGGTTTATTTATAGAAAACCCCAATTCATGTATATGAGTTGGGGTTTTTACATATTGAGAACAATCTAAATCGACAATTCTTCTGCAAGCAGGCATTTGGATCAAGTCTAAAAGTTGAACACGAATTACACGAATTTTCACTAATTACTATGTGAACCTTAGAATAGATTAAATCATTTTAATCCTTTAATCAGTGGTAAAACTTCCGCACTAACAGTCTCAACAATTAATTCGTAAAAATTCGTGTAATTCGTGCCTAACTTTTACTGGTGTTGCCTTTACTCTAAACCAGAATACTTTTTTTACCATAGATTTCAAGAAAGTGCGCTTGAGACTTTGTCAAAGAATTACCAACCCGGGACACACCTGTGTGCAAAAAAAAGCCACAGATTAAAAGATTAAAAGGATTTCAAAAATCTGTGAAAATCTTTTTAATCTGTGACTAAAAAATGATTTGTAAAAATTCGTGTAATTCGTGGCAAAACTTTCCAACCAAGAATCTCAAGATTAATCCGTGAAAATTAGTGTAATTCGTGTTCAACTTTTAGATTCGATCCAAGCATTTTCTATTTCATGTAAATACTTAAAATGTAAATACCTCCTTTTCCAGCCAGAAAATCACAAAATCAAAACCTACAGGATAATCCGCGACTAAAGAACAGAATACATTCCTCCATAATGCCTTTCGAAAAACCAGAATATGGTGTAAATAACACAACTATTCAGGTTAATTTATAATTTTACAAATACTACACCTTAGCCCGCTAAATCATTGGGATTTTATTCAATCAAACCCTCGGATTTTTAAGATTTTTTAAAGATTTTATTCTAAATACAGCTACTATTCCTTACATTTTAACACATTTGTGTGTAATACGTAACATTTTTTTGATACATTTGAGATCATCAAATCAAATCATCAAAACCATACAATCTTTGAAAAATTATCAAAATAAGTCAATTTTCCTTATTTTATTTGGATTATTCTTACAAATTTACACCGTACGCAGCCAATCAAGCAATACTACATCCTTAAACAGCTGGTTTGACAAAACCATTGGCAAAAGCAACTTAGATCTCTATAATGGGCCACGTTATGTGAACCTTTACAGGACTCTTGACAAAAGTCATAGTTTCTACCTGACCAATGACTATAGCAAGGGAAACCTCAATTATCAAAACCAAAATTATCATAATCTTGACCTCAAATACGATGTCAATAATGACATTTTAGTTTTGAAAGCCAATGGCGAATACGACTATTTAGGCATCAGCCTAATCAAAGAAAAAACAGCTTACTTTACGCTTAACAACAAAAGGTTTGTTAATATAAATTTCAACAACCCAACCTGCCCTATCTTCATGAACGGTTATTATGAAGAACTTACTTTCTCTAAGACCAACACGCTTTACATCAAACATCATAAGACCAAGACAAAAGTTATTGACACTAAAAGAATATCAGACGGAACCAACCTGGCCAGTTCTGATGAGTTTAGAGACAAAAACGAGTATATCTTAAAATACAAAGATGTCTACTACAAGATCAGCTCAAAAAGCGATATTATTAAAATTTTTCCTGAGCACAAAAGTGACATAAGAAAGTACTACAACTCTAACTCTCAATTAGAAGAATCCGATAAGAACGTTTTTCTTGAAAATCTAATCAAAAGAATCAACAACCTTATCCCTAATGAAGCCAATTAAAAAAATGAGAAAAATTATACTTACCCTATTTTTATTCGCTTTTCATACATTAACATTTAGTCAGGAAAAAAAGAATAACATCTCCATTGAATTTAAAAATGCTGATCTAAAAACAGCTATTGAAAGCCTCGAAAAAACCAGCGGCTACAAGTTTTATTTTGATGAGAACTGGATAAAATCCAATACTTTTTTGATAAACAAAACCTATACAGACACTTCACTGGAAGAAGTACTTGCCGGTGTTTTTGAAAACACGAATCTAAATTACTTCATCACAGATAAAAAAATAATACTGACGAAAAACAGTATCATACACAGTACATTACCCGATAATTACTTCGAACCTGTAATTGCTACTTCAGCAGTTATTGCGGCAAACAAGACCGTAACAAAACCGCTGTTCCATCAACAACTCGATACAAAAAAACGAAATACTACTGTTAATGGGATCGTATACATAGGGAAAGAGAAAAAGGGAGAAGAATTAAAATCATTCACCTTATCCGGTATTATAAAAAATGAAAAAAATAAAAAACCGCTTTCTAACGTAACCATCAAAGTACGCGATAAAGAGATCAGTACAACAACAAATGAGCAGGGGTTTTACAAAATCGAACTGCCTTTTGGTCTTAACTATATCCAAATAGAGTCCATCAATCATAGAAAAGATACGCAACCTGTTATGATTTATGACAATGGTAGTTTAGACGTATCCCTTCACGAAAGTATTAATGAACTGGACGAGGTTGTTATCAACAAAAATGCCAATAGAAATGTAAAAACAGCTGTAGCCGGAGTTTCTACTATAGACGTGGAAGGAATAAAAAATGTCCCTCTGGTTCTTGGAGAACGTGATATCTTTAGAGTTGCCACTACTTTACCGGGAATAAAAACTACAGGTGAAGGATCTGCAGGCTTCAACGTACGTGGAGGAAAAGACGATCAGAATTTAATTCTTTTAGACAATGCTGTTTTATACAATACCTCACATTTTCTTGGTTTTTTCTCTGCAGTAAACCCGTATACAACCAGCAAAGTTGATATTTACAAAGGAAGTATCCCTTCCCGATTTGGAGGAAGACTATCTTCCGTTTTTGATATTACCACAAAAAACGGTAATCCCGAAAAATTTACAGGTGAAGCGGGACTTGGAGCTGTAACCAGTAATCTTTCGATAAGTACTCCAGTTATAAAAAACAAGTCAAGTTTGATTGTAGGGATAAGAGGTACGTACTCTGAATGGATTCTAAAGAAATTGGAAGACGAATCGCTAAAAAACAGTCAGGCTAATTTTTTTGATGCAATCGTAAAATACAATCACAAAATAACAGCCAATAACACTATTGAATCTACCTTATACTATAGCAAAGACCGTTTTAGCATCTCTTCAGATTCTGTGTACAAATACAGCAACGCACTAGTTTCTTTAAAATGGAATCACTCCTTCAACGCTAAAAGCAAAGCCGATTTAATATTTACAAATAGTGAATACAAGTTTAACATTGACTACAACAACGGAGGAATAAATTCGTTTGATTATGGTTATAAATTAAATGAAAGTCAGCTTATTTTAAATGGGAATTACAACCTAAACAAAAAACATGCTTTCAACTATGGTATCTCAAGTAAGCTTTATAACGTTGACCCGGGTTATCTTAATCCGAAAAAACCGGATGAGGCAACCCTAATTCCGGTAAACATAGACGACGAAAAAGCAATAGAATCTGCGGTTTATTTTTCAGACAATTTCAATGTAACTGAAAAATTGTTAATCACTTTAGGTCTGCGATATTCAAGATATTCAGCACTGGGCCCAGCAACAGAAAGAATCTATCAAAGTAATTCTCCCATCAACGACGATACCGTCATAGGAACCCAAGATTACAAGAAAAACGAAGTCATTAAAACCTATGGCGGATTCGAACCCCGAATTGCCGCACGTTACTTAATAACAGACGATTTCTCTGTAAAAGCCAGCTATGATAAAACATATCAATACATCCATTTATTAACCAGCAACACCACGCAATCTCCTACAGATGCCTGGAAGTTATCAGATACACATATTGCCCCTCAAAATGCACAGCAATTTTCATTAGGTTTCTACAAAAACTTAGACGATGATAAATTAGAACTTAGCTTGGAAGGATATTATAAAAAATCAGACAATCTGTTAGATTATAAAGTTGGAGCTGAATTGTTATTAAACAAAAACCCGGAAACACAGCTGCTTCAGGGAGAAGGAAAAGCATACGGAGTTGAGTTACTACTTAAAAAAAATGCAGGAAAACTTAATGGTTGGCTAGGTTATACTTATGCCCGTACTTTTATCAAATCTGACAGTCAGTTTATTGATGAGAAAGTAAACAATGGTCATTATTACCCAACAAATTTTGATAAACCACATGAAGTAAGTGCGGTATTAAACTATAAATTCACAAAAAGATATAGTTTATCTACCAATTTTGTGTACCAATCCGGAAGACCTATCACCTATCCAATTGGAAGTTACGAATACAACGGACTTAAATATACCTTATACAGCGACAGAAACAAGTTCAGAATTCCGGACTATTACCGTTTAGATGTAGGTTTTAACATTGAGGGCAATCACAAAATTAAAAAGTTATCACATAGCTTTTGGAACATTTCTATATATAACGTCTTAGGAAGAAACAATCCTTATTCCATCTTTTTTGTGACCACTAATGGTCAGATAAAGGCCTACAAAACGTCTATATTTTCGGTGCCAATTCCAACTATAACTTACAATATCAAATTTTAGTAATTTATAGATGAAATATACCATTCGACATATTAATTTGCTGTACAAAACAATTGTTTTGTCTCTTTTTTGTCTTTTCATTAGCAGTTGCACGGAGCAATATGTTTTTAAAACTAATACGTTTGAAAGCATTCTTGTCGTTCAGGCAAACATTACAAATGAATTAAAAAAACAAGAAATTAAAATTACCCGATCCTATCGTCTTGAGGAAAATGGACCAACTCCTGAAGATGGCGCAACTGTTTATGTAACAGATAGTGATAAAAATACTTACGAATTTGAATTTGAAAAATCCTCAGGGTTTTATGTTTCAAATACTCCATTTCAGGCTATTACCGGAAAATTATACCAACTAAACATTACATCCAAAGACGGAAAATCCTATTCGTCTGAAGTTGAAACTTTAACTACTGTAAATGAAATTAAGGTCGAGCCAATAATCGAAACAATCGATGGAGAAAAAGGTGTACAAATAAGGGTAACCAGTAATGATCCAACCTCAAAGTCACAATTTTACAGATTTGAATTCGAAGAAACCTACAAAGTAGTAGCTCCCGATTGGAATCCTAATACAATTATAGTAGACCCGAGTAATCCCGGTCCTTATTTTACTTATCTGGTAGTTCCCCACAAAAAAGAAGCAAGAGTCTGTTACACTACCAAAAAATCTGATGACATCATTTTAATAAGCAACGTTGGCCTTAGTGAAGATCGCATCGATTTACCGATCCGTTTTATAGGTGTTAAGGATCCTATTATTCTTCAGCGTTACAGTATTATTGTACGGGAGTATGTTCAGAATTTAGCCTCATACACCTATTATAAAACATTAAAAAGTCTTTCTACTTCTGCAAGTCTCTTGTCACAAGTGCAACCGGGCTTTAATTATGGTAATTTAAAATCAAATGACGATGCAGACCAGAAAATAGTCGGTTATTTTGAGGTCTCATCCGTTTCATCAAAAAGAATTTTCTTTAATTTTAGAGACATTTTTATACAAGATCAGTATCCGCCATTTTTTACCCCTTGTTATGTCAAAGAATATGCTAATTGTTGGGGTGAGGTCGGTTGTAGTGGCCCAAAAATACATTCGTTAGTTGCCGGATCGGGATTTGAAGAGGTATATTATGCACAGCGAAACAAGATGGCAACCCTGTTATTTGTTACTGCAGGATGTGGCGATTGTTCTAAAATTTCTTCTAACATCAGACCTTTATTTTGGGTCGATTAAAGAAGCACAGTACAACTAATAATAAAAAAATTAGCTGACACAAAATAGTTCGTTAATCAAAATGAAATCACAAATTTATCTCTTTATGAAATCTATAGTTCAACATAGTAACCTTTTATACAAGACAGTTGCCCTGATGCTCTTCTGCCTTTCTATAGGTAGTTGCACTGAGCAATATGTTTTTCAAACCAATACCTTTGAAAGTATACCGGTTGTTCAGGCCAACATTACAAATGAGTTAAAAAAACAGGAAATAAAAATTACCAGATCTTATCGTCTGGAGGAGTATGGACCAACTCCTGAAAAAGGGGCAAGTGTTTATGTAACCGACAGTGACAACAATACCTATGAATTTGAATTTGAAGATTTCTCCGGTCTTTATGTTTCAAAAAATCCTTTCCAGGCGATTACAGGGAAGTCATACCAATTAAATATCACAACAAACGACGGCAAATCATACTCGTCTGCAACGGAGACTCTGACTCCTGTTAACGAAATTAACGTAGAACCAAAAATAGAAACAATAGACGGAGAAAAAGGAGTACAAATAGTGGTGACCAGTCAGGATCCAAGTTCAAAATCACAATTTTACAGATTCGAATACGATGAAACCTATAAAATAATATCTCCGGATTGGAAACCAAATAAGTTGACCCCCGATCCAAGTAACCCTGGACCAAACTATACTTATTTGAGTATTCCCAGAGGTAATAGCGAATCAAGAGTATGTTATACCACAAGAAAATCAGACGATATAATATTAGTAAGCAATGTAGGTCTTAGCGAAGACAAAATCAATCTGCCCATACGTTTTATAGATATTAAAGATCCTATTCTTTATGAACGATATAGCATTGTTGTACGCGAGTATGTTCAGAATTTAACCTCATACACTTATTATAAAACACTAAAAAGTCTTTCGACTTCCGCAAGTCTTTTATCACAAATCCAACCGGGGTTTAATTATGGTAATTTAAAATCAAATAGTAATCCTGACGAGAAAATAATTGGCTATTTTGAAGTATCATCCGTTTCCACAAAAAGAATCTTTTTTAATTTCAGAGATATCTTTATAGATGACCCTTATCCCTCGTTTATCGCAGATTGTAGTCAAAAAATAGAATTACCTAATTGCTTTACAGAAAAATTCTGCCGCGGCCCACAAATATATTCTATCGTTACCGGGTCCGGAAGAGAGTACGTCTATTTTGCAACTCTTAGTGGTGGTGGTGACTATGCAAACTATGTTTTTACTCCTGCCCCTTGTGGCGACTGTACTAAAATTTCATCTAACATTAAACCTTTATTTTGGATAGATTAAAAAAAATAACCGGCACAATCATGCTACTAGCAATAAATACTTTTGCTATGGCACAAAATAGTTCGTTGAGCAAAAGTGAACCGATTAGTATCGCTACTAACGAAACCCTATTTGTTCATTTAAACAACACAACCTTAATTGCAGGAGAAACACTGCATTGTAAATTGTATTGTACCAATCCGACCAATAACACCTGGAGTGAAATTAGTAAAATAGCCTATGTTGACCTTGTTAATAGTGACAGCCAAGTTATTTTTAGTAATAAAATCTATTTGGATAACGGAAAAGGACAAGGGGATTTTTTCATTCCAACAACCATTGAAACAGGCAACTACAAACTTATCGCCTATACCAAATGGATGTTGAACAAAAAGGATTTAAAAATAGCAAAAACGGACCTTTTGCTAATAAATCCGTATTTGGTAAGCAACAAAACGAATTCGGCAAGCAAAGAAACCAAAACAACAGGAAACGAATCTGTTACCGAAAATTCAATCAAAGACAAAACGTTTGCCATACAACTGGATAAAACTACCTTTCAGGAAAGAGAACAAGTCGCATTAAAAATAAAATCATTGACCGCTGAAACAAACAAAGGAAGTTACTCTCTCTCTGTAAAAAAAATCGACAATTTACCTTCTAAAAGACAAATGAATGCTGCTGAGTTTGTAAAATTCAACACCAATAATGAGCTGACAAACCGTATGAATGATTCGATCCGTTTTCTTCCGGAACTTAGAGGCGAGATTATTTCAGGCAGCATTACAAACAATAAAAACCCTGGAGAGATAAATCATAAAACCGTGGCTTTATCAATACCCGGTAAAGAATATGCTTTTAAAATAACACAGACAAACCCATCCGGAAAGTTTAATTTTATTCTGGATAAAGACCCTAATTATTCTAATGCCGTTGTTCAAATAATAGGCAATGATAAAAATGACTATAAAATAGACGTTGACAAAAATAAAGGATACAACTTATCTGATCTAAAAAATACAGATGAAACATTCTTAACTTCTGATTACAAAAGCACTATCGAACAACGATCGATCGCCAATCAGATCGAAAATGCCTATTATTCACTAAAAAAAGACAGCATTACCAACGGTTCCAGTGTTTATCCGTTCTATAATCCTTTACAAAAAGAATACATTCTTGGCGACTACACCAAGTTTCCTACTTTAAAAGAAACCATTACAGAAGTTATAAAAGAAATGTACTATCGTGAAAAAGACAATAATTACTCTTTAAATCTTAGAGATATAAATTATGATCTGGAATACTTTTCTGAACCCGCTTTGGTATTAGTTGACGGACTTCTGATTCAGAACGTAAATGAGTTATTCACCTATAAAACAGAAAACATATATAAAGTAAGTATCGTTCCCGGCGTTTATTTTTATGGTCCAAAAGCTTTTAACGGTGTTATAAATTTCACAACTAAAAACAATGATTATGTGACTTCAGCGCACGGTAATTTTATTTTAAATACTGAAATTCAAAGACCTCAAAATAAAATCATCGCGTTTAAACAAAATTATAACGACCAAAACAAAGAGAATAGAATTCCGGATTACAGATACCAATTGCTTTGGGAACCTCAATTAACTTTAGAAAACAAAGAAAATACCGTTTCGTTTTTCACTTCTGATGTATCAGGAAAATACGAAATAAGTCTCGAAGGTTTTACTGAAAACGGGCTTCCTGTTTCTGTAAAAGAAATCATAGAAGTAAATACTTCAAATTAAATTCACTACCATTAACGAATAAAACTCCTTTTTTCAAGATTTGAAGAAAGGAGTTTTTTGTTCTTCAAATTCATTATATTTGAAAACGTATTAGAAACCACTACAATTTTCATTACTAGTGAGACAGAAAGCACCTTATTAACTACAAGATTTACAACAAACTAAGCCAACTTCAGAAACTCGACACAATATTTTTAAAATTATTTTCACTTCGTTGTAACTTTTTCTATACTTCCTACGTATAACTATTTGTACACTTTAAAAAAATAGGGAGACAACAACATGAGACAACTTAAAATCACCAAGCAGGTAACCAATCGTGAAACTGCATCGTTAGATAAATATCTACAAGAAATCGGAAAAGTTGACCTAATTACCGCAGATGAAGAGGTAGAATTAGCACAAAGAATAAAGGCTGGTGATCAAAGAGCTTTAGAAAAATTGACAAAAGCCAACCTACGTTTCGTAGTTTCTGTGGCAAAACAATATCAAAATCAAGGATTAACACTTCCTGATTTAATTAACGAAGGAAACTTAGGTCTAATTAAAGCGGCTCAACGTTTTGATGAAACTCGTGGTTTCAAATTTATTTCTTACGCAGTTTGGTGGATTCGTCAATCGATCCTTCAGGCTTTGGCAGAACAATCACGTATTGTACGTTTACCATTAAACAAAATTGGTTCTATCAATAAAATCAACAAAATGTATGCCTTATTAGAGCAATCTAACGAGCGCCCACCTTCTGCTGAGGAAATTGCAAAAGAACTGGATATGACTGTAAATGATGTAAAAGAGTCTATGAAAAACTCTGGTCGTCACTTATCTATGGATGCACCTCTTGTTGAAGGAGAAGATTCTAACCTTTATGACGTTTTACGTTCAGGAGAATCTCCAAACCCGGACAGAGAATTAATTCATGAATCCTTACGTACTGAAATCGAACGTTCTTTAGAAACATTAACGCCAAGAGAGGCAGATGTTGTTCGTTTGTATTTTGGTCTTGGTGATCAACACCCAATGACTCTTGAGGAAATTGGAGAAACTTTCGACTTAACTCGTGAGCGTGTACGTCAGATTAAAGAAAAAGCAATCCGCAGATTAAAACATACTTCAAGAAGTAAAATTCTTAAAACGTATTTAGGATAAAAATATTTGTTTCAGGTTTAAAGTTTCGAGTTGTTTTAGTAACTTGAAACTTTAAACATGAAACCTTTTTAACGCAAACAACAGTTTGATTGACTGTTCGTTTTTTGATTGATGATTGAAACTCCGGCTGATTACCGGAGTTTTTTATTTTTTATAAGTACATTTGCAAAAAACAACACAACATACCACTACACAATGAAGAATACACTTATAGCTCCTTCTGTTTTAGCAGCCGATTTTGCCAATTTACAACGTGATATCGAAATGATTAATAACAGTGAGGCAGATTGGTTTCATATTGATATTATGGACGGTGTTTTTGTCCCGAATATCTCTTTTGGAATGCCTGTTTTAGAAGCCATTTCAAGACATGCAAAAAAAACAATTGATGTTCATTTAATGATTGTGGATCCGGACAGATACATAAAAACTTTCGCTGATTTAGGTGCAAATGTACTAAGCGTACATTACGAAGCGTGTACCCATTTACACCGAACGCTACAAGCAATCAAAGCCGAAGGAATGAAAGCCGGAGTAGCCATCAACCCTCATACCAATATTGATTTATTAGAAGACGTTATCAATGACATTGATCTGGTTTGCATCATGAGTGTTAATCCTGGTTTTGGAGGACAATCTTTTATTGAAAATACTTATACAAAAGTAAAAAAGCTAAAAGAGCTGATTACCAGAAAAAATGCAGCAACACTTATCGAAATTGACGGTGGTGTAACCAATAAAAATGCGAAACAACTAGTAGAAGCCGGAGCCGATGTTTTGGTAGCTGGAAGCTTTGTTTTTAAAGCTGAAAACCCAACAGCAACTATTGCGGACCTAAAAGTCCTGACTGCTTTTTAAATTTTTCAAATTCGGAAAGAAATCAATTCCGGTCGTTTTTTCGATCGTTTCTATCGGAACGACAAAATCGTAAAGTGATCGATCGCTATTTTCATTTGGAACTAAAAATGCAATGGCCTTGTGCTGAGTCCCTGATTTAGCCAGAATGATTTTATAAAAATATTTAGGAACAGCAACTTCTTCTGTTCCTATTTTTTTATCCGAATCTTTCAAAACACCTCCGGTAACCACATAAATATCGTTGTATTTTCCTGCCCAGTAGCGTGTTTTCTGTTCTATTCTGTTCCAGATTCCACTATTAAAATCATGTTTTTGAGGCGAAATATTAGAGGTATAAAAAGTATCGTTATAGGCATTTTTATCAAACTCCATATCACCGGCAGGACAAAGATGTCCTTTATCATAACCTGATTTTTTATAATTCCTCCAGTCGGCTGAACCTGTTGTTACTTTGGGATCTTCAATAAAATAGGGACGTTTATAATCTCCATTTTTCAAATATTCTTTTTTAAGTTCATACGCCACCCACTCTGCCTGTTCGAACTTTTCATTATAAGACAGCGTATAGTATTTATGTTTTACAATTTGTTTCGTTGTGGATGTGGGCAAATACGCAATAGTATACAACGAATCTGTACTGTTTTGATTGGAAACAAAAAGAGCTTTTTCTTCCTTTAATTCCTCTTTTACTACTGTTTCTTTTTTACACGAAAAAAACACCATACTTACCAAACTCAAAACTAGAAATCCTCTCATATCGTTATACTTTTAATCCATAAAAAAACGCTCCGTAAATATAAACTTTCGGAGCGTTTTAATAACAAATTATTTTTCTTAAAAACTAAGACTTCACTAATTTATCTTTCTTCATTTTTGAAGAATTACTTTTCACCATATTACTTTTGGTTTGTAAATCATCTAAAACATTTAGTGCTTCTTCTACATAAACGTCTTTAGATAATGCTTGGTGCCAAGCTTCTCTTTTCTCTTTTAAAGTAGCATCACTTTTAATCTCAAGCTCTTCATAAGGCAAAGATTTAAATACCAGATTGTTTTTATAATCTGAAATTGGTTTGTACTTTTTACCTTCGTTTTCAACCTGTTCCTGAGTCGCTTTAAAGTTTGTAATGTTCAAGCTGTACGTATTCTCTTTGCTCTTCACATCAATCCATTTTGCGTTGTCTTCAATTAAGTTGAATTGCGGATTTTGAGCAATTCTGTTTTTACTGTTCGCAATTGCTCTGGTAAAATTTTCGTTTGAAGTCCAGGTAACATAATCAGCCTGATCTATTTTATCCCAAGGCATTGCATTGTCAATATCACGCTCTCCCATTTTCAGATAAGCATAACGATCCGGCATCACCACATCACTATGAACCCCTTCTAATTGAGTTGAACCTCCGTTAATTCTATAGAATTTTTGTCCTGTAATTTTCAAAGCACCTAAGTCGCCATAATTTGCATTACGAACAAACTGATTCAAATCAAGTACATTTTGCACAGTTCCTTTTCCGTAAGTTTGCTTACTTCCAATGATAACACCACGTTTGTAATCCTGAATTGCCGCAGCTAATATTTCTGATGCAGAAGCCGAGAAACTGTTAACCATAATTACTAATGGTCCGTCCCACTCGATTTTTTTATCTTTATCGTATAAAACTTCTTTCTTTTTACCTGCAGATTTCACCTGAACAATTGGTCCTTCTTCAATAAATAGACCGGCAATATCAACTACTGTAGATAAAGATCCACCACCATCATCACGAACATCCAATACAATTCCGTTGATATCTTCTTTTTTCAGTCTTTCTACTTCAAGAGCAATATCTTTTCCGGCATCGCGACCGTCTTTGTTTTCAAAATCGATATAAAATTTAGGTAAATAAATTACACCATATTTCAATCCGTTCTTTTCAACAATACTTGATTTTGCATACGTTTCTTCAATTTCTACTACGTCTCTGATTATCGAAATAACTTTGATGCTTCCATCTACTTTTTTAACGGTAAGTTTAACTTCAGTTCCTTTGTGTCCTTTAATTTTTTTCACAACATCATCCAAACGCATCCCTACAACATCTACAGGCTCTTCGTTTCCTTGTGCTACTTTCAAAATTAAATCCCCTGCTTCAAGTTGTTTTCCTTTCCAGGCAGGTCCACCCGAAATTAACTCGTCTATTTGAGTAAAATCATTTTTCTTGGTTAATCTTGCTCCAATACCTTCCAGTTTTCCACTGATATTAACATCAAAACGGTCTTTGTCTTCCGGAGCAAAATAACTTGTGTGCGGATCAAAACGAGCCATAATAGAATTTACGTACACAGAAAACCAATCTTCTTTATTTAAATCTTTAATCAGACTGAAATTATCGTCTAGTGATTTTAAAGAGCTGTCACGTGTTTCTTTCTCTAAAGCTTCGAAAGATTTTGCTTTGTAAGCAGGATCTGTTTTCTTTTTGTCTTCTTCTATTTTCTGTTTGGCAACAAGTGAAGAAAGGGTAGAAAGTTTAATTTGCTTTCTCCATCTTTCATTAATTTCAGTTGTGTTTTTTGCGTAAGGCAAATGCTCGTAATCAGAATTAAAAGTTTCATCAACACTATAGTTGAATGGCTGCGCTAAGATAGTCTTATATCTCTTTTTGCTTTCCTCCATACGTTTCATCAATCTGGTATAAGTCAGGTTGAAAAAAGTAAGGTCTTTATTTAAAAACTGATCATCCAACATGAGCTCATATTGCTTAAATTCTTCAATATCAGATTGCAGGAAGAATCTTTTTGAAGGATCCAGCGCCTCAATATAATCCTTAAAAATTCCCTTAGAGAACTCATCATTAATTTCTGCCGGACTATAATGTCCTTTTTCTATAACAAAAGCTAATAATTCTAAAAGTGTTTTATCTCTATTTGGGTCCGGATCAACTTTATTATCTGCATTTATTTTGAAAGCAAACAAGGTTACCGACAAACATAATACGGCTATAAGTATTTTATAATTTCTTTTCATAAATTTAATAATAGCATTCATCAATTTTTTAATCTAAGTTACGGTAAAAACTATGCCACTAAAGCCAAGTTCACTATAATTTTTTGTTAAAGGTATAAAAATGTTTGACTTGCCAAAGCCAACTTTTATTTAGTTGATAAATTTTATTTTATTTGTAACTATTCTACAAAAATCTGTCACTACATTTGCTTTTATAATCCTATTAATTACCTAATATTTCTAAAATGAAACACGAAAAACCACTTATATTAGTTACCAATGATGATGGAATTCTGGCACCGGGAATCAGAGCTTTGATAAGTGTTATGGAAACAATCGGAGACGTACTTGTTGTCGCTCCCGACAAACCTCAAAGTGCCATGGGACATGCCATTACGATAAACAACACGCTATATTTGGATAAAATATCTAAAGAAAATGCGAAAACAATCGAATACAGCTGTTCCGGAACTCCTGTCGATTGTGTAAAACTGGCCGTAAATGAAATCTTAAAAAGAAAACCCGATTTATGCGTTTCTGGCATTAATCACGGATCAAATTCTTCTATAAATGTAATTTATTCCGGAACTATGAGTGCCGCTGTTGAAGCTGGAATTGAAGGAATTCCCGCGATTGGTTTTTCTTTGTTGGATTATGACTGGAATGCCGATTTTGAGCCTATAAAATCATTCATAAAAAAAATAACCTTAGAAACGCTTGCCAATAAATTACCGGAAGGTGTTGTTCTGAATGTTAATTTTCCAAAGTTAAAAGAGAACGAAATTAAAGGAATAAAAGTTTGTCGTCAGGCCAAAGCGCTTTGGGTTGAAAAATTTGACAAACGACAAACTCCATTTGGTAAGGACTACTACTGGCTTTCGGGGAAATTTGTCAATGAAGACAAAGGAGAAGACACAGACGAATGGGCACTTGAAAATGGATACATCTCAATAGTTCCCGTACAATTTGATTTGACGGCGCACCATTCAATACAGCAACTTAACACTTGGGATTTAAATGAATAAAAAAGAGATACTGGCAGGTTTTATTGTGGGGATTTTCACTTCTCTTTTAGGAAGTTACTTATTCATTACCTTTTTTACGCCATTTGACTTCTCAACAGGGATTCAAACTATTAAAGAATATGGTTATTTAGGGAAAATCATCACTTTGGGAACCCTTTTAGATCTTGTCGTTTTTGCTTTTTTCTTAAAACGAAACAAAGAATTTATGGCACGGGGCGTAATCCTGGCAGTGATTGTTTTGGCAATTTCTACTGTATTTATTTAAATCTTATCTTTGCCTTGCAAAAAAAATAGTTGTGTTGAAAAACAGAGCACCTCTTCAAAAAAACGAATATGAAATATTACATAATAGCTGGTGAAGCCTCCGGAGACCTACATGGTTCTAATTTAATGAAAGCCTTATACGAGGAAGATCCTCAGGCCGAAATCAGATTCTGGGGTGGTGACTTAATGCAAAAAGTGGGCGGAACTTTGGTAAAACACTATCGCGAATTGGCTTTTATGGGTTTTGTGGAAGTTATTTTTAATCTAAAAACCATTTTAACCAATATTACTATTTGCAAAAAAGACATTGCCGCTTTTCAACCGGATGTTATTATTTTTATTGACTATCCGGGGTTCAATATGCGTATTGCAAAGTGGGCTAAAGCTTTAAATTACAAAACACACTATTATATTTCGCCACAAATCTGGGCCTGGAAAGAAAGCAGAATCAAAGCAATCAAACATGATATTGATAAAATGTTTGTCATTTTACCTTTTGAAAAAAGCTTTTATGAAGACAAACATCATTTTCCAGTAGCTTTTGTAGGGCATCCGCTGATTGATGCGATTCAGAATCAGCCAGCCTTTGATGAAGCTGTTTTTAGAAAAGAAAATCAATTAAGCGACCGACCAATTATTGCTGTTTTACCGGGAAGTCGTCAGCAGGAAATCACCAAAATGTTAAGTGTAATGCTGAGCGTAGTAGACGATTTTCAAGACTATGAATTTGTAATCGCCGGTGCGCCAAGTCAGGATTTTGGGTTTTACCAGCAATTTATCACCAATAAAAACATCAAATTTATCTCGAATAAAACCTATGCCCTGCTTCGATCATCGACTGCGGCTTTGGTTACCTCGGGTACTGCAACTTTAGAAACGGCTTTGTTTAAAGTTCCTGAAGTCGTTTGTTATAAAGGAAGCAACATTTCGTATCAGATTGCAAAACGCATTATTACCTTAAAATACATCTCTCTGGTTAATTTAATCATGGATCAGGAGGTTGTGACCGAGTTAATTCAGAGTGACTGCAATACGAAACGCATAAAAGAAGAGTTATATAAAATACTGGAACCTGCTTACCGTCAAAAATTGTTGCAAAACTATGATATTTTAGAGCAAAAATTAGGAGGTGTCGGAGCCAGTAAAAAAACAGCAAAACTTATTGTTGCTGATTTAAAACCGCTTTAAAAAATTTTATTTTGAAAAAACTACTCGTTTTACTCTTTTCCGCTCTGCTTTTTGCTTCTTGTAAATCAAGCTCCACTGTAGTAGATAAAAAGGAATCAAAGCGGGAGAACAAATATGCAGTAAAACATTTAGTCGATGTAGCAACGGATAATCTTGGCGTGCGATACAAAGCGGGAGGCACAACTAAAAGTGGTTTTGACTGCTCCGGATTGGTCTATACTGCCTTTCAAACCGAGAATATCTCAATGCCAAGAAGTTCTTATGAGCAATCTAAAATCGGGAAAGTTATCCAATTTAAGGATGCTCAAAAAGGTGATTTAATTTTCTTTAAGACCAACAGAAGCAAACAAATCAATCATGTTGGGCTAATTACGGAGGCTAATTCAAACGAAATAAAATTTGTACATTCTTCTACTTCAAAAGGGGTCATAATCTCCTCCACCAAAGAAGCTTATTATCAAAATTCTTTTGCTCAGATCAACAGAGTTCTCGAATAATATTTTACAAACAAAATAACTTTTTTCTTACAAATTTTTAATACTTTTAAAACATGAAAGTATTAGATTTTCCGTTGACTAAAATCACAATTGCCTTTATAATGGGCCTATTGGTTTCTTACTATTGGCTACCTGGCTTTTTAGTAACAACTGTCTCTGTTGTAAGCATTACAATTCTTTTTTCAATCTTTTATTTTGCATCAAAAAAGAATAAAAAACACCTCGTTTTTTTTGGAATAAGCACCTACTTACTTTCCTTTTGGCTGGGTATCATCAGCTTGCTACTGCATACAAATACACTTCAACAATCTCATTACAGTCATTACCAAAAAGGATTCGAAAAGCCACATACTATGTCTTTTACTTTAGTTGAAAAGCTAAAGGGCAATGTTTACAATGATCGTTATGTTGCCGTTTTAAATCCTATTGAAAACAGCTTTTATCAAGGAAAAATTATTGTAAATATCGAGAAAGACAGTGCTTCAAATAGGTTAATTATTGGAAATACAATTCAAACAAAAGCCACTTTACAGCACCTGGGAACAGTAAAAAATCCCTATCAATTTGATTATGGAACTTATCTGGCCAACAAACAAATATATGCCCAGGTTTTTATTTCTAAATCCGAAATCAGAATTAACAAAAAAGTCAACAGAACTATTTGGTTTTATGCCGCAAAACTACACTCAAGGATCATTTACAACCTTACTAAAGCAGGTTTAAACAAAACCGAAATGAATGTAGCGATGGCCTTGATTTTAGGTCAGCAGCAAGAAATTTCACCGGAAACCCTTAAAGATTATCAATATTCAGGAGCAACACATGTTTTGTCTGTTTCAGGACTGCACGTAGGTTACATTATGTTATTTATTCTTTTTCTTCTGAAACCGATCCCCAATACACGTAAGGGCTCTTTTATAAAGCTAATTACCATTTTGGTGGCACTAGGTCTTTTTGGTATTATCTCTGGCTTATCACCTCCTGTTTTGCGCTCTGTGGTCATGTTTTCCTTTCTGGCTATCGGGAATCATCTTAGAAGAGGCAGCAACATTTATCACACCTTACTGATTTCTGCATTGTTAATTTTGTTATTTGAGCCTTATTTTTTATTTGATGCGGGATTTCAATTGAGTTATATTGCCTTATTCTCGATTCTTTGGATACAGCCATTATTAAAAGAGATTTGGAAACCCACAACCAAAATCCTGACTTATCTCTGGGAAGCTTTAACGGTTTCCTTTGCCGCCCAAATTGGAACATTCCCAATTTGTTTGTATTACTTTCATCAATTTCCTTCTTTATTTTTCGTAACCAATATTCTTATTCTTCCGGTCTTATCGTTTACAATGATTGCCGGAATTGTTGTACTGCTCATTTCTGTCTTTACCGGCTGTCCTATAATCTTCATACAGATTTTTGAAAAAAGCATTTATCTGTTAAATACAATCATACACTATATCGCCTCTTTTGAGTTTTTTGTTATTCGCGACATTCGCTTTAATTTTTATTATTTACTTACTTATTATCTACTAATCATTACGACTGTTATCTGGCTCAAAAAACCAACTTACAGTAAATTAATCGCCACTATGGTTTCTATAGTTTTTGTTCAGCTGGCCTATATTAGCACCAAAAAAGAGGTCGAAAACAAATCGGAACTAATTGTATATCATATCAAGAAAAAAACCATTATCACTGAGCGAACGGGTCAAAACATTACCCTCTTTGCAAATGATACTCTTTTAGGAAAAGACTCCCTTCAAAAAAATATAAGTTCCTATTTGGTGGGGAGTTTTGGACTGCTGAAGTCGACCCGTACAATTAAAAACATCTTCTTTTTTAATTCTAAAAAAATCTTTCTGATTGACAGTAGCGGAGTCTATAAAAAAGCTATTTCTCCTGATGTTCTCCTTCTAATACAATCTCCCAAAATAAATCTGGATCGTGTTTTACTTGACTTAAACCCAAAAATAGTAGTATCGGATGGATCCAACTCTTATTCGATTCAAAAACGTTGGCAAATAAGCTGCTCCAAAAGAAAAATCCCTTTTCACTCTACCGGTGAAAAGGGATTCTATAAATTAAATTAGCCACTACCCTCTTTTATTCAGACGGATTCAAAATCGAATCACATTCTGATATCCAGCTTCTGGCTCCGCCGTTTCTATAAGATACTTTTCCGAGCATATCAAACGTTGTTTTGCCATTCCTAATTGCTCCATTGACAATACATACTTGTGGTAACTCAATAATTTCGAAAGCATTTTTTAACCTGACATTTTGCTCTTTGATCACACTGGAGGAAAAATCAGATAAATCGAGCTTTACTAATATCACATTCTTACGAGACCACTTTTCAAATTCAGGGGTTCCAAACACTTCCTCCTGCAGGTTATCGGATGCGCTCGCGGCCGTAAACAAAATTAACATCGGCCTTCTTTGTTCAGCGCTCAAAGCAATTGCATCGGTCACGTTTGTTGTCCAACCAGCATTTTGAGCGTTCATCAAAAATGTAACTAAAAAAAACAGCAATAAAAGTAGTTTTCTATTCATAAAATTGCATAAATTAAGTTAACAAAAAACCAATTTAGCAAAATTTATCTTAAAAAACAAAAATATAATCACTAGAACCAATTCAAAAGTGATATAAAATATATTTTACTGTCGAAGCTATAGGCAATACACGCCTTGGCATAAAAACAGAAATTTAAACGACACAAAACAATCCTTAAAGAATAAACCTATTTAAAAAAAAACATCCCTTTTTGCACGTTGGCAAAAAGGGACTCTACAAATTAAATTAAGTAACTTAATTTAAATTTTAGTTATTCACTTGGGTGCAAAATAGAATTCGATTCCGAAATCCAAGATTTTGCTCCTCCCGGTTTATAGGAAATTTTTCCCAGGGCACTAAAAGTTGTTTTATTCTTTCTGATAGAAGCACTAGCGTAGCATACTTGCGGAAAATCATTAACGCCGAAGGCATCTTTCAACTTCATGTTTTGCTCTTTATCAGTATCAGATACATTAACATCTGATAAATCCAATTTTACAAGAATAACATTGTCTCTTGACCACACAGCAAAGTCCGGAGTTCTAAAGATTTCATTTTGCAAATTATTCGGCGCATCGGCTGTCGTGAATAAAATTAACATTGGTTTTTTTTGTTCGTTACTTAATGCAATCGCATCCGTCATATTAGTTTTCCAAACTAAGTTTTGGGATTGCATCGAAAATGAACCTAAAAAAACAAGTAGGATAAGTAATTTTTTAGTCATATCAATAGGCTTGGTTAGATTAGATTGACGAAATTAACATAATATTTTAATTTTCCAATTTTATTAGCACAAAAAACAAACTATTTATTTTTCGCTTCTAAAATAAGTGTCATTTTAATAATTAAACACCCGTTAATACGCCTTTTCTAAACAAAAAAAACTCCTTACAACGTACTGTAAGGAGTCTTTAGAAAGCTATTTTTAAAATATCTTTATGATTTTTTCGGATGAACAATTCCTTCGGCTACGGCCAACCAGGCAGTCGGACCTCCGGCAACATATCCGGTATGACCAAGGCCTTTAAAATTAACTTTACCGTCTTTAGATTCAGCGCTGGTAAAATAAATGGTTGGAAAACCTTGTATACCAAATGCTTGTTGCAATTCGTTATTCTGATTTTTTAATTCGGGTGTCTGTGGTGTTCTTCTAGGATAATCTAATTCAACTAAAACAACATTCTGACTTGCCCACTTTGAAAATTCAGCTGTTTTTAAAACTTCATTTTGCAGTCGGATACACCATCCACACCAATCGCTTCCTGTAAAAAACAGTAACATTGGTTTGTTTTCTTTATTACTTATTGCAATGGCTTCTTTTACATCTGTATGCCATTTCAACTCTTGAGCCTGGGCAACAAATGCTCCAACCAAAAAGAAAGCTATTAAAAATATTTTTTTCATGTTGTTTATTTTTAACAAATTTAAACAAAAATTGCAATGCAAAATGTCATCTACTTTACTTCTTGCATTAATTTCTTAATTAATGGTGTCGTAACGATTAAAACGATACCGGCAATTAAGGAATAGATTGCCAATTGATAGTATCCGTCTGTATAAGCAATAAGTTTTGACATTAATGTCGTTCCTGTATTGGCATTTGACATTTCTGACCCCAGCTTTCCTGCAGCAAATTGACCAAATGCACTTGATAAAAACCATAAACCCATCATCATACCAAACAATCTTTTTGGTGACAATTTGGTGATTACCGACATTCCGATTGGTCCGATACACAATTCTCCTAGTGTATATACCAGATATCCTAAGGCAAATACGTCTAAAGAACTTAATCCGTTTACATCTACAAAAAATCTTGCGCTATAAAAAACGAAGAACCCGGCAGCTAAAAGGATAAAGGAAAGTCCGAATTTAACAACTGTATTGGGTTCTATTTTTCTTTTGTAAAGAAAGATCCATAACAATCCCACTAAAGGACTAAAAATAATTACATATAATGAATTAATACTATTGTTAACCACATTGGGGTCAATAGTAAAAAACAACAATTTATTGGTCAAATTATCTTTTGCAAATAAAGATAAAGATCCTCCGGATTGCTCCGAAATAGCCATGAACATAAAATATCCGAAGATAAAAACAAACGCAGCCAATAATTTATACTGTTGCTTTCTGTCTTTAATTCTTAGTAATTCGAATAAAAAATACGACAATGCCACCACACCAATAGTGTACATAAAGTATTCTGTAAAATCAGAATTAATTACCATTATATAAACCAATGGTATCACTAGTAATGAACCTACATATACTGCAATCTCATAAAGATTACGTTTTTTAGGTTCGTGATTCTCAAGAGGTGAATTTCCAATTGGTGCCAAATGTTTTTTGGTCAAAAGAAAAGTAATAACTCCAATAATCATTACAATAGCAGCAGACAGGAAACACAAACTCCAAGAGTAATTTTTTCCTAAGTAAATCGGAATAGCTCCCCCTAACATTCCACCAATATTGATTCCGGCATAGAACATTCCGTATCCGGCGTCTCTTCTACCATCATTTTCATGATACAACTCTCCTACCATCGACGATACGTTTGGTTTAAAGAAACCGGTACCGATAATCGAAAGTGTTATCCCATAATAGAAAAAATCATGGGGTGAAGCTGCAATAAGTAAATTTCCTAAAATCATTACTATTCCTCCGAACAGTAATGATTTTTTAAATCCTAAAATTTTGTCGGCGAAAATTCCCCCGATGAAAGTGAAAGCATAAACAAAAGCCTGAATCGCTCCGTATTGCAGATTGGCTTTTCCTTCCAGTAAACCTAATTGGTCTACCATAAAGAATGCTAAAACTCCTCTCATTCCGTAGAAGCAGAAACGCTCCCACATTTCAACCAAAAACAAATACCATAATTGCTTTGGATACTTGCCTTTAAAATTCTGTATTTCTTCTAAAGTGATATTCTTTTCCATTTTATCTAACACCATGCATCATTTTTTTCAAAAATGGAGTCAGTGCAAACAATACAATTGCAGCGATACCTGTTAGCACAACAAATACCATGAAAAACTCGTATAAATTATGAATTTCAAATCCTGCAAAAAAGTGATTTGCTGCACTAATTTGATGTTTTTCTAAAAGGACTATTTGTTCTGCTGTAGGTGTTATCGTTTTATCTAAAACAGCCTGAAGATCTATACCTAATTCTTTTGCTTTGGCAAACTTATCACCCGTTGCAGGCAAAATAGAGCCTAAAGTTCCTCCTAAAGCGTAACCTGATGCATTAGACAAGAAAAACACACCATACAATAAAGAAGCAAATCGTTTTGGAGCCAATTTACCTACTAAAGATAAACCGATAGGAGACAAACATAATTCGGCACATGTATTTAAGAAATACAATAAGATCAACCATTTAACCAATAATAATCCTGAAGTTCCAATATAAGAAACCTGTGTCGCAATCATAAAGAAACTAATCGATATTATCACTAGACCTACCGCTAATTTTACAGGAGAGATTGGCTCTTTACTATTGGCTCTTAATGTATCCCATAATATACTGAACGGTACCGCCAATAAAACTACAAACATTCCGTTAAAAATCTGAACCATTGACGGAGGCATTTGCCAGCCAAAGAAATTTCTGTCGGTTTGATTATCGGCAATAAAAGTCAATGATGAACCCGCTTGTTCAAAAGCTGCCCAGAAGAAAATAATAAAGAAGGAAACGATATAAATTACAAATATCCTGTCTCTTTCAATCTTAGTTAAAGAAGTATCCGAAATAATTAATCCTGCCAATGACAAACCACTCGAGTAAATCAAAGTATAAATCAGATTCTGACCTACCACATAGTGAAAAAAGAATCCTAAAGCAACAAAAGCCACTCCTGCAGTTGCAAGGGCTTTGTTAGAGAAATTAGCTTTTTGCGCTTCTCCTTCTTCAAAATCAGAAGCATCATTTTTAGAAGGCAAACCTCCTAGTGGCTTTCCTTCAGGAGAAACCACATATTTATTTTTTAAAAAGTAAAAAACTATAGTACCGATAAACATGGCTGCAGAAGCTGCCAGGAAACCCCATCTGAAAGCATGAATATCTCTAATACCTCCAGCGTCTTTTACATCTCCTAATAAAGGACAAATAGACTGACCTAAAAAGGCTCCGATATTAATACCCATGTAGAAAATAGTAAAAGCACTATCTAATTTTGTTTTTTCCTGTTTTGGATACAAACTCCCCACCATACTTGAGATATTTGGTTTGAAGAATCCATTACCAAAAACAATAACTCCTAATGCAGAGTACATAACTATTTTTGCAAGATCAATATGCTCCCCAAAAATACTTCCGCTGGTAAACAACAATAATTGTCCGATTGCCATTAATAATCCTCCTAACAGGATACAGTTTCTGTTCCCTAAAAAACGATCGGCAACGAAACCTCCCAACATTGGAGTTAAATAACAAAGTCCAAGAAAACCACCATAAATCAACGAGGCTTCTTCTTCCTTCATTAATAAAGAGTTAACAAGAAATAAAGTTAATAAAGCTCGCATTCCATAAAAATTGAACCGCTCCCACATCTCCGTTCCAAACAATACCCAAAGTCCTTTTGGATGCGCCGATTTTACTTGTTTCTCTCCCATATTATTTATTATTTTTTTTTAAGGTTATAAAGTTATTCTATAAATTTTCTTTGATAAAGTTAGTCATTTTAGTATAAAGATGAATTCTCGTTTCTGTACCCAGAATATGATGGTCTTTGTCCGGATAAATCTCAGAATCAAATTGTTTGTTCGCCTGAATTAATGCTTCCATCATTTGCATTGAATTTTGCAGATGCACATTATCATCACCTGATCCGTGTATCAACAGAAACTTCCCTTTTAATTTATCCACATAATTTATTGGAGAATTCTGATCATAACCACTTTCATTTTCCTGAGGAGTCTGAAGATATCTTTCTGTATAAACACTATCGTAAAAACGCCAGTTGGTTACCGGAGCAACAGCAATTGCCATTTTGAAAACATCATTCCCCTGAAAAATACAATTTGAAGCCATAAATCCACCATAACTCCACCCGAACATTCCGATTCTTGAAGCATCAACATACGGATACGTTCCCAGTACTTTCGCAGCATCGATCTGATCTTCTACTTCGTATTTTCCTAGTTCTTTTTGTGTTACTTTTTTGAAATCAGCACCTTTAAAACCAGTTCCTCTACCATCAACACAAACTACAATATAGCCTTGTTGTGTAAGGGATATAAACCAATAATCATCTTTATTGTTCCAATCATTGTTTACTTGTTGAGAACCCGGACCAGAATACTGGTACATAAAAACAGGGTATTTTTTGGAAGGATCAAAATCTTTTGGCTTTAATATCCAGGTATTTAATTCAATTCCTTTTGCAGTTTTTAAAACAAAGAATTCTTTAACCGGCAAATTATAAGCTACCAATTTATCAGAAAGCGCTTTATTGTTCTCAATCACCTGAATTTCTTTACCCGTTTTCGCTTCGTTTAAAGTATACGTAGTTGGCTGAGCAGCACTAGAGAATGTATTGATAAAGTATTGGAAATTTGGACTAAAAGTCGCTGCGTTTGTTCCTGTAGTTTTAGCCAGCGCAATTTTGTTTTTTCCGTCTAATGAGATGCGGTAAATTGCTCTGTTAATAGAACCATTTTCAGTAGATTGGTAGAAAATAGTTTTTGTTTTTTCGTCGAAACCGTAGTATGAAGTTACTTCCCAGTTTCCTTTTGTAATCTGATTTTTTAATTTTCCGGTTTTGTCATATAAATAGATATGATTGAATCCGTCTTTTTCGCTTGTCCAGATAAAGCTGTTGTCTTTTAAAAAAGTCAAATTATCTGTAATATCAACGTATGCTTTGTCTTTTTCATTCAAAACCACTTTTGCAGCGGCGGTTGTCCCATCAACAAATAACAAATCCAGATTGTCCTGATGACGGTTTAAGACCTGTGCAGAGAGTACATTACTATCATTAGTCCATTTTAACCTTGGAATATAAAAATCATTGTAATTTCCAAGATCTACTTTTTTGGTTGCATTTGCGGCAGCATCATAAATATGTAAGGAAACTGCTGAATTCTTCTCTCCTGCTTTCGGATATTTGAAGGTTTCAATTTTCGGATACAGGTCTTTATGATACATTGCCATTGAGAACTCAGGAACCGCACTTTCATCAAAGCGAATGTATGCTAGTTTTTTGCTGTCTTGACTCCAGTCGAATGCTCTTACAAAAGCAAATTCTTCTTCATAAACCCAATCCGTAATACCATTAATGACTGCATTCTTCTTACCATCTGTCGTTACTGCTGTTATTTTTTTTGAAGTAACATCGTAAACATATAAATTATTTTCCTTGGCGTAGGCAATTTTAGTTCCATCAGGAGAGAACGTTGGTTCCTGAACCTGAAAATCGAAAAGCTTTGTTAAGGATTTTGAAGTAATATCGTACAAAAAATAATCTGCGATAAAGGAGTGTCGGAAAATCTGTCTGGAGTTGCAGGCAATCAAAATCTTTTTTTCAGAAGAATCGAAAGTGTAACTGTCTATTTTACCAGCTAGCGCTGCGTGATTTTTTGTGTCAATTAAATTGGATACTTTTTTAAGCGTAGCAAAATCATATAAATCGATCTCCATGCTCCCACTTGCCTCATCAGCATTCAATACGGTATACTGGTTTGTGTTTTTCAAGGATTGTAATTTGTCCATTCCTTTGGCCTGAAAAACGCCATGATAAATATTTTCAACAGTGACTTTTTGCTGACCAAAAACAGTCGTAACCAGTAACAATAGTATGACCGTAATTCTACTTGTATTCATTCGTATTATTTTAAAATATAAAAAAGAGCCCAATTTTAGTAAAAAAAATAAACATAATGCCCATTATAAGTGTTAAATGTTAAAAAAAATAACGATTGCGTACTTTCGGATTTTCATTTATAGATTGCAAACAAACCTCTTAAATTGGTATATTTGCCGCAATATTACTATTTAATCTACTGAGAATGAACAACGCCGTTGCCGGATTTTCAAAATTATCCAAAAATGAAAAAATAAACTGGATTGCAAACACCTATTTTTCGACTCCCGACGAGGCTCTTAAAATAATAAGAAATTACTGGAATTCAGACCACAAGCTCCAACAACTGCACGATGAATTCATAGAAAACACCATCACTAATTTATATATTCCGCTTGGAGTTGCTCCTAACTTTTTAATCAACGGGACGTACAAAACAATCCCAATGGCTATTGAAGAAAGTTCTGTGGTAGCCGCTGCTTCAAAAGCTGCCAAATTCTGGGCCACACGCGGTGGATTTAAGGCAACCGTAATGAATACTGAAAAAATTGGACAGGTTCATTTTACATTCAACGGAGATGCTGAAAAACTACAGTTGTTCTTCGATCAAATCAAACCTAAATTTTTCTCAGACACGCAAAGCATTACCAAAAACATGCAACAGCGCGGAGGAGGAATTCTCGATATTCAACTAAGAGACAAAAGAAATTTACTTGACAATTATTTCCAACTGCATGCTACTTTTGAAACCAAAGACAGCATGGGGGCCAATTTTATTAATTCTTGTCTGGAACAATTTGCAACAACTTTAAAAGAAGAAGCTCAAAATTCTGATTTATTTGCCGAAAATGAAACTCTTCAGGTTGTCATGAGTATTTTATCTAATTATGTCCCAAACTGTGTTGTCAGAGCCGAGGTTTCTTGCCCGGTTGAAGACTTAACTGAAAAACACATTACAAATCCGCAGGAATTTGCAGAACGTTTTGTACAAGCCGTTCAAATTGCAGAAGTGGAGCCATTTAGAGCCGTAACCCATAATAAAGGTATTATGAATGGTGTTGATGCGGTAATTCTGGCGACAGGAAATGATTTTAGAGCAGTAGAAGCCGGCATTCATGCTTATGCCTCCAGAAATGGTCAGTATTCGAGTTTATCACATGCCAAAATCGAAAATGGAATATTTACTTTTTGGCTTGAAATTCCACTTGCACTAGGCACCGTTGGCGGACTAACCTCCTTGCATCCGTTAGTAAAATTATGTTTAGAGGTGCTTCAAAAGCCTTCTGCAAGAGAACTAATGGAAGTAGTCGCCGTTGCAGGTCTGGCACAAAATTTTGCCGCATTGCGCTCGTTAACGACAAACGGAATTCAGGCAGGTCACATGAAAATGCACCTAAATAATATTATCAACCAATTTGAAGCCACCGAAGAAGAGCGCCATTTGATTAAAACGCACTTTAAGACCAATGCAATCTCTCACAGTGCTGTGGTTGAATTTATAGAAAATTTACGAAAATAACCAGAAGTTACTCTCGTGTTTGTTGTCCTTTTTTACTCCTCAAATTTTTTGAGGAATATAAAAAAAACCATTGCACCGGAGTCAAAAGAAACAGAATGAAAACAACCTTTTACAGCAACGGCAAACTCTTAATTACGGGTGAATATCTGGTTCTAGATGGCGCCAAAGCTTTTGCGTTGCCAACAAAATTTGGACAAAATTTAGTCGTAGAAGACGGAACAAACAAGGAAATTAAATGGAAAAGTTACGATTTTGACCATCAGATTTGGCTTGAAGATTGTATCTCTTTTTCGGATATTATAAACAATCCAACTGCACAAATTGAGACTGTAAAAACGACCTTAATTACGATTTTGCATGAGGCTTATCTCTTAAATTCTGATTTTATTAATCAAGCTCAGGGTTACCTTGTCACAACGGAACTTACATTTCCAAAAAACTGGGGATTAGGCACTTCTTCTACCTTATTGAACAATATCGCTCAATGGACCAAAATAGATGCTTTTACGCTACTTAAAAACAGTTTTGGAGGTAGTGGTTACGATATTGCCTGTGCACAACACAATACTCCGATTATTTATCGTCTGGAACAAAATGTACCTGTAGTAGAACCTGTAACTTTTAATCCGGATTTTACTCAGAATTTATTCTTTGTTTACCTTAATAAAAAACAAAGTAGTAAAACAGCAATAAATGCTTATTACAATAATAAAAATCAAAATTTAGCCAACAGCATTACCGAGAATAACAAAATTACGGAGACGGCCTTAAAGGCAAAAACCTTAACCGAATTTGCTTACGCCTTAGAAAAACATGAAACACACTTAAGTAATATCTTAGAATTGGAAACCATAAAAGAAATTGCTTTTCCTGATTTTAATGGTGTCGTAAAAAGCCTTGGTGCATGGGGTGGCGATTTTGTATTAGTGATTTCAAAAGAAAACCCAAAAGAGTATTTTGCTTCAAAAGGATATGAAACCATTCTTACTTATGCGGAAATGATATTGTAAAACGACACAGTATTACGCAACGATTTAAAAATCATTTGATTATAACATACCAAAAGGAAGCAATCTCAAACAGCGAGATTGCTTCCTTTTTATTTACAAACACTTTTGAAAAATTAAATTCAGAAGTACCTTCTTTACAGCAACTTCCTAATTGATTCACCGAGTTTATACCTAAATCTTCGCTCCCTTGGCAATTTCTTACTTAAAAAATGTGTTTTTTTTCGAAGTGGAACTAGTTGCATTAGCAAAGCTTCAATCCTTATTTCTTGCAATTCTGTCCTCACAACTAAGGAAAATAATAGGCAAAAAAAAAAGCCATCTCTAATTTTAGCAGAGATGGCTTTTTTAATTATTTTGATAGACTTAGTAGTTAAACTGTAATCTGTTGTCTTCGATTTTAGCATTGTTTTTTAACGCTGGTAAAATTCTGCTTGCATCAGATGCGCTTTGTGCTTTTACCTTTTCGATGTAAGGAGCATGACTTGCAATCGCCGGAGCTTTTACAGTACTAACATTCTTCACCACATAAACTCCTGTATTTCCTTCAATTGGAGCAGAGATTTTATTTGCAGCTAAAGCAAATGCATTACCAACAACTTTTGGCTCTTGTCCAACTCCACCAGGTAAAACCGGATTATCCATAGTTACATTAGCAGCTTGTTGAACAGCAACACCAGCACTTTTAGCAACTGCTTCAATACTAGATCCTGTCATTTTAGCTTTTAGCATTTCTGCTTTTTTCTTGTTTTTCAAGATTGGCTCTACATAAGGTCTTGCAGCAACTACAGATACCAAACCTGATTTGTTTTCGCTTTTATATTGAGCAATTACGTGACCAATATTAGCGATTTCAAAACGCTTAACATCATTTTTATCTGTTTCTTTATCAAATGCCCATCTTATAATGTTACGTTGATTTCCTAATGAACCAAATGCTTCGTCCATTGCTTTTGCAGTTACAGGAGGAGCTACTTTTAATCCTAATTCTTTTGCTGTTGCATTAAAATCATTCTTAGCAGCATCCATTTCAAATTTAGTTGCCAAAGTAAATACTTTATCAGAAGTTACCTCAGATGGCTCGATTTTTTGAGCTATTGTAGCTAAACGAATTCCGTCTTGTTTGTCTGTGATTTTGATAATATGAAATCCAAAAGGAGTTTCTACTAAACCAACTTTTCCAATTCCGTTACTGAATACAAAATCATTGAAAGGTTTTACCATTTGGTTTGGACCAAAATATCCTAAATCACCACCTTGTTGTGCAGATGAATCATCAGAACTTGTAAAAGCCAACATCATGAAACTATCCGGATTAGCCTGAACCTGAGCTAGAATTTCTTCTGCTTTAGCTTTTGCTTCTTCTTTCGTTCTTTTCTCTTTTGTATTTGGCGTTTGAGAACCAGTATATCCAATTAAAATATGGCTTGCTTTTGCATTAACTCCTGCTTTAAATCCAAGAGATTTAGAAATACAATAGTATTTACCAAAAACGTAAGGTCCGTAGATTTGACCCGGAGCTAAAGAAAACAATTTATCTGCATCAACTGCAGGCAAGTTATTTTTAGCAACATAAGTAGAATCGTAAGGAACATCAGAATTTGAATTTACAAATTCAGCAATGTTAGTTGCATTTCTGAAACCTGGCAAAGTATCGTTTTTACCTGTTTTTGCATTGTAAACAACACTTCCTGATAACAAAGCAGTAATCTTAGCTTTAATTTCAGCTTCGTCTTCTTTTGAAGCTTTATCTTCAACTAAAACATATTGAATTTCACGAGTATCATCCGCTTTGAATTTTTTCTCGTTTTTCTTCATGTAGTCCACAATTTCTGAATCAGAAATTTTCACTTCACTATCTTTAATAGAAGAATACAATCCGGCAACATAAGCAAAATTTACTTTGTTCGCTTCCATTTCGTATTTTAACTTTCCTTCACTAGCAGTTGTGTAAAGTCCTGATTTTACTAATGTATTGTAGATTTGAAATTTTGCATTTAATGTAGCATCTTTCTCTTTATCTGCAATATATTGTTTTGCTTCAGGATTTGATTTAAAGTACTCTTTGAATTTAACGATATCAAACATACCAGCTGCATTTAAGAACATTGGGTTTTTACCAATATTCGGATCAGCTTTCAGAACTTCAATTAAGTGTTTTTCACCTACTCTCAATCCTAATTTTTCAAACTGAGTTGATAATAATGCGATTGAAACCTCTTGGTCCCAAACTCTGTTAGCAGCTTCGGTAGAAGAAATTCCCTGACCACTTTTTTCAACATTACTAACTTTAACTCTAAAGTCTTCAAATGAAATGTCTTTTCCATCGATACTTCCTACATCTTTCGAACTTTGACCGAAAGTCCCTCTGGTGAATAGATCTTGTATTATAAATGCAAATAATGCAAGTGCAATAACTCCTATTAATAAAGCGGAACGCTGTCTAATTTTTGCTAAAACTGCCATTTTTATTATCGTTAATTTTATATTCAGTTTGCGAAAATACAATTATCTAGTTAATAACAATACAACTAGGGTTTTATTTTACACATTTTTTTTCAATTACTAAAAAAATCACTCTTTTATAGTCATTTTTACTAATTCGATTTTCTTATTTGTTGCCTCTTCTATCACGAAATGATAGTTATCAATCACTATTTCTTCTCCTTTTTGAGGAATTTCTTTTGTTGAATTTACTATAAAACCTCCTAAAGTACCGTATGAATCCTCTTCGGGAATACCCAATTTATAGGCTTCATTCAAATACTCCACATCTAAACGAGTCGAAAACAAATACTTACCCTGACCCAGCTCCTGCTCTATCAATTCCTCATCCAGATCATGCTCGTCTTCGATCTCACCGAAAAGCTCTTCTACAATATCTTCTATGGTAATTATCCCTGCTGTTCCTCCATGTTCATCTAAAACAACGGCGACATTCTTTCTTTTTTTGATCAACAGATTTAACGCGTCTTTTATCGAAATAGTTTCCGGAACAAACTCCACTGTCATCAAAACAGATTTGATTGTTTTTGGCTTCTTAAACAGATCAAAAGAATGCACATAACCCACGATATCATCTAATGAGTTTTGACTCACTACAATTTTAGAATAGCCGGTTTCTATAAAAACTTCTTTAAGCTCTTCAACACTGTCAAATAAATCCACCGCAACAATTTCTGTACGTGGTGTCATAATATCGCGCGCTTTTACACCCGAAAATTCTAAAGCATTTTGAAAAATCTGAATTTCTGAATCGACTTCTTCATTATCCTCAACAGAACTCATTTGTTCGTTAATATAATTTCCGAGCTCTACTTTACTAAAATACAGCTGCACCTGATCTCCTTCTGTTTTAAAAAATTTCTTTAAAACAAAATCTGAAACCCAGATAAAGAAAGTCGAAATATAGTAAAATAGTCTATAAAACAGATAGGCCGGAATTGCAAAAAATTTAATTAAGGAATTGGCATAAATCTGAAAGAAAACCTTAGGAAGAAACTCAGCTGTAATCAAAACTATAAAAGTAGAAATTACGGTCTGAATCAATAAACCAGCAACCTCCGAGAACCGATAGCCCAATTGAGTTAGCTGCATCAAGATCAGATCACCCATAAAAAAACCATAAACCACCAGCGCCACATTGTTACCAATGAGCATTGCAGCAATAAATTTAGAGGGATTACCGGTAAGTTTGGTAAGAATTTGAGAGAGAAAATTATCCTGTTTTTTTTCTATTTCAAGATAAATTTTATTCGAGGAAATAAAAGCAATTTCCATTCCTGAAAAAAAGGCTGACAGTATTAAACATAGTATTATAATACCAATCTCCATTTTTTATTGTTTTTTGTTACGATCGTCAAATTTCCTGGCAAATTTTCTCCTGAAGAAAAACATAAAAACAGCTAAACCGGCAATTATAAAACTCATCGTCGAGCCTTCAATTCCTTCGTTTAGCTTTACAACGCCATCATAAATAAAGAAAACTGCAAATAATATGTAAACGTATTGTGTGTATTTTAAATAACCCATAATATAATTTATTCTTCGGCTTCTAATTCGCCTGTTATTCGTTGTGAATTTATCACTTTAAAATCCTTACTAAAATCAATCCCCTGTCCGTAAGAAACCCCTTTTGCATCTGTAAGCTTAAATTTTCTTTCGGTATAAAACCATTCGTTCTTCTGATCAAAATACAACTGCTCCGTCTCCAGCATCTGACCGGTTTCTGATGTGATTTTTACTTTTCCCTGTAAATCAATAATTCCGGTTGGCTTATAGGAAATAGCGTAATTTGATCTTATAAAGGTACGCTTTAGATTCTTATCATATAAAGTAACATCAATTCCCTTTGGAAACTCTGTAAATGGAAAATCGAGATTCGAATAATCCAACATTTTAGAACTAACCAAAACTCCGGTTATACGTCCTGAATCCGTATATTTTATATTTACGGTATCGGCATCACTGCCGGGAACAAACTCTGAAAAGTTACTTTTCTGAACTTCTTTAAAATTACTTTCGCATCCAAAAAACATTGTCACAGCAAGAACTGTGACAATTGTTAGTATATATTTCTTTGGTAAATTCATTTGCCAAATGTAGTAAATTGTACTGAGCTTAAAAAAACATAAAGTTATGTTTAGTTGAATCTGCTTTTCACAAACCATCTATCGTTAAAAGAGAAACTCATGCTAAAATTCATGTAATTTTCTTTAACTAAACCTGATGAAGTAGTTCCCTTTTTACCAAATTCAATTCCAAAATTTACATTTGAAAAAGTCCCTGTAATTGGAAAACCGGCACCCAATGTCATACCAACATCATTAATTGATTCATTATTGATAATCAAACCTACTTTTTCATATTTAAGACCTGCTCTATAGGTAACTCTGCTTAAGTAACTTGAAAAAGAAGTATAGTTAGGAATGTAATAACCCCCAACAGCATATTTTGAAGATTTTTCGTAACGTACATTACTAGCTGTATTGTAATAATTAGCAAGTGAACCTGCATCACCTTGAAAAGCCATTGTAGTACCTACTAACCATTTTCTCGCTTCTCCAATACCTGCACCAAATGTAAATTTACCAGGAATCTTTAACTTAACCGAATTTTCAGGATAGGTAAACGTGTTCGGATCTCCGTCAACTTCAGTAATTCTGCCATTGTCTGAATTTAAATTACCCGAGAAGGTATAACTCAAACTCGTATACAAGTTCAATTTTTTATCAATCTTCGTCTGATACATTGTACCAATATTAAAGTTCACCCCTGATAACTCAGAAGTATTTGTTTCTCTGGTAGCATTTTGAACATCAGTTTTCATCTCTACGCTTGCAGTCGTGATTTTACCAAAATTATATTGTACATCAGCACCAATATTCCATTTAGGTGTAATTTTGTAACCAAGTCCAAAAAACACTTTATTAACTCCACCCTTTCCTTCTAACTGACTGCTTATTGCATCCGGAATAGTAGTTTTGTCATTTGAAATTCTATACCCAACGGAAGTTAAAGGAACCAAACCAATAGCAGCACCAAACTTACCCATCGGAATACCTAAAGCCAAATAATCAAAAGTTGATCTTTGTGCTTTTGAAGTCTCTTTATCCGTTTTTATTTTAGTTGTTCCAAAAGTACCTCCAACACTAAACGTGGTTTGCCCCAAACTGGCATAACTTGCGGGATTTTCAATATTCAAATGTATCGAATCCTGCTCTACTGCAACTCCCCCCATAGACCTGTATTCAAGAGTTCCTTTGAATCTTGCATCACCAATTCCGTAAAAAGAATAAGGCGATGAAGTACCTTGCTGTGCAAATGAAACGAACGATATAAGTAAACAAGTACTTATTATAATTTTTTTAATCATTGTCGATTTTATATTGAAATGTTTGGTTCAAACTTTCTAAAAGGAAATTTGAATTGGCAAATATGGTATTTTTTAATCGTTTAGCCAAAAAATCTGCATCGCCACCCGTTAAAATTATTATAAAATTTGAAAAATTTGCCCGATACTCCTCGATAAAACCATCAACCTCATAGACAAAACCGTTGACAACACCAGAATGAATGGCCTCTTTTGTAGAATCACCTATATAGTGTTCCGGTACTTCTAAAGTTAGTAAAGGCAATTTGGCCGTAAAATTATGCAGCGCTTCATAACGCAATCTGAGTCCGGGAGAGATTGCACCGCCTAAATACTGATCCTTTTCGTCTATAAAGTCATAAGTAATACAAGTTCCTGCATCTATCACCAATCTATTTTGTTTTGGAAACTGCAAAGTGGCTCCCGCTGCCAAAACCATCCGATCTATTCCTAACGTTTTTGGAGTTGCATATTTGTTTATGAAAGGAAAAACATCTTCATGCGTCAAAAAATGAATTGTAAGCTGCTTTTCGAAAGTCAAAAAAGCTTGTTTTTCGATATTTCCGACCGACGCAACGACCAAATCGGTGCAATTTTGAAATTTTTTTAAAATATTTTCAATTTTATTCTCGAACTCACTTTTCTCAAAAACGAAGCTCTCCAAAATACTACCTCCCTCAAAGACAGCCGCTTTAATTCTAGTATTTCCAACGTCAACTGTTAAAACCATATTTGTTTTTTTACCTGTGCGAAGATACGAATTGATTTTTTTAAACAAATGTTTTGGATAAACCAAAAATGGTTCTATCTTTGCACCCGCAATCAGCACGGTGCCTTAGCTCAGATGGTAGAGCAATGGACTGAAAATCCATGTGTCCCTGGTTCGATCCCTGGAGGCACCACCAAAACCCGAATAGCAATATTCGGGTTTTTTGTTTTTATACCTTTTCTAAAAAATAAAAACTACTTATTCTTGATCCCAGATCTCATGATTTTGAAATTCCAAATTTTGAAATTCCAAATTCCAATCTCGAAGAAGCGAAACGGATGCAGAAATTGTCTTTCTTGTTTTTAAATTAAAGCTAACAGGTTTTTGAAACCTGTTAGCTTTAATTTTTGAGGTATTTTTTCACGCAGATTTTGCAGATTCTAGCAGATTTTTTTAGCATTGCTTCTGCCGAAATCTGCTAAATCTGCGTGAAACTTTATTTTGCCCCCAACTTATTCTTGATCCCAGATCTCATGTTTATTAAATTCCAAATTTTGAAATTCCAAATTCCAATCTCGAAGAAACGGAACGGGTGCAGAAATTGTCTTTCTTGTTTTTAAATTAAACCTAACAGGTTTTTGAAACCTGTTAGGTTTGGTTTTTGAGGTATTTTTTCACGCAGATTTTGCAGATTCTAGCAGATTTTTTTAGCATTGCTTCTGCTGAAATCTGCTAAATCTACGTGAAACTTTATTTTGCCCCCAACTTATTCTTGATCCCAGATCTGATGTTTATTAAATCCCAAATTTTGAAATTCCAAATTCCAATCTCGAAGAAGCGGAACGGATGTAGAAATTGTCTTTCTTATTTTTAAATTAAACCTAACAGGTTTCAAAAACCTGTCAGGTTTGGTTTTTGAGGTATTTTTTCACGCAGATTTAGCAGATTCTAGCAGATTTTTTTAGCATTGCTTCTGCCGAAATCTGCTAAATCTGCGTGAAACTTTATTTTGCTCCCCAAAACTCACATGACATTCTACAAAAATCAACAGCTCTTTGTTAAAGCACTAAGCGCATTTTCTTACAATATAAAGTAAGACCAAAATAAACCTCAAATTAAACCAGTTTATTATTTTTACTCCCTAATCTCATCAGTCCCAACTAAGAAAATTCAGGAGTTTACTCAAAATGAGCACACTAGTTTTCTAGAAAACCTTTCATCTTTTGAAGCTGATTCCTGAAAAACTGCTTCAAAATTTCAAACTTTAAAACCTTAGATTTAATTTTTTAAAACAATCGTGTAAAATGTTTTGGATAAACCAAAAATCCTCCTATATTTGCACCCGCAATAAGCATGGTGCCTTAGCTCAGATGGTAGAGCAATGGACTGAAAATCCATGTGTCCCTGGTTCGATCCCTGGAGGCACCACCAAAACCCGAATAGCAATATTCGGGTTTTTTGTTTTTATACTTTATCCTTATTATGGACCAAGTCCAAAAGTTATGGATTCTTACTAGAATCCTTCTTCTGAGTCCGAGAATCTCTCTCACAAAGTCGCAGAGTCGCCAAGTTTTTTTCTGCTTTTTTTGACCTTTACACCTTTGTTATTTTCGAAAAAAGAAATCCTTACTTCTACAAATCCTTTTTAATCTATAAAATTTAAGGTTCTTTTATTTATTCTGCCACAGATTTAAAGGATTAAAATGATTAATAATTTGTGACGCAGAAAAAATAGACACGAATTGCACCAATTACACAAATTAATTCGCGGCAATTGGTGTAATTCATGGCAAACGATTAAAAAGAAAGCCACAGATTAAAAGATTAAAATGATTAAACAATCCGTGCGAATCTCTTTAATCTGTGGCAAAAAAAATAATTCGCGACAATTAGTGTAATTCGTGGCAAACGATTAAAAAACACAGAACATAAATTGATCTTATTTTTCAAATCCGTAAATTAACTCCTCTTTACCATTCGTTAATACCAAAACACTCCAATTTAAATTTTAACGCACTACTCTTGCTAATTGCTTTTCGCAACGAAATAGCAGTAAAAAATTACAATAAATAAAAAAGAATGATTGCGACTTTTCAAAGACCTAAAGTACTTTCCTTACAGCAAATCCGAAAAAACCGTTGCTAATAATATAAATTAATATTTCACAAAAAAAGTAGCGAATAAATAAAAAATTATCCTTTATATTCGTAAAAAATTTACATAATGTTTTATTTAGTGTCAAAATCACGTTTTTAATTAATGAGTAAGACTTCTGCAAAAGGAATTTGGAAAGTAATTTCCGCCTCATCCATGGGAACCATGATAGAATGGTACGATTTCTATATTTTCGGAAGTTTGGCCGTTGTCTTATCGACCAAATTTTTTCCGGGTGATAATCCGACTGCTGCTTTTTTATCGACTTTGGCCACTTTTGCAGCCGGATTTGTGGTGCGCCCGTTTGGTGCTTTATTTTTTGGAAGACTTGGCGACATCATTGGTCGTAAATATACTTTTATGGCTACTTTATTATTAATGGGTGGTTCCACTTTCTTAATTGGATGTATTCCGAGTTATGAAACAATTGGTTTTTTAGCTCCTGTATTGGTGCTGATTCTTCGTTTACTGCAAGGACTTGCTCTTGGTGGTGAATATGGCGGAGCTGCTACTTATGTCGCTGAACATGCTCCTGAAGGACAGAAGGGATATTGGACCTCCTGGATTCAAACCACTGCTACTGTGGGGTTGTTTATCTCTTTAATGGTGATTTTGGTGACTAAAAATACGCTTTCGGCAGCTGCTTTTGATTCTTGGGGATGGCGTGTGCCGTTCTGGATTTCTATTGTTATGGTTGGTGTCTCTTATTTGATACGAAAAAATATGGATGAATCTCCGGTTTTCGCAAAAGCAAAAAAAGAAGGTACTACCAGCAAAAATCCGCTTAAAGAAAGTTTCGGAAACCGCTATAACTTAAAATTTGTTTTGTTGGCCTTATTTGGCGCTACAATGGGACAAGGTGTTGTTTGGTATACGGGGCAGTTTTATGCGATGAGCTTTATGAAAACAGTGATGAATATTAATTCTTCGCAAGTTGATAGTTTGTTGGGAATTGCACTATTACTGGGAACTCCTTTTTTCATCTTCTTTGGATGGCTGAGCGACAAAATAGGACGTAAATATATCATGATGTCGGGTATGCTTCTGGCAATTTTGTTCTACAGACCTATTTACAGAACAATGTACACCACAACTGATGTAGAACACAAAACGGAAATCACAGCAAAAACGACACAAACGGTCGAGAATTCAAATAACGGAAGTTCTGTAACTACAACGACAAAAAATTATACTGATGGCACATCCGCGGTCGAGAAAAAAACGTATGTGACAAAAAAAGAAGCGCAAAAAAATATTTCAATTACAATAAACCCAAGTGATAAATGGACTTTAGTTTTTCTGGTCTTTATTCAGGTGTTATTTGTTACCATGGTGTACGGGCCGATTGCCGCATTTTTAGTAGAAATGTTTCCAACTAAAATCAGATACACCTCGATGTCTCTGCCGTATCATGTAGGGAATGGAATTTTTGGAGGTTTACTTCCTGCTATTTCAACCTATTTTGTAACACATGCCAAAGAAGCCGGAAAACCTGACTTTTATCTTGACGGATTATGGTATCCGATCATCATTGCTTCGGTATGTTTTGTAATTGGAATGATTTATATCGATACTAAAAACCAAACCACTCACCTTTAAAATTTTAAAACATGAATGCGATTAAACAAATTTTGGGTGTTTTATGGGTTATCCTCGCGGCGGCGGCGGCCTATTTCTGCGTCTTTGAATTTGGTTTACCAAAACTACTTTCGGACAAACAGGATGATCTAGTTTTTGGCGTTATTATCCTTTTTATCCTTACGCCATTGATTGTCTTAGGTCTGGGTACTTTTGGCTATTTTTCTGTAATTGGAGAGTATAGCAAAAAGTAATAAATTATACTCCGTTGGGTGTAATTCGGAGGAATATGATTTAACACATAGGGATTTAGAATTGACAATTTAAAAACGCTTCAAAAAAAATCGTATTTTTTATACAGAATCTTTTTAAGCAAAAACATCTTTCAGGCTTTGTTAAATATAGCTCTATGTGTTAAAAAAATACAGTCTGCCGGTAAATGAAAACGAAAAAGGCTGTCTCTTATCAGACAGCCCTTTTACCATACTAAAACTAACAAATCATTATTTTTTGATGAATTTCATCACTTGCACTTTGTTATTCTCATCACTCGCTTTAACCAAATACAATCCTGTTTTCAGATCACTTACTGTAAATTGAAAATCTGATTTTCCATTGGTAGCAAAACTTTTCACCAACTGGCCGGAAATCGAGTAGATCTGAACTTTAGTTGTGGTTACATTTAAAGTAAAATAATCTGAAACCGGATTTGGGTACAGACTTATCGTGTTTCCTTTTTCAAAATCTTCGATTGCCAAACTTGCTTGTTTATTACCGTAAATTCGGTATTCTCCTGCCGGTAAACTGATCGGAGCAGCGGCATCCGTAACATTAATCGTTGTATTATCCATTAAGTTGTACCAGGTTCCTGTATATTGAAAACCGGTTGCAACGTTTTGTGTGGTAACGTCAAAATTGGCAATAATTAAAATATCTTTTAATTGTGTTGAAGCCAAACTGCTATTGGTGATTTTTATATTTACACTTAACGAGTTTCCACCTGCAATTGTAGGTGTTCCCAGAAAAACAAGCTCCGTTGTTTTAAGCGTAATCATCTTTGCCCAATCGTTGTAAATTTTATCTCTGTTTGAATTCCCCAACCAGTTCTCTACCCACTGAGGTTGCGGTTTCGTATCTAATTTACAATCTCCCGGTATAGTTGGTGAGGAATCATTTACAGTACCGTTGTTACACGTAAAAATTGATTCGTCCCAGCCTAGTTCTCCAAAATGCCAAATCATTTTTGGCCCCGGAACTAATAAAGAAACTGCTCCAATAGCTGACATTCTTGACAAAGCGGTATTCAATGTTTTTACATTATAAGTTCCACTTGAATTCCCGTATTGGATATTTTTATACATCAAACGTTCTTCATCGTGACTTTCTGCGTATCCCATCAGGCGATTTGCCTGAAAACCGCGACTTGCACTTGTCATTCTCGATATATTACTGGTATATCCCATAGACAGTTCGTTGTATGGATCTGTCATTTTACCCCACATCATAATTCCTTTACTTGGTGTTTCGGCAATTCTGTAGTTCGCCCACTCTTTTTCCTCAGCATCTGTTCCCAAATGTTCAAAAATGGTATAATGTGTTGGGTCAAGACTCCACGAATAATCAGCGTATTTTTTCAATACATCAACCCGATCCTGCTGGAACGCATTGGTACAAGATTCATCTGAAGCAGTACAGGCTTGTGTAAATCCTTTGGTTAAATCCCAACGGAAGCCGTCAATTTTGTATTCTTCAATCCATTGTTTGATCACACGATCCACATAATATTGCGTTTTTAACGACTGATGGTTAAAATCCTCTCCTACATTGTAACTGTGTCTGGCAACGGTATTAAAATAAGGATTCTCGGTAGTAGGAGATCCAAAACCATCTCCATCCGGATCGTTCATCCACATTCTTACCATTGGATTTCTGCCGAATGCATGGTTTAAAGCGACATCCAGAATAACCGCAATTCCGTTTTGATGACAGAGATCTATAAGCTCTTTTAATTTATCCGAAGTGCCATAGAATTTATCTAAAGCCATATGAAAAGAGGTATTATAACCCCAACTCTCATTGCCTTCAAATTCCATTACAGGCATCAATTCGATGGCGTTTATTTTAAGATTTTTAAAATAATCTATTTTATCTATTAAATTCTGATAACTTTTGTTAGCATCAAAATCACGAACCAAAACTTCATAAACAACCAACTTCTCTTTTTCAGGTTTTGCAAAATTGGTCACCTGCCAAGGATAAGCCGTTTGTCCCGTTTTAAGTACGGTGACTTCAAATTGTTGTCCGGCAGGATAAACCGGCATATTTGGATAAGAAGCAGCAGGAATGTAAGGATCATCAAAAGGAGACAATACTAAAGTAGAATAAGGGTCTGCTGTTTTTACCAATGAAGGCGAATTGGCCAGTGGTGTTGCATCTACCACCCAGTATTGATAGGTGTTATTTACTCCCGATACCAAACCTGTTAACTCTAGCCAGAATTTACCCGAAGTTGGGTCTTTTTTCATGGCATAAGCTGCTGTTGGCTGCCAGTTATTAAAACTTCCGGCAACGTAAACAAAGTCTTTTAAAGGAGCATCCAAAACCAAGGTTGCTTTAGTAGCATCAGCCGTATTATAATTAATTCCATCAATCAAGCCTGCCGGCATTGCCTGCGAGACTGTATTAGGATTTACCACTGCTGAAAACTTTTTTACAATTGTAGTCGTTCCTTGAGTAATACTTAATTCATAACTCTGATTGTGTGTAATACCAACATGAGAATACGAGTAATTTGCAGTACTTGCATTTGTATTAATAATTGCTCCGTTTGCTTTTAAGGTATAACTTGCGGCACCGTTTGTGTTTGTGGCTGTAATATTAAAATTAGCTCCTGAGGTAATAATGGTCGTGCTGTTTTCAGTTGGTGCGGTTAGATTGGCCTGAAAAGAGCCAACTTCGACCACAATATCCTGCGATTGTTTGTTACCGCTTCCGTCTTTTGCTTTAACTAGAAATCCTATTCTGCCGATTCCGTTTCTGCCAAAATATACAGATGGTGTAAATGTTTTTGTATATGTATCTGCTCCGGGATTATAGGTAAACTTACTCGCTTCGTTTGATGCGGTCCAGGATCCGTTAGACGGAGAATCCATTTGACTGGTATCGTTTACATCATAAGACCATGACCAAAGATATAGCGCATTTCCGGTTACCGACCAGGTTCCTTCGTTGATACTGGTTCCGTTAATCGTAATGGTAATTGGTGTAGTATCCTCAAAGGTTTGCGGATTTATTGAGTAGGTAACGGTTTGATTTTGAGCAAAAGCAGTTACTGCAATCAATAAAAATATTGATAGTAAAGTTTTTTTCATAATAGTTGTGGTTATTCGGTTAGTTAGTCAGATTAAAAAAGGGCTATCTAGCAGATAGCCCCTTTTTTAATTTGGGAAAGTTTTATCCCTGATTAGGAATCATCAAATAGCTTCCGTCTAAATCATTGAAATAAATTACATATTTAGATTTTGCTACCGGTATATTATCACCTGAACCTCCTCCTGAGAATGGAGTTGATCCTCCCCATGAAACATCCCATTTATTTTCAGCTCTAAATTTAAGACCTCCGTCATTTAAAGAAGTGATGCCTAAAGTCCAGATATGATCATTGAAAGAAGATTTTATCATAGGAGTTGAGTTATCCCAGCCTTTTGGCGTACTGTCTCCAATAATACCAACTGTTGAGTATGTTTTCGCTGCAGAAGCATCGTAAGCAACCAAGGTATATTTTAAAGTTTTCACATTCATAGTGAAAGTATAATACCCATCTGCTGCAATTGCAATACTGGCAGGATCTGCATCACCATCTGTTCCTCTGTACACAAGAGTACCATTAGCTCCACCGTACATTGGTGCCCAGTTTCCTAAGTTTTTAATTGTTTTGAAATAACCTGCTTTAAAAAATCCTGTGAATTTATATTCATCAGCATTTTTAGGATTTCTGAATAAAATCTGATTTCCTTTATTGTTATCCCAACCTGATACCGTGGCATCCCCTACTAAATACCAATCGGTAAATTTATAGTCTACTTTTCCAACGTAAGGAGTTACACTAATTGTAATTAAACCTTTAGACACCTGAACAAATCCACCAGCCACATTTGATGCAATTTTCACATCATACATTGCAGTAACCTCAGGTTTTCCACCTAAGTCAATTGCAGCCTGATTTAAATCCTTAACCAGTACTGAAGCCTCCTTAATACCATTAATGGTAGAGGCAAGTATTTTAGCTCCTTTAAAATCACCCCCTTTTTTGTCTATTAACAAAGTATATTTTACTGCTACCGCAGTAGAATATTCTGCCGCTGACCATGTAAATTTAGCAGCTTCCGCAGATGCTTTATCAACATCCAGGGCAAAATCCTGTCCTGTTGCCGGCGCGGTAATTTCCGGTGCCGTAACAGTATAAAGAACTTCTCTTTCGTCAACAGCATCAGCATTACATGACACTGCTAATACACCAATAAATGCGATTAAAATTTTATATATATTTTTCATTTTAAAATTTTATAAGATGTTAGTATCCTGGATTTTGCTTCAATGTTGGATTTGCCTGAATATTTCTTGCAGGAATCGGCATTAAGTCTCTGTACGATTCGGTAGATTGTCCACTCATAGAACCACCTTTCCATTGCCAGGTTTTAGATCCGCCGCTAAATTTTCCAAAACGAATCAAATCAGTTCTTCTGTGACATTCCCAGAACAATTCTCTTCCTCTTTCATCCAAAATAAAATCAAGGGTTAAGTTCTGAGCAGAAATTGTCTGAGCATTTGCTCTTGTTCTTATTTTGTTGATATAACCTAAAGCAGTAGTAATATTTCCGGTACTAGCTCCTCTAAGAGTTGCTTCCGCATACATTAAATAAGCATCTGTTAATCTGAACATTGGAAAATCAATATCCGGGATATCATTTCTTTGTGCTGCAGAACCGTCTGCTTTTTTATTGATGTATTTGGTTACCGCATAACCATCCGTAAAAGTTCCAACATTAGCAATGTCTTTTGATTGACCATCTGTATAAAATGTACCTCTGTTGTCTCCCGTTGCAGTTTCGTCCGGGAAAAGATTTACAAACTCTCTACGAGTTCTGATTCCCTGCCATCCACCGTCCATTCCTCTGGAAGCAGCGTTCATACTACCTCCGATAGAAGCGTGCATAATGAAACTCATTCCTCCACCAGTCGCTCTAATCGCATTACCATCACCAATAATTGGGAAGATAAATTCAGCTTGAGCACCATTTGTATTATTATCTGCAGAGAATAAGTAACGATAAGGAACATCTGCAAAAGTATATGCTGAATTAATAACCTCACTACATAATGTCGCTGCTTCACTATTTCTGTCTACACCTGTATATACTTTAGAATTCAAATAAATCTGTGCCAATAAAAATTTAGCTGCAGTTTTATCTACTCTTCCATATTCATTTTGTTTTGAAGCTACTAAGCTATTATCTAAGTCTTTTAATTCAGACTCTACAAAAGCAAAAACTTCTGCTCTTGATTTTTGTACCGGATAAAAGAAACCAACAGGATCGTTTTCTGTAGTAATTGGCACATTTCCGAACAAATCCATTAAATTGTAATAAGAAAAAGCTCTTAAGAAACGGGCCTCAGCTCTAAATTTAGCGATATCTGCTTTTAAATTTGCATCAACACCTCTTGCTGTTAATTTATCATCTGTAGTTTGTCTTAGAAACTCATTAGCAACACTAATATGATAAAAAGCTCTTGAGAATGTTCCTTCCAAGAATTCATTGGCCGGAGACCAGGTTTGAGAATTCAGTGTTGGCAAAGTACCATCTGCCCAAGCAATAATTGCCTCATCTGTAGGAAACTCTTGTGTTACAAAAAGTAAACGTAAGTAACTACTAAAATCACCACCAAGCCCTGCAATATCAGGGTTTTTCCCAGGTATCGCTGCATCACCATCACCATCATTTCCTCCAACGTACAAACCCGCGTATAATTTAGCCAATACTTCTTTGTATGATTTGGGATCTTGAAAAAAGGTCTCCGATAGAAATTCATCATCATCCTTTGGCGTCACGTTTAAGTCGTCCGTACACGAGGTAAGTGTCATACTTATTCCTAAAACGAATAGGAAAAAATAAGATATATATTTAAATGATATTTTCATTTTGTTTGTTTTTAAATTTTTGATTTTCAATCTGCTATTAGAAATTGGCATTTACTCCAAATAAGAAAGTTCTTGCTCTCGGGTAAACATTATTATCAATTCCATTGAATTTCTCAGGATCTAAACCGTTGTATTTCGTAAGAATGAAAACATTTTGTACTCCCGCTGTAAATCTTAAAGAAGCTGCTTTGATTATTGTTTTATCAAAAGTATACCCAACTGTAACGTTATCCAATTTGATAAAAGAAGCATCTTTCAGGTAATAATCAGACAGGTAACGTGATGTTCCGTTATCTTCAAAAGTAAAACCAGTGTTATAGTAATCAGAACTAACGTTAGACAAATCACTCTGTCTTCTTAATCCGGCATCAGAATAACCTAAATTAGAATTTACGTTATCAAAAATATGGTTTCCTAAACTTGCTCTCCAGTTCATTGTAAAATCAAACTTTTTGTAGTTTAAAGTAGAGAACAAACCAAAAGTATAATCCGGAGCTGCTTTACCAGCTCTGTAGCGGTCATTTACATCAATTTTCCCATCTCCGTTTCTGTCAGCATAAGCTCCTGCAATTGGTCTTTTGTTGCTGTCGTACAATTGTTGGTATAGAAAGAATGAATTTGGTGAAGACCCTACTGAATTAATTAAAATTTTATTTCCGTTTCCACCTGCTATATTGTCTCCAATTAGATACCCTTGAAAACCAGGAACTGTAATTCCTAAATCAGAAATTTTCTGATCAATATAAGTCGTATTAAAAGCTACATTCCAAGTTAAATTATCATTCTTAATGATATCAGACTCAATGCTAAACTCAACCCCTTTTGTTCTTACGCTACCAATGTTAAAGAATCCTTGGTTTCTTAAGTTTGCACCATCAGGAACTGCAATTTCTGCTAATAAATCACTTGATTTTTTGTCAAAATAGTTGATCGTTCCCGTAATTCTGTTGTTTAAGAATCCATAATCAACACCAACGTTAGCCTCTGCTAATTCTTCCCATTTTATATTTTCGTTATATCCTTCCGGTCTTGCCGTCGCATAAATCGTATTACCAAAAATATATTGTGAGTTAATTGTTCCAAGTGTTACCCTGCGTAAATAATCATATTGCGCTGAGATATCTTGCTGACCTGTAGTACCATATCCAACTCTTAATTTTAAAGTAGAAAGAGTTGCATTGTCTTTTAAGAAAGCTTCTTCAGATACATTCCATGCAAAAGCAGCTCCACCAAAATTACCCCATCTGTTGTCTTCAGAAAAACGGGAAGTTCCGTCTCTTCTGTAGTTTAACGTTAGTAAATATCTACTGTCATAGCCTAAATTCAAACGTCCAAAGTAAGACTGTAAGTTAACATCCGGGTCAGTAGCAACATCCGAATTAGGATTTGGTTGTCTAACTTCTCCTGAAGAATACTTTTCTTTTTGGAACAATTGGTAATTGTAACCTGCTGTCGCATCAATTTTAATTTTCCCTAAATCTTTAGTATAATTAAAATAAGCATTTAAGTTTTTGTTCTGAAGTGCATCTGTGTAGTGACTATAGTTTCCTAAATTCACATAAGCCGGATCAGTAAAAGGTTTTGGTTGATATCCCAAGACACTTTGAGTACTTACCTCCGTATATCCACTGCTGTCAAATTTATCAATACCTGCTTCTACCACAGCTCTTAAATCTTCAAAGAAATGGAATTTATAATCTAATCTGATGTTACCCCATTTTCTTGTTGAAGTTGCTCTTCTATTATCCTGATTCAATCTTGCTACAGGATTTCTTGCCGGTAATAAAGGTAAGTTTCCATCAGCATCTAACCATTCGAAGTAACCTCCGTAACGAGAGCCTGCTTCATAAACAGATTGTGTTGGATCAAATCCGATCGCGCTACCAATTACTCCACCTTCATCCTGAAATTGATTTTTACCGAATGATACATTTCCGCTAATATCAATTTTCAAGTGATTATCGAACAAAACCGGATTTAACGATATCGATGTCGTAGTTCTTTCAAAAGAAGTGTTTCTTAGGATTCCTGGATTATCAACATTTCCAACAGACAAACGTACCGGTAATTTATTAAATAAAGCACCACTTACAGAGATATTGTTGTTTGTTGTTAAAGCTGTATGAAAAATTTCTTTCTGCCAGTCTGTATTGGCAGTACCTAATAAAGCTTGTTGCTGCACAGAACCTTTTGTCATTACCAATTCACGGTACTGGTCTGCATTCATTACATCTACTGTATTGGCTACAGTATTGACACCAACCTGAGAACTGAAATTAACTTTCACCTTCCCTTTTGATCCTTTTTTAGTGGTGATTACGATTACACCATTTGCTGCTCTTGATCCGTAGATCGCAGCTGCAGAAGCATCTTTTAAAACGGTAAAAGACTCAATATCATTAGGATCTATAGTAGATAAAATACTTGTAGAACCACTTGGAACAGCATTACTTAAAGGCAATCCGTCTAATACAATTAATGGCTCGTTAGAAGCACTTAAAGAAGATCCTCCACGAATACGGATATCCGCTTTTGCGCCTGGTGCTCCTCCTCCGGTAACATTTACACCCGAGATACGACCGCTAATCAGACTTTCCGGAGTTACGTTGATTCCTTTGTTAAATTCTTTAGAAGAGATTTGTGATACAGAACCCGTCGCATCCTTTTTCTTAACAGTTCCGTAACCTACTTGTACCACAACTTCCTTAAGTTGATTGGTATCTTCTTCAAGAGAAACTGTTAATGTTTTTTGTCCGTTAAAGGCTATCGTTGACGTCTTATATCCAATAAATGAAACCAGAATTTTGTCGCCGTTTTTTACATTAGACAGCTGAAATTTACCATCAAAATCTGTTGCTGCTCCGCCCGGAGCACCTTGTACATTTACGTTTACTCCCGGAATCGGCTGTCCTGTAGCCAGATCCTTTACAACGCCATTTAATGTGTTCTGAGCCAACACACTAAAAGGTAGTAAAAGGAATAAAAATAACAACTTTTTATAAATTGTTTTCATACTTTTTGTTTAAATTAGTTTTGAGTTTTTGATTGTTAGTTAAGTTTTTAATTTTACTTCGAATCTCAAAATTAGGAATTAATTAACATGCTCAACGAGTTACGATTTTCAGACCGCTACGAAAACGTGGTAGTGTTGAAAACTTTCTATTTTTTGTAATCTTTTAGGTCAAAAATTATCAATTATAAAAATATTAGATACCTTTATTAACAATTAGATTTTTCTCAAATTACTATATGAAACGCAAAATAACCCTGAAACAAATCGCAAAAGAACTCGATGTCTCCATCTCAACTGTTTCGAAATCACTGCGAAACAGCCTTGAAATTGGCGAAGAAACACGATCGAAAGTCCAGGCTTTTGCCAAGTTTTACAACTATAAACCCAACAATATTGCCCTTAGTTTAAAAAATCGGAAAACCAAAAGTATTGGTATTATCATTCCGGAAATTGTACATTATTTTTTCTCTACCGTGATCAATGGAATTGAGCAGGTAGCCAACGAAAATGGGTATAGTGTGGTCATCTGTTTATCGGATGATTCATTTGATAAAGAGGTCTTAAACATGGAAATGCTTGCGAACGGAAGTATCGACGGCTTTATCATGTCACTCTCTAAAGAAACTCAGTTTAAAGGCGACTTTCACCACATTACCGAAGTCATCAATCAAGGTATGCCCGTTGTAATGTTTGACCGCGTTACCAACGACATTTTATGCGACAAAGTAATCATTGACGACAAGGCTGCCGCATACGAAGCAGTACAAAGTCTCATTGACAACGGTCGTAAAAAAATAGCCTTGGTTACTACTGTCGACTATGTGAGCGTTGGGAAATTAAGAACGGATGGCTACGAAAAAGCATTATTAGACAACGGATTGCCTTTTAATGAAGACTTAATCATTAAAATTGAAGATGTAGATACTTGCGAAATCACCATTAGTCAACTTCTGCACGACAGAGCTTTTGATGCTGTTTTTGCTGTAAATGAACTTTTTGCCGTAACAATTATCAAAACAGCTCATAAAATGGGACTTAAAGTTCCCGAAGATCTTGCCGTAATTGCTTTTACCGATGGAATTATCTCCAAATATTCAACTCCAAGTATTACGACCGTAAGTCAAAGTGGTGAAAAAATGGGAAACAAAGCTGCTAAAATGCTTATAGAAAGACTGGAAGCCGAACATGATGATGACGAAGAAGAAGATGAAAACTACACCACAGAAGTCATCGAAACCCATCTTATAAAAAGAGAATCTACGGACTAAATTTCTTAAAATCAACCCTTTCCAAAGTCATAAAAAATATTTATGACTTTTTTATTAGCATATATCTAAAAATAATTAATACTTTTACCTCCGCTCAAAGCTTTTACTTTTACTTCGAAAAAATAAGTAAGTTTTGATAAGCAAAGCGCTTATCGTATAATTAATTTTTTAATTACGATAATGGAAAAGCGTAAATTAAGTTTCTGGGAAATTTGGAACATGAGTTTCGGTTTCTTAGGAATACAGTTTGGTTTTGCACTGCAAAACGCAAATACTTCTAGAATTTTTGAAACCCTTGGTGCTAAAATTGACGAAATTCCAATCTTATGGATTGCCGCTCCTGTTTCCGGTCTGATCATTCAACCTGTAATTGGATATTTTAGCGACAGAACATGGACCAAATTAGGCAGACGCCGTCCCTATTTTTTAATTGGTGCGATTCTATCCTCTGTGGCTTTATTCATTATGCCCAACTCTCCGACTTTATGGATTGCTGCCGGAACTTTGTGGATCATGGATGCCTCGATCAACGTTTCTATGGAACCTTTTCGTGCCTTTGTTGGTGATAATTTACCGGAAAAACAACGCACTTTAGGTTTTGCGATGCAGAGTTTCTTTATCGGTACCGGAGCTGTTGTAGGTTCTGTTTTGCCTTATCTTTTTACCAATGTTTTTGGTGTTAGCAATACCGCTGCGGAAGGGATTATTCCTGATTCTGTCAAATGGTCGTTTTACATTGGTGGAATCGTTTTTTTGCTTTCTGTTTTATGGACGGTTTTCAAAACAACAGAATACACCCCCGAAGAACTTCATGCTTTTGAAGAACAAGCTAAAAAAGACAAAGAAGAAATCATCAATCCGAGAACCGACTCTGATGATAACATAAAAAAACAGCTTACTTTGGGCGTACTGCTAGCGGTAGTTGGTACGTTGACCTCTTTCTTGATCTTCGAAAATTCTTTAGCCAAAGAACTATACATTCTTTTTATCGGATTAATTTTCATGGGTGTTTTATTTATGATAGCCTCCCGATTAAGAACTTCGAAAGTCAACAATGGTTTTACGATTATAATGACCGATTTACTGAACATGCCTGCTACAATGAAAAAATTAGCATGGGTACAGTTTTTCTCTTGGTTTGCCCTTTTCTCCATGTGGATCTATACCACACAAGCCGTTACACAACATATTTTTGGCACAACAGACACTACTTCAAAAGTATACAACGATGCTGCCGATTGGGTTTCTGTACTGTTTACTGTTTATAACGGAATCGCCGCCGCAGTTGCTTTCCTATTACCGGTTATTGCCAAAAAAGTAGGGATCAGAGCAACACATTTACTGGCATTATGCGCGGGAGGTGTTGGTTTAATTTCAATTTATTTCATAGGCGATAAACAATTACTTATTCTGCCAATGTTGGGTATTGGAATAGCATGGGCTAGTATTTTATCCATGCCTTATGCCATGTTATCGGGTGCTTTACCGGCAGCAAAAATGGGGTATTACATGGGGGTATTCAACTTCTTCGTGGTAATTCCACAAATTGTAGCGGCTACGATATTGGGATTTGTAATCAAACAATTCTTCCACAATGAACCTATTTACGCCTTAATCATCGGCGGAGTATCCATGATTTTTGCCGGCTTGCTAACGCTAAGGGTAAATAACAGAACTAAAATTGAAATTCATGAATAACAAAAAAGCATTCGTATTCGACCTTGACGGCGTGATCGTCGACACGGCCAAATATCATTTTTTAGCCTGGCAGAAAATCGCTCAGGCATTACATATAAATTTTACACACGAAGACAACGAGTTGCTAAAAGGCGTAAGTCGTGTTCGTTCTTTAGATATCATACTTGAATTAGGAAATGTTGAGGCTTCACAAGAAGACAAAGACAAATGGTTAATTCAAAAAAATGAAGATTACTTATCTTATTTAGTTGACATGGATGCCAGCGAAATTCTTCCGGGAGTTTTTAAAACATTACAACTTTTAAAAGATAAAAACCAAGGAATTGCTTTGGGTTCAGCCAGTAAAAATGCAAGACCAATTTTAGAAAAAACAGGGATCCTCTCTTACTTCGATGTTATTGTTGACGGGAACGACGTTACCAATGCAAAACCCGATCCGGAAGTTTTCTTAAAAGCGGCGCAATTATTAAACATTGACCCAAAAAATGCCATTGTATTTGAAGATTCTGTTGCCGGAATTCAAGCCGCAAACAGAGCCGAAATGGTAAGTGTTGGAATTGGTGAGAAAACAGTTTTACACGAAGCCGATTATATTTTTAAAGATTTCACCGAAATCGACCAGAGCTTTATTGAAGGGCTAATTAGTCAATGAGAGAATTGGTCAATTAGAAAATGAGATAATTAGATAATTTTTTAGAAACTCGAATTATCTAATTGGCAAATTAACACATTATCTAATTATCACATCGGCACATTATCAAATTAAAAAAAACGTACAACAACCGCAATTCAAAAGATAACAAATTAGAAAAGTTAATTATCTCAATTGACACAATATCGAATTATCTCATTTTCTAATTGACGCATTATCGAATTGCCAAATTATCAAATTATCAAAATGAATCAAGATTATATAAAACCAGACAATTGGTCCATCATAGAAGAAGGATTTGATGCCGGCAGCGTAAAATCCTCAGAAAGCCTTTTTAGTATCGGAAACGGTGCTATGGGACAGCGTGCCAATTTTGAAGAAACCTATTCCGGTGAAACTTTTCAGGGAAGTTATATCGCAGGAATTTATTATCCGGACAAAACCAAAGTGGGTTGGTGGAAAAATGGATATCCAAAATATTTTGCAAAAGTATTAAATGCACCCAATTGGATCGGAATCGACATTGAAATCAACGAAGAAAACCTGGACTTACACCATTGCACGGAGGTAAGAAACTTTCGCAGAGAACTGAACATGAAAGAAGGATGGTACAACCGTTCTTTTGAAGCGGTTCTGAAAAACGGAACTGAAATCGCTGTAAACGTTCGTCGTTTTCTTTCTTTAGATTTGGATGAAGCAGGAGTTATCAAATACGATATTACACCGCTGAATAAAGATGCCAAAATCGTTTACAAACCTTATATCGATGCCGGAGTAACCAATGAAGATGCGAACTGGGATGAAAAATTCTGGGAACCATTGGAGGTAAAAAAAGGCACCAATGAAGCTTTTGTAACGGCACAGACTTTTAAAACGCATTTTAAAGTTACGACTTTCATGCACAATACGATTTTTGCAAATGGTGAAAATGTAAATATTTCGCCTTCAATAATCGACTCAACTGCAGATAAAGTGCAATATACCTATGGGACTATTATTGCAAAAGGACAAACTTCCTCTATTCAGAAAATTGGAGGGTATACGGTTTCTTTAAATCATGAAAATACTTTAACGGCTGCCGAAAAATGTATCAAAGCCGCTTTAAGTTTAGGATACAATACCTTGCTTCAAAATCAGAAAGAGGCTTGGAGTAAAATCTGGGAAATGTCAGATATTACGATCGATGGCGATGTCAAAGCACAACAAGGAATTCGCTTTAATATCTTTCAATTAAACCAAACTTATTTAGGAAAAGACAGTCGATTAAACATTGGACCAAAAGGTTTCACGGGCGAAAAATACGGTGGATCTACCTATTGGGATACCGAGGCATATTGCATTCCGTTTTACATGGCGACCAAAGACCAACAGGTGGCCCGTAATTTATTGACCTATCGTTTCAATCAATTAGACAAAGCGATTGAAAATGCAAAAGACAATTTAGGCTTCAAAAATGGTGCTGCTCTTTACCCGATGGTGACTATGAATGGCGAAGAATGTCATAACGAATGGGAGATCACACACGAAGAAATTCACAGAAATGGTGCGATCGCTTTTGCTATTTTCAACTACTATCGTTACACCGGAGATTACTCTTATATTCCCGAAAAAGGATTAGAAGTTTTAATCGGAATTGCGCGTTTTTGGCACCAGAGAGCTTCTTTCTCTAAAGACAAAAACCAATATGTAATTTTGGGTGTTACAGGTCCAAATGAGTACGAAAACAACATCAACAATAATTTCTATACCAATTATATTGCAAAATGGTGTATTGATTATGCTGAAGAACAAATCAAAAAAGTAGCTGTTGAATATCCTGCTGATCACAAACGTATCCTTGAAAAAGTAACGCTTTCTGCTGCCGAAATTCAGGAGTGGAAAAAAGTAGCGGACAATATGTACTTCCCGATTTCAGAAGAACTAGGGGTTTATTTACAGCAAGACGGCTTTTTGGACAAAGATTTAGTTCCTGTAAAAGATTTGGATCGTTCGCAAAGACCGATCAATCAAAAATGGTCTTGGGATCGTGTTTTACGTTCGCCTTACATTAAACAGGCAGATGTTTTACAGTGTTTCTACTTCTTTGAAAATCATTTCTCTAAAGAAGAATTAAAACGTAATTTTGAGTTTTACGAATCGTTTACCGTTCATGAAAGTTCGCTTTCACCATGTGTACACTCGATTCAGGCAGCGGCTTTAGATAAAATGGATATGGCTTATACTTTTTATTTAAGAACTTCCCGTTTAGATCTGGATGATTATAATAAAGAGGTGGAAGAAGGTTGTCATATTACCTCAATGGCCGGAACCTGGATGAGTATTGTAGAAGGTTTTGGGGGAATGCGTGTGATCAAAGACCAGCTTCATTTTTCACCCAAAATTCCAAAAGAATGGGACGGTTATTCCTTTAAAATAAACTTTAGAAATCGAATTGTGAAAGTCGCTGTAAATCATATTGAAACTATATTTACGGTAGATGGCGATCAGGATTTAACTATTATAGTGAATGACAAACCACTAACGATAAGCAAAATGGCTCAAATCAATTAAAGTCGAAAATTTTAAACTTAAAATCATGAAGAAATTATTTCTTGCAAGTTTCCTACTGTTTGCATTTAGCACAGTAGCCCAAGCGCAACAATTAAAATCACCTGAAGGAAAATTTGTAATGGAATTTTCGCTTCAAAATGACGGAACGCCAACTTATAATTTAAAGTACAAAAATAAAGAAGTTGTAAAAACCAGTAAACTTGGACTTGAACTGAAAGGGGACCAAAAATCTTTACTGAACGATTTTACAATTGCGGATTCCAAAACAACCACTTTTGACGAAAACTGGAAACCGGTTTGGGGAGAAGTAGATCAGATTAGAAATCATTACAATGAATTGGCTGTTACTTTAAATCAAAAAGGAACAGACCGTCAAATCGTGATTCGTTTCCGTTTATTTGATGATGGTTTAGGATTTCGCTATGAATTCCCAACGCAAAAAAACCTTACTTACTTTATCATTAAAGAAGAGAGAACTCAATTTGCAATGGCGGGTGACCACACTGCTTTTTGGATTCCGGGAGATTACGATACTCAGGAATACGATTATACCAAATCGAAATTGTCTGAAATCAGAGGTCTTTCTGAAAAAGCGTATACCGCAAATGTTTCGCAAAAATCATTTTCGCCAACTGGTGTACAAACTTCATTGATGCTAAAAACAAATGATGGAATCTACATCAATTTACACGAAGCGGCTTTGATTAATTATTCGTGTATGCATTTGAATCTGGATGATAAAAACATGATTTTCGAATCTTGGTTAACCCCGGATGCAAAGGGCGATAAAGGTTATATGCAAGCACCAAGTCATTCGCCATGGAGAACGATTATGGTAAGCGATGATGCGAGAGAAATCTTAGCTTCAAAAATGACTTTGAACCTAAATGATCCTTCCAAAATTGATGATACTTCATGGATTAAACCCGTAAAATATATCGGAGTTTGGTGGGAAATGATTACAGGTAAAAGTTCTTGGTCGTACACCAACGACTTCCCAACGGTACAATTGGGTGTTTCTGATTTTTCAAAAGCAAAACCAAACGGTACACATGGAGCTACCAATACCAACGTAAAAAAATACATTGATTTTGCTGCTAAAAATGGTTTCGACGCTGTTTTGGTTGAAGGCTGGAATGAAGGCTGGGAAGACTGGTTTGGTCATTCTAAAGATTATGTTTTTGACTTTGTAACGCCTTACCCGGATTTTGATGTGAAAGGTTTACACGAATATGCCAAATCTAAAGGGGTGAAAATTATCATGCACCATGAGACTTCAGGATCTGTTCGTAACTACGAGCGCCATATGGACAAAGCATACCAATTCATGAAAGACAACGGTTACGATGCCGTAAAAAGCGGTTATGTTGGAGACATTTTACCTCGTGGTGAAAATCATTACGATCAATGGATTGTCAACCACTATCAATATGCTATCGAAAAAGCAGCTGATTATAAAATTATGGTCAATGCGCACGAAGCAGTTCGTCCAACCGGAATTTGCAGAACTTACCCGAACTTAATCGGAAACGAAGCCGCAAGAGGAACAGAATACCAAGCTTTTGGAGGTTCTAAACCCAATCACGTTACCGTTTTACCTTTTACACGTTTAATTGGTGGTCCAATGGATTACACGCCGGGAATCTTCGAAATGGATATCAGTAAAATGAATCCGGACAACAAATCTCATGTAAACAGCACCATCGCCAATCAATTGGCTTTGTATGTTACCATGTACAGCCCGTTGCAAATGGCAGCAGATACTCCGGAAAACTATGATCATTTCCCTGATGCTTTCCAATTCATCAAAGATGTTGCTGTAGATTGGTCTGAGAGTAAATATATTGAAGCTGAACCGGGAGATTTTATTACCGTTGCCCGTAAAGCAAAAGGAACAAACAACTGGTTCGTTGGAAATGTAAACGGTGAAACGTCTCGTACATCCAACATTGATTTCAGCTTCCTTGAAAAAGGTAAAAAATATACCGCTACAATTTATGCTGATGCAAAAGACGCACATTACAAAACAAATCCACAAGCTTACACGATCAAAAAAATTAGTGTAACAAGCAAATCAAAATTATCGCAGTTGTCTGCTCCCGGTGGAGGTTATGCCATAAGCATTATCGAAACTAAATAATTTCTAAAGACAAGTGATTTCCCCCAGAATTACTTGTCTTTTTTTTTAGAATCCCTTTTCTGTCACATCTAATTTTGTCACATCGAGCGAAGTCGAGATGCAGCAATAGTTCTCGACTTCGCTCGAATGGACAAAACAAAAAAACTTATAAATTATGAGCATTAAAAAAATAAACCAATCGATCCATAGAATAACGCTACTTGTTCTCTTATTTTCCGCTTCCGCGAAAGCACAGATTCAAAAAGTAGAACCGCCTTTTTGGTATGCAGGAATGAAAAATCCGGAATTACAAATTATGTTCTACGGTAAAAATATTGCACAATACGAAGCCTCCGTTTCAAACAATGTTGTCATTAAAAATGTAGAAAAAACAGAAAACCCGAACTACGTTTTCCTTACCATTGACACACAAAATCTCAAAGCTTCTGAATTGATTTTTTCTTTTAAAATGAAAAACAAAGTCGCTTTCACCCAAAAATATTCCCTTAAAGAAAGAAGAGCCAATTCGGCCGACAGAAAAAGCTACGATGCCTCTGACATGATCTACCTAATCATGCCGGATCGTTTTGCCAACGGGAATCCTAAAAACGACAACAATGCTTCTTTAACGGATAAAGAAAACCGCAAAGATCCAAGTGGACGCCATGGTGGCGATATCGAAGGAATCATCAAAAACTTAGATTACATCGCTTCTCTGGGCGCAACTACAATCTGGAATACCCCTCTAAACGAAGACAACGACAAACAACATTCGTATCATACCTACGCTCAATCTGATGTTTACAAAATAGATCCGCGTTACGGAACCAATGAAGATTACGTTCGTTTAGCTGCCGAAATGCATAAAAAAAATATGAAACTGGTGATGGATTATGTAACCAATCACTGGGGAATCACCCATTGGATGATGCAGGATTTACCAACAAAATCATGGTTCAACAGAATCGATAATTATGCACAAACACATCACCGTCGTGAAGTAATTACCGACATACATGCTTCAAAAACGGACAAAGAAATCTGTCTTGACGGATGGTTTGTTCCTTCCATGCCGGATTTGAATTTAAGAAATCCATTAGTAGCAAAATACCTGACTCAAAATGCCATCTGGTGGATTGAATACGCCAATCTGGACGGATTCAGAGTAGACACTTACAATTATTCTGATCCAACAGCTATGGCAAATTGGGCAAAATCGGTTACCGATGAGTATCCAAACTTTAATATTGTGGGTGAAATCTGGATGCACAATCAGGCGCAATTGGCCTATTGGCAAAAAGACAGTAAAATTGGGGCTATTCAAAACTACAATTCGAATTTACCAAGTGTAATGGATTTTACGTTACAGGATCAGATTGGTTCGGCTTTTAATGAAGATGAAGCGACCTGGGACAATGGAATGATCAAATTCTACAACAATTTTGCTTTAGATTACCTGTACCCAAACCCGAATAACATTTTGGTTTTTGCCGAAAACCACGACACCAACCGCATCAATGATGGTTACAAATATGATGTGGCAAAATACAAATTGGTCATGACACTACTGGCTACCGTTCGTGGAATTCCACAATTGTATTACGGTTCAGAAATCGGAATGGGCGGTGATAAAAGCAAGGGTGACGGTGGCATTCGTCAGGACTTCCCGGGTGGGTGGATTGGTGACAAAAACAATGCTTTTACCAAAGAAGGAAGAACAGAACTGCAGGCACAATATTTCGATTTTACCTCTAAATTATTCAACTGGAGAAAATCGAATGAGGCCGTTCATTTCGGAAAAATGACCCATTATATTCCGGAGAATAATATCTATGTTTACTTTAGATATACAGCTACTAAAACGGTAATGGTTGTTTTTAATAACAATGCGAAACCACAGACTATTAAAACCGATCGTTTTAAAGAAAACATCAAAAACTATAAGTCCGGAAAAGATGTTATTACCGAAAAAACATTTGATTTAACTTCTGAAATTACTTTAGAGCCTAAATCGGCTGTTGTTTTAGAGTTAGAGTAACTTACCTTAACCACAAGGGGCGCAAAGTTTTTTTTCTTTGCGCCCCTTGTCTTTACTTTGCGATTAAAAAATTAGACATAAGGTTCGCAAAGATTTTCTTTTGCACGCAGATTTAGCAGATTAGGCTGATCTTATTTACCTTTTATAAAAAATCTGTGCAATCTGCTAAATCTGCGTGCAAAAAAATTAGGCATAAAATTAAAAGAGAACCGTCGTAATGCTATAATTAAACTTTGCGAACCTTGCGGTTAATTTTTTACTTTACACAAAGATTACGAACTCAAAAATCACGAACTTTGCGGTTAAACTAAAAAAGATGCTAAAAATAGCCCATCGCGGTGCCAAAGGCTACGAACCCGAAAACACTTTAAAAGCATTTCAGAAAGCATTAGACCTAAAGGCAGACGGAATTGAACTCGACGTTCACCTCAGCCTTGATGGCCATTTAATAGTCATGCATGACGAAACCATCGACAAAATGACCAACGGGAAAGGTTTTGTAAACACCCTATCTTTATCCGAATTAAAGTCTTTTTTGATCGCTGACCAATACGAAATCCCAACCTTAAACGAGGTTTTTGATCTGATCGACAAAAAATGTCTGATTAATATAGAATTAAAAAATGCGGATACATCAGCTAAAGTGGTCGCTTTAATTCACCAATACATTTCTGAAAAAAGCTGGAATTACGAACACTTTATTGTTTCGAGTTTTGATTGGAATGCCTTACAGGAAGTGCATCATTTAGATTCAAAAATCCTTATTGGAGTTCTAACCGAAACTGATCTTGATACCGCTTTGACTTTCGCCGAATCCATAAAAGCATGCGCCATTCATCCGGATTACCAGCTGCTAAATCAGGAAAACACAAGACAAATACAAGAAAAAGGTTTTTGGGTTTTACCGTGGACAGTCAATGAGGCAAAAGACATTCAAAAAATAAAAAGTTACCATGTAGACGGAATCATCAGCGATTTCCCTGATAAAATATAATGCTTTAATTTTGCCACAGATTAATAAGGATTGGAAGGATTTCAAAATCTGTGTTAATCCTTTTAATCTGTGGCAAAAAAAGAACCCACAAAATCAAAAATTCGTGCTAATTCGAGCAATTCGTGGCAAAAAAAATAATATGATCAAAAATTTCGACATAATAATCGTTGGCGGAGGTGCAGCAGGATTTTTTACCGCTATTAATATCGCAGAGAAAAACCCAAAACTAAAAATTGCTATTTTAGAAAGAGGAAAAGAAGTACTCTCTAAAGTTCGCGTTTCCGGTGGCGGAAGATGCAATGTGACGCACGCTTGTTTTGAACCGAATGAATTAGTTAAATTTTACCCGCGTGGTGAAAAAGAACTACGTGGCCCTTTTCATCAATTTTGCTCGGGAGACACCATTGAATGGTTCGAAAAACATGGTGTTGAATTAAAAATCGAAGACGATGGCAGGATGTTTCCCGTTTCAAATTCTTCGCAAACTATTATCGATTGTTTCTTAAAAGCAACCGAAAAATTAGGCATAAAAGTATTAATTGGTCAGAGCGTACAATCCATTTTTAAAAGTGAAAAGCATTGGAAAATTGATACACAGAACGAAAATTACGCCGCAGAAAAATTAATTCTTGCCACCGGCAGCAATCCAAAAATATGGGAAATGTTGCAAACACAAGGTCACGCGATCGTGAGTCCGGTACCTTCCCTATTTACTTTTAATATTAAAGATTCCCGTATCAAAGAATTACCCGGAGTGGCAGCTCAGGTAACCGTAACCGTAAAAGATACCAAACTCGAATCAACTGGTCCTTTGTTAATTACCCATTGGGGAATGAGCGGCCCTGCAATCCTGAAACTTTCTGCTTGGGGAGCGAGAACTTTGTTCGATAAAAATTATCAGTTCACCATTTTTGTCAATTGGCTTAATGACGTGGACACTGAAGATGCGGAAAAAATACTAAAAGACTTAAAACAAGAGCACGCTAAAAAAGCCGTTTCTAAAAAATCACCCTTTGATTTTCCAAATCGTTTATGGGAAAGTTTCGTCTTAGCCTCAGCAATTGACGCGGAAACCAAATGGGCGGATTTATCTAAAATTCAATTGCAAAATTTAGCTTCACAACTTACCAAAGCAAAATTTCAAGTCAACGGAAAAAGTACTTTTAAAGAAGAGTTTGTAACCGCGGGTGGAATTGACTTAAAAGAAATCAACTTTAAAACTATGGAAAGTAAGTTACATCAGAATCTTTATTTTGCCGGAGAGATCGTAAATATCGATGCCATTACAGGTGGATTTAACTTTCAGAATGCCTGGACAAGCGGGTTTATTTTAGCTAATAGTATTTAGTTTTAGAGCTATGGAATCTTCCTTAAAAGAACAAATTCTTTCGATTGCTTCCTTTACAGAAAAGGAAATAGAAAAGATTCTTTCTTGTTTTGAATATGAAAAATTTGATGCTAAAACATATCTCTCTTCTATTGGAAAAATCAGCAACAGAATTTTCTTCATTAGTAACGGATTAGCCCGTACCTATTATTTAAAAGATGGAAAAGAGATCACTACTTATTTAAGCTGCGATAATGGTTTTATTTCTTCTTACTCCAGTTTCATCAACCAGACTCCGTCTTACGAGAATATTCATTGCCTTGAAGAATGTGAAGTTCTTTCTATAAATTATGAAAAAATGCAGTATTTATATGCTGCAATTCCAAATTGGGAACGTGTCGGCAGAATTCTCGCGGAGCAAAACTATCTCTGTATGGCCGATCGAATACTAAAACTTCAAATGATTCCTGCAAAAGAAAAATACCTGACTTTTCTTGAAACCGCTCACCCCAAAATCATTCAAAGAACACCTTTAATTCATGTTGCTTCTTTTTTAGGAATCACGGCGGAATCTTTAAGCCGGATCAGGCAAAGCATTTCTTAACATTTGTCAAGAGAATTTAAGGGCTGAATTCAAATCTTTGCTTCTATAAAATTTGAAAAGATGAAGACTATAGCCAAAGACGTTTACCAGATTCCCCTATTTCCACGAAATGCGATTAATTGTTATCTGATAGGAGACGTTCTTGTTGATGCCGGAATTAAAAGCTCTGCCGGAATTATTTTAAACGCTCTAAAAAACCACACGGTAACCAAACATGTACTGACGCATGCTCATGCCGACCATCAGGGAAGCAGTAAAACGATTTGTGAAACGTTAAGCATTCCACTTTGGTGCAGCGAATTAGAAAAAACAGCCGCAGAAAACGGAAATGTTACTTTTGAATATCCAAATCCCAAACATTTGATTCCGAAATTTCAACAAAAATTCTGGGCGGGAGAAGGGCATTCCATATCGCAAACCTTAAAAGAAGGAGATTCTATTGCCGGATTTACAGTAATTGAAACTCCGGGGCATTCTAGCGGACATCTTTCTTTTTTCAGAGAAAAAGATGGTCTGCTGATCGTTGGAGATGTTTTGACGAATATGAATTTATTAACCACAATAGTTGGGTTACATGAACCTCTCGGTTTATTTACGACTGATCAAGAACTAAACAGAAAGTCTATTCTAAAATTAGCCGCTTTAAAACCTAAAACACTCTGTTTTGGTCATGGACCGGTTTTAATAAATAATGGAGAACTAGAAAAGTTTACAGAAAAAACATTCCTTTAAATTTATGAAACAGGGAAAAGATGTCACTCTTGATTTCCAGATCAATTAACAAGACTTTACGTCTTTCATAAGTTTTCATTAAGACAATTCTAATAATTTTACTTTCATCAAACTAACCTTTTATGAAAGTAAAATTACTTACCACAATTTCTTTTTTCACCTATCAACTTTCCATTTCTCAATCTGATAAGTTACTTCATGGAAAAGTTCTTTCTAACAATAAACCGCTCGGAAAAGTAGAAGTCATTAATAAAACGGCGAAGACCAGTACAACGACAAATGATTTGGGAGAGTTTTCTATTGCTGTAAAAGTGAGAGATAGTTTATTGTTTTTTTCCAGTGCTTACTTTTTTACAAGACTAAAGATAACTAAGGCAACTATTGCTGAAAACAATCTTCTTGTCAATATGGTTGTCAAACCGGAAGAGTTAAACGAAATAGTCATCACCAACATAAAGTTTGATAAAATCAAATACGATCCGGATGCTATCAACAAAATAGATATTTTTAAAAGAGCCAACGATCTAACCCGAACCATTCCCGGTTATAAAGACGGAACAATAGCCAACGGAATGTCCTTGGCAATTCCGTTTGGAAATGGAAAACCAAAAAAAGACAATCGAAATCAAAATGATTTTAAGAAACTAATTACCAAAACCTGCCCTCCTGATTTTTTTACTAAAGAGCTGAAATTAAACGCCGAAGAAGTTCCTTTATATCTCGAGTTTTGTGATGCTGACCCAAAGTCTAAAACCCTTTTAGAACACAGCAATATCTTAACCACAATGGATTTTTTGTATGCTAAAAACGAAGAATTTAAAAAACTAAAGTCTGGCGTTAAAAATTAATAAAACCACGTGATGGGCGTAATTTAGCTAAATTTTTTTTAACACATAGAGACATAGATTTTTATTTTTCAATTGGAGAAATTTCAAGAAAAATCATAAATTTTTCACCTATTAATTTAAGACCTGAATTCGATTTTTAAGTACTGATTGATGCATTGTGGTTTTCCTGCAAGGTCTTTTTCAAGCTTTGTTGGCTATGTCTCTAGGTGTTAAAATGAATTGCAGCCAATAGATTAAAACACAAATTCGATATACAAAACCTTTTAACCAGAAGGTTCTGCATACCGAATTTGCTAAACATGAAAATATACGTTTAATACCCTGGATTTTGCTTTAAATTCAAATTAAACAGGGCATCTGACGGGAGACAATACAACAGATATTTCTCTGAAGACGTATTCTTTTTCAATTCTCTGGCACCGAGAAAAGTTCCAAAACGAATCATATCATTTCTTCTCCATCCTTCCCACCATAATTCTCTTCCTCTTTCAAAATAGACATTTTGGAGTGTTGCTGTTGGGGCCGGAACTCCTGTACGAACAGCCAACTTATCCAAAATATCCTGAGCAGAACCATTGCCTGATGCGGAACCGCCTCTAAGAACGGCTTCGGCTTCCATTAACAAAGCATCGGCATAACGCATTAAGATAAAGTCATTTTCAGGATTGTCTAAATTATTAACATCGGGTTGGTATTTTTGAGTTCTGATTCCGGCAGTTTCAATCGTTGGTCCCGAGAGAATTAGTTGTACTTCTTTGGTAAAAAACAAAAGGTTTCCGTTTCTGTCTTTTAAAGGAATTGTTCCTCCCGGTGTAATTACTCCTGTAACCTCATCGGTTGTCTCAGGAGCATACATTTGTCCAAATTGAAATCCGATTGGGTTCCCGAAATGCGCGATAATTTCAGGAGTCGAATGCTGGCGACGTTCGTCTGCGGCATTAAATCGATCGTAATATTCTCCTACTGTACAAAAACCATTGTAGCCGTCCGGTGTTTGATTGTAATGCATCCCGTATCGCCAGTAATCACCAAGCGCTCCTCCATCACCCAATACATTTTTTGAAGAGAATAAAATCTCAGGCGAAGTGTTATTTTCCGGAACAAAATTATCCCAATACGAAGCGGCTAAACTACTTTTTATGGCTTCTACATGAGCAATAACCTTATTCATATTTGCGGCTTCAAAAATATATGGACCAGCTGGATTTGCTGCTTTGAAAACCCCGATATTCAAATAAATTTTAGCCAATAAAAAATGACCTGCATCACTATTGACTATACTTGCATCTCCCGCAACACGTTCCGGTAAATCATTTAAAATAGCCTCTAATTCGGTAATTACAAAATCGGTTGCCTGTGCTCTGGTCCATACTTTAGGGTCATTTGTTAGCGGAGATCCCGGTTCTCTGTACGGAGTTTGTCCGTATAAATCCAAAACATTGTAATAAAAGAAGGCTCTTAAAAAACGCGCCTGAACAATTTCGGAAGGATTCTTAGACTTTTCGATTATCGTATTACAATCGTACACACTTGCCAACAAACTGTTCCAGGCATTTCTGATTTCGACATTATCGGGCGTCCATGTAAGTGCATGAAATTGTCTCCAGGTACCATTATCATCCCAGTCTCCTCCTCTTGTGGGACCGACTAAGGCATCAGTAGACATTTCGTTAAGGGTATGCATTTGCTCTTGTACCTGAAAATTTCTTAATCCCTGATAAGCGGTTCGCAACAAAGCGGCGGTATTAACAGGAGTATTATCTCCTCCGGTGAGGGTTCCGTCTAAAACTTCTTCATTCAAATTCGTACAGCTAACACCTAAAAACAATGTACTGGCGAAAAAGATACTTTTTATAATATTTTTAGTTTTCATAATTTTTAAAATTAAAATGTTACGTTAAGTCCAAAAGCGATGCCTTTTGATCTTGGGTAGGCCAGATAATCCATACCAGCAGAAGGAACTCCGTTAACTTGTTTATTGATATCTACTTCGGGATCAAATCCTGTGTAATTGGTAAACAATAATAAGTTGGAACCGTTTGCATAAATGCGTACATTTTTACATTTCATTCGTTCAATTAAAGCTCCGGTAAAAGTGTATCCAAATGTTAATTCACCCATTCTCAAAAAATCTCCTTTTTGCAAAAATTTCGTCGAAGGGGAGTTTGGATCTCCTTGCGCTTGCTCCGAATAAGCGGCTTTCTCGGTAACATTTCGACCTCCTAAAAAGGCGCCTTTAAAGAAATAAGCATTTTGTGTATTGTCGTAAATATAATTTCCTGCTACCCCGTAAAAGGAAACTACGGCATCAAATCCTTTGTATCTGAAGGTAGAAGAGAAACCATAATTTAATTTTGGTAAAGGTTGTTTGTCTAATAATTGTTTAGAAGCCTCTCCAAGTCCGACTGGCTGTCCTGCGGCATTGGTATAAATAGAATTGCCCGTAGCATCATATCCTTTAAAATCGTACAGATAATAAGAATAAAGCGGTTTATTATTGGTGATTACTTGTGTATAAGCACCGTCTAATCCCTGGCCATTTAAACCACCGGTTCCCACAGTACCTCTGAAGTTTTTCATTTCGTTTTTCAGGAATGAAGCATTGGCTGAAATTTCCCAAGAGATATTTTCCGTCTCAATTATTTTGTAATCCAGACTAATTTCAACTCCCTGATTGATTAGATTTCCGGGTAAATTTTTGTTACGTGGTGTATTGGGCCCCGGTTGTGTTGAGGCTTGCGGAACAGGGAAAATTAAATCTTTAGTATCTCTGTAAAAGTAATCCAGACTACCTGTTAATCTATTTTTTAGCAAAGTAAAATCAGTTCCGATACCCCATGATTCTGTCGTTTCCCATTTTAGATCATCGTTGGCATTCGAATCGATATTTAAATTTCCGTTATTCCCGTAACTGGCTCTTCCGATTGCTGAATTTGGAGCAAACTCCTGATTTCCTGTAATCCCCCAGTTGGCTCTGATTTTTAAATTATTAAGCAGTCCTTCTTTATTTTCGAATAAATTATCGGCAAAACCAATCGACGGAAATGTTCCGTATTTGTTGTTGGCACCCAATTTGGTAGAACCGTCTGTACGAACTGTGGCAGTAAGCACATATTGTTTAAAGAAAGTAGCATCAGCTCTGGCATAAAAGGATTGTAACTCCGAAACATTTTTAAAAGAACTCGATCTAAACTCATTCTGTAGTCCGCCTTCAATATTATCTATTAAATTGGTTTGGGCCAAATCATATCCTTTCCCGGAAGTTACAAAACCACTGGCGAGGTAGTAATAATACGAATAGCCGACTAAGGCATTCACATTAAAATTGTCACTAAATTTATTGGTATAATTTAAGTTGTTCTCAAAAGTTTTATTGAAATTGGTGATTCCCTGAATCGAGGCTGTACCGTATTTCGTAATAACAGGATCTGATCCCGGAACGGTTCCGAAGAATGCATCTCCCTGAATTTGCATGGTTGGCAAAATTTGACTTTTTCTGGTAGAGCCCGAAGTTTCAACCCCGAATAGGAAATTGTATTTAAAGTGACTTCCTAATCGAAGTACCGCATTAATGCTTCCTAATAATTTATTGGTGTTTGTATAATCTTTATAAGAGTCTAATAATTGTACCGGATTCAGGTAGGTTTCGCTTACCACATTATAATGTCCATCGGCATTGTAAATTGGTCGCGTCGGATTCCAATATAAAGCTGCACCAATAACATTCCCAATGTAACTCGCGTTGTTTGTAATTAAAGTCGTTTCGTCGTTTATGCTCGCATAAAGCAATTTTGTATCTACTTTTAGTATTTTATCGAAAAAATTATTGGAGTTGAAAAACGAAACGGTGTACTTATCCAAACCGGTGTTTTTTACAATTCCTTTATTATTGCTTGTAGAAAAAGAAACTCTCGTACTCGAATTTTCGCTTGCCGAATTGAAAGATAAAGTATTGTTTATTGCTATTCCTTTCTGCAATACAGCGTCTTGCCAATTGTAATTTCTTCCTCCAAAATCCTGATTATTAATTTGTGGAGTCCCTGTCACAGGATCTGCCGGTATAGAAGGTGCTCCGGCTGCTTTACTGGCTGCCACAAACTGATTCGCATTCATGACACCAAAATTCCCTGCTTTTGTACTAAACTGAGTTGAGGTACTAAAGTTGAATTCAGGAACATTAGATTTTCCTTTTTTGGTCGTAATTACAATCACACCATTTGCGCCACGAGCACCGTATATGGCGGTAGACGAAGCATCTTTTAAGACCGAAATAGACTCGATATCTGCTTCATTTATAAAATTTAAAGGATTTTTCGCCGAAGAGGTTCCCAGTAAATCAGCCCCTTCTGCCGATACGTCTCCACCGCTTAACGGAACACCGTCTACCACAATCAAAGGTCCGTTACCCGAACGTACAGAAGAAGAACCTCGCACCCGAATGGTTACGGCAGAACCCGGCTCTCCGCTGGTTTGTGTAACTTGTACGCCCGCTACTTTACCTCTTAACAATAAAGCCGGTGAAGTATTTGAAACTCCATCAAAATCCTTAGACGAAAGTACGTCCACCGCCCCTGTTAAATCTTTCTTTTTTGCGGTTCCGTAACCCACTACCACCACTTCATTTAACTCGCTGCGGTCTTGCGCCATCGTTACATTTATCTTGGTTTTGTCCCCTACGTTTACTTCTTGGTTTTTAAGACCTATGTAACTAAAGATTAAGACTGCACCTTTCCCTACGTTTTTAATTGTAAATCTTCCATCAAAATCGGTTTGAGCTTCATTTTTGCTTCCTTTTACTATAATCGAAACACCAGGGAGCGGCCCATTTGAATCCGAAACCAGCCCTGACACTTCCTGCGAATACATCAAGCTAGTACATAGCATGGTTAAAATAACCAGTAAGCCTTTTTGTAGACTATTTTTCATTGTAATACTGTTTTAGTTAATAATTTTGGTCTTTGTTTGTTAGTTCTATTCAAATGGTTTTCAACTGTTTTTGTGCAGTCCTTATGCTGTTACACTATTAAAATTGTAAACCAGTGCAGCAGCCCCTAAAACGGCACTGTTTTTAAGTTGTGATTTTTCTATTTTGAGTTTCTTTAATTCAACAGGAAACATAAAATCCTCAAGTCCCTGCCAAACGGCATCAATAAAAAACTCATATGAATTACTTATGGATCCACCCAGAATTATGGTTTCAGGATCGTAGGCGTATAAAACTATTTTGATAACCTCAGCCAGGTTTTTTCCGTAATCCTTAAAAACTTCCAATGCTTTTTGATCGCCATTTTTGGCTTCCAAATAGAGTTTTTCTCCATCTAATCCGCGGGAAGTAAAAAACCCGCTGGCGCAATATTGCTCGATAATTCCATCCTTATAAGAGATGCTTCCTATTTCTCCGGCTCCGGTGTTTACTCCTTGATACAGTTTGTTTTCGATAATGATTCCGCTGCCAAGCCCCGTTCCGATAGTCACTCCGACAAAGTTTGTAGCGTTCCTTCCTTTTCCGAAGAAATTTTCGCCTAAGGCAAAACAATTCGAATCATTATTCACATACACCGGAATTTTAAAATGATTCTCGAGTATTTTTTTCAAGTGAACTTCTTTCCAGGATGGTATTGCAACTACATCGTATACAATACCTTCTTTCCAGTCTACTACACTTGGCACTCCAATACCAATGCCTTCACAATCGGGCTGATAAACTTGTTCTATGGCTTCTATTAATCGGTCTAAAACTATTTGTTCAGATTCTTTGGCGGGTGTATTTAACAGACATTCGGAAATTATTTCATTCCCTAAAATAAGGCTGGTGTGAATTTTTGTTCCTCCCATGTCAACGCCTATAATTTTTCTTTCCGACATTTTTACAACTTTATATAATTATTGATTTTCTTTTGTTTTCTTTACATTTATTATAGCATTATTTACCAATGGTTTAGCCCAAAAACCAATACTGAGAATATATCCGAGCGTACCATACAAAACCGTCATGGCATAACGCAACCCAATTATATCGCCCAGTTTCCCGATTAGTAACGACATAACTGCTCCGCCTACAATACCGGTACATAAAATACCCGAGAAGGCTCCATGATTATTTTTAAGAGAGTTTAATGCCAATGAAAAAACGACTGACCACATTACCGAAAGGGCAAAACCGGAGAGTGGAAATGCGTAAAGTGAAACCTGTGCGGTACCAAACAGCGCAAGAGTCAGACTTATAATAGCGCCTGTGGCAAACAAAATAAGCACTTTACGACTGTCTAAGAATTTTAGCAAAAGCAATCCCAGAATACAGCCTGCCGTTAAAAGTCCCCAGAAATAAGCCACCGCTTCGGCACCAATCGTCTGAGGGGAATATTGATGATAATCGCTTAGAAATTTTGACATCCAATTGGCGATTCCCTGTTCTGTGCCTACGTAAGCAAAAGTTCCAAAGAAGAAAAGAAGCACTGTTTTGTTTTTAAGCAAATCTTTGTAAACGCTCCAGGTTCCTGCTTTTTCGTCTTCCTCTAACTCAACTTTCGGGAATTTAAAAAGCAAAATAATAACGGCCATAGTGAGTGCTGTTAAAGCAAAAATCCAGTATAAGGAAACCCAATTCAGAGTATTGGGAACCAGTTTTGAGAGCATTTCCAGAAACTCGTTTGCATTTGTTCGGTCATGTTTGATGTTGGTCACCAGATAACTGTAAACCAGCGGACTTAAAAAGGAAGCCAATCCAAAAAACAATTGCGCCATTACCGAATTGAAAGCAAAATGTTCTTCACCTCCTGAGACTCTTAACAAGGGATTAATGGCTACTTGCAAAGCGGCCATCCCAATCCCTATTAAAAACAACGAAACCAAAGCCATAGCATAATAAGGAAACAATCCGAACAAGAGTGAACCTACTGCGGCTATCAAAAAGGAAAACGCCATTACTTTTTTCTCTCGGTATTTCTCAAGCAAAACACCTGCTGAGGTTGACATTACACCATAAGCCGCAAAAAACGAAAACGGAAGAAAACCAACCATACCCAATGATAAATGATAACTATTGATAATATCAGGAATCAATGGCCCCATAATGTTAGTCAGAAAAGAAATAACAAAAAAGGTCAAAAACACCAATCCTACTGTTAACTTACTCGTTTTCATTTGTTTGTTTATTAATTAAAAAGTTAGATTTAGGCATGCGTCTTCCCTTTGAATAAAAAAGCCTTATTTTGGATTTCTTATTCGCTTTATTTTAAATAGCTGTACTTCACTATTTACAGAAATGATCTTGCTGTTTTTAGTCTACATTCCAGCCTTTGTATCTAAAAACGGGTTTTTCGCCTTTTAAAGCAGCCACCGGAAAAGTGACTTTTATTGTCCTGCTTTCTTTTGGTACTAATGAGATATAGTTATCGTCCCACAAAACCGGAACTATTGATTTCCCTGAAAGGTCACCAACGATATTTAACTCAATTAAAAACGCGATAGCAGCTGACGGGTTTTTAAGTTCCACCGTAACCTCATAATTATCTTTTTCTTTTTTAATGGTATGCTGAGCGGCTATTTTTACTTTAGGCAATTTATCCAAATCTTTAAAGTCAGCATATTCCATTAAGGGCGTGTGTATCCAGTCTGATTTTTTAAAATCGAATACATCTTTTTTAGTCGACAACCAATAAAAATTATCCGCAATTGATTTTCCATTCTCATCTGATAAATTCATTTTCAGAAAATAGATTTTTGAATATGCTTTATCATCCGGTAAAGCGATCGTTTTGTGCGAAGCATTTCCATTAACCGAAACCGTTTCTTCCTTTTCGAAAATTACTTTTCCGTCAAAATCAAATACCTTGACCTGAGCTTTCAATTTTTTAGTTTTCTGCGGATTTAAATTGCTCACATAAACCGCGTTATCACCATAATTATAGGCAATATTTATCTGACGCGCGCCTAATCTTGCTCCATAAAAAGCGGCATTTGGCAAGAGATTGTAATCCCAAAACTGCCAGATTAGTTTTGGCCACGGCGAGTTAAACATCCATTGTACGATTCCTGTCGTATTGCTTCTGTTTATTGCAAAAGCTTCGTACATCGAACGCATCGATTCTAAATTTGAGGCCTGACTTTTAAAAGTAAAATCTTCAACATTATTTTGAATTCCGTATCTGTTATTGAAAGCCGTTGTGAAACGCTCAAGGGTTTGAAATTCATTTCTTCCACAATGAAAATCCCAAGTTGTATTTATAGGCCATAATTTATCTTCGGGAATCATGCTTTTTACAACTTCAAGGGAAGGAACCTGAGGCCCGGGCCCTGTCTCGGTGTTAAAGCCAAAAGCACCACCGTTCTCTGTGTCCACAAACCAATAATTGGGCGCTACATATTCATAAGGACCATTCATTTTTACCCCCGTTTTTCCCGAAATTGTACTTTCCATTCCTTTGCAAGACATTAAAAGAGGCCTTGAAGTATCAATTTCTTTAAACAAAATGTTGTATTTTTCTTCCAATTCCGGACGAGGTAATTTATCACTTCCCATTACCCAGACAAAAATACTCGGATGGTTTCGCAGCCAATTCACGTGATCGCGGGTATAGTTGATAATGAGATTCATGTCTTCGGGAGTTTTGATCGACATAAAATCATCTTCCGGTTTATCCAGGTACCCTTTCCATTCCCATTGACAGCTCCAACCTACCATCATCAAAAGTCCCATTTCATCGGCCATTTCGTAAATTCTTTCGCTATTTCCCCAAAAACCTTCCATCCTAACCGTGTTCATGTTAGTTTGTTTTACGTATTCTAATTGGGCTTTTACTTTTTCTTCGGTATCGTTTAAGAACATTCCATCGACCCAGCCTCCGCCTTTAATCAGAACTTCAACACCATTTAATTTATAACCTCTGTACCCTTTTGCAGTGATATAATCCTCCACTTCACGGATTCCGAAAGAAGTAGCTTTTGAATAGGAAACTTTTTTATTCGTTTCAATAGACAGCGTCAACGTGTACAAGTTTGGTTTTCCTAATTCGTACGTCCACCACAAACGTGGATTTTTAATATTCAACTGTTTAAATTCCGAAGATTTAAAAACAATGATTCGCTTCTCATAAGGCTGAAGTGTTACTTTCTTTTCGAAAGTGATGTTTTCAATTTTTCCTTTTAAAAGTGTTTCTACCGCTTCGTTGGTATGGTTTACAGCCTCAGCCGAAATTTCCAATGTTGCATTCTTGTATTCTTTTTTATCAATTTTTGAGGTCACAAAGATGTTATTCAGACTTGTTTTGTCTGAAATTTTAAGCTTTACAGGTCTCCAAAGTCCCAATTCGCGATCCGGTGCCATAGGTGCCCAATCGACAAAACCAATTGAGGGCTCATCCGGCTTTTGATGAAAAACTTCAACAGCAAGCACATTCTTTCCCTTTTTTATCTGTTTTGAAATGTTTAAAGTAAATATTCTGAAACCTCCGAACAAACTGTCTGCAGCAGCAATCTTACTGCCATTCAGCCAAACATTGGCCCGATAATTAATCCCTTCAAATTGCAATTCTGTATTTTTTGAGGCGTCTTCAATAACAAATTCATTTCTATACCACCAAGGCACTCTAAATCGTGTCGTATCTACTTTACTGATGTTTTCTCCCATAAAAATATCAGCGTATTCTTTATTGGCAATTAAAGAAGCCATCACCGTTGACGGAACTGTGGTTGTATACCATTTTGAAACATCAAAATCGGCTACAGAAATCTTATCTCCCGAATTGTTTATTTTGGCAGATGATGCTATAGTCCAGCCTTCTTTTAATTGTTGCTCGAATTTTACATTTTGAGCATTTACAGCCATCATGCTGCTCATTACCCAAAAAAGAAATGAAATTAAAGTAGCATTAGTATAATTTATATTCTTCATAATTTTTCTTTTAATCTAATTAGGGAGATTACTATTGGTTAACATTTAGAGTTTGAAACATTTTGGTCTTCTGACTTAGTCATTTAAATTCATCATTTTTTTACTACAAAACAAAAAAGGATATATTTCACTAAAACAAATTAAATGCTTCTAAAAAAGGTTAAAAAAACTAATAATTAAAACATTTTTAAGCATTTAATTAAAAACCACAAAACAAAAGTAGTCTTGTAATTGAATTGATAATGGTATATTTGCGATAATTAATCTTCATTTTGCGAATATTTACTATTCCAAAATTCGAAGCAAACTAGTCCTTATTTTCAGATTTCATTTTAATGTAAAGCACTGTATCCCAATTAACATCTAATAAAAATGACACCCAAAGTATTATTGTTAGTTAACTTTTCTGAAGAATATGGCCGAGGGCTTTTAAACGGAATTGCGAAATATTCCAGACTATTTGGCCCGCTTAACTTTTGCCGGATTCCAATTGTAAGCGGAAATAAAAAGGATTTAAAAAATGCCATTTCGTGGGCCAGAACCTGGGGTGCTAATGGCATTATAGCGCAAATTGAGAATGAACAGGTATTTGAAAAATTGCTTTCGTTAAACATTCCGATCATTGCGCAGGATACTAACGAACGTTTTGCCGGCATTCCAAACATTACCGGACTTTATAAAGAAACGGGACACATGGCCGCTTCTTATTTTATCGAAAAAGGCTTTAAGAATTTTGCTTTTTATGGCTTTGATAATATAGTCTGGTCACGTGAACGATGTGAAGGTTTCTGCGAAAAAGTGAAAGAAGTCAATTGTAACGTTCACATCTACCAACATCAAAAAGAAGAAACTCCGCCACTATGGAGCTACAAAGAATCACAACTTGCCGATTGGCTTAAAGCTTTACCAAAACCAATCGCCATCATGACCTGCGATGATAATCAGGGGCAACATGTCACCGAAGCCTGTAAAGCCATTGGTATCAACGTTCCCGAACAAGTCTCTGTGCTTGGGGTCGACAATGATCTGAGTATTTGCAATCTGTCTGATCCTCCTTTGTCGAGCATTTCTTTAAATACTGAAAAAGCCGGTTTCGAAACAGCACAGCTTCTTAGTAAAATGATGCAAAATAAAGAAGGAATTTACAACGATATTCAGGTAGAACATTTACAAATAATTACCCGCAGATCAACCGATTTTCTGGCGGTAAACGATAAAGAAATAAGCAAAGCGCTGCATTTTATCTATTACAATTATAAAGAAAGAATTGCCGTAGATGATGTTGTGAAAGCCACCGCATTGTCGAGAAGAGTTTTAGAAAAAAGGTTTCAATTGGTTTTAAAACGAAGTATACTGGACGAAATCAATACTCTAAGAATCAAACAGGTCAAACAACTTTTGATCGAAACAGATCTGTCTGTCACAGAGATTTCAGATGTTTGTGGCTACACGGACATTAAAAATCTTTCGAGATATTTTAGCCGACACGAAGGGGTTAATCCTTTAGAATTTCGAAAATTGAAGCAATTGAAATAATTAATAAAGTGTCTTCTAAACCTTAATAGTATAAAGTTTAAGAACCTAAAACATCTTTTTTCAAACGCTTCCATTTTATAAAAAATACAATCGAGCAAATCAATAAAAGCAAAGACACTATTGAAACACTAATCAAGGGAACAATAAATTAAACCTGAAACTTGAAACAAAAAAACAGGAACCAAAAAACAACATCAATTCAACCACCAAATACTGACATTCAGAATCGCAGCAAAAGCAACCCAAACCATATACGGAATTAATAAATACCCCGCTGTTTTGTTGATTTTAATAAATTTCAAATACGTTTCATAAATCATCAATTCTAAAACTGCAATCTCAATCAGAGCCAACATTGGGTTTTTCAATCCAAAGAAAAGATACGACCAAATCGCATTTAACGTCAATTGAATCAAAAAGAAACCCAAAGCCGTTTTCACCTCTTGATTTTGTTCTTTTATTTTATCCCAAACCAATCCTGCTGCTACCGCCATTAAAACATAAAGAAACGTCCAAACCGGCATGAAAATCCAATTGGGCGGATTAAAAGCTGGTTTTACAAGCGTAACATACCAAGTCTCAATACTGGGTCTTGTAACCGTACTGGCAGAATAACCCACTAACAAACAAACCATTAAAGCAATTACAATTCGGACTATTTTATTCATTATATTTAATTTTAAGCCAAAAATAGACAAAAATGGACTTTAAACCATATAAGTGATGTAAGTTCAGGAAAGTCTATGCGCTACCTCATATTGTCTCACATCACTTATATGGTTTAAATATGCCACTTTTAGCATCAAACAAATAAGAAATGAGCTTTGAACCCTATAAACCAAACAAGCAAAGTAAAATCCAAGCGCTGCCTTATATTTTCTTACATCACTTATATGGTTTAAATATTCCCCTTTTAGCATCAAACAAATTAAGAAATGAGCTTTGAACCCTATAAACCAAACAAGCAAAGTAAAATCCAAGCGCTGCCTTATATTTTCTCACATCACTTATATGGTTTAAATATTCCCCTTTTAGCGCCAAATAAATAAGAAAAAGTATCTTTGTCAAAATTTTATATTTCATGTTTACAGCAACTGATTTTATTCCAAATAAATATACTTCGGATATCGAAAAAGGTAATTTTGAGTGGAGCGCTCCCAGCAATATTGCATTAGTAAAATACTGGGGCAAAAAAGACAATCAGATTCCGGCGAATCCATCTGTGAGTTTTACACTTAACAATTGTAAAACGATTACTAAACTGGCTTTTGAGAAGAAAGACACTTCGACTTCGCTCAGTACTACTGCTAAAGTTTTTTCCTTTGATTTGCTTTTTGAAGGAAAGCCAAAAGAAGATTTTAAACCTAAAATTCAGAAGTTTTTAGAAAGAATCGAAGTATATCTTCCTTTTTTGAAACACTATCATTTTACGATTGACACTCAGAACACCTTTCCACACAGTTCAGGAATTGCTTCTTCGGCATCTGGAATGGCGGCTTTGGCAATGAACTTTATGAGTCTCGAAAAAGCACTGAATCCTGAAATGACAGACGATTATTTCTTTCAAAAAGCTTCTTTTCTGGCACGTTTAGGTTCGGGAAGCGCCTGCAGAAGTGTAAAAGGAAAAGTGGTTGTTTGGGGAAATCAAGCCAATATTGAAGGAAGTTCTGACTTATTTGGGGTTGAATTTCCGTACACCATTCATGACAATTTCAAGAATTATCAGGACACCATTTTATTGGTAGATAAAGGCGAAAAACAGGTTTCCAGTACCGTTGGACATGATTTAATGCACAACCATCCGTATGCCGAAAGACGTTTTGCTCAGGCGCATGAAAATCTCGATCAGTTAATTGCTATTTTCGAAAGCGGTAATCTGGACGAATTCATAAAAGTAGTAGAAAGCGAAGCCTTAACATTACATGCCATGATGATGACTTCTATGCCCTACTATATTTTGATGAAACCGAACACTTTGCAGATCATCAATGCGATTTGGAAATTCAGAAATGAGACTCAGATTCCGGTTTGTTTTACGCTTGATGCCGGGGCAAATGTTCACGTTCTGTATCCCGAAAACGTTAGCGAAAAAGTGTTACAATTTATTCAGGACGAATTAGTTGTATTTTGTCAGAATGGTCAGTACATTTGCGACAAAATTGGAGATGGTGCAATTGCATTATAATTTTTGTATCTTTAATTAAAAATTCAGATTATGGACATTCAATTAGAAAAACTCGAGTTGATCAAAATGTTAGCAGATACAGAAGATCCGGCTATCATTCAGTCCATCCGCAAAATTTTTAAGAAAGAAAAAAAAGATTGGTGGGAGGAGTTGACGGAGGAGCAAAAAGAAGAGATTAAAGAAGGGGAAAGACAAATTGAACGTGGAGAATACTCTGATTTTGAAACTTTCATTCAAAAATACATCTAAGATTTAAGTAATGAGGCAAATTGTAATTTCAGATTTTGCTAAAACTAAAATCAAGGATATTTTAGAACATATAGAGAATAAATGGTCAGAAAGTGTTCGTCAAAAATTTGCTCAAAAATTATACTATTGCCTAAAAGTTATTCGAGAAAACCCTGAGGCTTTTCCAAAATCTGAAAGCAATAAAAAAACGCACAAATGTGTTATTACAAAACAGACAACAATTTATTATAAATTCAATATTAAAAGAGTTGAGATAATTGCTGTTTTTGACACCAGACAAGACCCAAATAAAATAAAGAAAGACATTAAATAAATTATGAAAGGACCATTATTTTACTCGAAAATATTACTTTTTGGAGAATACGGAATTATCCGCGATTCCAAAGGACTTTCTATTCCTTATAACTTTTACAATGGTGCTTTAAAGAAAACCGAAGAACCTTCGGCAGAAGCTATTGCATCAAACGCAAGCCTGAAACGTTTCGTAGACTATCTTGAAACTTTACAAACAGAACAACCGGAATTGGTTACTTTTGATTTGACTACATTAAAAAATGATGTTGAAACAGGTATGTATTTCGATTCCAGTATTCCACAAGGATACGGAGTTGGAAGCAGCGGTGCTCTTGTAGCGGCGATCTACGATAAATATGCTACAAATAAAATTACCGTTTTAGAAAATCTAACTCGCGAAAAACTGTTACAGCTTAAAAATATATTTTCTCAAATGGAGAGTTTTTTCCACGGAAAAAGCTCCGGTTTAGATCCTTTAAACAGTTATCTAAGCATTCCAATCTTAATCAATTCTAAAGACAATATTGAAGCAACCGGTATTCCGACTCAAAGTTTTGACGGAAAAGGCGCTGTGTTCTTATTAGACTCCGGAATTGTAGGCGAAACGGCTCCAATGGTAAATATTTTTATGGAAAACCTAAAAGACAAAGGTTTCCGTACCATGCTTAAAAACCAGTTTGTAAAATATACCGATGCCTGCGTAGAAAACTTTTTACATGGCGACATGAAATCGTTATTCACCAACACCAAGAAACTTTCTAAAGTTGTTTTGAATAACTTCAAACCAATGATTCCGGAACAATTTCACGGAATCTGGCAACACGGAATTGACACAAATGATTATTACTTAAAACTTTGTGGTTCTGGCGGTGGTGGTTATATTCTAGGTTTTACTGAAGATTTAGAACGCGCTAAAGTTTCGCTAAAGGATTATAAATTAGAAGTTGTTTATCAATTCTAATTTATAATTTCTCCAAAATTTTACCGTTCCAATAAGTAGAATTCAATTCTATTTGCCTTTTTTGATTTTGTTGCTTTGTCTGATTTTTTTATAAAAATTTAAACTAAACATGTCAATATGAAAAGTATCTTAAGAATTATAAGGACTACTCTTGTGGGAGGAATTCTTTTTTTGGTTCCGCTTGCCATATTTTTTATTCTCCTTGAGAAAGCCTATCATATTGTACAAAAAATAACACTTCCTCTATCGAGTCATTTGCCTAAAGTAAAGATATTAGGATTGGCGCTACAGGAAATAATCGGATTAGTAATCATCATCGTTATCTGTTTTTTAGCAGGTATAGTTGCCAAAACAAAAACGGCAAAAAATCTGGTTACTAAACTTGAAGATAAAATTTTAAGCCTGATTCCGGGATATTCGTTTATGAAAGGCATAAATGAAAACATATTCGGAACTAATGATGAAGAGAATTTAAAGGTAATTTTGGCTCGTGTAGATGATGGTTGGCAGTTTGCTTTTTTGATCGAACAAATTAATGAAGATCATTTTACCGTTTTTATTCCGGATGCACCAAATCCAATGGGTGGAGGCGTTTATTTTATGGAAAAAGAACGAATCAAAGAAGTACCGGTTTCACAAAGAGAAGCGCTGCAATGCATAAGAAAACTTGGATTTGGTTCTGCAGCTCTATTAAAAGATGTACTTTAGCATTTAAATCCATTAATGCTAATTAAAAAACAATAACCTCTAACAAAAAAATGTTAAGCAGAAAGAATAAAATTTTGGCGATGAAAGTTATTAGTTTGTTCTCTGTAGTGAGAGGTTACAACATTCCGATCATTGTTTTAGCACAGTATTTATCTGCCATTTTTATTTTGGCTCCCGAAAAAAGGGCTTTAGATATCTTACTTGATTTTCGCTTATTTTTAATCGTTTTTGCTTCCGCTATTACCATTGCTTCAGGTTATATTATCAATAATTTTTACGACAGTCAGAAAGATTTAATCAACAGACCCAATAAATCGATGTTGGACAGACTGGTAAGTCAGAAGACCAAATTATCGGTTTATTTTACTTTGAATTTTATTGCTGCATTAATGGCTCTAATTGTTTCCTGGAGGGCTTTTTTCTTCTTTTCGGGTTACATTTTCCTCATTTGGTTTTACTCCCATAAAATAAAAAAATACCCTATTGTCGGGAATTTAACTGCCGCTTTACTGGCTGTTATTCCTTTTTTTGCCATCTTACTCTATTTCTACAACTCTATATCATTTGAAGAGATTGAAAACCACATGAGTCACTTTGCGGTAATTTCTGCCCACGCCATGTTTCTGTTTTTATTGTTATTGATTCGCGAAATGATAAAAGATTTAGAAAATCTGAAAGGAGATCTGGCTAACAATTACAAAACTATTCCAATCATATACAATGAAAAGGTTTCAAAACAAATCATAACGGCCCTGACGTTTTTGACTATACTACCCGTTTATATTTTAATCAATATTTACGATGTGGGTTACATGGACATTTACTTCTATGTCTGTTACATATTTTTGCTTTTTTTCCTGCTTTATCTCTGGAAATCAAATACAAAAGAGCAATTTTTACTGCTTCACAACACGCTAAAATTCTTAATTGTATCAGGGGTTTTCTGCATTGTTTTGATAAACCCAAGCGTTTTATGGCATGGAAAGAGTTTGCTGCTTAAGATTTGATTTCTATATATGAAGATGTAAAATGTCACGTGTAAGATCTAAGATGAAACTGTAAACGGAGACAGAGACTGAAAACTAAATCACAACACTCGGTAAATCAACAAAAAAACAAGGCTATCAATCTAAGAACATTGAACTTAGGATTATTTAGCAAGAATAAACTATCTTTGCACAAATTACAGAATTTATGAACAATAAGGAAGGCAATAATAAAAGAGGTGGTTCTAGACCAAATAGCTCCAGATCAAACTCTAACAAGCCAAAACCTGCCATGCAAAAGCGTGCTCAAGGGCCGAAAAAAGTAAAACCTGCCGTGAAAGCAGCGGAGGAAGAAGCGGCACAAAAACTTAAAAAACAAAATCAGGCACCTAAAAGACAAAAAGCTGCTGACGAAATCCGTTTGAATAAATATATTTCGAATTCAGGAGTTTGCTCACGTCGTGATGCCGACATATACATTCAGTCTGGAAACGTAAAAGTAAATGGCGTTCCGGTTACTGAAATGGGATATTTAGTAAAATTAAATGATGTTGTAAACTTTGACGGTGTTACACTTACTCCTGAGAAGAAAGAATACATCTTGTTGAATAAACCTAAAAACTTTACCACTGCTCTTGACGAAGGTCAGGAATACCGTAATGTTTTAGAATTAGTTCGTGGTTCTACTACAGCTAAAATTGCTCCAATTGGAAGAATGGACAAAAACACAACCGGTTTGTTGTTGTTTACAAATGATACTGATATGATTCGTAAATTTACTTTACCAAGTCAGAAATCATCTAAAATCTATCAGGTTTCTTTAGATAAAAACCTGAAATATGAAGATTTAGAAAAAATCAGTAAAGGTTTAGTTCTTGACGGACACCGCGTTTTTGTAGAAGAAGTGAGTTATATCGACAATGAGCCTAAAAGCGAAATTGGACTTAAATTACGTTCTTCAAATGTAAAAGTGGTTCGTGCCGTTTTTGAACATTTTGATTATGACGTTTTACGTATCGATCGTGTTTCATTTGCAGGTCTTACCAAAAAGAATTTACCAAGAGGTAACTGGCGTTTTCTGACGGATCAAGAAATCATTAATTTGAAAAACGTTTAATTAACGTCTCAAATAAAAATACAAATCCTATTTTGCTTCTGTAAAATGGGATTTTTTATTTTATAACAATTCTGACTAAGGGAAATATTAAAAGAAGTTATGTCCGAAAAGGGTAAAAATGGACCTTCCTAAGCTTGCTTGGTTTTTATCGTCTACCGTTTCGTAACAGGAGAATCCAAGTATTATTTTGATTCCGGGATGAATACTGTTTAAGATATCTCTTTTCTGCTCTTCCAGCAATAATTTTAAACTATCTAAAAGCTGAACATTATTCTTAAGATACGAAACGACCAGTAGTGCTGAAAAATTAAGAATTTCTCTGGCGGTTTCACTTTTGATTCCGACTTCATTAGAAATCATTTCAGAGATCCTTCCTTTTTTGTTAGCGAAAATCTCTTTCAATAAACCATTTCCTTCTAAGCGATAACAATCGTCAACTGATAAAATTCTACCGGAGGCAAAATCAACCTCTCCGTAAAATGTTGAATCCTCCTCTATCGATGACACTATTTGCTTATAGAAACCCGAATCCTCCGCTTTATTATACAATCCCATCAGAACTGTACCTATTGAAACATCAATTCCCTTTATTAAAAGAGCATCATTTTCAAAATAAAACTTATTCAACTTTGAGACAACATTAGAAGATATGAAACGTCTAAGTTCAATTTGTAGGTTCGGAGTCATACTATTTATTATTTTTAGAATTATTTAAATCCATTCAAAATAATCGACAAAGTGGGGCTTTTAATCGTTTATCTGGATAAAAATATAAAATATTTTAACATTTTCAAAAAATATGTTTAAAATTCACTAAAGGATTTACTGCTTATTTAACATCGAAAGCAAAAAGCCTCAATAAACATAACCCTTTCGTTATCAAAACAAAGGAAAAAAAGAAGGAAAGAAAATTAAAATATTTTTTGAGGAAATCAAAAAAATAAGAAAAAGCTTAAATCTTGAATGAAGATTTAAAACAATAAACTTCGATTCTGCCATACTATACTTATGAAAATCCCTGTAAAAATGATGCAAAACAAGAAGTTAATAAATCCCGAAGCAAGGAACCCCAACAAGGATCCTGTTGCCGCTTTTAAGGCGCGACGATGGTTTTTGGAATCATAAATAAGCTCCCCGATTAAAGCACCAAAAAAAGGTCCTAAAATTACTCCAAAAGGAATTGGAGAGAGAATCCCGACTATTAATCCAATATTAGTACCCCAAATTCCGTAGGAGCTTCCGCCAAACTTCTTTGTTCCCTTGGCAGGAATAACATAATCCAAAATGGTAATAATTACGGTTATCAAAAGTGTAATTCCCAAGAGCCAATAATTATTTTCGACAGCCTTGGTTAAGTACAACAACAACAAACCCACCCAACAACTGGATAATCCGGGTAAAACCGGTAAAAAACTACCAAAAATACCAACAATTACACATACAAAACCAAGTAACACCAATATTAAATCCATATTTTTTTTGTAAATTCGTTCTTACAAGCAATTTAATCAACTATAACAATGTCAAGACTTTTGTCCTTATCTTTATTTTGTTTTTTGATCTTTATGAGCAATGTAAATATACACGCACAGGCCAAAAAACTTTCAATAGATGACCAATTAATTCAAGACAGTATTTATAAAAGTAATAAGAAAAAAGTATTAAATTTTTCTATGAAAGATTTTAATGCTCTTTTCCTCGAGTATTTTAATCGCAGGAGTGATCCAAATATTGTATTAAGCAAAACAGAATTTTATAACTATACCGTTCAGATTGCCACTTTTTCAGATCGACTTTCGGCTTTATATCCTGAACAGAAAGAAGTTGCAGCACAAAACAAAGAAGAATGGCTTTCAAAAAGCTATGAAGAATATCTCCAATACAAAGCATCCCAAAAAAAATAATCGTATTTTTACAACCGAATCAAATCAGTTTCATTCAACATCAAAATCTTGAGACAACTTCTTCTTTTTATAGTCGTTTTACTTTTTAATTCTTGTCAATATTTTGAGAAGCAGGTTCCGTCTGAAAAAGAATTACTGCAAAAAGAACTAAAGTCTATTAACTGGAAAGAAGTAGATGAATTCCCCTCTGTAGTAGATTGCGAAAAAATAGCGGATAAAAAACTGCGTCAACAATGTTTCTTCGAAAAAATGGCACAGCTTATTCAGGAAAAATTAGATATCGATTCCCTTTCTATCCTTTATCCCGAGCTTGATACGATTGAAGTAAAAGTGACCGTTTTTCCTAATGCTACAATGCAATTTGAGCCTCAATTCCCAAAAGATTCTGTTGCTTACGACACAATCAAGATTGACAGTATCCTGCACGCGCGTTTAGTCGATTTCCCTAAAGTAAATCCTGCCATCAAACGCGGAATTCCGGTAAAAACCCAGTTTATCCTACCTGTAATTATTAAAGCAAAAGACGCTAAGTAAATTGGTTTAAACCATATAAGTTATGTAAGAAAATATAAGTTTGCTTTAAAATGAACTTATATTACTTACATGGTTCAAATTACACACAGCTTGATTTAAGATTTAAATGTTTGTCCTTTAAATGCTACACTTTAAACCGTCTCTCTTTCCATTCGTAAGAACCGAATAAACTGTACAAAGCTACCGTCGAGCTAAAAAAGGGATATAGGATACTGCTCAGAATCAGATTTTTTATTCTGGTCTTTCTTAAAAACTGATTTGTGCTATAAAGCAATACAAAATCAATTGTAAACTTTGAAAAGACAAACAAAACAAAAAGCTTCCACGGCCAGACTCCAAAGACAAAAAGTACAGTTCCGATTACAAAACTCAGATTTCCGAAGAAAACAATCAATCCCAGCGCCTTTCCAAAAACACTCTGATACGAACTTGTTTTGGCTGCCCAGCGTACTCTCTGATAAAACAATGATTTCCAGTCCTGCGTTGGTTGCGTGTGTACAATTGCAGCTTCCGCTTTTAAATAATGAACTTCTTTTTGACATAATTCTACCCCTTTTTGAAGTAAAAAAACATCATCGCCACTCGCAATTTTATTATTACCATCAAAACCATTTAATTTTTCAAACAAAACTTTTGTGTATGCAAAATTAGCACCGTTACACATAAAGGCTCTTTCTAGTCCAAAACTCCCAATGGTTGCTCCTTGCAAACTGGTAAGATCCAACTGCTGAAAATGGTGCAAAAATGAATCCTCACAATCGTAGGTAACAGCGCCCGCTAACATCGAAACCCTATTCTCCTGAATATAATTATCGAAAGTCAGCAACCAGTTTTCCGAAACGATACAATCTGCATCGGTAGTAATAACCCAATCGGTTTTTACATGTTGCATTGCCGTAGAAATAGCGTCCTTTTTAGGAGATTCCGAAACCCTGATCGTGTCGATCACCGAAACCTGAAACCTGAAACTTGAAACCTCAAAATGATCACTGGACTGATCATCCACCAAAATAACCTCAAACAAATCAGTTGGGTAATTGAGCTTAGAAAAGCTTGCTAAAAGATGCGGCAAATTATCTGCTTCGTTTCTAAAAGGTACTATAATTGTAAAACCCGTTTGAGGCTTTAAATTATTCTCTTTGTACTTCTTTACTTTGGTATAACCATAAATAAGCCACCCAATTGTTAGCACATAAATTGCTAATATGACCAACAAAGCCAGACTCATTCTGCGATTTTAGTTTTAAAATTCAACACATAATAGCTGCCTAAAATAACCGGCAAAACCACATTTAAAAACCACATTAAGGTCGAGATAAAAACAACAATCCATTCATTTACGCCTAAAATTCCGAAGAAATAAATGGCAACACTTCCTTTTACCGCAAAATCCAAAAACTGAAAAGTGGGTAAAGAAGAAGCTAAAAAGTAAACCACTGCAATGGTTGCAATGAGCGTGAAATAAGGCAGTTCGACATCAAAAGCCAGAAATAAAAAATAATACTGATGCGAGAAAACCAAATAACGACAAATCCCCAAAAGTATATTTTTTTGATGAACGGACTTCGGAAGCTCGTTAATCTTATGAAGCAATTTCTCGATGGAGTATCCTTTGATTTTTATTTTCTTCAACGAAAACAAAACAATAAAAAAGAAAAAGAAAACCGCAAACAGTATTGCCACCGTTTTGGTCGTAATTACATTGTATTTGGCATTGAAATACAACAAGCCAAAAACGCCAAAAATCACGGTCAGAACCATTTGAATTCCATTACAGATCAGATTCAGAAAAACCACTTTTTTGGCTTCCGATTTCGAGTAAAACAATGCTTTTCCGGCATATTCCCCTACCCCGTTTGGCGTAAAAATTCCGGCGGTTAAGGCTGCCAAAACTTCTTTGGTGGCTTGTCCTATCGAAATTTCATGCAATACTTTAGCCAGGTTCTGCCATTTTAGAATCTCGAAATAACGATTCAGAACACTCAAAAGCAAAATAAAAGCTATTCCTAAAACGGATTGGTTTTTACGAAATAAAGTAATAAACTTCTGCCAATCGAGTTTGTCGTTGTGCGCCAACTGATCGTAAATAAAATAAAATGCACCGCCTACAATCAAAAGTTTGGCCAGAAGAACGAGGAATTGTTTAGCTTTGTGGGGAATTGAAATCATAGCGCAAAAGTAAGCAATTAGAGAATGTGACCATTTGAAAATTAGAAAATGTGTCAATTTGAAAATGAGACAATGAGGAAATATGTCCTTATCCGTTTTCAACTTGAAACGTGAAACTTGAAACTTGAAACGTGACATGAGACTAGAAGTCAAATTGGCGAAACAAACAAAAAACTTGAAACAAAAACTCTCTTGACAAAAGAACGCATCATATTAGGTATTGACCCCGGAACAACGATTATGGGTTTTGGATTGATTAAAGTCATTAATAAAAAAATGGAATTCCTGCAGCTTAACGAATTGCAACTTTCCAAATATGACAATCATTACCAGAAACTTAAAATCATTTTTGAGCGTACCATAGAATTAATCGAAACACATAATCCGGACGAAATTGCGATCGAAGCACCTTTCTTTGGCAAAAACGTACAATCGATGCTAAAATTAGGTCGTGCGCAAGGCGTTGCAATGGCGGCGGGACTTTCAAGGGATATTCCGATTACAGAATACGAACCCAAAAAGATAAAAATGGCAATTACCGGAAACGGAAATGCCAGCAAAGAACAAGTTGCCAAAATGCTCCAACAGCTTTTAGGCTTGAAAGAACTTCCAAAAAACCTCGATTCAACCGATGGTTTGGCGGCTGCGGTCTGTCATTTTTTCAATTCCGGCAAAATTGTTGCCGGACAAAGCTATTCGGGTTGGGATGCTTTTGTGAAACAGAATGAGGAACGAGTTAAGAAATAGTTTTCAGTCTCAGTTTTCAGTCTCAGAACTGAAAACTGAGACTGGGACTGCAAACTAAAAAAATGAGCGGCATCTACATCCACATACCTTTCTGCAAACAGGCTTGCCATTATTGCGATTTTCATTTTTCGACTTCGATGAAGAAGAAAGAGGAAATGGTTTTGGCTATTGCCAAAGAAATCCGGATGCGTAAAAATGAGTTTAATCTTCTCGACTCCGCTCGAAGTGACAATGAAATTGTAGAAACTATTTATTTCGGTGGCGGAACTCCGTCTGTTTTAGAGAATTCAGAACTACAACTTTTGATTGATACGGTTTATGAAAACTATAGAGTTGCTGAAAATCCGGAAATCACTCTCGAAGCTAATCCGGATGACTTGTCTAAAGAACGAATTTTTGAGTTATCTAAAAGCCCTATAAACCGCCTTAGCATTGGTATTCAGTCTTTTTTTGAAGAGGATTTAAAACTAATGAATCGTGCTCATAATTCGGCGGAAGCCAAGAATTGTTTAACCGAGGCAACTAAATATTTCGATAACATTTCCCTCGATTTAATTTATGGTATTCCGGGAATGACGGACGAAATGTGGAAACAGAATATTGAAACTGCTTTAAGTTTCGGCATTCCGCATATTTCAAGTTATGCTCTTACGGTAGAACCCAAAACTGCCTTGAAGAAACTTATCGATACCGGAAAAATTGCAGAACCACAAGATGAAGTCGCTTCCAATCACTTTATGATTTTGGTAGAAATGCTTCAGAAAAACAATTTCATTCATTACGAATTATCCAATTTTGGGAAAGAAAATTACTTCTCCAAAAACAATTCGGCTTATTGGCTGGGTAAAAAATATATTGGCGTCGGACCCTCGGCACATAGTTATGATGGCGAAAAGAGAGGCTGGAATGTAGCGAATAATGCACTGTATATCAAATCTATTCAAGATAATATTCTGCCGATAGAAACTGAAATTCTTTCAAAATCAGATCGCTACAACGAATACATCATGACGGGATTACGAACCATTTGGGGTGTTTCTCTCGAAAGAATTAAAGATGAATTTGGCACTGAATATTTAGATTATCTGAATCAACAAGCACAAAAATTCTTAAATGACGAATTGCTTTATATTACTGGCAACATTTTAAGACCAACCCCAAAAGGAAAATTTTTGACGGATGGGATAGCATCGGATCTATTTTTCTTAAATTTGAAATGAGAAAATTAGCCACGAAGACACAAAGGCGCAAAGTAAATTGTAAATTCATTTTGCGCCTTTGCGCCTTTGCGGCATAAAAAAACAACTGTGTTAGCTAAAATAAACAACTTCGAAATTGACTTATCTAAACCCATAGACATCTCAATTCCATTAACAAATACCGATGAAAACCCAATTGCCTGGTACATCGAAAAACCAACTATTGAACCCGTAGTTTTTGGAGACTGGATTGGCAAAGTTTCAGAAGGAAAATCGTCAACTAATTTCAATAATATTTTCTTCAACCCACACGGACACGGTACACACACCGAATGTTTGGGACACATTACAACTGATTTTTACAGCATCAATCAATCCCTGACCCAATTTTTCTTTTCGGCAAAATTGATCACTATTGAACCTGAAACAATTGGAGAAGATTTGGTAATTACTAAAGAGCAAGTCCAAAAAGCAATGAGCCTTTCGACTTCACTCCATTTGACCACGGAGGCTTTAATTATTAGAACACTACCCAATCAAAAGGATAAAAAATCAAGAAAATATTCGAATACCAATCCGCCTTATTTAGCTGAAGACGCTGCTGTTTTTATTCGTGAAAGCGAAATCCAGCATTTATTAATTGATTTACCAAGTGTTGACAGAGAGCATGACGAAGGAAAATTGTTAGCCCATAAAGCATTTTGGAATGTAAAAGACACGCTTCATTTAAATCCTGATGCCCGACTAAAAGCTACCATTACAGAAATGATTTATGTTTCTGATGAAGTTAAGGACGGAGATTATATACTAAATTTACAAATCGCTTCGTTTGAGAATGACGCAAGTCCGTCTAAACCAATTTTATTTCAGATTTCAGGTTTTAGACTTTAGATTGCTAATTTCAAATCTGAAGTCTAAAATCTAAAATCAACAATTAATTATGATTACAGTTTCAACCGATAAAAGCAAACTTGACGTTCCGTTTATTCAGCACTTTTTAAAAGACATTTATTGGGCTGCGGGGCGCACAATGGACGAAGTACAACGAACTATTGATGCTTCTGTTTGTTTTGGAATTTATCTTGACGACAAGCAGATTGGTTTTGCACGTGTGATAACCGATTACGTGGTTTTTGCCTATGTCATGGATGTTTTTATTACTGAAGAACATCAGGGGAAAGGTTATTCGTCCATTTTAATTGAGAATATGATGAATGAACCGTTACTGAACGAAATTAAAATCTGGAGATTGGCCACAACCGATGCCCATTTTTTATACGAGAAATTTGGATTTAAAGCATTAGACCATCCCGAAAAAATGATGGAAAAAGTGATCAAATGAAAACAGTTATCAAATTAGAAGAATTAGGTTTATTTATCCTCGGTATCTATTTATTCAGCCTTCTGAGTTATGAATGGTGGTGGTTTTTAGTACTGATTTTAGCACCCGACTTATCCATGTTGGGTTATACCGTTAATGCTAAAACGGGAGCGTTTTTCTACAATTTATTTCATCATCGTGGAATTGCTGTTTTGTTTTATATTTCAGGTTGTTACCTAAAGATTGAAATGGCCCAGCTAATCGGAGTAATTCTATTTTCTCACGCTGCAATGGATCGCTTTTTTGGTTACGGTTTAAAGTACGAGACCGGTTTTAAAAACACTCATTTAGGAGAAATTGGTAAAAACTAAACTTTAAAAACCTATTAACTTTCTTCTATCGAATTGTCTTTTGGTAATAAAATACTATATTTAGACTGTTCTTTAATACATCATTTTTCCGAAATGAGAATAGCTAAAAAATTAAATACTAAAATTAATCCTTTAAGTTTATTCCAATCTTACGGCAGTCTGTTATTTATTTTTTTCCTCTTCAACTTCGGGTTTGCACAAAATAATTCTAAAAAGGACACTACAAATTTCATTTATTATCCTGACAAAATAATGGTCCGTGCCAATTTGAGTACGCAAACCGATACGTATTTTTATACCGCCAAAGAAAGTCAGAATCTCAAAATTGTTCCTAATAATGACTACAAATTATTCCTTACTGTCGATTATAAGTTTATTGGTTTCAGTTATGGATTTTTCCCGAAGTTTTTCGGAGTAAATAATGACAATAGTCTAAAAGGCAAATCTTCCTTTTCTGATTACAACTTCCGTTTGTTTCTAGGACATTGGCTGCAAAACTTTCAATACAGTAAAGTCCGAGGGTACTATGTAGAGAATACAGCCGACTTCGTGCCGGATTGGACAGAAGGAAAAGATCCGTATCTGCAATTTCCAAATCTCAAAAATGAAACTTTTGGCATGTCAACTTCTTATGTTTTTAATCCGAAGTTTTCACTCAAAAGCATTACTTCCTTTACAGAATGGCAAAAGCAAAGCGCCGGAAGTTTTATTCCTACTTTAACATACGATTACAACCGTTTTTCATTCGATCAAAACGGAAATAAAAGCAAAGAAGACAACTATAATATAAGACTGGGATTGAGTTATTTTTATAATTTTATAGTTCATGAGAAGTTTTATATTGCGCCCAATTTAACTCCTTCAGTCGGAGTTCGGTTTTCGAAAAATAAATCTGCAGATACAGACGGAAATACAATTGAGAAAGAGACGTATTTTACACAGTTCCTTGAAGGTGGCATAAAAATGGGCTATAATTCGAACCATATTCTTTTTGGAGCCAGTTTTAATTTTAATGTTAACTGGTACAAAGAAGATCGAAAAAATAGCATTGAGAACAACAAAATATTTGGTCTGTTGTATTTTGGATATCGTTTTGACGCTCCCAATTTTATAGCAAAACCGGCAAAAAAGATTGAAGAAAAAATAAAACTATAAAAATATGAACCTGGAAACTTATTATGAATATTGTCTTTCTAAAAAAGGAGCAACAGAACATTTCCCTTTTGATGAAGATACTTTAGTCTTTAAAGTAGGTGATAAAGTATTTGCTTTAACCTCTTTACAACGATGGGAAAAAAACGAACCAGCTGCAAATTTAAAATGTGATCCTGAGCGCGCACAGGAGCTAAGAGCGGAATATGACGAGATAAATCCCGGGTTTCACATGAATAAAGTGCATTGGAATACGGTTACCTTAAACGGGAATTTACCAACGGGTTTTGTTAAAGAATTAATAGATCATTCCTATGAATTGGTTTTCAAAAGTTTGACCAAGAAAATTCAAAACGAAATTACTGAATTAGAAAATTAGGCATTACATTTGCAGCGTAAGAAAAAAAAACTTAGCAACTCAGTTACTTTGTAACTTAGCAACTTATAACACATGAAAGAACAATTTAAAAAGTTTTTAAACGAAGAACAAGACCCTAAGGCGATTGAAAAAATCACTTCTAAGCTTAACGATTTAATGATGAGAGGCGAAGAAGTAGGTTATATTGCTGTTCAGAAAAAACCGGCAATTACTGTTTTTCCTGATAGTATTGTATTAACAAACAAGAGAATCATTATCTGTAAACCTAAAAACTTAGGTCTTTCTATGGATTTTACAGATTATACCTGGGATGACATTGTCGGGACTTTTGTAAAAGAAAACATTCTGGGTTCAGAGTTTTCTTTTTCTACCAAAACAGATATTCAGGTTTCGATCGATTATATTCCTAAAATTCAGGCTCGTAAAATCTTCACTTACGCTAAAGAGCAATTGGACCTGCTAAAAAATCCGGCTGTTGCAACTCCTGTAGTTGAAACTATTCAAACAGAAGAAGTTGAAATTGAAGAAGAAATCGAAGAAATTGAAACGGAAGAAGTAACTAGTTTTGCAGAAATTATGCCTGCTACTACTCCCTCCTTTACAGAAACTTTTGAGCCAATTCAGCCTCAGGCACCAACGGGAGATCGTAAATTAAGTGAATTGTCTAAGGAAGAACTTTTCGATAAATTACAGAATTATAAAAAATTATTAGACAACGGATTAATCATGCAAGGGGAATACGATACGTTTAAGAAAGAAATTTTGAGTTATATGTAGCATTTGCTTAACCGCAAGGTTCGCAAAGATTTACGCAAGGCTCGCAAAGGTTAAAAAAAAGGAAAGCCCAACATAATATAATGTTGGGCTTTTTATTTTTCATTTATACCGTATTAATGTGAGATCAATACTCAAAAAAAATGGCCACAGATTACAGGATTAAAATGATTTTTTTAATCTGTGTTAATCCTGTAATCTGTGGCAAAAAATTGTAGCTAGTTTTTTTTTAAAGGCTCAAAGTAACAAAGGTCATACTTAGTTTAACAGATTTGAATAAACCTTTGCGAACCTTGCGGTTAAACCACCCTAAAATGTAGCCTTCTGCTTCTCAACAAAATTATGCGCTTGCAGTTCTAACAATTCTGTGGCTTTTTTTCTTTGCAGGTCGTAAAGTTGTTTGTCTTCTGCAATGTCAGCATACACCTTATCGTGCATTTGAGCACTGGTTTTAACCAATAAATCACGTTGGTATTTGTTCTGTGACAAAGTTGCTTTGATCGCTGTTTCGGCTTCTTCTTGTTTAAAATCAAATTCTCCTTTTGGAGATAATAATTTAGCTATAATCGGAGAAGTTTCAATCGCCAGGAACAGCAACATTATAAAAAATGACGGTAGCCAAGGTAATTTATTCAAAGCGTTGATACGCGCCATTAAACCATCAAAACCTTCGATGATTGGCTGTGTTTGTGAAACCTTTTTATCTAAATCTGCCTGCAGTTGTTTTCCGGCTTTTTCTTTCTCCGCAATCTTAGCTTCGTTTGTTGCTTTTAGGTCTGCAAATTCTTTTAAAGAGGCATCGTGTTTTTCTCGTTTTTCTTTATAAACCGGACCTTTTCCTAACTTTTTAGTTCCTGTAGTTCCTTCAGCTTCGGTAATATAGGTTGAATATAAGGCGTTTACTTCCTTCTCTTTCTTTACAATATCTGCTTTTAAAGCTGCAATCTCTGCTTTATTTTTATCTAAATCTGATTTGAAATAAGTTCCAATTTGTTTTTTATTGGCTAATTCCATTTCATTTTTTTCTTTCAATAAAACTGTATTGATTTCTTTTTCGAAAATTTTAATCTCCAATGGTTTCGAAATTACAATTGCAATAATGACCGCCAACAAAATTCGAGGTGTCGCCTGTAGAAATTCGTCTAAAAAACGATCTCTCTTTTTGATGGTCGAAACAATAAAACGGTCTAAATTGAAAATTAGTAAACTCCAGACAAATCCAAAAATTAAGGCCGGATAAATAGAGTCAAAAACGGTAAAAAGCGCATAAGCACTGGCCAGAAAAGCCATAACTGCGGTAAAAAAAACGGTAGCTCCAATACCTACATATTTGGTTTGTTCACCTTCTGAACAACCGTCCAGAAGGTCTCGGTCGACTCCTGAACAAAGGATAAAAAATTGCTTTAACATGATTGATGATTTTTGATTGTGATTGATACGGCAAATTTAGCGCCAATTTTTTGATTCTCATGTAAATAGTCCATTTGTTTTTGTCTGATTCGCTTGTAAATCCTACAAATGAAATGTTATTTTAACTTTAATAGGTTTTTCCTTTTTACTGGAAATCATAACACTATGTTAATTTTTTTCCATGTGTTTAATAATACTAAGGTTTTAGTTTCGCAACTAAAATCAAACCAAAAAAAACACAATGAAAAACTTCTATTTAGTAGTAACACTCTTTCTATTAACCCTAGCAGGTTATGCTCAGAAAGCGATAATATCCGGAAAGGTATTAGATGCTGATGACAAACTTCCCTTGCCCGGAGCAATGATTCAAATTGTAGGCGAAAACAAATACACCGTTTCTGATTACAATGGTCGTTTTGAATTACTTAATATAAATGCAGGTACTTATCAGGTTTTAGTAAAATACATTGGATATACTTCCATTACTCATGAAATTACAGTACAACAAGGAAAAAACAACGTTCTTGATTTCGCCCTTAAAACTTCGGGAACAGAATTGAATGAAGTGGTTGTGGGAGACATTTTGAAGGGTCAGGCCAAAGCTTTAAATCAGCAAAAAAACAACAAAAATATAGGAAACGTAATCTCCTCGGATCAAATGGGTCGTTTTCCCGATGCCAACGTAGGAGACGCTTTAAAACGTGTTCCCGGTATCACCATGCAAAATGATCAGGGTGAAGCCCGTAATATTATCATTAGAGGTCTAGCTCCATCACTGAACTCGGTAACATTAAACGGTGACCGAATTCCATCAGCTGAAGGAGACAACAGAAACGTACAAATGGATTTGATTCCATCTGATATGATTTCTACGATTGAAGTCAACAAAACACTAACTTCTGATATGGATGCAGATGCTATCGGAGGTTCGGTAAATTTAATTACAAGAGCCACTCCAAACGGTGAAAGAATCTCTGCAACTCTTGCCGGCGGCTATCTACCAATACGCGAGCACGCAAGTTATACAGCAGGTTTAGTATACGGAAACAGACTTTTCGATAATAAACTTGGTCTCGTTTTTAGTGGTTCTTATAATAATGTAGATTATGGTTCTGATAATATCGAAAACGAATGGGTAAAAGATGATTTCGGAAATCAATATTTACAGGCATCTGAAATTAGAAAGTACGATGTACAACGCATTCGTCGCAGCGGATCTGTTGCGTTAGATTATAAATTTGATGAAAACAACACCATTTTTGCCAATGCCATTTACAACTGGAGAGACGATCGTGAAAACCGTTTCAGAACTACTTACGATGATATTGAACCTATTTATAATGGGGAACAAATTACTGGTTTTGAAGGCCGTGTAAAACGCCAAACAAAAGGTGGAGTTGACAACAACAGAAACAAAAACACACGATTAGAAGACCAACGCGTACAGAATTATTCTATTCGCGGAGAGCATTTAATCAATTCTAAATTAGATTTGGATTGGTCTGCCAATTATGCCAAAGCGAGAGAATATCGTCCGGGTGAACGTTATATCGAATACCGCCAGAAAGGTCTTGAAATGACCGAAGATTTATCGGATTTGAGATTTCCTTTAATCACAACAAGCGGAGAAGCGCTAGATAAATTCAAATTTGATTCGGTTACAGAAAACACAGACGATACCAGCGAAAGTGAATTTGGTGCCAAAGTAAACATTCGTTTTCCTTTTACAATTATTCCTTCGCAAAAAGGAAGACTTAGAACCGGACTTCGACTACGTTTAAAAGAAAAAAAGAGAGATAATATTTTCTTCTCCTACGAACCTACAGGTGACGGAATGGAATTACTATCCGGAATCCCAACAAGTTCTTTTGATGGTAAAAACTTCAATCCGGGAAGCAAATATGTTCCGGGAACTTTTGCATCGGCAAACTTTTTAGGAAGTCTTGATTTAAACAATCCTTCTTTATTCGACAAAGAAGCTGACGCCGCAGAATATCTGGCAGTAAACTATAATGCTAAAGAAAATATTTATGCAGCTTACGTAAGATGGGATCAGGATTTTAATGATAAATTATCAATGGTTTTAGGTTTTCGTGTAGAGAATACGCACATCGATTATACCGGAAATCGTGTTCTTGACGAAGAAGAATTAGAAAGCAAAATCAACAATACCAATTCCTACACAAACGTATTACCAAGTATTTCTTTCCAATACAATGCCACTAAAGATTTGGTTTTAAGAGCTGCTGCTACAACGGCTTTGGCAAGACCTAATTATTATGCCTTAGCTCCTTATGTAAACAATATTGCAGCAGACAAAGCAATTACAGCCGGAAACCCGGATCTTGATGTCACTTACTCCTATAACTATGATTTCATGGCAGAGAATTATTTCAAATCTGTGGGATTAATTTCGGGAGGTGTTTTCTACAAAAAGCTAAATGATTTCATTTACAACTACAGCGACAATCAATATACAGCTGCAAAATTCGCAAATGATTTCCCGAATCAAATAAACCCAATTCCGGTTGGCGAAAACTGGTCATTTGTACAATCTAGAAACGGAGACAATGTGGATGTTTATGGTTTTGAAGTTGCTTTTCAACGTCAGTTAGATTTCTTGCCTGGAAAATTCCTTAAAGGTTTTGGTATCTATTTGAACTATACCTACACCAAATCTAAAGCAAAAGGAATTGCTGACGAAGATGGAAACGAAAGAAACAACATTAGCCTTCCGGGAACAACTCCACATATGTTTAACGGGTCATTATCTTGGGAAAACAAACGTTTTTCTGCCAGAGTTTCCACCAACTTTACATCGGATTATTTAGACGAGCTGGGTTCAGAATCGTACAAAGACAGTTATTATGACAAACAACTTTTTGTTGACGCTAATGCTTCTTTCAAAATTACACCTAAACTGCGTCTTTTTGCCGAAGCCAACAATTTAACTAACCAACCATTGCGCTATTATCAAGGAATTGAAGCGCATACCAAACAAGTAGAATACTATCAAGCCAGATATAATTTTGGTTTGAAGTTAGACTTGTAATAATCCATATATATAATTCTTAAATTAGACAGAGTTTAACCGCTCTGTCTAATTGCATTTAAAAAAACAAACAAAATGAAAAATATATCAGCACTGACTTTTTTACTTTTTACACTTTTATGCATCGCTTGCAAAGACGACAAATTAGCGCCTGTCGCTAAAAATGCAGTAAAACCAACCGTTACGACAGAAGCTTTACCACATGACACAGATGATCCTTCTATTTGGATTCACCCGACAGATTCTTCAAAAAGTATTATTATAGGAACAGATAAAGACACTGATGGCGCTTTGTATGCTTTTGATTTGAATGGAAAAATTCTAAAAAAATCAATTCCTTTAAAAAGACCAAACAATGTTGATATCGCTTACGGTTTATTAATTGATGGTAAAAAAGTAGATATTGCCGTTACTACAGAACGTGAAAGTAACAAAATAAGAATCTTTAGTTTACCAAATTTAGAGCCAATTGATAATGGTGGAATCCCTGTTTTTGAAGGCGAAAATTTAAGAGATCCAATGGGAGTTGCGTTATACACACGTCCAAGCGACAAGAAGATTTTTGCTGTTGTAGGAAGAAAATCAGGACCATCAGGAAGTTATTTATGGCAATATGAACTTTCTGCTTCCGGAAAAACAGCAACTGCCAAAGTAGTTCGAAAATTTGGAGCCTACAGTGGAAAAAAAGAAATTGAAGCCATCGCAATTGACAACGAATTAGGAACTATTTTATACTGTGACGAACAATTCGGAATCAGAAAGTACAAAGCAGACCCCGCCTTAAAGGACAACAAAGAACTGACTCTTTTTGGAAAAACCGGATTCAAAGCAGATAATGAAGGAATCGCAATTTATAAAAAAACAGACTCGACAGGTTACATCTTAGTATCCAACCAACAAGCAAATACTTTTATGGTTTATCCAAGAGAAGGTGCCAACGGAAATCCAAACGAATATCCTTTATTAGCAGAAATCCCAACCTCAACAATTGAATGCGACGGAGCAGATGCCACTAGTGCAAACTTAGGCGGAAAATTTAAAAACGGCCTCCTGGTAGCCATGAGCAACGGAATGACCTTTCATTACTATACCTGGGATTTGATGCAACAACGTATTGATAAAGCCGGAAAATAGTTTTCAGTCGCAGTCGCAGTTTTCAGTTTTTACCCGGAACTGAAAACTGTGACCGAAAACTGAGACAAAAACAAAAAAGCTGTTCATAACGAACAGCTTTTTTAAAATTTGAATTAGTAATTTTCCTTATTCTGTAATCGGTGCACCAGCCAAAATTTCGGCATTGGCAAATTCTTCAAATTTGGCAAAATTAGCTTTGAATTTCTGAGCTAATTCAATTGCTTTTTTATCGTATAAATCTTTGTCTTCCCAAGTGTTTCTAGGGTTAAGAATTTCATTTGGAACATTTGGACAAGTTTGCGGTTTTGCAATTCCAAAAATCTCATGATTCTCAAAAGCAACGTTGTCTAATTCACCGTTTAATGCTGCAGTGATCATTGCACGAGTGTATTTTAATTTCATACGGCTTCCTGTTCCGTATGCTCCACCTGTCCAACCTGTATTGATCAACCAAACTTTTACGTCTGCGTCTTTCATTTTTTTAGTTAACATTTCTGCGTAACGTGTTGGGTGTAACGGCATAAATGGCGCTCCAAAACAAGCTGAGAAATTAGGTTGTGGCTCTGTAACTCCTGCTTCAGTTCCGGCAACTTTAGCCGTATATCCTGAAATAAAGTGGTAAGCAGCCTGACCTGGAGTTAATTTTGAGATTGGAGGCAAAATTCCGAAAGAATCTGCCGTCAAAAAGAATATATTTTTAGGATTATGTCCTATAGATCCCGGTTGAATGTTATCGATGTGTGTGATTGGATAACTTACACGTGTATTTTGTGTAATTGAAACATCATCAAAATCTACTTCATTTGTTCCAGCTTTGAAAACAACATTTTCTAAAAGCGCTCCTTTTTTGATTGCTCTAAAGATATCCGGTTCGTTTTCTTCTGTTAAATTAATAACTTTAGCATAACAACCTCCTTCAAAGTTAAAAACAGAATTTTCGCCAGTCCAACCGTGCTCATCATCTCCGATTAACTTACGTTGCGGATCTGCTGATAAAGTTGTTTTTCCTGTTCCGGACAATCCGAAGAAAATTGCTGTGTCTCCTGCTTCACCAACATTGGCGCTACAGTGCATTGGTAATGTATTTTTGAAAACCGGTAAAATGAAATTTAAAGCAGAGAAGATTCCCTTTTTCATTTCTCCTGTGTATCCTGTACCACCAATAAGTGCTATTTTTTTAGTGAAATCTAAAATAGCAAAATTAGACTGACGTGTTCCGTCTACAGCAGGATCTGCCATAAAACTTGGCGCACAAACTACAGTCCATTCCGGGCTAAAGTTAGCTAATTCTGACTCTTCCGGTCTTAAAAACATATTGTAACAAAACAAGTTAGACCAAGCCGTTTCTGTTACTACACGAACATTTAATCTATAATTTGCATCAGAACAAACATAAGAATCTCTAACAAAAACTTCTTTATTAGATAAAAACTGTGTTACTTTATTATATAGTTTTTCGAAAGCTTCAGAAGAAAACGGGATATTTACTTTTCCCCACCATACCTGATCTTCGGTAATACTGTCCTTTACGATAAAACGATCCTGAGGAGATCGACCTGTGAACTCGCCTGTATTAATTGCCAATGCTCCAGTAGAGCTCTCAACACCTTGGCCTGACTGCAAAGTAATCGCATGCAATTCATCAGCTGATAATTGATAGCGAACTTTTGCATTTTCAATTCCTAGTTCCTTTAACGAAATCGATTGCGTGTAAAGTGTGTTAGCGTCCATAAATTTTGTTGTTGTGTATGTTTCTTTTTTTAGTGAACAAACATAATTTTTACTTTGATTCTTAAGCAGTTATACTTTTGAAATCCGAATTGTTATATTTTTTACCAATACAGATAAAAACCAATAAAAATTCACATAAGCAATATCATATGTTATTTATGAGACAAAATTAAAGATTAATTTTTAGATAGAATTTTTTATTCTGAATTTTATGATTTTTTCTTCAAAATAGTAGCAAATAACACCAGCCAGGCTATAATTAATAAAAATCCTCCCAAAGGTGTTGCGAATACTATAATTTTCGAGTCAAAAACAGTGTAGTCTTTTGTAACTAATAAATAGATAGACCCACTAAACAGTAGGACACCAGCGACAGTAAGGTTGTAGATTGTTTTTAAAGTCTTCTCGGCAATCTCTTTTCTGGTTGAAAGAAAAAACAGAAAAAAAGCATGATACATTTGATAACGAACTCCAACTTCAAACGTATTTAATTGATCAACCGATAACCATTTTTTTAACAGATGAGCTCCAAAAGCACCTAAAATAATAGCCACCATCCCTAAAAAAGCACCTGTCAAAACAATTTTTCTTTTCATTTTTTCTATGTTTTTCAATATTCAAACAAAAATACTGCAAACAATCTGAAAAGCTTTTCACTTTTTAAAAATCTTTTTCAATAAAAGGAATTCGGCTGTTTTACTCTTAAAATTAAAAATAAATGATTTTTTTCAACTCTTTATATTGTTATATTTATAACATTTTAATATATTTGTGTTATAAATATAAATTATGAGAAGCATTTTAATTATTGGAGCCGGTCGATCTGCCTCTTCCCTGATCCGTTATTTACTGGCAAAATCTGAAAGCGAAAAGTTACATCTTATTGTAGCCGATTTATCTTTGGCTTTGGCCGAAAAGAAGACGCAGAAACACCCGAATGCCACTCCAATGGCTTTAGATATATTTAATACTGCAGAAAGAAAAGCCGCAATAGAAAAGGCATCTATTGTAATATCGATGTTGCCGGCTCATTTGCATATTGAGATTGCAAAAGATTGTCTTCAATTTAAAAAACATCTTGTTACTGCTTCTTATATCAGCGATGCCATGCAGGCTTTGGACGAAGAAGCAAAAAAGAACAATTTAATTTTCATGAACGAAATTGGTCTTGATCCGGGAATCGACCACATGAGCGCCATGAAAGTAATTGATGAAATCAGATTGAAAGGCGGTAATATGCTGCTTTTTGAATCTTTTTGCGGCGGACTGGTAGCACCCGAATCAGACAATAATTTGTGGAATTATAAATTTACCTGGGCACCAAGAAATGTCGTTTTAGCAGGTCAGGGTGGCGCCGCCAAATTTGTACAGGAAGGCACTTATAAATATATTCCGTATTGTAATTTATTTAGAAGAACTGAATTTCTGGAAGTGGAGGAATACGGAAAATTTGAAGCTTACTCCAACCGTGATTCGCTAAAATACCGCTCTATCTACGGTTTAGATGATATTCTGACTTTGTACAGAGGAACCATCAGAAGAGTTGGTTTTTCTAAAGCCTGGAATATGTTTGTACAACTGGGCATGACGGATGACAGTTATGTGATGGAAGATTCTGAAAACATGAGTTACCGTCAGTTTGTGAATTCTTTCTTGCCGTATCACCCAACCGATTCTGTTGAAATTAAAACACGACTGATCTTAAAAATTGATCAGGACGATATCATGTGGGACAAACTTTTGGAATTGGATTTATTCAATCCGAACAAAAAAATAAACCTGCCCAATGCTACTCCTGCCCAAATCTTAGAAAAAATACTTTCTGACAGTTGGACTTTAGAGCCTGACGATAAAGATATGATTGTAATGTATCACAAATTTGGATACGAACTTAATGGAGAGAAAAAACAAATTGACTCTAAAATGGTTTGTATTGGAGACGATCAGACTTATACAGCTATGGCAAAAACAGTTGGTCTGCCGGTAGCTATGGCCACCTTGTTGATTTTGAATGGAAAAATCACAACACCGGGCGTACAACTTCCTATAAACAAAGAAGTTTATTTGCCAATTTTAAAAGAATTAGAAGAGTATGGTGTCGTTTTTAACGAGCAAACCATGCCTTATTTTGGATATAACCCGGACCTATTCTAGTTTCTGGTTTATTTTTTTTTCGAGATTTTTTTTTTTAGTTTTTAATTTTATCCGCTTCTCTTTTTCAAGAAGCGGATTTTTTTATTCTTACTCTGCCGCCTGAACGGTAATAGGCAAGCTGTACATTACCGCTACCGGCTCCCCATTAACTTTTCCGGGTATCCATTTTGGGCATAATTTAAGCACTCTTATTGCTTCTTCTCCACTTCCGTACCCAATATCTCTCAACAGTTTGAAATCAGCCAAAGTCCCGTCTTTTTCTACCACAAAAGTGACATAAACCCTGCCCTTCAATTTTACATCTGCCGGCGTTGTTGGCATTTTATAATTCTGACCTACAAATTTATAAAATGCTTCAACCCCATCAGGATAAACAGGATTTTCTGTTAAATCAGACGTTTTATAAACAGTCCCTTCTTCTTTTTTTACTTTTTGATTCTTTGGATCGTACAAATCAATTTCAACAGATTCCGGTCCTCCTTTTTCTAGCTTTTTCTCCAATTCCTCATTATTCGGCGGGAATTTCGAATCCGCAAGCACATTCGGAACCGCCTTCTTCTCTGCAAGAGTAAGGTCATTGTATTTTTTCTCTGCTACTACTACTCCTTTGTCATCTTTAATTTTAAAAGTTGTATTATCATAATAAGTAGCAAAAAGACTTGCTTTTTTAGTGGTTTCTTTGCCTGAAGCTGTTTTTGCTTTTACTTCCTGTGCCACTGTTTTAGCACACAAGAGATACACGAGCCCGGTTAGTAATGGCAAAAGAAGCGTCTTTTTAAACAATCCTCTTGAAACTGATGTTGTAGTTGTCATCATAATTAATCTTTTTTTGGTTATAGAATAGTTCAAATTACTGGCCAGGTAATATATCGGACTTTGGTTCGCTTTAGACAGTAATAAATGCTGATAAAACGAAACATTGTTATGTGATTTGACAACTTTACTATCAGCAAGAAATTCGTGATTGAGTTGTATTGCTTTTTTGTAGAAAATAAAAATAGGGTTGAACCAAAAAATCGTTTTAATTAATTCAATCAACAAAACATCCACAGAGTGTTTTTGATTTACATGAATCAGTTCATGGGTAAACAATTCACTTTCAATTTTTTTATTTTGATAGTCTTCTTCATTCACAAAAATTGTATTCAAAAAAGTATAAGGCAGTGTTTGTTCTTTCAACAAAACCAATCTTACATTTTGATATTTTAATACCGAAACTGCATTTGTCTTTTGAATTAATTTATACAAGTTTTTTACAAATCGAAAAAACAAAGCGGCTGTAATTATTCCATACAAAAGCCAACCTATAATCTCGTAAACAGGCGTTTTCTCTTCTACTATTTCTGCTGTCAGTTGTCCGGAAACTGCAACACTATTGGTCGCGACATTCGAAACTTCTCCTATTATCTCGATAGTTACAAACGGAATAACAAACGAAATCAAAAGACTCCCCAACAAGAAAAACCTGTTAAACTGATTAAATTTCTCTTTTTCCAAAAGCAAATAATATACGCCCAGAAGCACACATAATGCGATCGTCGATTTTATAAGAAAGGCTGTCATTTTTTCTTCTTTTGAATTTGTGAATCGATTATTTTCTTAAGCTCCTCCAATTCCGAAGTCGATAAATCGGTTTCTGTCGTAAAAAACGAAGCAAATTGCGAGGCCGAATTATTAAAGAAATTACTAATCAGACCGTTGACATGTTTCGAGAAATAAGCCGTTTTTTTAACCAACGGGTAGTATTCTCTCGAATTTCCAAATTCATTATAAGCAATGAATTTTTTATCAATCATTCGCTTCAGCAAAGTTGCTACTGTTGTTGTGGCCGGTTTTGGTTCCGGATAAGCTTCCAACAAATCTTTCATGAAAGCTTTTTCGAGCTTCCAAAGATGCTCCATTAATTGTTCTTCTGAGTTTGATAGTTGCATAATTATTTAAGATTTTCTAGTTTTTCCAATTCAGGTAATTCTTTTTTATAAGCTTCTAAATTCCAAACGAGACCGACTTTTGGTGCATATTCCGCCATAGTCCCAAGCCCGACTTCGGCACGTCTCTTATCTACATTATCCGGATCAATCATTGGCGAAATATGAGGCTTTCTCGTTGTTCTGTCCATTGAAGTCTGACTTCCGTAAATTTGTTTCCTTCCTTCTCTTAAAGCCACACGATCTTCAAGCAAAGCCAATGAGCCGGCTTTTGCATCTCCTTTTTTAACCGCATCCCGCATCATCGGAAGGTATTTTTGTTGGGTTTTCAAAGGTGCGTGCTGAATAACCAAAAACAAGGTTTGATTCGCTTGTTCACCAACCGTGTTCTTCCCTACCCATCCTCTTTCGTCCAGAATCTTTGCTACTTTAATCAAATTCAGACTATCTTTATAAATCATTATCGTACCAATACTGTCTATCTTTTTCTTGTCAGACTTTTTATCTTTATAAACAACCATAAAGTCTTTTCGAATATCCTGATCTTCATCATAGATCGCAAGCAGCTCTTTCTGTAACGGTTTATCATAATTCGCCTCAATACCATCCATTTTCTTTTGAAACTTCTCAATTAGCTCCTTCCATTCTTTTTGTGAATGCAATACCGTTAAATCTCTGTCCTTTTTTAAATGACCTAAATTCTCGTAACCGTTATCGATTGCCAAATTCAACCATTTAAAGGCACTTTTTGACTCATTTGCCAATGCGGCAGAACAGGCTCCGTTATACAAATGAGCAGACTTTACAGCTTCTTTTTTGAATGCTTTTTCATAAAACCCTACCGAAATTTTATACGCCCCGCCAGCATAACACGAATCGCCTTTACGAACAAAATCGCTATAAGTTTGCGCTTGAAGCAAAATACTATTGAATACAACTAAAATAAAAACAAACCTTTTTTTCATAAACTGAATACTTACTTATTAATTTTTTGTTCTGATACTAATTCTCCGTTTTCGTACTTTTTAATCCCTTTTAACTTTCCTTTATCCGAATAGAATTTCCAATCTCCAAAATAAAACCAATGTGATTGCAAAGCCGTTATTTCCAATTTTGTATTTCCTTTGAACTCTAGTTTTCCGTTTTCATAGTAGTTTTTCACTACACAGATTCCGTTTTTGCATTTCTCCGTTTTATAAATTTTTCCATTTATATAGGTCTTCCACTTTTTTACAGGCTCATCATGCTTGTAATATTCTATAGACTTATATTCAACATTATCCTGAACATAAATATCCATCCACTTCCCTTCCTTCTTTTTATCGATTTTCTGATTAATTGGTGCGGTTTTGCATCCGAGAAATGCAAACAGGAATAATATAAAAAGTGTTTTCTTGTTCATTTTTGCTCTACATTTATAGATGTTGCTCTACAAATGTAGAAATAAAATTTAATTGTGCAAGTTTTCTTTTGAAAAAGATACTGAAGCGCTAAGTTCCTGAGATTCTAAGATCTAAGTAAGACCCTACAAACTCTTGCTGCGGCAAGCCATCGAAATGAAATTCCAAAACTCAAATTCCAAATTCCAAAACTGAGGTTAGGCAACAAAAAAAATCCGCTCATTTCTGAACGGATTCTATTGAATTTATCTTTATCTAAGTTTGACAAAGAGTAGAAATCTAAAATTACTTAGACAGCTCTACAAAATACTTATAAAACAATGGAATAGTTTCGATTCCTTTCAAGTAATTGAAAATTCCAAAATGTTCGTTTGGCGAGTGAATTGCGTCACTATCCAATCCGAATCCCATTAAGATGGTTTTGCTTTTTAGTTCTTTTTCAAACAAAGCTACAATTGGAATACTTCCTCCTGAGCGAACCGGAATTGCAGGAACTCCGAAAGTTTCTGTGTAAGCCATATTTGCTGCTTTATACCCAATACTATCGATTGGCGTAACATATCCTTGACCACCGTGATGCGGCGATACTTTTACAGTAACTCCAGCCGGAGCAATGTTCGTGAAATGTTTAGCAAAAAGTTCTGTGATTTCTTCCCAATCCTGGTTTGGAACTAAACGCATTGAGATTTTTGCGAAAGCTTTGCTTGCAATAACCGTTTTTGCTCCTTCACCTTGGTAACCACCCCAGATTCCGTTTACGTCTAAAGTCGGACGAATTGAATTGCGTTCATTCGTTACATATCCTTTTTCTCCATAAACATCATTTAGGTCTAATGCTTTTTTATATTTTTCTAAACTGAAAGGCGCTTTTGCCATTTCGGCTCTTTCTTCAAGAGATAATTCTTCTACTTTATCATAGAATCCCGGAATGGTAATATGATTGTTCTCATCATGAAGTGAAGCAATCATTTTTGCCAAAACGTTAATTGGGTTTGCTACTGCTCCACCATACAATCCGGAGTGTAAATCACGGTTTGGTCCCGTAACTTCAACTTCTACATAACTCAAACCACGTAAACCTGTAGTAATAGATGGTTGTTGGTTAGAAATCATTCCTGTGTCTGAAATCAGAATCACATCGTTTTTTAGCTTTTCCTGATTGCGTTCTACGAACCAACCTAAACTTTTAGAACCAACTTCTTCTTCCCCTTCGATCATGAATTTTACGTTACAAGGCAAGGTATTGGTTTGTACCATATATTCAAGCGCTTTTACGTGCATGTACATCTGACCTTTGTCATCACAAGCTCCACGTGCGAAAATTGCTCCCTCAGGGTGAATTTCGGTAGTTTTAATAACCGGTTCGAAAGGAGGAGATGTCCATAAATCGATTGGATCCGGTGGTTGAACATCATAATGTCCGTACACTAAAACTGTAGGCAGATTTGGGTCGATTATTTTCTCCCCATAAATGATTGGATAACCCGGAGTGTCGCAAATTTCGACTAAATCACAGCCTGCTTTTGTTAAACTTTCCTTAACAGCTTCCGCCGTATCGATAACATCTTGCGAATATGCAGTGTCGGCACTTACCGACGGAATTTTCAATAATTCGATCAACTCATTGATAAAGCGATCCTTATGTTGTTGAACGTAAGCCTTAATATTTTCCATTTAAATGATTTTTATAGAAATTCAAAAGTAGCAAAAAAAAAAGATTATTTTTTTTTGAAAAAAGGCTTTGAATATTCGAAGTTATGTCTATCTTTGCACCCACAATTGAGCGGATATGGTGAAATTGGTAGACATGCCAGACTTAGGATCTGGTGCCGCAAGGCGTGTAGGTTCGAGTCCTATTATCCGCACTGAAAAAGCTTCTGAGAAATCAGAAGCTTTTTTGTTTTATGGAGGTTTTGGTTTTTCGCCAACCTAAAAATGGATCAACACGAAAAATCTCGCAAAGTCACAAAGACGCAAAATTTAACGGATCAACACGAAAATGTTTATCCTTTTGACAAAGGAGAAATGACACGGCACTTAAGACCTCGTTTATCTTACTCAAACTCTAAATAAGGGTCTAAAACTTCTGCCAATTCATTTAACCAAACAACTATATTCAAAACCGACTACTTCTATTTGCTAAAAATGTAAGAATTTAAAATAAATTAACAAGTAAAAAATGTTTTTAAAAATAGAACTATCTATCTTTATGCCATTATATAAAACTCATTTTAAAAGGTTTAAACACTTTGAATACTCTTCCAATATATGCCACTGAACGAACTGAAGCTGAAATAAAAATTAGATATTTATTTGCCAGTGTTGGCGAAAAAACTATTGTTAAAGCAATTGAATACTCGCCCGTAACTATTATAGACTCAAAAACTGTTTATAATCTGGGATTCGGAGATTATGATGAAGACAAGGGTACAATTATTGACAATATTAATAGCAATAATGGAGATATCTATATTGTATTTAATACGGTCTTAAGTACTATTCCAAGTTTTTTCGAAACTAATCCTGACGCAGTAATTATAGTAAGTGGTAGTGACAGTCATGAGAATTTTATAAATGATTGTCTTCCGAAGTGCACAAAAAAATGTACAGATAAATGCAAAAATCATCAAAGAAGAATAAAAACATATCGATACTATGTAGACAAAAATTTCGATGAACTCTCTGAAAGTTTTACTTTTTTTGGACGTAACAAAACCAAAGAAAACCTATTTGTACAATATATTCCAAACCAAGATTACGACGACATTTTGGTTTATAAGAAAAAATAATCTAATTTTACCTGTAGTTAAAGTGCTCTTTTTTAACCAAATACTAATAACTAAACAATCATGAAAACAATTAAAACAACCTTAAAAGCTTCTAAAGTTATTGTTGCATCTGCTGCAACTAAAGAAAAAATTACTGAAACTGCCAACACTCTTAAAGGAAAAGAATTGTTTACGGATAAAATAGAATTAGCAAAGAAAAACTTAACCGATTTAAAGTCGCTACCTATTTAATACAAACAATCAAAGTGAAATAGAAAAAAGTCGATTTAGAGAGCTAAATCGACTTTTTTATGTTTTACCATAGACAATTATCCGCACTGAAAAAGCTTCTGAGAAATCAGAAGCTTTTTTGTTTTATGCAGGTTTTGGTTTTTCGTAAACTTCCAATACTTTAAAATACTCTAAGAATAAATCTGACAGGTTTCAAAAACCTGTCAGATTTACTTCTGGAAAACCGAGGAAATGATTTTATATAAGGAACGAGAAATCACGTTCGCAACTCGACAAAGATTGGCGACTTACTATACGGAATTCCTTGTGTGATTTCTCCTTCGTCGAAATGACACGGTGTGTAAAACCTCTGTTACTTTACTCAATCTATAAATAAGGATCTAAAACTTCTGTCAATTCATTAAGCCAATAAAAATCGTCCTTAAGATTGGTTTTTTCAAATGGAAAGACTTCACTTTCCTCCAATACGCTCAAAGCAATTAAATACTTAAATCGTCGTATGGTCTTTGCCATATCTTTCGGATCTATTTTGTTTGTAAAAAAATCTGTTAGTCTGGTCTCGACTTCTGAAAGGTTACTTGTAATCATAATTTTAAATTTTAGTTTGAATAATATCTAGACGCCAAAATTCACAAGATTTATTTTTCAATTGGGTACATATATGTGTCTAACTCTATTTTACTTTTTCGTATAAAACATCTTTAAGATCATTGACCTCTAAAACTTTCAACTACACAGAAGCACATCTAACTCTTTAAAAAAACTAAGTACACCATGACAACACCCCAACAAAACGTTAAAAAATAGAAAATCAGAAAGAAAAAACTTTAGAAATCAAATTTATCTTATATTTGTATCAAATAATTAATTATCTGAATATCATGGGAGGAGACGCTTAAATATAAGAAAAAACTGTAGTTTTGTAAGAAACTGCATTTATGAGTTATAAAAACTTCACTACAACTATCTGTAGTATTTTTTCAGGAAAATTTGCCTTTTTTGCTTCTTTGGCATCAATATTAGGGCTTGTTTTTTTATTTATTGCCAACAAACTGGCAATATTCATTGCATTGGCATTCTTCTGCTTAATGCTTTTAACTTTTACAATCTATCTCATCTACACACTTTACAAAGTCTTAGATATAAAACAGACTGACCACGAGAATAGATCTACATTTATTAAATACGAAACACTTGACGGAAATTGTATAACATACGAAACCTACAAACTAATACAAGTAAAAAAACCTGTGCTCACTGAAATGGATTACAATTTTAAATGGACAGGCACTCATTTACCAAAAATAACATCTGACCTACAAGAAGTCATCAACATTGTAGATGAACACGACCCAACAAAGTACGACAGAGCCTTATTAAAGTTTAAAAAACCAATATACTATAATCAAAGTTGTGTACTACATTTTAAAGCCATACTGGATGATGTAGACAAAGTTTCATTACCACACGTTGAGACAAGAATAACCAGTGAAGTTGACATTATACATTATAGAATAATCCTCAAAAACAAACCTTTAGAATTTTCGAAAAATGCAATTTTAGAAAAAAGAAAAATAACCTCCGCAATAAATGCTTCTTTCGAAAAAATAAAAGAAATTTCCTTTGACAGCACCACCAAAAGTTACGAATATCATTTACTGAATCCTGAAATTGGGTATTACTACAGAATTAGCTGGAAGAAATAACAATAACATTCTATCACAGCTATTGTAACCCAAACACAAGTCTAACACCGAAAAAACAAATTAATAATCTATAAATACTTAATCAACTTAGACGCTCATCATTCTTCTGATCTTGGAATTTGGAATTCCCAACCCTATCCGATCCAAACCTTACTCTTAACCAAATTCACGGTCTGTTTCAGATGCTGATTGAACGCAATCAAAACGATCAAAACCAACAAACCATAACCCACAATCGTATAAATTTCCATATCTGCCAGTAAAGTCGATTGTTTAGCTACAGTACCAAAAATCTTTTTTATAGCTAATGTATTGGCATTTTCTGCCGTATATCCTTTTGCTATAAAACTCTGTGTTGTTTTGGCAATTACCTCCTGTGTTTCGGTGCTATTATCGGTTACAAACTGACTTAATTTCAAGAAGTGTTTTTTGCTTAAAAATGCCATCGCATTCTGCATAATACAAAAACCAATGGTACTACCCCAGAAACGTCCTGAAACCCCAATAATTCCTGATGACGCAGCCATTTTAGGCGGCACTGATGATGTTGTGAACAAAATCAAAGGCACAAACAAAAGTCCAACTCCGATTCCTTGCAAAACATACGGAATTATAATATCACTCAAAGCAACGTCGGGCACAAAAAGAAACGTGAACCAAAAATGAAACAAGGCTATAAGCGAAAAACCGATTAAAAAAATATACTTTGTGGATATTGATTTTATCAAAAAGAAAGCCGCCAGAATTAATCCGATTACATTTCCCAGTCCGTTAATGTATTGCACTCCGGCCACGCGGGACGGATCCCAATTCCAAATCTGGAACATAGCAGCATGACAAAGACTAAGCGTTGCTCTGCTGATATAAAAAAGGAAAAACAATAAAAATCCGATTCGAAGATTGGCATATTTAAAAACTTCGAAGTTAAAACTCGGTCGTTTTACCGAAAGCTCTTTAAAAACAAACAAACCCGCCGTAATCAAAGCAATCATCAACATAAGAATCATTTGAGACGATTCAAACCAGTATTTTTTCTCCGCATACACAAAAAAATAAGCTCCTGTGAGAATTGCTGTCAACACCAAAACATAACTTATCCAATCGATCTGATATAGCGGAATTTTCTTTGTGATCCGATGACCTTTAAACGTAATCCAAATCAAAAAGACATTCAAAACTTGCAGCATTCCCGAAACGTACAACATGTATTTCCAGTCGTAATGATCCAGAAACCAAACGGCAATATTCATAATAAATGGCGTAGACAATAATAACGCTCCATAATAAAAGGAGAATCCAATTACAATTGCATTTTTAGAATTAAAACGTCCTATCAACAATTGTCTAATAGTAATTACGGGTAACGCCATTAGAATTCCTTCGAAGACCCTGAGTAGCAAAAAAACAGTAAAATTAGTAACGTATGCTGACGAAACTATCGTAATTCCCACCAAGGAATAAACCGCCATAAGGTAGTTTTTGGTCGGAAAAAAACTGGAAAATCGGGCTTCAATCAAAATTGTTGCCAGCAAGGTTCCGTAGGTCACACACATTGCGAACTGCAAATCTTCGGGTTCAATATCCAGAAAACTTGCCGCATAGGTTACGTTTGAAGTATACACTCCAAGCAAAATCATTGAATGCAGTAAACAAACAAACAGAATAATTACAATTGCCCAATTGGGAACCCAGGATTTAAAAATGTCTTGGTCATTCATTTTAATCGTGTTGAGCAATAACGGTTGTATTCATTCCGGCTCTTAGAAAATCTGTTTGCGCATCGTTCTCCTGAAGTTTTATTTTTACTGGAATTCTTTGTTCAATTTTCACAAAATTTCCGGTAGCGTTATCCGGTGGCAATAATGAAAATCGCGCGCCACTTGCAGGTGACAACGAGGTAATCACCCCAACAAAATCTCTTCCTTTTACCGCATCTGCTTTAACAGTGACTTGCTGTCCTACTTTTAAGTATTGCAGTTGTGTTTCTTTAAAATTTGCTGTCACCCATTTTTCTTTACTCACAATCGCAACCAACGATTGCCCTTCTTTAATCAGTTGTCCGGGCTGAATTGTTCTTTTTCCAACCCAACCGTCATAAGGCGCAGTAACAACCGTATAAGACAAATACAAAGCCGCATTGTCTGCGATTGCTTGCTTCGAATGAATCACAGTTGTCGCAGTAGGAACATTTGCCGCTGCCTGAGAAGTACTTAAACTTGCCAATTGAATTCGGTTTTTGATCTCCTGACAATGCGCCTGAGCCAATTCGTAATCTGCTTTCACTTTTTCTAATTGTTGTTGCGTTGCCGCTTCTTCTTTTACCAAAGCTCTGTATCGATCGTACTCTGATTTTGCCTTCCATAAATCGGTTTTCGCAGCCAATAATTGCGATTCACTAATCGCCGAAGTCCCAGATGTTGTTTTCACATTTTTTTCGGCAACAACACTATTTTGTTTCGCATTTTGAACATCGGCCAAAGCCACATCCAACTTTGATTTATATTCTCTGTTATCTACCACAACCAGCGTATCGCCTTTATGTACCAACTGATTTTCTTCGTAACGAACTTCCTGAACATAACCTGTAATTCGGGACATAATCGGGGTAACATATTGCTCTATTTGTGCATCGTTGGTTTCTTCGTGGCTTTTAGTAAAAACATAAAACCAAATTCCCAAACTAATTCCGCTCACAATAAGCACAATTGCTACTAATTTTACAAAAACATGAAAAAACGCACCGGTCTTTTTTCCTTTATTTGCCATAAATTCTATTCCTAATTTTTATTGAATTTTAAACTCTTCTTTTAGCATTCCTGCCGTGCGCAACAATTCGTAATGTTTCATTGCCGCGTCAATACGGGTTGAAATTTTATTGAATTTAGCTTGTAATAAAGCATTATCTGCATCGACCATTTCGGTCACCAAAACCAACTGATTGAAGTATTTCAGTTTTACAATTCGGTAATTCTCATTAGCCAGTTCCAAAGCCTTATCGACCACTTTAAATCTTTCGAGGATTTCCTGATATTGGGTATGGTTTCTATACAATTCGTCTTTTACCTTGTCTTTTACAATTTCGGATTGCAGGACCTGCCACTGAATTTTGGTATTCGCGATCTCTACTTTGGTTCTGTTTTTATACAGCCCCGAAAGATCAAAACTGGCTGCGATACCAACCTGTCCCAATGAATACAGATACGGATCTGGCGGGAAGAACTTATAATTCGGATAGTTTAAACTGTAATTTCCAAAGAAATGAATACTTGGGTAATAATTCCCTTTTACCAAATTCAATTCTGTTTTTTTGACTGCAAGTTCCTGACTGGAAATCCTCATTTCTTCGTTTTGCAAAGCATGAGTCATATAAGAGTCATACGGATCAATACTGTTCATTTCATCAATATCCGCCGTTGTATCAATAGCGATTTCCTGCTCTTCGGATACTTGAAGCAGCGTTTTGAAATCATGAAGTGCAATTTTGATATTTTTAGAATTTGTCAGCGCATTCAATTCCCGATCCGAGAGTTGCAACTCAGCGCGAATCACTTCGTTTTTAGTTACCGTACCGTGTTTTTGCAGCGATTGAACTTCTTTGAGTCGGTTGTATTCTTCTTTGATATTCTCTTCAATGATTTTCTGAAGTTGCATCATTTTGTAAATCCCCAAATAGGTTCCAATGACTTCTAATTGAATATCATTTTCTGATTTCTCCTTTTTTATAAGGGCGATTTTACTTTCCTGATTGGCAATCTTAATAGCATTGTTGATTTTATTCCCAACATAAATTGGCATTTTAACCGCAGTACCAACCTGATAGATTTCAGGAATTGTATTGGTAACTTCTTTGTCTTTCAGGAATCCCCCTTTGAATTCTGTTAAATTGGTGATTCGGGAATACATTCCGTTCAATTCAACTTCAGGTAAACGAAGTTCTTTGTTTTCTTTAATATTTTCTTCTGAAAGCGTAACTTCAAGATTGGATTTGAGAATATTTCTGTTGTGCTCTCTGGCTATTTTAATTGCTTCTTTTAATGAAATCGTAGCAACCTGCTGAGCGTATGAAGTGGTAAATCCTATAAAAAAAAGAAACAAAGTCAATCTTTTAAGGGATTTTTCCGGTGTGGAAATCGGTTTTATAAGGAACATGAATACATAAAATAAATTATGGTGCAAAGTTCCTGCATTTTTTTAATGACTGATACTTCTAAAAAGTCAATAACATATTCATTTCGGACATTTCCAAAAATTCTTATTTTAAGCGAAACCGTTTTTAAACTATTGAAAAATAATGCGCTAAACTCTCACGCAGATTTGGCAGATTAAGCAGATCCTTTTAATCTTACTAAAGGCGGAACTTTGCGGTCTGAGATGTTAGTAACCAACCAGGATTCTTCCTCTTCCAAATATTCAAATGCGATTTCTCCTTCGTCGAAACAATAAAAATCCGCCCAATCTGCTAAATCTGCGTGAAACTTCTCTCGCAGATTTAGCAGATTTTTTTTAATCTTACTAAAGGCGGAACTTTCCGGTGTGATATATTAGTAACCAACCAGAATTCTTCCTCTTCCAAATACTGGATGCGATTTCTCCCTTCATCGAAACAATAAAAATCCGCCCAATCTGCTAAATCCGCATGAAACATTCCCTACCTAGTTCGTACCAAAATCTCCTCACCCCCCAGATAATCGGACGGGCGTTGTCCTAAAATCTTAAAAAAAGTATTGCTAAACGTGGGAACACTATTATAGCCCACTTCCTGAGCCACTTCTTTTACAGAAAGCTTTCTTTCTAATAAAAGCTCAATTGCTTTTAAGATTCTCCTGATTGTATAATATTGAATGAATGACATCTTAAGATCCTTTTGAAACAAGCGATACAAAGAGCGTTCGCTATACCCAAATTCGTGCGCAACCTCAGCAAACAAAATGGTTTCTCCCAGATTGTTTTCTATGTGTCGCAGAATTTTACCCAATCGCGGGTCTTTAGGCAAAGGCAATTCTAAAGGTAAATTAATCAGACAGATTTGAGGAAGAATCGCTTTTATCGCTTTGGCAATTACAAAATTTGGACTTCCATCCTTAAGATCACCGTTCCATTGATTCGTAAAAAGCATCATTTGAAGCAGCAGATTATTTACGGGATAGATTCCTTCATTTTGATAAAAATCATTTTCGTTCTTTTCAACAGGGAAATATAAATTTCGCATCATCACATTTTCAGATTTTGGATGAATGCTGTGCTCTACTCCACCCGGAATCCATATAAAATGTCGTGCGGGTAAAAAATAGGTTTTGGTTTCGGTAGTAACAAACACCACATCACCTTCGGCATAAAGCAACTGTGCTTTGTCATGTTTATGCGTCGGAACAAATAATTCGCCCATTACATCATGATGACAGTAAATGCTTTTTTGATCGGCATCTACTTTTTTGATGTAATACTTATCTACTTTATGATTTGTTTGTTCCATCGAAAAATAAAGATTTCAACCGCAAGAAGCACAAAGGAAAAATTGCAAGGTTCACAAAATACAACCATTACAGCTTTACAAACTTGTTTAAATCCAAACGCTTTTTGCAGTTTAATTTATTACCTATTAAATATAAGGAAGAAAATGAGACGATCGAAAGTACTAAAAATAAAAAAGCCTTTCCGTTAAGAAAGGCTTCTTCCAATATTGCGGTCTGGACGGGACTCGAACCCGCGACCCCATGCGTGACAGGCATGTATTCTAACCAACTGAACTACCAAACCAACTGCGTTATTGTGGGTGCAAAACTACGACAGAAGTTCTGATTTCACAAGCTTTTTCACGTTTTTTAAACAAATAAAAATGTTAATTTTTCGAACACCCTGATAATTAGATTCGTTGAAATTAAAATCCCAATCTTTTAAAATCCCAAATTCCAATTTTGGGGATGAAAAGTCTTCTTTTTTACGCTGTAAATGTTTTTTTTTACCATATAAGTGATGTAAGTTCATTTGAAAATTTTCTTGTTTGCGTGCTTTGCGCAATCTTTGCGGAACTGGCGGTTAAGATTTCCGCACAATTTTGGGTTTTGGAATTTTAAAAGATTGTGATTTATAGAAACAAATAATTCTCTTCACCATATAAGTGATGTAAGTTCATTTAATCCAAATTACGCAATAGAAACTTGAAAGGAATAAATCTGCGTTTGCTGAGCTTGTTTTTGCGGAGTTTCTTGCGGAGATTTCTCCTTCGTCGAAAGGACAAACCGTGTGTGTGTCTTTTTTTTAGACAAACTAAATCTGCGTGCAAAAAATTAGTCATAAAATTAAAAGGATTCATATTGCTACAATTAAACTTTGCGAACCTAGCGGTTAAAATTTCGACACAATATTGGGTTTTGGAATTTTAAAAGATTGGAATTTCTAAGATAAATAATTCTCTTCACCATATAAGTGATGTAAGTTCATTTAATCCAAATTACACAATAGAAACTTGAAAGGAATAAATCTGCGTTTGCTGAGCTTGTTTTTACGGAGTTTCTTGCGGAGATTTCTCCTTCGTCGAAAGGACAAACCGTGTGTGTGTCTTTTTTAGATAAACTAAATCTGCGTGCAAAAAATTAGTCATAAAATTAAAAGGATTCATATTGCTACAATTAAACTTTGCGAACCTAGCGGTTAAAATTTCGACACAATTTTGGAATTTGGGATTTCAAAAGATTGGAATTTATAAAACAAATTATTCTCTTCACCATATAAGTGATATAAGTTCATTTAATCCAAATTACGCAATAGAAACTTCAAAGGAATAAATCTGCGTTTGCTGAGCTTGTTTTTACGGAGTTTCTTGCGGAGATTTCTCCTTCGTCGAAAGGACAAACCGTGTGTGTGTCTTTTTTAGATAAACTAAATCTGCGTGCAAAAAATTA
>NZ_JBIPCV010000003.1:0-506283 GCF_044007495.1 Flavobacterium sp. FlaQc-52 | reverse complement strand
GCTTGGCGCTAAAACTTTAAACCTGTAACCAGTTTTCTTGCCACGAATTACGCAAATTTCACAAACTAAAATATACGATCTGTGTAAATCCGTTTAATCCGTTTAATCTGCGACCTTTTTTTGCCACGAATTCCACAAATTAAAATATACAATCTGCACAAATCTGTTTAATCAGATAAATCCTTGGTGGTGTTTTTTTGCCACAGATTAAGCGGATTAAACGGATTCTCGCGGATTTTTTTTTAGCTTGGCGCTAAAACTTTAAACCTGTAACCAGTTTTCTTGCCACGAATTACGCAAATTTCACAAACTAAAATATACGATCTGTGTAAATCCGTTTAATCCGTTTAATCTGCGACCTTTTTTTGCCACCAATTGCGCAAATTTCACGAATTGAAATATACAATATGTAGAAATCTGTTTAATCTGTGGCTAACCTTTTTAATGACTAGACACAAACTTCAACCCAATGATCGAAGCAATTAATGTCGAAAGAAAAAAGACTCTCCAAAAAGTAACCGGCTCTTTAAAAATCAGAATCCCTACCAAAACGGTTCCTACTGCTCCGATTCCTGTCCAAACGGCATAAGCGGTACCAATTGGTAAAACCTGTGTTGCTTTATATAGTAAAATCATACTGATAGAAAGACAAACAAAAAAGCCTGCCATCCAATAGGTTGAAATAATTCCGGTTGTTTCTTTCGCTTTTCCTAAGCACGAAGCAAATCCAACTTCAAAAAGTCCCGCAATAATTAACAAAATCCAATTCATTTTTGTTTCATTTTAAATTAAGCGCAAATATCCGAAAAGCTAAGCTAGTAATTCTAAAATCAGCTATAAATCTTAGAAATCCAATGGTAATTTTGTGTTAACATACCGTAAAAACTGAACCAATTGTTTATGATTTTGAGCACTTTTCACTACATTTGCATCCATTTTTAAAGATTTTATGAAAAACACTATTCAAGTCGGATTTTGGGAAAAAATAGCCCGAATCATACTTAAAAACAGAGTTGCAATATTAGTTCTCTTATCTGCCTTAACCATTTTCCTTGCTTATCAATGGAAAAACCTTTCTATGACCTATACCGAAGCCAATCTGCTTCCTAAAAATCATATTGCCAATAAAGACTATCAAAAATTCTTAGACAAGTTTGGTGAAGAAGGAAATCTTGTTGTAATTGGTTTTAAAGATCCTAACTTTTTTACTCCGAAAAATTATGCTGCCTGGAATGAATTAATGACAGGTTTAAAAGAATCCAAAGAAGTAGATTTAGTGGTTTCCTTAAACGATTTGAAAAAACTGGAAAAAGATACCGTTAACGAAAAATTTGTTTTGTCACCGTTTATCAACCAAAACAAAACGCATGATCCGGCTTATCTAAAAAGTATTCAATACGATCTGTTTCACAATCTGCCTTTTTACGAGGGACTATTGTTTAATAAAGAAAGCGGCAGTGTTCGATCTGCTATTTACATCAATAAAAAGATTGTAAATACAGCCGAAAGAAAAACTTTTATCCTTGAAAATTTAGTCCCTAAAATCGATAAATTCGAAAAAACTACGGGAATTGACCTGCGTGTTTCGGGGATGCCTTATATCAGAACCATCAATGCTGCCAATATGAAAGGCGAAATCGGACTTTTTATCGGTGCGGCTTTATTGACTGTTTCTTTGATTTTCTTTTTCTTTTTCCGTTCGTTCAGAGCTACTTTTATTTCCATCTGTATTTTGATTGTCGGGGTAATCTGGTCCTTCGGAACACTTGGATTATTTCATTACAAAATCACGATTCTAACGGCTATTATTCCGCCATTAATTATCGTAATCGGAATCACGAATTGTATTTTCCTGATTAATAAATACCAGCAGGAAATCAAACTTCACAACAATCAGGCAAGAGCTTTGCAACGTATTATTTCGAGAATCGGAGTTTCGACTCTAATGACGAATCTGACGACTGCAATTGGTTTTGCTACTTTTATGATTACGGGCAACGATCTGCTTTTTGAATTTGGTTTAGTGACTTCTATCAATGTGATCTCTGTTTATTTATTGACTCTTTTAATTGTGCCAATTATATACAGCTTTATGTCGATGCCAAATGAAAAACATTTGTATCACTTAACCAAAACCTATATTTCTACCCTGCTTGACTTTGTTGAAAATGTGGTAAAAAACAAACGCAAAGTAATTTACATCCTTTACGGTTTGCTTTTAGTTTTTAGTGTTATCGGAGTTTCACAAATGAAAGTTTCGGGAAGTTTGATCGGAGAAATGCCAAAAAGTGCTTCGTTCTTTAAAGACATTTTATTCTACGAAAAAGAATTCAATGGTGTAATGCCACTCGAAATAATGATTGACACTAAGAAGAAAAAAGGTGTTATGAAAGCGTCTACCATTCGTAAAATGGATGAATTACAAAATACAATTATCGAAATGCCTGAATTGGCAAAACCGGTTTCGATTGTAAATTTGGTTAAATATTCAAAACAGGCTTTTTACAACGGAAATCCTGAATATTATCAACTGCCAACTTCGCAAGAGCAGACTTTTATTTTGGGCTATGCTAAAAATGCGACGAAAAACAGTAAAGACAATCTAATGAAAGCTTATGTAGATTCGACTGGTCAATACGCCCGTATCACTACTTTCATGAAGGATATCGGTACAGATGAAATGGCGAGAGTCGAGAAAAAACTACATAAAAAAATTGAAGAAATTTTCCCAAAAGACCGTTATGAAGTTACAGTTACCGGAAAAGCTTTGGTTTTCCAGAAAGGAACTTCGTATTTAGTAGACAACTTAATCGAATCGTTGATTTTTGCTATACTGGTGATTGCGATACTGATGTTGTATTTATTCCGCTCTTTCAAAATGGTTTTCGCTTCGGTTATTACGAATGTTTTACCGCTTTGCATTACTTCGGGATTAATGGGGTATTTTGGAATCCCTCTAAAACCGTCTACTATATTAGTATTCAGTATTGCATTTGGAATTTCAGTAGATAATGCGATTCAGTTTATGGCGAAATACAAACATGATTTATTGCAAAGTAACGGAAAGGTCAAAAAATCTGTTTTCAGTGCTTTAAGAGAAACCGGAATCAGTACTTTTTATACTTCGGTAGTTTTGATTTTAGGTTTTGCCACTTTTACGCTTTCGAGCTTTAGCGGAACAATTGCACTTGGGGGATTAATTTCTTGTACACTTGCATTTGCGATGTTTGCGAACTTATTGGTTTTACCGGCTTTGGTTTTGACATTTGAGAAGAAGAAGGCGAAGAAAGAGGATTTGGAGAATTTGGAGTAGTTTTTTTGCCTCGAATTTCACGAATTAGCGCGAATTGTTCAATTCGATTTATCACTACATCAAAATGTAGAGAAACAACGAGAAACAGCAATTTTATAAAATAAACACACACATTTACGAATTAAAATTCATGAATGTGTGTTTTTTTTGATGAACCCCCAACTACACTTCGTATTTTCTTATTAACCATTTATTCACTTAACTAAATTTCGTTCTGATTTTTACGCGCGAAAAACAATCTAAAAATAAATATTAAAACAATAAAAGATCCTTTTTGTTCAAACAAGAAAACAAATTATTCTTACATTTGAATTTAAAATTTAACTAAATTAAAAATGGGGATATTTGATAGATTAAGGAATGAATTCCTTGACATCATTGAATTCGTAGACAATACCAACAATACTATTGTTTATAGATTTGAAAGATTTCAGAATGAAATAAAAAACAACAGTAAACTTATTGTTAGAGAAGGTCAGCAGGCTGTTTTCATGAATGAAGGCAAAATTGCAGACATTTTTAGCGCAGGAACTTATAATCTAAATACTCAAAATTTACCTATTTTATCTACTTTAAAAGGCTGGAAATATGATTTTAACAGTCCCTTTAAAGCAGAAGTTTATTTTATTAACACTCGCAACTTTATCGATCAGAAATGGGGAACAAAAAATGCGTTAATTTTAAATGACGATCGTTTTGGAATGCTGGAAGTCAGAGCATTTGGAACCTATGCTTTTAAAGTTGTTGATTCTCAAAAATTCATTCAGGAAATTGTGGGTACCGACGGACAATTTACCACCCAAGAAATTGCAGAGCAATTAAAAAGTATAATTGTTTCGCGTTTTACTGATGCAATTGGTGAAGCAAAATTACCGATAGAATCGTATGTAGGTAACACTACTGAACTTTCGACTACGATTTTTAACTTCATGAAAGATGATTTTGCGGATTATGGGATAGAACTCAGTAGATTTTTACTCGAAAACACCTCAATGCCTGAGGATATTAAAAAAGAGATTTTTGAATTAAGCCGTCTCAATAAGATAGACATGCAGAAATTCACACAATACAAAACAGCTCAATCTATTGAAAAAGCCGTAGAAAACCCTTCCGGAATTGCAGGAACCGCTTTTAGCATCGGAACTGGATTGCATATGGCAAAACAAATGATGCAGTCTTTTGACGAATCGTCTCAAACAGCGACAGCAAACCAAACTTCCTTTACACCGAATCAAACGCCTCCACCATTACCTGTTGAAGGGAAAACTTATTTTGCTGCAATTAACAATGTTCAATCTGGTCCATTTAACGAAAGTCAGATTTCATCTTTAATCGAAAACAAACAGCTTTTAGAAGATACCTTGGTATGGAATCAAGGAATGGAAGGATGGCAAAAAGCCTCAACTGTGCCTGAACTGCAAAACTTATTTTCAAAAATTCCTCCTCCATTGCCTAAAAACTAATCTTTTAAAATGAGAAACGCTGAAATAAAAGACGAAACACTAAAAGCTTTCAACTGCTCTAACTGTGGAGCTGGATTAAAATACAAACCCGGAGAAGAAAATTTAACCTGCGAATATTGCAAAACTGTAAATAGCATTCCGCAGCAAGAAATTATTATCGAAGAAACCAATTTCGAGGAATATCTGGAGAAACTGGAAGCAGAAAACTTAGTCAATGAAAAAACAATGCACTGTAAAAGCTGTGGTGCAGTTTCTACAGTAAATGTAAACTCAAGATCGTCCAGCTGTCCGTACTGCAGCAACCCTTTTACGGATGGAGACGCAAAAATGGATCTTGTAATAAAACCTTCTTACTTGCTACCTTTTAAAGTCGACAAAGAAAAAGCAATTCAAATTGGTCTCAACTGGATAAAAGACGTTTGGTACACAAAAAACACGCAATCATCTTCACTAACAATAGAGGCCGTATATACCCCCTATTGGACTTTTGATATGAATACTCATACCGACTCTATTCTAAAAAATGCCTTTAATCGTTCATTTTCAAGTGTAACTACCCTTTTCTATGATGATGTGTTAGTCTCCGCTTCAGCAAATATCAGTCAGTATCTGTTAAACCAAATAAAGCCTTGGGACATACAAAAACTAACCGATACAAATAATGAATACTTAAATGATTATACTGTTGAAAAATACAGTATAGATCTAAAAAAAGGATTCCATGAGGCAAAAAAAATGGTTGATCAAGCCGTTAAAACAAAAATTAGTTCAGATGCCATCAATAAGATGTTCCATGCAGATATTATTCAGACGCAATATCTTAACATAAAATTCAAGCTTATTATATTCCCTGTTTATATCATTTCTTATGATTACAAAGGCAAGAAAAATCAGTTGTATATTAATGGCTATGATGGAAAACTAGCTTCAGAAAGACCCAGAAACCCAATAGTTGCCGTATTCCTCAAAACAATACTAGTAAGCACTATAATTTTCGCGGCTTTAATCCTATTATTAATGATCGCGTCTCTTTTTGCTCTCTTCCAAACTCCTTAAACAACATTAATCCGGAACAGTATTAATCGTTATGGATAGAATCTTTTCGATCGATACTGTTTTGTTTTTAAAACAGTAATCACAACTACTAACTCTTTATTTTCAAGACGAATAATAGCAAATCCATTTAAAAATAATCTGATCTACTTTTTCTAACGCTATTGAATTACTTCTCGCTAGGACAATTACAAACAAATCAATTATATTTGCAGTTATTGAACAACAATATTATTTAATATCAATTTTATTAAAAATGAAACACACAAAAGTTAAAGACTTATTAAACAGTACTACGACGCTTCAGGAGGTTAATGCAAAAGGATGGGTGAGAACTTTTAGAAATAATCAGTTCATCGCGCTTAATGACGGTTCTACCATTAATAATATACAATGTGTTGTTGATTTTGAAAATACACCCGAGGACACTCTAAAAAGAATCACCACCGGAGCTGCTGTATCTTTAACAGGAACTTTGGTTGAAAGCAAAGGTGCTGGTCAGAAATACGAAATTCAGGTTTCTAAAATTGAAATTTTAGGAGATTCAGATCCCGAGAAATTCCCAATGCAGCCTAAAAAACATACTTTAGAATTTTTACGTACCAATGCGCATTTACGTGTACGAACGAATGCTTTTGGCGCGATTATGCGTGTGCGTTCGGTATTGTCGTTTGCGGTTCACAAATATTTTCAGGAAAAAGGTTTTGTATATGTAAACACGCCAATTATCACCGGTTCTGATGCTGAAGGTGCAGGAGAGATGTTTAAAGTTACGGCTTTACCATTTGACAATACACCAAGAACAGAAGACGGAAAAGTAAATTATAAAGAAGATTTCTTCGGAAAAGAAACCAACTTAACAGTTTCAGGACAATTAGAGGGAGAAACTTTCGCTATGGCATTGGGTCAGATCTATACTTTTGGACCAACTTTCAGAGCTGAAAATTCAAATACTTCTCGCCACCTGGCAGAATTTTGGATGATTGAGCCAGAAGTGGCTTTCAACAATCTGGATGACAACATGGACTTGGCGGAAGATTTTATTCAATATGTAATAAAATATGCTTTGGACAATTGTGGCGATGATTTAAAATTCCTGGAGGGAAGATTATTAGAGGAAGAAAAATCAAAACCGCAGGCCGACAGAAGCGAAATGGCTTTGTTAGAAAAGTTAAACTTTGTACTAGAAAACAACTTTAAACGTGTTTCTTATACTGAAGCAATTGATATTTTAAGAGATTCAACTCCAAATAAAAAGAAAAAATTCAACTATATCATTAACGAATGGGGAGCTGATTTACAGTCAGAGCACGAACGTTATTTGGTTGAAAAACACTTTAAATGTCCGGTAATTTTATTTGATTACCCGGCAAACATTAAGGCATTTTACATGCGTTTGAATGAGGACGGAAAAACAGTTCGTGCCATGGATATCCTTTTCCCAGGAATTGGAGAAATCGTTGGTGGTTCTGAAAGAGAAGAGCGTTACGACGTTTTAATTGAAAAAATGAAAGCCTTAGAAATCGACGAAGAAGAATTATCATGGTATTTAGACACCAGAAGATTTGGTTCGGCAACACACTCAGGATTCGGTTTAGGATTTGAGCGTTTGGTATTGTTTGTTACAGGTATGTCAAACATCCGCGACGTAATTCCTTTTCCTAGAACTCCTGGAAGTGCTGAGTTTTAAGAGATAAGTTATTGCCGCTAAGGCGCGAAGACGCAAAGTTTTTTTATAAATTTTGCTTGAACACAAAAAATAAAAATACCACGAAGACATAAATTCACGGGGTATCTTTTATTCTTTTTTCACTGACGACTTAAACCTCATCAGAACAAATTAGCCTTGTGTCTTCGTGCTTTCGTGACAAAAACAAAAAAAATGCTCACAGAAAGAACAGAAGAAATAGGAAGAATTATTGTAAATGCTGCATTTAAAGTCCACAAACAACTTGGACCCGGATTATTAGAAAGAGTTTACGAAGTTTGTTTGGCTCACGAAATCGGCAAGACCGGTCTTATTGTTAAGCGCCAGATTCATATTCCGATTATTTATGACGGAATCGTATTCGATGAAGGATTACGTCTCGATTTGTTAATCGAAGATTGTATAATCATAGAAATAAAAGCAGTTGAACAAGTAAATCCCGTTTGGGAAGCACAAATTATAAGTCACTTAAAATTACTTGATAAAGATTTAGGCTTTTTAATCAACTTCAATGTTCCTTTAATTAAAAGTGGCATAAGACGATTTATACATACAAAAAAAGAGTATTAAAGCCTTTAAGGCAAATATAAAAAACAAAAAAACTTTGCGCCTTTGCGTCTTAGTGGCTAAAAAAATTAGTGCCTTGTTATGCTAAAGCAATTTTTAAATTTAAAATTATCCCAAAAATTATCTCCACAGCAAATCCAGCTGATGAAGTTAATTCAATTGCCTACGCAAGCATTTGAGCAACGTTTATTAGAAGAAATGAACGAAAACCCGGCTTTAGAAGCTGGAAAAGAAGACGAATACGAAGCTGATGAATTCTCTAATGAAGAATACGACGATTACGATGATGCAGAATCAGACCGAATTGAAGCAGACGACATTAATATAGACGAATATTTAAGCGACGACGATACCCCGGATTACAAAACACAGGTTAATAATTACGGAGACGAAGAAGAACGCGAAACGCCTTTTGCTTCTCCGATTAGTTTTCATCAGGATTTAATCAATCAGTTGAATACTTTTATTTTGAATGATGAAGAGCGCGAAATCGCTGAATTCTTAGTGGGAAGTATTGATGATATGGGTTACATCCGCAGAAGTGTGCCGGATATTGTTGACGACATGGCTTTTACTCAGGCGATTTATACGGATGAAGCTATGGTTGAAAAAATGCTCCATATCATTCACGAACTAGAGCCATCAGGAGTTGGTGCGCGCGATTTGCAGGAATGTTTATTGTTGCAGTTAAAACATAAAACACCTACTGAATATGTTGACTTAGCGATTGATATTATCGAGAATCAGTTTGATGCTTTTACCAAAAAACATTACGATAAATTAATCCAAAAATACGGTGTTTCGAACGAACAGCTTAAAAAAGCCATTCACGAAATCGAAAGACTGAATCCGAAACCCGGAGGATCTTACACCGGAAACAATAAAGTAACCGAAAATGTAGTTCCTGATTTCGCCATCAGAATTGTTGACGGTGAGCTTGAATTGACTTTAAATGGCAGAAATGCCCCTTCTCTGCACGTTTCTAAAGATTATCAGGAAATGATGCAGACGTATAAAGATTCTCGTGATAAATCGACTGCACAGAAAGATGCGGTTCAGTTTATCAAGCAGAAACTGGATTCGGCCAAATGGTTTATTGACGCGATCAGACAACGTCAGGAAACGCTTTTTGTGACGATGAATGCCATTATGCATTATCAGGAAGAATATTTCTTAGACGGAGACGAAACCAAGTTAAAACCAATGATCTTAAAAGACATTGCAGATATGGTTGGTTTGGACATTTCGACGATTTCACGTGTTGCCAACAGCAAATATGTGGAAACCCCTTACGGAACGAAACTGATTAAAGAGTTTTTCTCTGAAGCCATGAAAAATGATCAGGGCGAAGATGTTTCAACACTGGAAATTAAAAAAATTCTTCAGAACACTATTGAAGAAGAAGACAAGAAAAAACCACTTCCGGACGATCAACTTGCCGATATTCTAAAAGAAAAAGGGTACCCTATCGCCAGAAGAACAATTGCCAAATACCGAGAACAACTTGATATTCCGGTGGCCAGAATGAGAAAGAAAATATAATTTTTTTCGACAAATAATAATATATAAAAAACCCGACAGGTTTCAAAAACCTGTCGGGTTTGTTTTTTATTTTAAACTTCGAAATTATTTATACTGATCCGGTAGTATAGTGACTTTAAACAAAAACACCTTCTTTTTGTCCTTGTAACTGTACACTAATGTAAAGTCATTATTGGCAAAAACTCTAAGACCCGGATTTGCTTTAGCCGTGCTCAACAAGCTTTTTTCGATCTCTTTATGAACTACATCGAGATCGGTCTTTTCTTTTTCTATGTTTACCAAAGTCAAGTTATATTGCGCGACTTTCTCATTTCCTTCCGGCAGACTAACGCTATCTAAACGAATTCCCTCTTGTATGGTTAAGGGGCAATTTGTATTGTATTTCTCTACCAATTCCTTTATTTCAGTATCTACTTCATCCGTACTTTTATAAAAATAAAACTGAATCACAAACACCAAAACCAATGCAATTCCAACCGTAATCATCAACCGAATATTCTGTCTTTCTTTACTTTCCTTTTTTTGCATTGTTTATCTTGGTTTTAATGTTATTTAGAAAATCAAAAATAAAGCTATTTCTCCTGATTCTTTTTCATGGCATTGTAATAGGCAGCACGACTAAGCGGCTCATATTCTTCTGTTTCACCAAGCATAACCAGCTTGTCATTATCTGTTTTTCTGAAACTATAGTTGGCTAAGTTTCCCGTTCTGGTACAAACGGCGTGAACTTTAGTAACATATTCAGCGGTTGCCATAAGTGCCGGCATGGGTCCGAAAGGGTTCCCTTTAAAATCCATATCCAATCCGGCAACAATTACGCGAATTCCCTGATTGGCCAAATCATTACAAACCGTAACAATTTCGTCATCAAAAAATTGGGCTTCATCGATACCAATGACATCGCAGCCTTGTGCTAAAATTGAAATATTAGCAGCTGCCGGTACCGGTGTTGAACGAATTTGATTAGCATCGTGTGACACCACCATTTCGTCATGATAACGGGTATCTATAGCGGGTTTAAAAATTTCGACTCTTTGTTTGGCAAATTGGGCGCGTTTTAATCTGCGAATTAACTCCTCGGTTTTACCCGAAAACATTGATCCACAAATAACTTCAATCCAACCAAATTGTTCTTTGTGATTTACTGTATTTTCGAGAAACATTTTGTATTTTTCTACCTTTTAAAATGAATAGTTTTTATTACTTTGTACTGGTAATAATTTGAAGTAAAAAAATGCTTTTTTACATTTTTCAAAAATAGATAATTTTTATCAAATCGAAGATTCGCAAACGCTTATTAACAGAAATAAAAGTAAGATTAAGCGATTTCCCTTTGGCAATCAAAGCCATTCAGGCCAATTAAAAACACACTAAAGTACCGTATTCACTATAATTTCAACCGTTATGAAAAAAAAATTGGAAGCCGATTTAATCAGCATTGCACATCGAATTCTAAAGCTTAAAAGCAAATCCGATATCAATCAGTTATATCTTGAAACACAGAAATTATATGAAAAACTAGCGGTTCTGAAGTTTGTAGACGAAAACTTCGACACTTTGAAACCAACAATCGGACGCAGTGAAGTAGAATCTCATGTAGAAACCATTTTCGAAAAAGAAGATTTAGCTCCTGTAGCGATTCAAACAGAAGAAATAACTCCGGTTGTCGCTGAAGAAACTTCAGAAACCGCAGCAGAAGTAATTCCTGATCCGGAAGTTAATGAAGAAACAGAAGAAGTGCCTGTAATTGAAATCCCGGAAGAGGAAATCAAAGAACCAAGTGCGGAAACTATTGAAGAAACCGCTACAGAAGTAACCACTACAGAAGAAATTGTAGCAGAAGAAATCGAAGAACCGATAATTGAAACAATTGTTGAACCGATAACCGCAACTATCGAAGACGAAGAACCTGCAACAGAAATAATTTCAGAAGAAAAGATTGAAACGCTTGCCTTCGATGCATCCATTTCAGAAGAAACAGCAGAAACAGAGATAAAAGAAACACTTTCTTTTACAACCAAAAGTGATTTAAACCCGATTCCGGATTTCAAACCTGCTTTTGAACTTACAGAGGAACCGGAAGAGAAGCCAAAGGAAGAAACAGAAATAAAACAAAATCCAATTCAATTTTTGTTTGAAGATTTTGGCGTTAATTATGCCGATGCTGAATTTGTAAAAGTAGATAGTTTTGAAGCCGTAACGCCTACCTCATCAATTCCGGAACTTAAAGAAAATAAAACCGTTGAGACTGTCGTAATAGAGAAAACAGAAACAAAAGCAACTTCCTTAAACGAAAAACTGGCAAAAGGTTTTCATGTTGATTTGAACGATCGAATTGCGTTCACTAAAAACCTTTTCGGAAACAGCACCGAAGATTACAGCCGTGTTTTAAATCAATTATTAACTTTCGATTCTTATGGCGAAGCAGCCGAATTTATTGAAAATATGGTAAAACCGGATTACAACAATTGGGAAGGAAAAGACGATTACGCACAACGTTTTCTTGAAATTGTAGAGAAGAAATTCTCTTAAACACAAATCACACCCATTTTCACGAATTTTAATACTTGATGCCATTTCGAAAGACAATGATTTGCATCAATCTGTAAAATTCGTGTTTTAAACAACAAGCTTAATTATGTCTAAATTATATATCGTTCCAACGCCAATCGGCAATCTCGAAGACATGACCTTCCGCGCCATCCGGATTCTGAAAGAAGTCGATTTGATTTTGGCCGAAGACACCCGAACGAGTGGTAAACTCCTAAAGCATTTTGAAATCGGCACGCACATGCACAGTCATCATATGCACAATGAACACAAAACAACAGAAAACTTAATCGCTCGTTTGAAAGCGGGTGAAACAATCGCCTTAATTTCAGACGCAGGAACTCCTGCTATTTCAGATCCGGGATTTTTATTGACACGCGCTTGTGTTGAGAATAAAATTGAAGTGGAATGTCTACCCGGCGCAACTGCATTTGTTCCCGCATTAGTAAACAGCGGATTACCGAATGATCGTTTTATTTTTGAAGGTTTCCTTCCGGAGAAAAAAGGACGCCAAACCCGATTTTTGGCTTTAGCCGAAGAAACCCGAACGATGATTTTGTATGTTTCTCCACACAAACTACTGAAAACATTAGTAGAATTTGTGACTTATTTTGGAGAAGACCGACAAGTTTGCGTTTGCAGGGAATTATCAAAAATGCACGAAGAAAATGTCCGCGGTACAGCAAAAGAAGTATTGACTCATTTTGAAAAAACAGCACCACGCGGCGAAATTGTCGTTGTTGTGGCTGGAAAAACAATTGAGAAAGAAGCTAAAAAGAGTAAATATTCTAAGGACGAAGAGGAATAAGAGTACACAATATTAGTTCAACACGAATTTCACAGATTAACACAGATTAAAAAATCTTTTGTAAATCTTTTAAATCTGTGGCGAAAAAATAAAAACAAGAGTACACAATACAAATTCAACACGAATTTCACCAATTAACACAGATTATAATCCTTTGTAAATCTTTTAAATCTGTGGCAAAAAAATAAAAACAAGAGTACGAAATACTAGTTCAACACGAATTTCACAGATTAACACGAACCTTTGTGTTTATACTCCAATTTTAATTCGAGAAATTAATAAAATTCGTGGCAAAAAAATAACACACACAACATGAGCGTACAAGCCTTTTTAGAAAAATTAAACCAGACTCCAACTGCAATCGCTTTTACTGAAACCATTGCAACTGTAGAAGAAAATTACAACTTCACCCCAACTGCTTTTCAAAACGGAAATCAACACAATGCTGCCGGAGAAAATTCGGGTTCCTGTAAAGTTTTTGCTTTTGCTAAATTGCAGAACTTAACACAAGAGCAAACTTTAGCCTGTTTTGGAGCATATTATTTTGATGAAGTGTTGGGCGATCCAAACGGAACAAACCATCAAAACATAAGAAACTTTATTACTAATGGTTGGAACGGAATTCAATTTGAAGGAACAGCTTTAGAAACAAAATAATGTAAATTTTACGCTGTCAGATTGAGCGAAGTCGAAACCCCTCGATCTGACAAAATGAAAGCACTCTTTTTAAAGATTTTGATTAAACGATCTCTAAAGTCCACAATCTAAAATCTGAAATCAAAAATCTACAATTAAAAATGCGTTGGACTTTAAAACCTAAACCTTCTCAAGATAAAATCAACCATTTGGCGCAAGCCTTAAATGTAGAAGATTTTGTGGCAACACTTTTGATTCAGCGTGGTATTGAAACTTTTGAAGAGGCTAAAAATTTCTTTCGTCCTTCGTTAGAGCATCTGCACGATCCATTCCTCATGAAGGATATGGACAAAGCGGTTGTGCGCATAGAAGCGGCAATCAACAATCAGGAAAACATACTGGTTTTTGGAGATTATGATGTCGACGGAACAACGGCCGTTTCATTGGTTTCTTCGTATTTAAAATCTCATTATCCGAATGTTGCCACTTATATTCCGGATCGTTACGACGAGGGTTACGGTATTTCTTTTAAAGGAATTGACTTTGCCGATGACAACGGATTTTCGTTAATTATCGCTCTTGACTGCGGAATCAAATCAATTGATCACATTGCCTACGCAAAAGAACGAAACATTGATTTTATTATTTGCGATCACCACAGACCCGGAGAATTTCTGCCGGACGCTGTAGCCATCTTAGACCCAAAAAGAGAAGATTGTTTCTATCCGTATGACGAATTATGTGGTTGTGGCGTAGGTTTTAAATTAATTCAGGCTTTAGGAAGAAACAGAAATGAAACTATAACCGATTTAGTTCCTTATCTCGATTTAGTTGCCACCGCCATTGCCGCAGATATTGTTCCGATTACAGGAGAAAACAGAGTTCTCGCTTATTTCGGATTGCAAGTAATCAATAGCGCTCCAAGACCTGGAATTAAAGCTTTGGTTCATCAGATAAAAAAGCAAGTTTTAGATATCTCTGATGTTGTTTTTATCATTTCACCCCGAATAAATGCTGCAGGAAGAATCAAACACGGAAATCACGCTGTAGAGTTATTGACCGAATTTAATTTTGAACAAGCACAACAATTTGCCTCAGAAATTGAGCAATACAATGCGGATCGCAAGGATCTGGACAAAAAAATTACCAAAGAAGCTTTTCAACAGATTGTAGAAAATAACGAACAAGACCGCTTTTCTACTGTTGTTTTTCAGGAAGACTGGCACAAAGGTGTAATCGGAATTGTAGCTTCAAGATTAATTGAAACGTATTACCGTCCGACCTTGGTTTTCACGAAAAGTGGCGATAAATATGCTGCTTCTGCCCGATCGGTAAAAGGTTTTGATGTGTATAATGCACTGGATGCCTGCTCAGAACATCTCGAGCAATTTGGAGGTCATATGTATGCTGCCGGAATGACGCTGAAAGCAGAAAACTACAAACCCTTTAAAGCGGCTTTTGAAAAACAGATCGAAAAAACCATTTTACCGGAAATGCGAACTCCGGAAATCGAAATTGATGCTCAAATCAATTTTACAGATTTAACTCCAAAACTGATCCGAATTTTAAAACAGTTTGAGCCTTTTGGACCACAAAACATGACGCCCGTTTTTATGACCACTGATATAAAAGATACCGGTTATGCGAAAACATTAGGTGCAGATGAAGAGCATTTAAGGCTTTTTGTCAAACAAAATGGTTCAGATGGAATTGCTGCAATTGGATTTGGACTTGGAAAAAAAATAGACATTACAAAAAATCAAAATACGTTTCAGCTCGCGTACTGCATAGCCGAAAACGAATGGAACAATACTATTTCTACTCAACTTATGTTAAAAGACATTAGAACAAATGAAAGATAAACCCAAAAAAGCCGACCCGTATCAGGCACTTCGATATAGAGAATTTAATGTGTTTTTACTCTTGCGTTTCGCCATGGTTTTTGCCTGGTCCATGCAATTTATTGTAATCGAATGGGAAGTTTACAGCTTAACTAAAAACCCGCTTTCTCTAGGAATTATTGGTTTAATGGAAGTAATCCCAGCCGTTTCGATGGCTTTGTTTGCGGGACACATTGTCGACCAAAGAGAGAAAAAAGGATTATTGGTAAAATGTATTTTAGGCTTTTCGGTGATTAGCTTTGGTTTGTTTTTATTGACCTGGCCAAAAATAGTTGACGGATGGTCTTCTACTGTTATTTTATACTCGATTTACTTTTTGGTCTTTTTAGGCGGACTAGTTCGCGCTTTTCTCGGACCCACTATTTTTTCTCTGTTGTCGCTGATCGTACCCAAAAAAGTATACCCTAATGCTGCAACCTGGAGTAGTTCGGTTTGGCAAATTGGCGCCGTAATGGGACCTGCCGTTGCAGGATTTTCTATTAATTTCATCGGAGTTCATTGGTCTATGTGTTCTGTTTTTGCCTTTTCGCTCTTTGCTTTAATAGCCCTGTCGCAGATCAGTAAAAAACCCATTTTGAATCCAAAAATCGGTGAACCGGTTATGGAAAGTTTAAAGGAAGGTCTCAAATTTGTATTCAATAACAAAACAATACTGGGCGTACTTACGTTGGATATGGTCGCTGTTCTTTTTGGAGGTGCGGTTGCTTTATTACCTGTTTTTGCACAGGACATCCTGAAAGTTGGTCCGGAAGGATTTGGCGTTCTAAGAGCGGCACCGGCTATCGGTGCTTTTATTACGATGTTAGTCTCCGCCTATGTGCCTTTGTATAAAAGAGCAGGAATGAAACTTTTGGTTGCCATTTTTGCTTTCGGTTTGTGTATTATTTTATTTGGTGTTTCAACCATTTTCTGGTTGTCTGTGGTTGCCTTGTTCTTAAGTGGGGTTGCAGACGGAATTTCGGTCGTAATTCGCCAAACGATTTTGCAACTTAAAACTCCCGATCATATGCGCGGACGCGTTGCCGCAGTAAACTCGATGTTCGTTGGTTCATCGAATGAATTAGGCGCTTTTGAAAGCGGTTTAACAGCAAAATTAATGGGAACGGTAACTTCGGTCGTTTTTGGTGGAAGTATGACGCTTATAACCGTTTTAGCAACCGGAATCAAATCTCCTTCTTTTAGAAATTTAGATCTTCAGAAAGATATGGAAGATCATCAAAATATGGAATAAATGAAACAATTGTTACTGACTTTCTTCTTTTTACTATCCTGCTGGTTTGTAGAAGGGCAAAATCTTTACATCAAAACATACGGTGATAAAACGAAGAAAGCTTTAATTTTCATTCATGGAGGCCCGAGCGGGAATTCAACTTTATTTGAAGGTACAACAGCAGAAAAACTGGCTGACAATGGATTTTATGTTATTGTTTACGATCGCAGAGGCGAAGGAAGATCTGTAGATTCAACCGCTAATTTCACTTATGATGAAGCTTTTCAGGACTTAAATGAAATTTACAAAAAATACCATCTAAAGAAAGCTACACTTATCGCGCATAGTTTTGGAGGGTTGGTTGCCACACTTTATACCGATAAATTTCCCGAAAAAGTAAATTCGCTTGTACTTGCAGGAGCTCTGATCTCACAACAGGAAACTTACGATCATATTCTGAAATCTGTAAAAAAGACTGCCTTAGAAAAAGGCAATACTACACAATTACAAAAGATCACTCTCACAGAAAACCTAAATAAAAACTCCGCCGCATACCGAAAGGCTTGTTTTGATCTGGCCAGTGAAAACGACTACTTTAAAATGCCGAATTCGACCGAGGCATCAAAAAAGCTGTACAGCGATTATGAAACTGGTCCTTTTTATAAAACTAATATTAGAAATAAAAACGCCCCGATTCTTTTTTATACTAATGAAAAGCGCAACAACATCAACAACAAACCTGTGTTAGAAAAAATAAAAGCTCAGCGCATCCCAATCTATGCTGTTTATGGTCAGGACGACGGTATTTTTCCCTCAGATCAAATCAACTGGATTGAGAATTTAGTAGGAGAAGATCATTTTACTCTAATCGGAAACTGCTCCCATTATTTATTTACAGATCAGCAAGAGGCCTTTTTATCCAGTATCCAAAAATGGATTAAGTAAAGCCGCTACATTGCAGGTAAGCAACAAACAAGAATAGTCGCGAGGTTAAAAGGTAGAAATCTCCAAAAAATCTCGCGAAGTCGCAGAGTCGCAAAGTTTTTTTTAAACCTTTATCGCTTTGCTCCTATGCACCTTTGCCCCAAAAAAATTTAAAAGTTTTTTACTTCCTTACAACTATTGGACCTTATACTAAAATTGACACATCTTAGCACAATTAAAATTTATCTTATTTTATGATTTTTTTATTTAGAATTAATATAAATAATATTTATATTTGTTGAAATAAAAGATTTACGATGAGAGAAATTGCGCAAATATACCATAACAATTTTGGAATATCCTTTTACTGGAAGAATGGAAAACAAGTTATATCAGAGAAAGTTCAACTTGTTTTTAAAGAAACCGGTTTTTATTTTACAGTTGAAGAATTGAATCAATTTTGTGATTTGATTGAAGATAGCATGACCGAAAATGCTTGTTGCGAAGCTTGTGAATTAAAATATTCCTGTCATAAATTTCTACTAAAAACACCTTGTTCTCAAATAGACCTGGCTGTTTCTATGACAGAATTGAAATCGATTAAAGATTTGGTTGAAGGATCCTTATTCAAAATTGAATTGGAAGAGTATGTATATGGCGTAGGTTTAAACTAAGAAATAGTCTAAAAATCCCCGTGTCTACTTCTCGAATTTCAGCAGTTCGAAATTATTTCCATCAAAAACACCATAGGTAAAATAACCAATCCAATCGCCCAGATTTACATAATCGGAATTTTCACCGACCGGCATGATCATTGGCAAATGACGATGACCAAAAACAAAGTAGTTGTAGTGTTTGGTTTCGAGTTTACGCTTAGCATATAATACAAGCCATTCGTTTTCTTCGCCCAGAAATTTTACATCCTCAGCACCCGAAATCAATTTATTTTTGACTGACAGGTATTGTGCCAATCGAACCCCGATATCAGGATGCAACCAGCGGAAAAGCCACTTAGAAAAAGGATTCGTAAATACTTTTTTCATTCGTTTGTACCCCATATCACCGGGTCCTTTACCATCACCATGACCTATTAAAAAAGTTTTACCGTTAAAAGTAAACTCTTTATTATCGTGATAAACCGGTATATTCAATTCGGTTTGAAAATAATCTTCCATCCACAAATCGTGATTTCCGACAAAAAAGTAAATCGGAATTCCACTATCGCGAATTTCAGCCAGTTTTCCCAAAACGCGTACAAATCCTTTCGGAACTACTGTTTTGTATTCAAACCAAAAATCAAACAGATCTCCCAACAAAAAAATAGCTTCGGCATCGTGCTTCACCTCCTCTAACCAAGCCACAAATTTTTGTTCACGAGGAAAACTCAACTCCGGAGTCGGAGCTCCAAAATGCTGATCAGAAGCAAAATATACTTTTTTATTTGAAATCATTTAATTGAAATACGTTTGAAATTGAAATTCAGAATCTCAACAAAAGTTGAAATTTGGAATTTGGAATTTTTAATATTGAAATTTACTTCAGGTTATCACTAGCATACCACTCCGCAAACGAAGATTCCGTTTCCTGCAATTTTAGTGAGAAAAGTGAAATTTCGGCAGGCAAACGTGCAATGATTCGCTCAGCAAAATCAACTACCATATTCTCACTTGTTGGTTGATAATCAACCAGAATTACGTGATGTCCACGGTTTTTTAATTCGTTTGCCAATTCAACATGTGGTGTCGTTTCGTTAAAAACAGTCGCATGATCAAACTGATCGACGATTTCTTCTTTTACAATTTTCTTCAGATCCGAAAAATCGATAACCATTCCGTATTTCACATTGGATCGATCTGTAATTGGCGAACCAATAACCGTTACCGATAATTTATAACTGTGCCCGTGAACGTTTTTACATTTTCCGTCGTAACCGTATAAAGCGTGACCGGTTTCGAAACTAAATTGTTTTGTAATTCTGATATTACTCATCGATTTGAATTTTAGGTTGCAAATTTACAAATTAATAACCGTTTTCATCTCTTTTTTTGGCTCTGTTATACATAAAATAGGCAATTCCGATTAAAATCACGAAAGGAATAAACGATCCGATCACAACTCCAATTTGATAATTGCTATCCGGAGCGGTTTTCATTTTCTCAGCAACATCCATTTTCTGAAAGAATAAAAGGACATTCATCGCTATTGTTTTTTAAACTGCATCAAAGCATTTATAGTAAAGTCCGACAAAACTAACTTTCCGGTAATGGCAGCCCGTTCAAAAAGTAATGATTCCCAATTTTCTGTTCCTTCCCAAATAATTTTTTTCATTTCAGACAAAGCTTCCGGATTATAAGCACTTAATTTTTGAGCAAAACTTTCCACAGCAGCATCAAGTTCATCTGCATGACAAACTTTAGAAAACAATCCATTCTGAAGTGCCCAGTCTGCTGTTTTCCATTCATGCGCCGCAAGTGTCATTTCTGCCATAGCCATTTTACCGATTTTACGCGATACAGCAGGTTCAATTACAAATGGGCCGATTCCAATAGCAAGTTCTGATAATTTCACAGCACTTTCAGGAGTTCCAAAAGCATAATCGCAAGCGGCAATAATACCAACGCCACCACCAACAGCCTTTCCCTGAACACGTCCTATAATAATTTTCGAGCAGCTGCGCATAGCATTTAACAAATGGGCAAAACCGGAAAAAAACTCCCTGCCCTGTTCTTCATTTTCAACTGCCAAAAGTTCGTCAAATGAAGCGCCGGAGCAAAAAACCTTGCTTCCTTCGCTTTGTAAAACAATTATTGAAATAGTTTCATTACTACTTAACGAATGAATCTCAGCCGTAAGTCGTTTTAATAATGTTTTTGGAAAAGAATTACTGGCCGGATGACCAAATTGTACAGTTGCAATTGCATTTTTAATAGTGGTTTGTAAAGATCCGCTTTGGTTATCTGAGCTCATAAAAATAAATTTGATCGTAAAGTTACGGTTTTGAAAAATATTTTCATCTGATGTGATTTGAAATTTGTTTTTTGAAAATTAATTGCCTTTATTTGCTAACGAATTGGGGGATTAGCTCATTTGGCTAGAGTGCTTGCCTGGCAGGCAAGAGGTGACCGGTTCGAATCCGGTATTCTCCACTAATAAAATTAAGCCTTGCAGAAATGTAAGGCTTTTTTATTTAATGCTAAATGTACTATTAGAGTGTACTTTTTAACTTTTATAATTGAAAGAACTCTTAGAAAAGATATTTTGTTATAATAGTTTTTTTTAATATCAAGTTAACCGTTACCTCCCTACTAATATGAGGTTTTTCGAATATCGTTGTATATCCCTATCAATATTCAAAAAAAAATATCACGGGAAAATTTGGTTCTATTTTTAGCATTAATCAATTGTTTATCCGTACCTATTGGTCTTAGGCGCTCCTGTATTTGCTCTATTGAATTATTTCATCAATACTAGTAAAAGCTATGAATTTATTAAGTAGTGTGAGTGCATAACCTCATTTTGGAGAATAATTTATTTTTTCATTGGTTTTTGGGTCCGCTACGAGATATTTATCATTAAAAGAAAGATATGAAGCTAAAACTAACATCAAAACAAATGCTCATGCTACTTGATAAATTAGGTGTGCCAAAAGGGAAGGTAATCTCTACTACAGGAAATGTATTAAGTAAAATTTTATCAGAACAAAGCGATTAATTTAAATGGACTTCTTGAGTAAAATTATACATCGAAGTCTAATCTCGTTAACTGCTTATTTGCATCATCTCCAACAATAATCATACAGTTCCTATTTCTTACCAATGCCATTGCATCTAAGATATCATTTCCATTTGCTAGTTCAATGAATTTCTCATCAGTAAATGCAATCATTTCATTGTATAGGACTTGAATAGAACTAGTTGTAAGATAAAAATTTCTTAAGGCATGTAATTCACATTCTATGAATAAATCTTCATGTTCTTCGTTTAGAGGAGCTTCAGACACATCAGTGTAACCTATGAAACATTTACATCCATGACTAAGGAGAATTTTGCTAAGTTCTTTTCCAATATGACAAGCTGTTGAATAAAAAAAGGAGTTTAGAAAAAGATTTGCATTGTTTACATTTACGTAATTATCTGCTCCCATTAAGGAAAAACCATCCTCTGCACCATGAGACAAACCAACAAAGACAAAATTCTGTTGATTAACTGGAGGTATTATTTTGCTAATGTTGTTTTCTAAGCAATTACAACCACTTAATCCAGTTATGGATAAATTAGGCTGACTTTTTAACTCGTCTATATGTAAGTAACTTTTATTGAAATAATTACCTAGAGGACCATCAATATCGTCATAAGTTACAATTGTATTAATCATTTGTAAGAAGTTTTTGTCGACTAAAAATTTCAATTGCTAATGTCAGTAAACTTCTTTCAAACTCTAAACCAATCTCACCTTGTTCTCTTATACTTGTGAGTACCTCGTCCATAGTAAAAGAAACCCCATCTCTATTTTTTATTAAAGGCTTACTTCTAGCTTCAATTGGATGTCTCATTATCCAGTCTTCAAGTACACAATCTATTCGTAAACTCAAATTTCGAATTGCTTCATCAACTAAGCCTAGAATTGTTGTATAATCAGTTGTGAAGCTTTCAAACTTGAACAAATCTTTATTTATAAGCATTTTTAACTCATCATCCTCTAGCTCACTTATATTGCTAACAGATATTAGTATAACATACACTAGTGAAGTTTTCTCTTTAATTTTTTCAAAAACTCGTATTCCAGATATATCCTTAGCTTCTTTAAAATTTTTATCCAATAAGACAATCATTTTAGAACCTAGATTATTTAACACAAAGTCTAAACCTTCTTGAGAATGTTTAAATAACAAAACATTATCATCTCCATGATTAACTTTTAACATTACCATAATTGGTGAGTTATCAGCAATGTCATCATGTATAACAATTATTTTTGGGTCTATTGAATTATTCATAATTATTTTTTATTAAATGGAATCGTAATTTTGAAGGTTGCTCCTGAAGGTTTAAATTCATTTTCAACTAACTCAATATTACCCCCAAAGGCTTTGACTTGATTTTCTACAATATAAAGTCCAATACCAGCACCACCTTGTTCTGCAGTTCTTGTATTGTACAAACCAAATATCCATTCCTTGTCACTATCATCAATTCCAATCCCGTTATCAGAAAAGTAAATTACATATTTATCACTATTGAGAAATCCTGAACATTTTATAATTTTATTTTCGGTATTTTTAAGAGCTTTAATTGAATTTGAAACTAAATTTTGGAATATATCTTGAAAGGCCTTTTTATTAGTGTCAATTATAAAATCGTCTTTTATATCAATTTCTAATTCAATACTTTCGTTCTTAAAAATTGTTTCATAAGTATTTTTAAGTAAATCATCTATTAGAATCTTGATGTCAAATTCTTCATAACTTTTATCACTACCAGCATAGCTCAACATGAAATCTGTTACACTAAGTAAAGTATTCATCTCATCATATATTAAAATGGCGTAATCAATGAAATATTTATCAAACTTTGGATTAGGAAAATTTAATTTAAAGAATTCTCCAAGGTGCTTAACTTTTGCGATAGACGTACGAACAGCATGAGAAATTAATGATGCATATTCTTGCATTGAGACTACACTATATAATATCTTTTCTTTCCGTTCTACCTCTTTTTGATATTTTTTTTGTTCATCAATTCCTTTAGTAATTGTAACATGCAATTGCTTAGCTTGGTCTTTTAATATGTTTAGATTAGCTTTAAATGCTGGATTTGATTCATTCTCAATGCTTTTTTCAATTTTTTCGATTTCTCTTTCAAAAGATTTAACATCCCTTCCAGCAACTAAAAGTTCTTTTTCAACAATAGTTTTCTTTCCATCTCTTTCGAATTCTTTTAATTCTTCAAATATTTTCAATTGAGAAATAATAAACTCTTTAATAGATTCATATTCTTCAGTATGAATAAAATCTTGTCTATTGGTGGCATCAATTATTTTAGGATTATTTTGTTTGGTTATATCCAAAACTCCAATAACCTCTTTTGTTCCAACTTTATTAAATGCTGATGACCAACGCCTTTTGTCAATTCCTAAGATATCTCTTTTCTTATCTGGATTTTGTTGAAATTCTGCAAAAGGTGTAGTAATAATTCCATCTCTATAAATCTTTATTCCATCTATTCTAGTATCGTCATTTTTATAAGCTGCACCATATCTTCTCTTTGCATTCTCATTGAAATAAAATAATTTCATCTTGACAGGTCCAAAATTTTGAATTTCTATCCATACTGTTTCAATTTCTCCAGTTTTAGAATTAAAAGACAAAGTCTGTTGTTTATTATTTTCTATATCAAAATCTATTTCAACTCTATGAGAATAATATTTTATAGGGTCAGCTTTAATAATTTTATTGGTAAAACTTTTATATTCGTTAGAATTTATTCTAATATCGAAAGGTGGATTAACGGGATAAAAAGGAGAAACAAGTTTTGATAATTCTTTATAAAGCCTCTCTATATCATTTTCAGTCCATAAATCAGTCACTTTAGATATAATCAACTCCGTACCGCTTTCTTCTAAAATACCGTCTTCATAGAAATACTTATTATCCACTTCAGTAAATAATGACAACTGCTCAACAACTTTTGAACTATTAGATAAAGCTTCATACTCATCCCAATCAATTTTGACATTAAGCCAATCATTTTCATTATTTTGCTTAGTCTTAATCAATAATTTTTCGCCTAATTTATCCACAGCAAATCGACCAATCCCTTTTTCACCAACAAATTTTCTATTAAAAGGTGGGTCAGAATAAAGGCTCTTCCTCTTACTATTTGTTCCAACAACCATCCATTTATCCCTTATATCAATAAAAGACATTCCTATTCCATTATCTTTTATGATAATTTTCTTTTCTGAATTTTTAAAGCCAACATCTACAAAATCTACTAGAACTTCTGTTGCATTAGCATCATAGCAATTTTTGACTAACTCAAAAACAGCAGTAACTCTATCCGTTATTAATTCTCTTCCTATTAAACGAAAAGTATTAACATCAAATCTCCACCGAAGACTAGTATCTATATCTTTAATGTTGTTCTTTTTTCCCAATTTCTTTTATATGATTTTTAATACTTTGTGCAACTGCTATCCCTAATCCTACAGGAACCGCATTGCCTATTTGTCTTGCTATTGTTGGACTAGAGAATTCAGAATTCGGGTCAATGAAGTTATAATCTTCGGGAAAACTTTGAATCAATGCAGCCTCTCTTAAACTAATTGCCCTATCTTGAACAGGATGACCAAATCGACCATTGCTCAAACCTGTACAATATGTGGTCATTGTTGGAGCAACATCATTCCATTTCATCCTTCCATAAACACTTTTGAAATTTTTTCCAGAATCTTTTTTATGACATTCTAACCACAAACTTTCATCCCAGTCTTTCCACGAACCTCCTTCTGGTGTTGCTCTAATTCTTTGCTTGTTTAAACTGTTTAGTTTCTTTGCATGATGCAAAGGGTCGTCTGAGTGAGTTTCGCCATCAGCAATGCTTGGTAAGTGCCCAATCGCATCTTGCACTGTCTTATAATTTTTGTCTTTTATAGTTGGTTCGATTAACTTGATTTTTTCTCCTAATTTGGTTCCAAATAAAATCAACCTTTTTCTTCTTTGCGCAACTCCATAATCTTGAGCGTTTACAACGCTCCAAGATACTAAATAGCCTTTTGATTCTAACCTACTTATAAAATCTTTAAAAACCTTTCCACCATCAAATGTAACCACTAATGGTACATTTTCCATAGAAATTATTTCAGGCTCAGTTTCATCTATTAAATTAGAAAATGAATATAGTAACTTCCATTTATCTTCTGGTCTATTCTCAATATTAGAACTGTTTCGATTATATATTGAGAAAGGCTGGCACGGAGCACATCCTACCAATATTTTTTTTTTCCCTTTGCCGTATAAAGATAATAATTCAGAAGGTTTAAAATCCTTAATATCTCTATGTAGAAATTTGGCATTGTTATTATTTTCAAAAGCAAATCCACAAGAGTTGTCAAAATCAATTCCAGCTTTTACACTAAATTTTTCTTTCACAAAACCATGTGATAATCCGCCAATTCCGCAAAATAAGTCTACAACTTCAAAATTTTTGTAAGTTAATTTATTTGTAATCTCTTTCATTAAATTTAAAGGTCAGTTTATGCAAATCTACAATTTTTATATATTTTAATTTTTTAAAACCAAATTTCTTATATAAAATTTTTTCATATACAATTAATTTAAACTGAGAATTAGAAAAACTGAAATTATTTAGAAATTTCTAAGTGTAGTTATTAAGTGGAAAAATGAATGATAATGCTACTTTTTGCAAATATTAAAAATCATAACATATTAATTTTTAAGACATAAATACAATACCATTGCTACTGGCAGGCAAGAGGTGACCGGTTCGAATCCGGTATTCTCCACGAAAACTAAAAGCCCTTGTATTTTTTTACAAGGGCTTTTCTTTGTTTTCACCACAGAACTTTGACAAAGAGCTACTAACTTAGTATGAAAATAGTTAGATAGTTTTTTCGCCACGGATTACACTAATTTTCACTAATTACTTTGTAAGCTGTAGAAAAGATTGAATCATTTTAATCCTTTAATCAGTGGCAAAAATTTCTCGTCAAGAATATCAATAAGACAGGAAATATCAAAACAAAATATCACGCAGATTTTGCAGATTTTGCAGATTTTTGCAAAAGCAGCAATAAAAAAATCTGCTAAATCTGCGTGAAAAACTTCACCTCCAATAAATCTAATCTCCTTAACGTTTTAAGGCTAATCCGGTAATCCAGACGTTAACCGGCGTCAGCGGTACAATAGTTGGCGTTCCCGCCAGATCAATTCGAATATTTCGCGCTGGCAAATTACTTCCGCTAGTGTCCGGTGTAGACAAATAAAATTTTTGATTACACTCGTTATAAGTTGTACTGAAAAACTCATAATTCACTTGAAAACCTAACGATATTACGCTTGCTTTTGTTACAGCCAGCGGGTTCGTTACATCAATTTCTACCAAATCTGTACTGGCAGCAGACCAATCTTCATGTAAAGCATACAACTTATTTGTCCCTTTAAACTCTAAACCTATAATGGTTCCTGATGAAACTCCTGGTATTACTGAGGCAACGATTGTATTTGTCGATCTGTTATATGTTATAATATTATTTCCAATTGCAAAATAGATCAAACTACCACCATCGGTTGCTGATGTAAAATTCCAAGAATAATTACCGCTAATATTACCGCTTGGAATCGTAATAGAATTGACCAATGCATAGGAACTATCCAAAACACTAAAAACCATATTTACGCCAGTATAAGTCATGTTTCCAAAATACAAGTTACCTCCTGAATACACCGGAGCATTGGTAATGTTAACACCCGCAATTCCCGTTGTAATTGGAGTAAAAGAAATTGCTCCCGCAGCGTTAATCGTTATTAATCTTTTTTCTTCTGCAATAACCAACTTATAATCTCCCGTTGCAGCATTGTACACCGCATTATTTGCAGACGACAACTGTATAAAAGCTGGCGTAGCTGGATTGGTAATACTTATGTTGGCAATAGGTACCCAATTGGAGACTGCTGTCGAATTATCAAAATAGCCAAAGAAAGGCATTGCGCTTGCATTATTTATATTTCCCGTAAAAGCCAAACCGAGTACGTCGATACTTGGACAAGCTACAGTTGGGTTGGGTTGATCATTATTTGTACAGCTACCAAGTAACCATACTGATAAAAATAAATATCCGGTTTTAATTAAATTAGTTTTCATGATTTCTCTTTTTTAGTATTATATGATTATATCCATCCTTTAATTAATTTGTTACCCAGCAGCTCCAGTTTACATTTTGGTTTAGCCCCTCATTAATACTTGTTCCAATTAAAAGAAGAGTTAGTAGTTTGCTCCGTTTCCAAACAAAAACAGCTGCCGTCACATTAGACGGCAGCTGTTTTTATTTTCGATTTTGGATGTTCTTATCTAAAAATAGTAAAACCTCAGCATCATTTCTTCGGTGTTAATGGGGCTTACAATTTACATGAGTTATAAAAAAAGAAGTACATTCTTACGTTTTAAAATTTGAGCTGTATTTCAATACTACTATTCTTATTTGAAATCGATATAGTTGTCCTAAGCCTAAATTCACAAGCGTTAGTTTAACAATAAAAAACCTAATTAACCTTAGTTTTAAACACTTAACGCCTTCTTGCGATTTGATTTTTACAGTGAATTCATTACAATAGACGGGATCATTTCTTCCCAAATTACCTATTCAATAAAGAGCCGACTATTTTTTGGCAAAAATTTATCTAATATTAGAAAATTTTAATCCAATATTGACAATTTAATAAAGTTTCTCTTCGTACATTTGCAAAAAATTAGCGAGGCATAGAAAATATCGTGTGCATTTTAATGAGTCAATTCTTGTTTAATCCCTGATGATTCGGCACTCTTTACTAGGAATCGGCTAATGAATAAAAATTGTAAATAACATTAAAATATAATAGAAGTACGGGGATCGTATTCCGTCTTCATCAAAAGAAAAGTATCTGTTTTTTGAACTAGTATCATTTTTAAATATTTCTGAATTAGTACCCTGAAATTATAAAATACGACATTCATATATAAAGCAAATACCGAAAGCCATAGTCTCAGATTATGGCTTTTTTATTTTAATAAATACGCAAACCGAATCGAACCATAAAAAGATCCGGTAATCTCATGACTGTTTAATTCTCTTCCGTGATAAATAAAAGAATACGACAAGTTGAAATTGTCATGACGGTATTTTAAACCAAACTCAGCATTGAAACGAAGCGAAACCAAGTCAAAAGTCACAGGACTTTCATTATTAAACAAACTTCCTTCGATTGTAGCATCATAAAACTGATACCTGACACTTGGTATGGCATAAAAGTAAAACTCCCGCACCGTATATTGCGGATTAGTACTCACAGAAGCGTCATGCAAATTTGAATCATAAACCGGAAGCAATTTTTTAAAACCAATTCGGGTCAAAAAACCAGTAGAAACCCCTGTAAAAATAGTCCCTAAATCGGCTTCGGATTGAAAATGAAGATCGGCAAAATCATTATGTTGACTTGGAAATAATTTCTTCGAATACATTACGTGCGCCTGAAGTGCCAACGCATTGTGAATCTGATTCTCCCAACCGTATACTTTTTTGTATCCAATCACATGATGAAAAGCTTCCTGCATTTCTCTTCCAAGAGAATTCTGCCCCACAAATCCCAACTGAAAATCGGTTTTCAAAACGGATTCGCTATTGTAAAAAAAGCTGCGACCCGCTTCTGCAAAAAGATACCCTGCAAAAGGACGATTATTGTTATTACGCACTTCTATATTTATAAACCGTGGATTGTAAATGTATTGTCCGACGCGAAATTCGGTTATTTTCTTATTGATTTTTTCATTGTCATTTTTCGACAGAAACCGATAGAAAAACTCTAACCCATTGGTATAATACATATCGTTCTTAGACGATGTGTATAAATCATTATCTGAGATAAGTCCTATTTCTTTCGTCTTTCCTTGTCCAAAAACAAAAAGCGATGTCAATACGAGAAGCCCTGCGAAGGCTTGTTTACTTCCCATCGTAATTTATTTTTCCGACCGCACGCATTTCACGAACAATTCTTTCTTTACGTCTGTTGATATAACTGGAGGATCCTGTTGCTTTAAATTTTCTGGGGTTTGGTAAAATGGCCGCAATTCCGGCAGCCTGCATTGGTGTTAAGCTAGAAGCATCACGACGGTACCAATGTTCTGTTGCAGCATATGCGCCATAAACACCATCACCCATTTCGATACTATTCAGGTATACCTCCATAATGCGTTTCTTCCCCCATATTACTTCGATTAAAACAGTAAAATAGGCTTCTAAACCTTTTCGGAAATAACTTTTCCCTTGCCATAAAAAAACATTTTTGGCGGTTTGCTGCGAAATTGTACTTCCCCCCCGAATTCTACGTCCACGTTCGTTGCTTTTATAGGCTTTTTGAAGTGCTTTAAAATCAAAACCATTATGCGATAGAAAAGTTCCGTCTTCACTCGCAATAACTGCTTTTTGTAAATTCATCGAAATCTTATCAATAGGCTCCCAATCATGATCAAAATAGACTTCTTTGCCCCCTGTTTTATTTTCAATAGCACGAATCACCATTAACGGAGTAAAAGGAACCGGTATGTATTTGAATAAAACCACCGATGCAATTGAAACCCCGAAGAACCAAAGCAATAATTTAATGAAAAACCATTTTACTTTTTCACCAAAAGAACGTTTCGACTTCTTCGGAGGCGCTTTGGGTTTAGGTTTACTTGCGGTTGTTGTTTTTGGTGCTGGTTTTTTGACTGCCATTATATTAAATCTGCTAATTCTGTTCCTATTAAACTACCTATCGCTACACCCATTCCGCCCAAACGCACTCCACAGAACACGTTTTCAGACAGTTGTGTAACCACAGGATTTTTACTGTTCCCTACTCCCATAATGCCACTCCAACGATGGGCAATCTGAAATTCCTGATTCGGTAAAATTACATTTTTAAGTAAATCCTCCAATTTATTTTGAACAATTTTGGTTTGACCAAATTCTGTAGTGTTTTCTGTTTCAAAATCCAGGTTTCTGCCTCCGCCCAATAAAATCCGATCGCCGATATTCCTGAAGTAATAATACCCCCTATCGAGATGAAAAGTACCTTTAATATCTAAATTCGGAATGGGTTCTGTAATTAGAACCTGTGCTCTTGCCGGCTGTACAGCTCCTTTTGTCAAGACATTTGCAAAACCATTGGTCGCAAAAAGTATTTTCTTTGAATTAAAACTAAAATCATTCAAGGCTACTTCAACCTGAGTTCCATTGTCCAGATAAGATGTTACGGTTTGCTGGTTCAAAATCAGAATATCTGCTGCAATCGCTTGTTTCAATAACTCCTGCATCATGTTCCCAGTATCAATCTGAGCTTCAAACGGATTAAAAATCAAATAGTCTTCAATGTTTTTGAATCCAAATCTATCCACTTCTTTACCAAAAACATCTGCTTTAAAAAGTGGTTTTAAAATACTATTTATAAAAGGCAACTTACTTACACAATCTTCAAAACCATTGTTCTCTTCTTTCAAAAAAAGTTCATAACCGCCATGCGGTCTAAAATCGATAGCAGTATCACCCAATCTTTTTCGAAGTAATTGTAAACCTTGCCAGCGTTTTTGAACAAGTTGTACTACCTCGTCTTCGGAATGTGTTTTTAAATCCTCAATAATTTCAGAAAGACTTCCGAAACAAGCAAAACCGGCATTCTTGGTACTTGCTCCCTGGGGTAACATTCCTTTTTCTAAAATCAGAATTTTTGCAGTTGGAAATCTTTCGCGCAAGCGCAACCCCGCATGCAAACCTACAATACCGCTGCCAACGATCGTATAATCTACATTTGTAAACCAATTTTTAAGCTCCCAATAACTTAATTCCATGAGTGAATATTTTTTAGGTATAAAAATAGAAATTTTTTATGCTAAAAAATAAATTCCAAATTTTTTAAATTCCAAATTCCAACGTGGGGTGTCGCTCTGAGTGAAGTCGAAGAGTGGGCTTTCTTCTTTTAAATCACCAACGAAATATACTAGACGTAAATTCCAATCTTTTAAATTCCAAATTCCAACGAGGGGTGTCGTTCTGAGTAAAGTTGAAGAGCGGACTTTCTTCTTTTAAATCACCAACGAAATATACTAGACGTAAATTCCAATCTTCTGAAATTACAAATTCCAACGAGGGGTGTCACTCTGAGCGAAGTCGAAGAGTGAGCTTACTTCCTTTTTTTAATCACCAACGAAATATACTAGAAATAAATTCCAATCTTTTAAATTCCAAATTCCAACTAGGAGTGTCACTCTGAGCGAAGTCGAAGAGCGACACCCCTCATCTATCCAAGTCACCAACAAAAGGTTGGAATTTGGAATTTCAGAAGATTGGAATTTCAGAAGACTGGAATTTCAGAAGATTGGAATTTCAGAAGACTGAAATTTAAACCCATTTTTCCCAAAAAATATTAACAAAAATTGGAATTTGGAATTTAAAAGATTGGAATTTAAAATTCGTACTTTAGGCACCACAAAAATTAGAATTTCAATTATGAAAAAAGTAGTAGTAACAACCTTAATAATGATGAGTTTAAACGCTATCGGACAGAATGTAATGTCACCGGAATTGTTATGGAAATTAGGACGAGTGACTCCACTAGGCCTTTCGAAAGACGAAAAAAATGTTGTTTTTAAAGTAACAACTCCTTCTGTAGAGGAAAACAAATCGCATTCTAAATTTTACATTTTATCGGTAAATGGAGGGAATGCAACTGAAATCAAAGACACCAAAGAGGTGTTGACAGACAAAAACATTTCGCCTGACGGAACGTTATTAGTCTATAATGAAGAAGTAAAAATCGATAAAGTTTTAGGGAAAGATTTCTATCCGAACTTAGAAAAATCTGATGTTCAGATTTACGATGGTTTAGATTACCGTCACTGGGACACTTGGAACGAAGGAAAATTCAATCATGTTTTCTACAAAAATAACAACAAAGAAGCTGCAGGAATTGATATCCTTAAAGGAGAAGCTTTCGACAGTCCACAAAAACCTTTTGGTGGTAACGAAGATTATATCTGGTCTCCTGACGGAAAAAGCATCTTGTATGTGTGCAAGAAAAAAGCCGGAACTGCTTATGCCATTTCTACGAATACCGATATTTATGAGTACAATTTAGAAACTCAAAAAACAAGCAACAGAACCGAAGGTAACTTAGGTTATGACACTGCTCCGCAATTTTCTCCAACCGGAAATCTAACCTGGTTGCAAATGAAACGTGATGGTTATGAAGCGGACAAAAACGACATTATTGTTGATTTTAAAGGAATCAAAACGAACTTAACTGCTAATTGGGACGGTACTGTAGATAATTTCATGTGGAGTAAAGACGGTAAAAAAGTATTTTTTGTAGCACCGGTAGACGGAACAAAACAACTTTTTGAAGTAAACTTTCCGGGTTTAACCAAAATAACCATTCAGGTTCGTCAATTGACAAATGGAGATTTTGATGTAAGTGATTTAGTTGGATTTTCAGGTGATGAAATTATCGTAACGAGAACAGACATGAATCATGCGGCTGAAATTTTTTCTTACAATTTGAAGAAAAAAACCTGGAAACAATTATCAAATGTAAATACCGAAACGTACAACACCCTAACGTTAAGCAAAACAGAAAAACGTTATGTTACGACTACCGACGGTAAAAAAATGTTGGTATGGGTAATTTTGCCTCCTAATTTTGATGCTACAAAAAAATATCCAACGCTATTATTCTGTCAGGGAGGGCCACAATCTGCCTTAACACAATCATACTCGTTCCGTTGGAATTTCTCTTTAATGGCTGCTAAAGGTTATGTAGTAGTCGCTCCAAACCGTCGCGGAATGCCTGGACACGGAGTAGAATGGAACGAACAAATCAGTAAAGACTGGGGTGGACAGGTTATGGATGATTATTTATCTGCAATCGATGATGTCTCTAAAGAAAGCTATGTAGATAAATCTCGTTTAGGTTGCGTTGGCGCTAGTTACGGTGGTTATTCTGTTTTCTATTTAGCCGGAATTCACAAAAACCGTTTCAAAACTTTTATCGCTCACGATGGTGTTTTCAATACTCAAAGTATGTTTGGAACAACAGAAGAAGTTTTCTTTAACAACTGGGATTTTGGTGGTGCTTATTGGGAAAAAGACAATGCAGTAGCCCAAAAAACGTATACTACTTTTAATCCTGCAAGCTTAGTTCAAAACTGGAACAAACCTATTTTGATTGTTCAGGGAGGAAAAGATTTCCGTGTGCCAATCGGACAATCACAAGAAGCTTTTCAGGCGGCACAATTAAGAGGTCTTAAAAGCCGTTTAGTATATTTCCCTGAAGAAAACCACTGGGTTTTAAAACCTCAGAATGCTCAGGTTTGGCAAGGTGAGTTTTTCAAATGGTTAAACGAAACGTTGTAAGCGTTTGTTTCGAAATAAAACAGCACGCAGATTTAGCAGATTTTTTTCAACATTGCTTTTGAAAAAATCTGTTAAAGCTGGGTGAAAAAACTGCCACAGATTAAAGGATTAAAATGATTGGATAATCTGCGACGCAAAAAAACAGACACGAATTGCACTAATTACACTAATTAATTCGTGCCGATTGGTGAAATTCGTGGCAAAAAAATCAAGACGATCAGATAATCTGTGCGAATCTTTTTAATCTGTGGCAAAAAATTAAACACGAATTGCACTAATTACACTAATTAATTCGTGCCAATTGGAGATATTCTTGGCAAAAAAACCAAAACGATCAGATAATCTGTGCGAATCTTTTTAATCTGTGGCAAAAAAATCAAACACGAATTGCACTAATTACACTAATTAATTCGTGGCAAAAAAAAACAATTCGTGCCAATTCGTGAAATTCGTGTTTAAAAAAAATAACTGTAGATTTTCTAGATCGAACCTGTTTCATCTTTAAAATCTGCGGTTTTTTTAAGCCTCATATTATAATTATACAAGATTTTCCTCGCGGTTTATAATCCTAAATCAGAAAATTTTAAATAAATTGCAGTTGTTTCATTTACAAAAACCCTTGCAATTCCTGTTACCCTAATTTATGGAGAGTAAAAAAAGTTACATGCCGATTAAAGTACTCTTCAGTTATATTGCATTACTGGGATTAGTTGTTACGGTTGGTTGGTTCCTATATTCTGAAAATAAAGTTTATAACAAACTCGAAGAAAAAATAGGCTTTGAAAAAACCAAGATTTTAAGAGTCAGCAAACTCTTCTCCAATGTATACAAAACAGAAAGTTTGGCCCGAAAAACGATCCAGACGAATTCTGAAAATGATTTTAAAAGTTATATTATTGAAACAGATTCCCTGCGTGCAAGAATTGATACCTTAAAACAAATCGTTACTACCGACTATCAGAAAACTTTACTAGACAGTGTTACCTATTTTTTGTCCGAAAAAACAGAGAATATCCGACAGCTAAAAGCCATAAAAAACAAGGCCGACGATGAAGTTTCGGTCAATACCGCCATTGACGAAATTACCAAAATGGAATTCAAACTCCGTAAGCTGGAACTTCAGGATTTTACGAAAAGCCCCAATCAATTGGGGAATTACCAGCGAAATGTGCTTCAGAAATATGTTGATTATCTCAATCAGAATATTCCCGACGACAGCACCAATACGTTGAGTAAACAGGCCTCCGATTCCATCTTAGCCAATTCAAAAAAATTACTGAGCAATGTCAAAATAAAAGCAGAAAAAAAGAAAGAATCGCTGAATTTTGAAGAAAACAAATTGCTAAAAAATGAAATTGCCATCTCGGAACAACTTAGAAAAGTACTTCGTATCATTGAACGGGAGATCATTATCAACTCTATAAAGAACAACTCCTTAAAAGAAAAATCACTTAAAAAAGTCAATGATATCGTAACAGCATCTGCCATTATTGGTTTATTACTGACGGTGTTTTTCTCTATTTTAATTGTCAGCGATTACTCCAAATCTCAATTGTATAAAAAACAGCTCGAGATTGCTAATTTCAAAACCAAGAACCTACTAAAAAGCCGTGAGCAACTTATCTCAACGGTAAGTCATGACCTGAAAACACCTTTGAGCACCATAGTGGGCTACACGGAACTTTTGGGCAATTCTGATGTGACAACCAAACAATCCTATTTCGTTAAAAACATTAAAAATTCCTCCGAGTATATTTCGCAACTCGTTCAGGATTTATTGGACTTTTCCCAAATTGAAGCGGGGAAAATCAGCATCGAGAAAGTACCGTTCCTTTTACCTGAACTTATTGAAGAGGCTGCCAAAAATATTCAGACCGTTTATAAAAACAAAACCATCGATCTTATTATCAATGTTGACGATCAGCTGAGCAGCAAAATAGTCGGCGATCCGTTTCGTTTAAAGCAAATCCTGACCAATATAATCGGGAATGCTTATAAATTTACAGAAAAAGGCTTTATCAAAATCAGTGCTTATGTTGCAGACAACAGCGACTTTTTTGTTATTACCATTGAAGATACCGGAATTGGAATTGAGAAAGGAAACCAACAATTGGTTTTTGAAGAATTTGCACAAGCCAATGAAAATATTGAAAAACAATATGGCGGAACCGGCTTAGGGCTGTCTATCTGCCAAAAAATAGTCACCATTCTTCAAGGAAGCTTAACCCTTAGAAGTACTTTTGGAGAAGGAAGTACTTTTGAAATCAAACTCCCTTTATTATTTGACAGTACTAAAAACACAACGGCTACAACCCCGAAACAGCCCGCTAACCTCAATACAAAAAAGCTGACTTTTATTGTTATTGACGACGATATCAATTTATTGAATTTAACCAGTGGCGTCTTAAAGCAGGAAAATCATCATGTTTTGTCTTTTAACGAAGCCGTAAAAGCGTTAGAAACCATTGCTACTACTGATTTTGACTTTATCATCACCGATATTCAAATGCCGGAAATGGATGGTTTTATGTTTATTGAAAAATTAAAAAACAGTGCGCTTTCGACATTCAAAAGCCAACCTATAATTGCACTGACGGGAAGAACAGATCTCGATTTCTCCGTTTACACAGCGGCCGGATTCACCACTGTTATCAAAAAACCGTATTCCCCAAAAATGCTGCTTGAAACCCTACATCATATTGTGGAAGATATTCCGCTGCCCAATAGTGAAATAGGAACTACTGAAGCTTTATCCAACAACGAATCTCTGTATTCGTTAGATACCCTGAAAGAATTTTTAGGCAATGATGCTGATGCTTTGAAAGATGTTATCACCTCGTTTATTGAAAGTACTAAAGAAAATTTGACTTACTTAAACAAAGCAATAACAGAAGAAGACATCACTGAAGTAAACCTTATTGCACACCGAATTGCACCAATGTTCAAACAAATTGAATCTGATGAAATTGCCGGTATTTTAAAAACTTTAGAAAAGAATGAATTTAAAAATTCTGATTTAGAAAGTATATTCAACAGTTTAAAAGCCCAAATCGAAACGCTTTTTATTGCGCTGCAACAAGAAATAGCTTAATCTATATTGTATTGCTTTAGCTTATTGTAAAGTGTTTTTCTGGTAATCTTAAGCAGTTTAGCCGCTTCTGATTTATTGTTCTGTGCTTTGGATAATGCGTGAATAATGGCCTCTTTCTCGTTTTCTGACAATGAAAAATTTCCTTTAGAATTTTGCTGTTTTTCGATTTGAAAAAATTCTGTTGGTAAAACTTCACTTTCAATATAATCACCACGTGACAATAATGTGGCACGTTTTACGCAATTTTGAAGTTCACGTAAATTTCCGGGCCAGCTGTAGTTTTGAAAAATTCGGATCACATCCGGTGAAAAACCAATAATCTCTTTGTTTAATTGCTGATTGGCTTTCTCGAGAAAATAATCGGCAAAAACCATTAAATCTTCTTCACGGTCTGTCAAGGAAGGAGACTGAATAGAAAACTCATTAATTCTATGGTATAAATCTTCACGGAAATCACCATTTTTAACGGCTTCCCGCAAATCTTCATTGGTGGCCGTAATAATTCTGATATCAACGTTAATTTCTTTATTGCTTCCTACGGGTTTAATTTTTCGTTCTTGAAGTGCTCTTAGCAACTGTATCTGATTTTCGTACGAAAGATTTCCTATTTCATCTAAAAAAAGAGTTCCACCGTTAGCCGCTTCAAAATAACCCATTTTGTCGCTGATTGCTCCGGTAAAAGATCCTTTTAAATGTCCGAAAAACTCACTTGCAGCCAATTCTTTTGGGATTGCACCACAATCAACGGCAATGAAATTATTGCTTTTTCGGGTGCTTTGTTCGTGAATGCTTTTGGCGATGATTTCTTTTCCTGTACCACTTTCCCCAATAATTAAAACAGACATGTCCGTTGGGCTTACCAATTGAATATGATCCAGTAATTTTTTTGAAGCTACAGAAATTCCTCGTACAAATTCGTTCTCCGTAGCGGCAGTTTGTTTTTTGACAACTTTCTTTTCTTTTGTTGGAACTTGAACTTGCGGAGTTTGCAAAGCGTTTGTAATAACCAACAAAACTTCATCGGGATTAAACGGTTTCGAAATATAGTCTGCAGCGCCATTTTTGATCGCTTTTACAGCCGTATTCACATCGGAGTATCCTGTCATTAAGATCACAGGTATTTCGGGATTGGAAGCCTTAAATTCAGTCATAAGTACAATGCCATCAGAATCCGGTAATCGAAGATCCGTTAAAATCAAATCGAATAATTGATTGTTAACTGCTACTCGGGCTTCTGCAGCTGAAAAGGCAATGATTACTTCATATTCTTTTTTTATCAAGAACTTCTCCAATAATTTGCAGAATGAAATATCATCTTCTATTAGTAATATCTTTGGCATTGTTTTTTAGTGACTTTTTTGCTAAAATAATACTATTAAACTTGTCTTTTCATAAAATTTTGCAAAAAAAAGAGATTGTTATCCAACAATCTCTTTTTTACCAAAAACATAAATCTAATTCACCTAATTATATTTTCAACCAGTTGCCATTGACATCTGAGTAGACAGTAGCCTTTTGGTCACCAACTGATATATCTAATTTGTACTCTTTTTTCTCGTTTACATAAGCTTTAACCAATTTTGCCCCAGGGTACGCTGTTTCCAATGCCGTTTTTACTGCTGCCGGAACAGCATCTGTACCAACTTCGGTATATTCGGTTTGGAAACTTGTTTCCGTTTTCACTTCTTCAGAATGTACAATTGTAGTGGCATAAATGGATAGGCTTCCTAAAACGATTGCGGCTATTAAAACGATCTTTTTCATATTTTTTCTTATTTAACTATGTTTCCCGCAGCATCAGAGAATATAATATACTTTTTGTCTCCTTTAGAGATTTCAAGCTTATACTCTTTCTTCTCATTTACATACGCTTTTTCAAGTTTAGTACCTGGAAAAGATTTTTCAACTGTTGATTTTACTGCTGCCGGAACTGCATCTGCACTAACTTCCTTAAACTCATCTTGAATAAGTACGGATTGGTTTACTGCATTTTCTAATGATGGAGTTGTGGCTGCATTAACAGTTAAACTTCCTAAAACGATTGCTGTTGCTACTACTAAATTTTTCATAATGATTTTTTTATTGGGTTGTTTAATAATTAGTTATTATTTTTTTAGAATATTTCCTTGAGCATCGGTGTACACAACTGACTTTACGTCTCTTACAACGATCTCAATTTTATATTCTTTCTTTTCATTAACGTATGCTTTTTCAAGCTTCACCCCCGGATAAGCATTATCTAAAGCTGTTTTGATGGCTGCCGGAACAGCATCTATTTCTTTATACTCCTCCTGAGTGGTTTCTAACTGGACTTTTGTGGTTTTGATAAAAGTGGTTCCAGCCTGCATTGACAAAGTTCCTAAAACGATTGTCGCAGTGATCATTAATTTTTTCATAAGATATAGTTTTTAAGTTTACTTTGGTTATTTTTTAATCCAGGTTCCATCTGCATTAGCAAAAAGATTCCCGGTTTTGTCCCCAACGGTAACTTCTAATTTATATTCTGAATTTGCATTTTTGAATGCCTTGGCAAGTACAGCAGTCGGATAAGCTTTTTTAAGAGCATCGGTAATCGCGACTGGTACTTCCTCCAGCTTCACTTCAGTATATTCGTCCTGAACTGAGATTGTTTTTAGGATTGTAGTAGAAATGGGAGAAGTTGAAGCAAATGAAGTCAAAGTTCCCAAAACGATTGCGGCTGATAGAAATAAATTTTTCATAGTGTGTATATATTTAATAGTGTTTATTGAATGCTTTTTAAGAGAAACCAAGATACTTATTTTTTGATCCAGGTTCCATCTGCGTTAGCAAAAAGATTTCCCGTTTTATCTCCAACTGTTACTTCTAATTTGTACTCTGAATTTGTATTTTTGAATGCTTTAGCAAGTACAGCAGTTGGATATGCTTTTTTAAGAGCGTCTGTAACAGCAGTAGGAAGTTCTTCCAATTTAATCTCTGTATAGTCATCCTGAACTGAGATCGTTTTTACTGTTGTGTTACTAATTGGAGTAGTTGAGGCAAATGAAGTTAAACTTCCCAAAACGATTGCGGCTGATAAAAATAAATTTTTCATAATGTATATGTTTAGTTATTTAATAGTTGTTATACGCTTTAGGATAATGAAATTATTATGCCGTAAGTACAAAACCAACCATCAAACGCCCTAAGCTCTTATTTTAAAAGGCTTTAAACAAAATACAACAAAACTCAAAAACAAACAAAACTGTATACTATTACGAAATAGTGTGTAAAAAGTATACACAAATAGTGTTTACTTAGCGAAAAACCAAACCGGCAAACCGGAGCGTTTTTTTTAAACAGTAGAAATAAACTAACTATAGAAACAAAAAAAGGCTATCAAAATTGATAGCCTTTAAAATTATTCGATTGGATTCATTTTGAAAGTATCCATAAATGCAGTGGTATAATCTCCTGCAATATATCTTGGATCATCCATTAATTGTCTGTGGAAAGGTATTGTAGTTTTCACACCTTCAATAACGAACTCATCCAAAGCTCTTCGCATCTTGCTTATTGCTTCTTCACGAGATTGCGCTGTTGTAATTAACTTGGCAATCATCGAATCGTAATTAGGTGGAATACTATAACCAGAGTAAACGTGTGTATCTAAACGTACACCGTGACCTCCCGGCATATGAAGCGTAGTAATTTTTCCCGGTGAAGGGCGAAAATCGTTATAAGGATCTTCAGCATTAATACGACATTCTATAGCGTGTAATTGTGGTAAATAGTTTTTTCCGGAAATTGGAATTCCTGCAGCCACCATAATTTGCTCACGAATCAAATCATAATCTATAACTTGTTCTGTGATCGGGTGCTCTACCTGAATACGGGTATTCATTTCCATGAAATAGAAATTTCTGTGTTTGTCAACCAAAAATTCTACTGTTCCTGCTCCTTCGTATTTAATAAACTCAGCAGCTTTTACAGCAGCTTCTCCCATAGCAGCACGCAATTCGTCTGTCATGAAAGGGGAAGGTGTTTCTTCAGTAAGTTTTTGGTGACGACGTTGTACCGAGCAATCTCTTTCAGAAAGGTGACATGCTTTTCCATAAGAATCTCCTACAACCTGAATTTCGATATGACGTGGTTCTTCAATAAGTTTCTCCATGTACATTCCGTCATTCCCAAAAGCAGCAGCAGCTTCCTGACGTGCGCTTTCCCAGGCTTTCAATAAGTCTTCTTCTTTCCAAACAGCACGCATTCCTTTTCCACCACCACCGGCAGTAGCTTTAAGCATTACCGGGTAACCAAATTCTTTAGCCAGTTCCTGTGTTTGTTCAAAAGATTCTAACAATCCGTCTGAACCTGGAACACAAGGTACTCCTGCTTCTTTCATGGTAGCTTTTGCAGAAGCTTTGTCTCCCATTCTGTCAATCATTTCAGGAGCGGCACCAATAAATTTGATTCCGTGCTCTTGGCAAATTTTAGAGAATTTAGCATTCTCAGAAAGAAAACCGTATCCCGGGTGTATTGCGTCTGCATTGGTAATCTCAGCAGCAGCAATAATATTTGACATTTTCAAATACGATAAGTTACTTGGAGGAGGTCCTATACAAACCGCTTCGTCAGCGAACTTAACATGTAGACTTTCTGCATCAGCTGTAGAGTAAACCGCTACAGTTTTGATTCCCATCTCTTTACATGTACGAATTACACGAAGTGCAATTTCTCCTCTATTCGCAATTAATATTTTTTTAAACATCTTACTTATATTAAAAATTACAAATTCCAATCTCCTAATTCCAACTCATTGGATTTTGTGATTTGTCTATTGGAATTTTTAAAAACTATGATGGATCAACTAAAAATAAAGGTTGGTCAAATTCTACAGGAGACATATCGTCAACAAGAATTTTTACAATTTTACCTGAAACTTCTGATTCGATTTCGTTGAATAATTTCATTGCTTCAATTACACAAAGAACATCACCTTTAGCGATAGTGCTTCCCACTTCAGTGAAAACGGCTTTATCCGGAGATGGTTTTCTATAAAACGTTCCAATAATTGGAGATTTTATAGTGATATACTTAGAATCTTCTGTTGCAGCTGGTGTATCAGTGTTAACATTTACAACAACCGGAGCTGTCTGCTGAGGAACTACTGCCTGTGGCAATGCAGTTTGAGCAGGTAATTGTTGCACATAAGTAGCTTCTGTTACATTTGTTTCCAAAGTTGTTCTGATCGTGATTTTCACATCATCCATTTCCAACTTAACTTCTGCAACTCCCGAATTTGCAACAAATTTGATTAGGTTTTGAATTTCTTTTAAATCCATAATGATTTGTTTTTAGTTTTAATTTATTTCTTATCGTAAGCCCATTTTAGGTAAATAGATCCCCAAGTGAATCCACCACCAAAAGCGGCAAAAATAATATTATCTCCTTTTTTTAATAAGTGTTCAAAGTCGTTTAGCACTAATGGTAAAGTTGCTGAAGTTGTATTACCATATCTTTCGATATTCATTAATACTTTAGAATCTTCAAGCTCCATTCTGTTTGCTGTCGCATCAATAATACGTTTGTTTGCCTGATGTGCTACTAACCAGCTTACATCTTCTCTAGTCAAATTGTTTCTTTTTAAGATCAATTCGCTGGCATCAGCCATATTAGTTACTGCGTATTTGAAAACGGTTTTCCCGTCCTGAAAAACATTGTGTAGTTTGTTTTGTACGGTCTCTGCTGTAGTAGGAATCAGAGAACCACCGGCAGCGATCTTAAGAAAATCACGTCCTACGCCATCACTGCGTAAATATTCGTCTTGTAAACCTAAGCCTTCATAATTTGGCTCAAATAAAACAGCTCCTGCGCCGTCTCCAAAAATAATACAAGTCGCTCTATCTGTATAATCTACAATTGATGACATTTTATCCGCACCAATCAATAATACTTTTTTATACCGTCCTGACTGAATATAAGCTGCAGCCGTAGACATTCCGTATAAAAAACTTGAACATGCTGCTTGCAAATCGTATGCAAAAGCATTTGTAGCTCCAATTTCTGTGGCAACAAAAACTCCCGTAGAAGCTACTGGCATATCTGCTGTTGCCGTTGCCATTATAACCATATCAATCTCTAACGGATCAATATTTGCTTTCGCTATTAAATCCTGTGCTGCTTTTATAGCAAGAAACGATGTTCCTTTGTCAGCATCTTTAAGAATCCTTCTTTCTTTTATCCCGGTACGAGTGGTAATCCATTCGTCATTGGTATCAACCATTGTTTCTAAAACTTTGTTCGAAAGTACAAAGTCAGGAACATAAGCTCCAACAGCGGTAATTGCGGCTGTGATTGTATTCATTATATTCTATTATTTCCTTCCAAATACTCCTATTTGAAAAATTTTTAAAAGACTTGAAAATTACAAAAAAAAACAAAGCGAATTTGTATCTATTTTCTTAAAAAAAGAAAATTATAACCAACAAAAAAAACTCCCACGATGTGAGAGTTCCAGTATTTTTTACAAAAACGTATTAAGCAACCGCTACAGATTTATCGATAACAACTTGCCCTCTGTAATACATTTTACCTTCATGCCAGTAAGCTCTGTGGTATAAATGTGCCTCTCCAGTGATAGGACATGTAGCGATCTGAGCTACAGTAGCTTTATAATGTGTTCTTCTCTTATCTCTTCTTGTTTTCGAGATTTTTCTCTTAGGATGTGCCATTTTACTATATTATTTATCCGTTAATAGTTTCTTTAATTTGTCCCAACGCGGGTCAATATCTTCTTCTTGTTTACTCTCTTCTTTTTGTTCTTTTACGGTTAATTCATTCAGTTTTGTTAAAGCTTCGGTTTGCAAACTTCCGTCTTTTACTCCTGGATGAACTCGTTTTAGCGGTACCGAAAGTGCAATCATCTCGTAAATGTATTGTGCTACATCTATTTCATGCTCTCCATGCGGCAAGATCAACAACTCTTCATTGTCGTTATTGAATTCATCTCCGAAGCGAACAATTAATTTCATTTTCCCTTTTATAGGCAAATCAAATTCTTCGCTTGTCAGATCACAAGGTACATTTATCGTTCCTTTGTGTTTGAAATCCAACTCCATCATGTTGCTTTTCTTATCTAAAACTAAAGCCACTTTGATATCCGAACTTTGAAATTCGTCGTAATCAAAGTTCTCAAAGAACGCGTTACTTATTTGATACTCAAAATGGTGTTTTCCTAATTTTAATCCTACGAAAGGAATTAAAAATTCTTTTGTTTTGCTCATTTCAACATCAATTTATCCAACCGGTATCTAAAACTCAGATACCTGAATTGGGGTGCAAAGATATAAAATTATTATAAAACTAATAATCTTATTCACCTTTTTTTGTTTATAACTGTTTTTCTTTTATTTTAAGAGGTTTTTGAGTAATCTCCTCATGCTGATTACGCGAGCGAAAAATATCAATCGCAAGGTAAACAGCCTCTTTAAATGAATTGTAATCTGCAACATCTTTTCCAGCAATATCATAAGCCGTACCGTGGTCCGGCGAGGTTCTTACCTTATTCAATCCTGCTGTATAATTAACCCCTTTACCGAACGAAAGCGTTTTAAAAGGAATAAGTCCCTGATCGTGATAAGTCGCCACAACAGCATCATATTTTTCATATTGACTGCTTCCAAAAAACCCATCTGCAGGAAATGGCCCAAAAACCATAGTTCCTTTATCGAATATTTTTTTCAAAACAGGCTTTAAAATCAAATCATCTTCTTTCCCGATCACTCCACCATCACCACAATGAGGGTTCAACCCTAAAACTGCAATTTTCGGCTTCACAATACTAAAATCCTGAATTAAGGACTTTTTAATGGTTTCTATTTTTCTAGTGATCAATTCTTCTGTCAAATGAGACGAAACCTCATTCAACGGTACGTGATCCGTCAGCAAACCAACTCTCAGATTATCCTGAACCATCATCATAAGGGCATTTCCTTCTAATTCTTGCTCTAAATAATCGGTATGTCCCGGAAATTTAAATTCTTCCGACTGAATGTTGTATTTATTAATAGGAGCTGTAACCAAAACATCAATCAATCCATCCTTTAGTGCCTTTGTAGCCGCAACAAAAGATTTTACAGCATACTCCCCTATTTTTACATCATTTGTTCCAAAATTGACATCTACACCTTCTCTCCAAAGATTAAAGACATTCACTTTTCCCGTCACCACCTGGTCTAATTTATCTATCCCATGAAACTGAATGGTAGAAGTCACACTTTTTTTAACAAACGAAAGTATTTTGGCATTAGCAAAAATAACCGGCGTACAGAGTTCCAACATACGAGAATCTTCGAATGTTTTTAATATAACTTCGCTTCCAATACCGTTTAAATCTCCTATTGAAATTCCAACAATTATATTTTCTGCTTTTTTATTCATGTGCTCAGTTTATTTATTACTAATTTTGATGTGCAAATTTAGTAAAATAAAACAACAATGTTCACAGGAATTATAGAAACCCTAGGAAGAATTCACGAAATACAAAAAGACCAAAACAACCTTCATGTAACCGTTGAGTCTTCTATCACCAATGAATTAAAAATCGATCAAAGCGTTTCCCACAATGGCATCTGTCTGACTGTTGTCGCTATAAAAGACAGCTTTTATACGGTAACCGCAATCGAAGAAACCATTCTAAAAACCAATATAGGTGATTGGAAAGCCAACGACATCGTAAATTTGGAAAGAGGAATGAAACTCGGAGATCGTCTGGACGGACATATTGTACAAGGCCACGTAGACCAAACCGGAACCTGCACCAACATACAGGAAGCAAACGGAAGCTGGAATTACACTTTCGAGTATGATAAAAACCTCAGCAACATTACTATCGAGAAGGGATCCATAACCGTAAACGGAGTAAGTCTTACTGTTGTAAATTCGAAAACAAATGAGTTTAGTGTCTCAATAATCCCGTACACTTACGAAAACACCAGTTTTAAAAACTTTAAAATCGGAACAAAGATTAATTTGGAGTTTGATGTAGTAGGAAAATACATTTCAAGACTTTATTCGATAAACAAATAGTCTCTAAAACATGCTATATAAAAGAAAAGCTTCAATTTACATTGAAGCTTTTCTTTTATAACTATTTTTATATACAGTATGTGCTCCCAGAAACAAAGCACCTACAACTAAAATTATTAAATTCTGATCAATAGGCCCATCCGGCGGAGGCGGAGGCCCTGCAGCTGTCTTACTGGTCCTGGCCCTTGGTTCAGGAGGACCATCCTCAGCCATAACACTCGAAATACTAATCAAGGTCAAAACAAATACAAAAAAAACAGGCTTAGATATCTTCATAATTTTCAATACGCTGAAAAACAGCAGAGTACATTATTAAAATTATTTTTCTTATTATAATTCTCACAAAAACAAGTGTTTACGCTCAAAATTATTGGCAAATGTATAAGAATTTCATTTAAATGCAAGTTTTACAAATAAAAAAAGCTTCATAAAATTTATGAAGCTTTTCTGTGGTCCCACCTGGGCTCGAACCAGGGACCACCTGATTATGAGTCAGGTGCTCTAACCAGCTGAGCTATAGGACCGGTTTGAGGTTGCAATATTACTACTATTTTTCATTCACTCCAAATATTTTAAGAGATGTTTTCTATTTAATTTGCAACTGCCACCCTTATTTCACGGAACACAATTGATTTTCAATGGCTTATTCAGGAATAAAAAAACACATTTTTTTATCTTATTTCCTGACAAAGCTCCACCAAAACCCCATTTGTGTTTTTTGGATGTAGAAAAACCACCAACTTATTATCGGCTCCTCTTTTCGGCACCTCATTAATCAACACAAAACCTTCGTCTTTCAGTCGTGTTATTTCTGCGTGAATGTCTTCTACATCAAAAGCGATGTGATGAATTCCTTCTCCCTTTTTTTCTAAAAACTTCGCAATTGGACTTTCAGGATTTGTGGCCGTTAAAAGTTCAATTTTATTAACTCCTGTTTGAAAAAAAGAAGTCAAAACCCCTTCACTCTCTACCGATTCCATTTTGTATGACGGAACGCCCAATAATTTTTCGAACAATACATTAGCATCCTCCATGTTTTTTACTGCAATTCCGATATGTTCTATTTTATTTACCATTTCTTTTACTATTATTTAAACCTGCTCCTTATTATTGATTCACATACGTATTAAAATAACCACATTCCGCAATCACATCCTGATAATACTTCGTATCCGAATACTCTTTCTTCAGTGCTTTAAATCCATTCCAGGCAATAAAATTAATCTTATCGTCCTCCACTTCCCACCAACTGTTTACCTTATTGTATTTGTTGTTGTAATATTCGTTTCGTTCACACTTGGAGATTAAATAGACACATTTTGCTTTTTGTTCTTTTGTTGTCGCGGCTTCAAAGGCTTTTTGGTAATACATTTTTGAAACAGTACAATCCGTGATCATTCCTTTCATTGCACTTCTAAAAGAATAAGGACTTGAGCCGTAACCTACAATATTGATTTCGTAAAAACTTCTTCCGTTCCCAAAATGAGTGATATTGTAAAAAGCATTCCCAAGCAACAAACTATTGGTATAAACATCTTCTTTCTGAGCCAGTTTATCCTGCATGGTTTTCATGGTATTCAGGAATTCAAGCTGAGAATATTTCTTTTTTTGATAAGCCACATGATCACAATCATGACAGTCTTTTATGTTTCCATTAAACGGATTTCCTGAAAAGGTACGATACTGCACCGAGTCCGTTTGTTGCATAAAAGCAATTGCCTCCGGAATTTTATTCTTAAAAGTGGCCTGAACAGCCTGAAAATTATTAATATCTTTTAATTTAAAGCCATAAATCCCAGCCCCAATTTTCTCTATTTCGGTTTTATTGGATTTAGACAGAAATGCTTTCATCTCCAACAGCTCTTTTTCGTTATCATAAAAAGCATTACCCGAATTCCAATAACCGTAAGAAGAAGTGCCGAAAAGTTCCGCCATTACAGGATTTGCTTTTGCTTTGTAAAGCGCTGCCAAATAATTTTTACTCCATAACACTGCATTCTCATAACGGAACTCCTGTCCTTTGTATGTTTTTGGAAGCTCCTGATATAACCAATTCAAATCAGCCAGAATCGTTTTCTCATTTTGATCTGTCAATTTATCAATTTTACTCAGCGCATTCACAAAACGCAACAACCTCAACTGATATCCTGCCAGTTCTGTCTTCGGAAGTGTTTTTGCCGCTTTGTCAAAATTCTTATCCGCATTGGCAAAATCTCCTTTTAAAGTTTGCAAATAGCCCAGCGCAATATCCCACAAATAAGGTTTCTCTGTATTCCCTGCCGCTGCAATCTTTGCTGTTAAATCAAAAGCAGTTTGATCCATTTTAGCATAATTCTCTACCCTGTTCTCTGCAACCGTTTGCAATTTGGCTGGAACATTATCCCCCATATTCTGTTGAAACGAATAATTTATTTTTCCCTCTTCTATATTAATCAATCGTGTTAACAAATAATTCAGATGTTCGCTTTTTGAATCTAATGCGTAAATCTTTTCAATAGCCTGTTTTTCATCTTTATAATAGCCGTGAATTGCCCAAAGTGCCGCTTTTTCTTTGTTATTTTTAGCCAACGCTAAAGATTTATTCCAATCAGCAACATTCTGCGGATGAAAACAATAAGCCGTAACCACTCGCAACTCCGGACATTTATCAAAAACCTGTGCATACAGATAATTTGAAACCGCATACTTTTTTTGCTGATAATTTATTCCCGCAACATACGAAAGAGCCCTGTAATACAAGGTGTTTTTAGGAACTGAAGCTTCCGTTTTATTAAAAAACTGAATTGCTTTTTGCTTGTCATTACTATAAAATCGTGCTTTCACAGTAAGAAACCAATACCTGTTTTTCAGAAACGGATCTGAAGTCATATTGTAAACATTTTCAATTGACTGAATCATCTTCTTGTCATTGAATGTTTTAGCCACAACAGGGTCATAACGCCAATAATCCTCGCCGATAGAAACTGTTTCTATTTTCTGTGCTAAATACAAAAATTCAATAAAACTTTTGATTTTAACCTCTTTCAGACTCACTACTTTTCCCCATTTAAGCGAAGTCTTATTCTCTTTTTTCGTTTTATAAAAAACATGAAGCTGCTCAATTTCAACTTTATTCTTTAACGGTTTATTTCGGTCCTCATATGCCCTTTCTTCATCAGGACCAATCAGAAAATAACGCACAGTCGCAGCATCCGCCTTTCCCTTTAAAAAATTCTCCCAATCGAGTTTAATATTGTCATTAAACCTTGAATTGTGCTCGGTATCAGAACCAATTCCATAAAAGAAATCTCCCGACAAAAAAAGCGGCGCATAGGACTTATCTGCAAACGTCTCCGGTGTAAAATTCGAATTATAACCAAAATAATCCCAATCGTCTCCGCCTCCACAAGCATAAATTATTCCGTATGCAAAAAGCAAAGAGGCACTAGAAACAAGAAACAACTTGCTCAAAAATATTCTTTTCATAGTTTTTTAAATTGAATTCGTCTAAATCGTAAAATATAATTTCTTTTGGCGCTTGTGCCGTACTTTCGCCCAACTCCTTCGCCATTTGTTTCAAATCTTCGGGAGTAATGGCCTCGATTTTCAGCAGGTCATTTTCTTCATAAAAAACTCCATTTTTGTAGTTTGATTGTTTTACTTTGAAAAAAAAGGCACTTGTCTGCACAAAATTCTCATCCTTTTGAAGTTCACTAAAACTCAATTTAGAACGCAAACCAATCACTTTTTGATTTCTGATATGAACTCCCCACGAATATATAGGTAAAGCAAAATCGAGATGCAACGGATATTTTTTTAAACTCTTAAGATATCGCGCTGCAATTTTCTGATCGTAAATAGAATTTAACGAATCGGGCGCAATGGATCCCATATTGTAATACATCAAAACACCGGAATCGACATTTGGAATTTTGGTCTTTTTGAAATATTTAACCTGATGCAAGCGAATCGTTGCCGAAAGCTTTTTCTGCGAAAGCTTTTTAAAACGCTCCACAAATTTCAAATAATTGTCTTTGCTGTTTAGGGACCAATCACAGTCAATTTGGACTTCCCGAAAGGCAATTTTATTTACAGCACTGATCTCCTCTACTAATTGAACTGCTTTTTTGGCGAGGTTTTCAACATCTAAATTAGATTGCAACATGACTTTATTTTGAATAAAAATCACCGGAACAACATTAAAATTAGAAACATTTTCCTGAAACCGTATCGGACTAATCGGAATTGGCTCCTTTGTCTGAGGTTGTAAACCAATATCAAAATAACGGATATAAAGCTTTGTTACCTTATTTTCTTCCAGGATCTCTTTTTCGGTTTCAGACAATTTGAAGATTGTTTTCCAATAATAAAAGGCAATTGCCGGCTTATCATTTTTACTGCAGGAGAAGAGTAAAAAAACCAACATACCCCAAAAAACTTTTTTTATCAAAACTTGGAAAAATTACATTTAATGTCAAAAATAAGAAATTATATCAAATCCATTATTTGAAAGCATAAAAAAGCAGCGGAAACAAAATCCTGAAATCCTAATAAATGGATAAAAAATTTCAATTAAAGCAAATATAATCGTTATTTTGTGCAATCAAATTTAAAAACGTTATGTTGAAAAACAACCTCAGATATATTTCACTTTTATTAGTCTTTTTAATGTTGAGTTGCGCCAAAAGAGGCAGTATAACGGGCGGATTAAAAGACACCCTGGCTCCTGTTTTAAAATACAGCTCACCGAAAAATTTCACGACTAATTTTACAGGAAAGGAAATCACCCTGACTTTTGACGAATATATAAAACTTAAAAACGTCAACAAACAGTTGATTATCTCGCCACCAATGAAACAAGAGCCGATAATCACACCCTCTAATGCCAGTAAATTTATAAACATAAAATTTAGAGACACTTTACAACCTAATACCACGTACAGTTTAAATTTCGGACAGAGTATAACAGACAACAACGAAGGAAATCCGTACAATCAATTGAAGTACGTTTTTTCTACGGGCAGTTATATTGATTCGCTTTCTATTAACGGAACAATCAAAGATGCCTACGAGAAAAACGTTGACAATTTTGTCTCTGTAATGCTTTACGAAGTCAACGATACTTTTAAAGACTCTGTAATTTACAAGCAAAATCCGAGATACATCACGAACACGCTGGACAGTTTACGAACTTTTAAATTAGAAAATCTAAAAGCCGGAAAATATCTTTTGGTCGCCTTAAAAGACAAGGGAAACAACAACAAATTCAACCCTAAAGAAGATAAAATCGGATTTCTGAAAAACTACATTACAATACCAAACGATACTGTTTTTGAACTAGAATTATTCAAAGAAACCGTTCCCTTAAAAGCCTTAAAACCGATACAGGCTTCCGGAAACAGGCTATACCTCCCTTACGACGGAAAACAGAATTTCAAAAATAAGAAGCCAAAAATTGTACTTAAAAACAAGTCCGAAATTCTGGAGACGATTGTAACACAGTTTCCTAAAAAGGATTCTTTACAGGTGTGGTACAAACCCATAAAAACCGACTCCTTGTCGATGGAGATTGAAAGAGAAAATTACAAGAAGAAATTCACTTTTAAAATCAAAGACCAGAAAAAAGACACCTTAAACATAAAGGCAGTACAAAGCGGAACAATCAACTTCATTGAGCGATTTACCTTAGAAACCGAAACACCTTTGGTAAAATTTGACAAATCTAAAATCAAATTGATCAACAAGGATTCTGTCGCAGTTGATTTTACTACGGAATACGATGAATTCGATCAGAAACTCTATGTAGATTTTAAGAGAGAACCTCTGGAAAATTACAATTTTACCTTTTTCCCGGGAGCTTTGACCGATTTTTACGAAAAAACGAACGATACTTTATCGTATAAATTAACCACAAAAGAATACGAAGATTACGCCAATCTTAAATTGAATTTACGAAATGTAAAACGTTTTCCGATTATTGTAGAATTGATAAACAAAAAAGGAGATAAGATCATCGCGACGGAATATTCTGAAAGCAAAACCAATTTTGAGTTTAATCACATAGAGCCCGATTCATTTAGTATTCGTGTAATTTATGATGACAATAAAAATAAAATATACGACACCGGAAACTACCTGGAAAAACAATACCCTGAAGAAATCAATTATCTACAGGAAGCTTTTGATGTGAGAAGCAACTGGGATTGGTCACAGGATTTTGACTTAAGCATTCAGTACAATCCTGAACTGGAGAAAAAAGTCGACGATAAAAAGAAAAAAGAAGAAGCAAAAAAGAAAAAGACCGCCTTCTAAGTTTTAGTTCAATAAAAGTATTCGATCAAAATAGAATGAGCTCTCAAAACAAAGATTTCGAGAGCTTATTTTATTTTATAGAGAAATCGCAATTGCGTTAGAATCAACCGGATCTTTCGAAGAGAATCTCTCAATATCATTTCCTATTGAAGGTGTTTTTATTCCTTCTTCAACTTAAAACTTCACTAATTTTAAACTAAATTCAACAACAAACTAAAAAATGGAAAAAACCGAGAATGAATTAGTTCTAAGAAAAAGCTGGTGGAGTAGAAACTGGAAATGGTTTTTACCACTAACCCTACTATCGATCCTAAGCTTTGGATTTATTCTATCGTCAAATGTTGCAGGGAGTACAACTGATATTATTCAGGCCTATTCCGATAATTCTCTCTTTGAAGGCGCCATACAAAAAGCCAACTCGAATCAGGAAGTTTTAAAAATTATTGGCACTATAACACCTCTTGACCAATTGGCCATTTTAGAAGGAAACACCTCGTATTCTACAGGCTATAATGCTGTTCATTCTTCTGTTAGAATACAGGGCACCAAAACCAAAGGAAAACTGGATATCACAGCCTTCAAAAAAGGAACAGGATGGGCATACACAAAAATTGTAGTTCGCATTAAAAATTCAAAGAAAGAAATCAAAGTTTTGGACTAATTCTTAAAATTTTTATTTCATTAAATCGTAACTGTAAAATTATCTCTGTCACTTAAAAAATCGAGTTTTTTACGGGTTTCCAGCATTGTATTTTTATCGATTTCAACCACAAAAACACCTTCGTTTTCCTGAGGATCTAAAACAGGATTCCCGAGAAAATCTATCACTTGGGAGTGTCCGACATGCTCGTACTTATTAGCATCCAGCCCTACTCTGTTTACCGCTACTACATAACTTAAGTTTTCGATTGCACGCGCTTTCAGCAAAGCATCCCATGCATTTATACGAACTTTCGGCCAATTGGCAACATATAAAAGCAGGTCGTAATTCTCTACATTTCTAGCAAAAACCGGAAACCTCAAATCATAACAAATCTGAAGACAGATTTTCCAGTCTAAATATTCTACGATTACTTTCTGGGTTCCGCCGGTATAAAATTTGTTTTCTCCGGCCAGCGAAAACAAATGGCGTTTATCATATTGCTGCATTTCTCCATCCGGAAAAACAAACAACATTCTATTATAGTACTGCCCATTTTCTTCAATAATCAAACTTCCTGTAATAGCACATTTATTTTGCTTTGCTAAGGCTTGCATCCAGTGCACCGTTTCGCCTTGCATCGTTTCGGCGATTGCTTTCGCATTCATAGTAAATCCTGTCGAAAACATTTCGGGAAGTACAATCAGGTCAACTGCTTGCGCAATTCCATTGATTTTTTGCTCAAAATGATTTCGATTTTTATCAGGCTGTTCCCAATATAGGTCTGATTGAATAAGTACAATTTTCATCTTACAAAAATACCTTTTTTTAAAGCATAAAAAAACCAATCCTGCTTCCCGTTTTACAAAACCCCAACCCAAAAGGAAACAAACCCAGTAAACATCGGATTTTTAAGAGAAAAACAACATTAACAAAAATAATATTGCAAAAATATTGCATTATTTTTGCAAAAATATCGCTTATAATGGATATAAATTATATATATTTGACCGCGAATAAAAAAAGTAACCCCTTAAAAAACATTCAATTATGAGAAAAAACACCCCGTTTATCAGGCAATACACCCGTAAAATCATTTACGAAAAATTGCAAAATATTATGCAATAAAAAAGCATAAAACAAAAATTTAACAGGTAGAACTGCTGTCTTGAGTGCTGTACTATTAAAGCACAGGCCGCATTAAACCAATAGAGAAAACATTACATTTTGTTTGTAAGAAAATCTCGAAATCAAACGAATTAAAAACGCTTTAACACCAAAACACATCAATCAACAACCCACCACTAACTAAAACCAAGATAATGAAACAAACTATTTCAATATTTATACTATTTTTTACTATGCAAATCGCAACAGGACAGGTAAAAACTGTCAAAGGAACTGTTACCGATTCTAATGGCATAACACTACCCGGAGCCACTGTGCTCCTGAAAAATGAGAAAAAAGGTGTCACCACCGACTTCGATGGTAAATTCTCTATTGAGGCAGAAAAAGGGCAAACACTTATCGTTTCGTTCTTAGGACTGGAAACCGTAGCTATCACGATAGATAACGTTGCGACCATTAACGTACAACTAAAAGAAGCTCCCGCAACAGTTCTTTCAGGAGTTGTAGTTACTGCACTTGGCATAAAAAGAGAAAGAAAAGAACTGGGTTATTCCTTTCAGGATGTAAAAGGAAAAGATCTGGCCGACAACCCGACAATAAGTGTCGCACAATCTCTGTACGGAAAAGTAGCAGGGGTAAACATCTCTCAAACCACAGGAGGTATCGGAGCCAGTTCCCGCATCGTTATAAGAGGAAACCGATCGATTAGCGGAGACAACCAGCCACTTTATGTTGTCGATGGTGTTACTTTAGGAAACACCGGATTAGCCTCAATAACAGATTCTAAATCCGCAAGATATGCCGAAGGAGCTGATAACGGAGATGGATTATCGAGTTTAAACGTGGATGACATTGAAAATATTTCTGTGCTAAAAGGAGGAGCTGCCAGTGCGCTTTATGGAGAACGTGGCGCCAATGGAGTCATTGTCATTACGACCAAAAAAGGAAAAAGAAACTCTTTAAAAGCAGAATGGAACAGCACTACTACTTTTGACAAAATCAGCACCAACTACAAAGATTTTCAAAGAGACTACGGTACAGGATCAAACGGCCTGCTTCCAAATACCAATGATATTGCAAACGGACGAAATGCCACCACCAGCGCCTGGGGACCAAAATTCGGATCAGCCGGCAACATCACAGTAAGAATCTTTGACGGATCCTACAAACCTTATCAAAACGTAAACAACAATATCAAGGATTTCTTCAGAACCGGAGTAACTGCGATCAATAGCTTTAGTCTATCCGGAGGAGGAGATAATACGGCCTTTAGATTGAACTACTCTAATCTTGATGCTACTGATGTTATCCCTAAAAGTGCTTTAAAAAGAAACACTTTTACCTTAGGTTTTAATTCGCAGATCGACAAACTTACACTAGACGCCAAATTTACCTACATTACAGAAAACACAGACAACAGACCTTCCCTATCAGACGATGCCGGTAACCTTGGATTATCAGTAGCCGCTATAGCACCGAACATTGACCAGTCCTGGCTAAAAAACTATGAGGATGAAAACGGTACCTATTATCCATGGAATGCAGATCCAAACCGACTAAACCCATATTTTGTTTTAAACGAAAATAAAAACGAAACACAGAAAAACAGAATACTGGGTAATTTCAGCGCTACTTATGCTCTTAACAGCTGGCTAAACGCCACAGGAAGAGCAGGAATTGACCGTTTTACATTTGAAAGCTCCGATTTTGTTAATGCCGGAACCACCTGGTCCCAAAGGCAATCAGGATACCTGGCCAATAGTAACACTACCTTTCAGGAATACAACACAGAGGTTTTACTAAATGCTCAGAAATCATTCGGTGATTTTAATATCAATTTAGGTGCCGGTGCCAATCAACGAAATACCCAAAGAGTCATTACAGGAAATGTATTCACAAACATGATTACTAATGGTATAAACAAACAATCTAATTTTCTTTCCGGCATTCCCAGCTCAAAAATCAATGATGAAATACTGGTGCGCTCCGTATACACCTACTTAAGAACCAATTACAAAAACTATTTATTCTTAGATTTCACAGGCCGTAATGACTGGAATTCAACGCTTGCCTCAGCAGTTAGCTCCTCCGGCAACAATAACTATTCGTACTTTTATCCGTCTGTATCTTCCAGTTTTATTTTTACTGATGGTTTAAACATTACCAGCGAAGTATTGACCTTTGGAAAAATAAGAGCCTCTTGGGCAGGAACTGCAAAAGCACTGGAAGCACCTTATTCAACTGCCCTCAACTACAACATACAAGCAAAGCCTTTATTAGGAAACCCAATCGGCTCAGTAGTAAACAACATTGTCCCAAACAATGCTCTAAAACCGGAATTCACCACCAGTTACGAAGCGGGAATCGATTTAGGATTCTTTAAAAACCGTTTGCAACTAGATCTATCCTACTATTACACCAAAACAAAAAATCAATTAATTGTATTAAACACTTCACAAACATCCGGTTTCGTAGGAGCAAATGCGAATGCGGGTACGGTTGAAAACAAAGGTTTTGAAGCCTTGGTAACGGCCGGTATTTTCAGAGATCCAAACGGATTCAACTGGGATATCACCCTTAACTTTGCGAAAAACGAAAACAAATTACTGGAATTAACAGACAAAACAGACCTGCAAGTAATCTCTAATGCAAGATGGGCAGGCGCACAAATTGTTGCAAAAGTAGGAGAAAGCTCTACGCAGATTTATGGGAAAAAATTTCAAAGATCACCTGACGGCCAAATCCTGATAGACGACAAGGGTAATCCTATATTAACGCAAACCCTTGAAAACTTAGGAAAAACTGCACCCGACTGGATTGGAGGGGTTATTAATGAATTCTCTTATAAAGGAATAAGTCTTAGAGCCAATTTTGACATGAAATTTGGAGGCAAAATGTATTCCATGACCAATGCTCTTGCTGCTTCTACAGGACTATCTGATGTAACTATCGAAGGAAGAGAAGAATTCAACGCATGGGTTGCCCAACAAATTGCAGCAGGAAAAACGCCAACCGAAATAGGGCAATTAGCTCCCGGCGCAGGACTTATTGTAAACGGGGTAACCGAAATTAAAGACATCAACGGCAATGTAACCGGATACCAAAACAATACTACACCCGTGAATCCTCAAACGTATTGGAGAAATCTGTACGGAGATGACACCACTCCGGAACCCTTCATCTATGACGCATCCTATGTTAAACTGAGAGAAGCCTCTATTAGTTATGACCTTCCTAAAAAATGGTTAAAAGGAACCGGATTTGACCGATTTAAATTTTCAGTAATTGGAAGAAACCTATGGACCGTTTATTCTAAAGTTCCAAACATCGATCCGGAATCTACTTATACAAACGGAAACGGTCAAGGTTTTGAATATGGTTCTCTTCCTTACAGAAGATCTTATGGCTTTAACTTACAATTATCATTCTAATCCACTAATTTGATCCAAATGAAAAAATATATACAACAGTTAACAAAATATGTACTGGGAATGATTCTGGTACTTACCACAACTAATTGTGCTGACGACGATCTTTTCAGAGAAACCAATACCAATCCGGAAACTTTCGTATCGGTAGACCCTTCAACACAATTAACCGGAATTCAAGCCGCAATGTCGGGTGGCTGGTTTGAACAATGGAGGGCAAATCTTATCTACGGAGAAGGATTTATCCAACATCTTGGCGGATCTTGGCCTGTTGCCAATTATGGTTCTTTTTTTATTGCATCCAGAGAATACCAAGAAGCGCTTTGGATTTCAAATTATGGCGGTGGACTCGTACGTAACCTTGTTGATGTTCTGGAAAAAACCAATGGAAAACCAGAATTCAACAATCTAAACGGAATGGCAAAAGTATTAAAAGTTATGACCTTTCAGCGCTTAACCGATTTGTATGGAGACATTCCGTATTCTGAAGCAGGTTTAGGTTATTACAAGAAAATTTTCTATCCAAAATACGACAGTCAAAAAGACATTTATACCGATTTTTTTAAAGTTTTGGATGAAGCCCAAAATCAAATGCAACCGCAATCTGTACCCACTAAAGGAGATCTGTTTTATGCCGGCGATGCGGCTAAATGGAAGAAAATGATTAGTGCATTAAGACTTCGTTGTGCCATGAGAATCTCAAAAGTAGATCCTGCTTTGGCAAAAGAACAAATCTTAAAAGCCGTTGCAAATGGCCTGTTTACAAGCAACGCCGACAATTGCTACATGAAACATGACGCAACACTTCCAGAAACGGCAGGTGCTTTGAACAACGGTAACGGAGTATCACAGGGACTAAAAGGCAGCGGTCCTGTATACGATCACCCTACCACTACCATCCTGAACCTATTAGGTAATGATCCCCGAAAAAAAATATGGTTTCGACTAAATCCTAACGGGATTTACGAAGGAATCAATCCGAACAAATACAGATGGGATCACGAACCATCCAGCAACAACCTGTCAGAACTCCAACCTTATTTATACGAAAATAGCGCTCCGTACCTTCATTTTACTTATTCTGAAGTAATGCTTCTTCTAGCCGAAGCTTCTTTTAAAGGACTGTATACCGGAGACGCCAAAGACTATTACAAAAAAGGAATTGAAGCAGGAATCAGACAATGGTCTATATTTAAAGACGAAAGTATAATTGATAATGCGGCAATTAACACTTTTCTGGCAACCAAAAATCTTACCCCCGGAAAAGAACTGGAAGAAATTGCGACGCAACAATGGTTAACATTCTTTTTAAACGGAATAGAAGCCTATACCAATTACAGACGAACTGACTTTCCAGTTTTGATTAAAATTACGCGTCCTGCCTCCGGAACCAACGGAATTATGCCAACAAGAATGCCTTACCCAATAGAAGAATCCACAAGCAACAGAGACAACTATTTAGCTGCAAGTGCAAAATACAACAACAATAGTTGGTTAGCCAAAGTTTGGTGGGATGTAGATTAATTCATAAGCCTTTATAAAAATCACATACTTCCTTTTTTTATTAGTACCACTCGAAATTCACACCGAATTATGAGTGGTACTTTTTTTTGAATTGCCATTGGTTTCAACCAACGTCTACCGAACCCCTTTCGATCAAAAAATACGATTTTTCAGCCAAAATTACTTTTTTCGCAGAAAACCATTCTGTGCAAAAATTTCTCAAAATACCACTAAAAACAGCACTTCTTTTGGAATAAAAAAATACTTCAGAAAAAAAATCTGCAAAAAAAATGCATTCTGTGCAAAAAAAATGCAAATTTGCAAAATAAATTTCTATATTTGATTGCCGACTAAACCAAAAAAAAAACATGAAAACCAAAGTATTATGAAAACAAAGCTAATTTCATTAGTGTTTGTTGGAGGAATGATCCTCTCAGCAAATGCAAACGAGGTTGCAATTAAAAAGCACCTTATTGAACAAAAAAGCAGTCAGATTGAAATTACGGGTCAGATAAAAGGCCAAGATGACGGAATGCCAATTGCAGGAGCCACCATCGTTGCAAAAAGCAATAACAAAATAGTAACCATCACGGATGAATCCGGAAATTTTAAACTAAATGTTCCGGAAAATGAGACTGCAATCATCATCTCATACATGGGCTATGAAACGACCGAATACAATCTGGAACGTACTACAAATATTACTATAAGCCTAAAACCAGCTGAAAACGTTCTGGAACAAGTTTTAGTAACTGCATTAGGAGTTAAAAAAAGCAGTAAAGCCATCTCTTATGCGGTAACCGAACTTAAGGGAACTGAATTTACAAAAGCAAAAGAGACTAATATCACGAATGCTTTGGCCGGAAAAATTGCCGGTGTAAACGTTAGTGCCACTGCCACGGGGCCAACGGGATCAACGAGAGTTGTAATTCGTGGAAATGGTTCCTTAAACGGAAACAACCAACCGATGTATGTTGTCAATGATTTACCGATAGACAACACCCAACTGAACTTGCCCGGAATCGGTAACGGAGCGGGATCTCCAAGAATTAACGTAGACCGAGGTGACGGAACATCTGTTATAAATCCGGATGACATCAAAAGCATTACCGTCTTAAAAGGAGGAACTGCTGCTGCTTTGTACGGTGCAAATGCCGCAAATGGTGTTATTTTAATCCAAACCAAAAGAGGAACAGCACAAAAAGGAATCGGTGTAGAGTACAATAGCTCTTTTACTTTTGAAACTCCGTCTATCAAACCGGACTGGCAATACGAATACGGATCAGGTGCTTTGGGCAAAAAACCCACAACAAAAGCAGAAGCTATAGAATTCGGACGTTGGTCCTGGGGAGCAAAAATGGACGGATCAGATGTTATTCAGTTTGATGGTGTAAAAAGACCTTACTCCCCTCAAAAAGATAATATTAAAAACTTCTACAAAACCGGAACAACCTTCATTAACTCTATCGCTTTATCGGGAGGAAGTGAAAAAGCAACGGGACGTCTTTCACTAATGAATATGGACAATGAAGGCATTGTTCCTAATTCGAGCTTTAATCGCAAAAGCGTTAACATTTCGACCAATGTGAATTTAACAGATTGGCTAAAATTTGATGTTGTAGCGCAATACAACATTGACAAAACAGACAACAGAACAACCGTTTCTGATGCCGAGGCAAATCCAAACTGGGGAACTTATATGATTGCCAACACCGTAGATATCAGAAATCTTTCTCCGGGATATGGTCCAAATGGTATTGAAACACCTTGGAACCCTGTTGCCGTGGCCACCAATCCTTACTTCGCAGTAAATCAAATAAAAAACAGCGATACCAAAAACCGTTTTATCGGAATGTTAAACGTAAAAGTAAATTTTACCCCTAACTTATTCCTTCAAGGACGAATTGGGCAAGATTTTACCAATTATGATTTCTATGGTTATATTCCAAAAACAAGTTTAAACAACCCGGTTGGATACGGACAAGGCTCAAAAGTAAAGTTGTCTAATGTCAACTCTGAAGCAATCCTTAATTATACCAAGAAAAACATCTACAATGATTTTTCTTTAAACGCTTTAATTGGTGTCAATTCCCGTACTTCTTTGAGAGACGAAATCAGAATAGACGGATCCAACTTTGTATTGGATAATTTCTACTCACTAACAAACTTAGCTACTATAACTTACAGCTATCCTTATGGAAAAACCAAAACAAACTCGGTATATGCAGCTGCCGATTTAGATTATAAAAATGTCGTTTTCTTAAACTTTACAGGACGTCAGGATTGGTTCTCGACTCTTTCATCAGAAAACAACACGATCTTTTACCCTTCAATTGGAACCAGTGTTATCCTATCTGATCTTGTAAAAATGCCGGAATGGATTTCATTCTCTAAACTAAGAGCTTCGTGGGCACAAGTTGGTGGTGCTACTCCGGATCCTTACGCTTTAAATCAGTCCTATTCTATCATTCAGGGAGGACATAACGGTCAACAATTACAAAGCACAACGGGTTCAAGAGTTCCAAATTCTACTTTGAGTCCACTGACTTCCACAACGTTTGAAGTAGGAACAGATATCGGTTTTTTCAACAACCGTTTGAATCTTGATTTAGCCTGGTACAACCGTGTAACGACTAATGATATTGTTGAAACTACCATCTCTAATGCATCAGGAGCCAGAACTGCCTTATTGAATCTTGGAAAAATGAGAAATGAGGGAGTTGAAGTTTTATTAAGCGGAAAAATCATTAACTCAGAAAACTTCTCGTGGGATGCCAGTATTAATGGATCTTACAACAAAAATACAGTTGAAGCACTTGCAGATCACTTAAACTCCATCACAATGGCAACTTCTGTAAACGGATACGTTACCATAGCAAGTGATGTTGGTCGTCCTTACAGTATTATAAAAGGATACAAACCTTTAAAAGATGCCAACGGTAATACAGTTTATAATGTTAGTGCCGGTACTGCAACAGTAGCACAAGGTCCTCTGGAAGAATTAGGTCAGGGAGTTCATCCTTGGGCAGCAGGTATTAGTAATGAATTCAAATACAAATCAGTATCATTCAGCTTTTTAATTGATGGTAAATTTGGAGGAGATTTATATTCCGGTACAGATTTGTACGGAACTCGTATGGGATTAACCAAAATGACTTTAGAAGGTCGTGAAAATGGATTGCCAATTTCGGGCGTAGATCCTAGTGGAAATCCGGTTAACATGGTTATTTCACCGGAAAACTTAAGAACTTACTATGACGGATTAAGAAACATCTCTTCTTATTTTGTTTACGATGCCAGTTTTGTAAAATTAAGACAAGTAATCATCGGGTATCAGCTACCAATCGAAAAGATCAAAAGTCTTTCCAGACTTCAGGGTGTTTCTGTTTCCTTTATCGCTAGAAACTTATTCATCCTTTACAAGAAAACACCAAACGTAGATCCTGAATCGGTATTTAGTGCCGGAAATGCTCAAGGTGTAGAACAATTTGGAGTACCAAGAACAAGAAGTTTTGGTTTAAGTTTAAATGTTAAATTTTAAAGTACAAAGAAATGAAAAAGAGATCTATTTTATATATAGCAGGTATACTTTTAGGAAGCATGACAGCCTGTACTAAAGATTTTGAAGAAATAAACACGAACCCTAATTCTGTTGAAGTAGCCAATCCAAATTTCATATTCAGTCAATCGCAACTGGACGGCTTAAACAACAATTATTTCTTCACCAACGTTTTAGAATGTGGGGGTATGTTGCAACATTATGCCACTTACAAAGAAGCATCCGGTGTTGGAGATAAATACCTGAGCAACGAGGTATACTATTCTGCCTATTTCAATCGAGGTTATCCAACTGCAGTAAATGAAATTCAAACGGTGATTAATTTACTACAGAATAATCCTCTTGACAGCAACAGACTTAACATTGCAAGAATCTGGAAAGTTTACATCTACCACCGCATGACCGATTTGTACGGAGACGTTCCTTATACGGAAGCGGCGAAGGCTTATTCGAATGAACATTTTCTTCCTAAATACGACAGTCAGGAATTCATCTACAAAGATTTATTAAAAGAACTTGATGAAGCTGCGACCGCATTAGACCCTGCAAAAACAAGCTTTGGCAAAGCCGATCTAATATATGACGGTAATATCCCCAAATGGAAGAAATTTTCATACTCTTTAATGCTTCGTTTAGGATTAAGATTAACAAAAGTTGATCCGGCATTGGCCAAAACCTGGGTTACAAAAGCCATCGCCGGTGGTGTAATTGTAAACGGAACCGACAATGCACTTATGAAATATACGGATGGTCCAAACGATTTCAACAGAAACCCAGCCGGTATTGATTCCAGAAGTATTGATTTCACAAAAGACTCCTTTGGTCAAAAAAATGTGGAAGGCGGGAAACTGGCCAAAACGTTTATAGATGTACTAAAAGCTACAGCTGACCCAAGGATCAGTGTTTACTCAGGTGTTTGGCAAGGAACAACGCAAAACACTGCGGCCGACGTTCAAAAAGGTTTCCCAAACGGACTTAAAACACCTCCAACAGCAATAGAACAAGCCACTTTTTCTGAGCCAAATCAGGGTACTGTTTTTAGATATGACGCCCCTCTTGTAATCTTAGGCAATGCCGAAACTAATCTTTATTTAGCAGAAGCTGCAGCGAGAGGTTGGTACACTGCCGAAACGGATAAAGATTTATATGAAAAAGGAGTTAAAGCATCGTTCCTTAATATGGGAATTTATGGTGCAACTTATGCCATCACGGATGCAACACCTTATTTAACTGCCAATCCTTTTAATGCGGCAGGAACTTTTGAGCAAAAAATGAATCAAATACACTCTCAGATTTGGGTCGCTTTGTTTGTAGATGAGCAGGAAATTTATTCGAACTGGAGAAGAACAGGCTACCCTGCTCTGGTACCGGTAAACTTTCCCGGCAATGTCACAAACGGAACAATACCAAGACGTTTGAGATACCCTGTAAGCGAATATTCGGTGAATTCAGCTAACTTAGCTGAAGCCATCAAACGCCAGGGAGCAGACACATTCACAACAAGAACATGGTGGGATAAATAATATAATAGAAATAAATGAGCATTTTAATTCTTACTGCCTGTATTGCCTTTTTAATCCTGCAAATTGCCTGGTTTAAAATCAATCCTTTTATCGCATTTATTATCACAGCTTTATTAGCAGGCCTTACTTTAGGCCTGCCGATAGACACTTTATCACAGACAGTGCAAAAAGGTCTGGGCGAAATGTTAGGCTCCATAACGCTGATCATCGTATTTGGAACTTGCATTGGAAAACTCACTGTTTCGTCCGGAGCAGCCAATGTTATTGCTAAAACTGTTATGGGATGGACAGGTAAAAAATACGTCCGCTTAGGCCTAATGATTACCGGATTTATTGTTGGGATACCTCTATTTTATAGTGTGGGGTTTGTTTTGTTAGTTCCATTAATCTTCTCAGTAGCCCATCAATTTAAACTATCAAAAGTATATTTAGGAATTCCTATGCTTGCGTCACTTTCAGTAGCGCACGGTTTTTTGCCTCCCCATCCGTCACCAATGGCATTGAGTAGTATTTTAAATGCAGACATTGGCCTTGTTTTAGTGTATGGAATTATAATCGCTATTCCGACTATTTTCATTGCGGGTTTGTTATTTTCAAATCTGCTTAAAAACATTAAAACGCAATCTAATCAAGAAATTTTAAATGTAGAAGAAATTGCAAACGAAGGTAAACTTCCGAGTTTTTCCGTTAGTATATTCTCTGCGCTATTTCCTGTTTTTGGATTAACATTGACCTCGTTATTACCCTTTTTGACTAATAACGAAACAGCTCTTAACATAGGCAAAACACTTGGTGAACCTAGCATTATAATGTTAATCTCACTATTGATCTGCACTTACACTTTAGGTACACGAATGAACAGAAGCTTAAAATCCGTAATGGATGATTACGCAGCTGCTATTAAAGATGTTGCCTTAATCGTTTTAATTGTTGGTGGTGCAGGAAGCTTAAAAGAAGTCATGATCGTCAGCGGCGTTAACAACACCATTGTTGATTTGCTAACACAAACAAGCATTCATCCCTATATATTGGCCTGGATGATGGCTGCAATAATTCGTATTTGTGTTGGCTCTGCAACAGCTGCCGGCCTAATGACTGCCAGCGTTTTACTACCTTTATTACAAGCCAATAACCTAGACCCCAATCTACTCGTATTAGCGGTAGGAGCCGGAAGCTTAATGTGCTCCCATGTAAACGATCCAAGTTTTTGGATGTTTAAGGAATATTTTAATATCAGCCTGAAAGATACGTTCAAATCATGGACCGTCATGGAATCCTTAGTATCGGTTTTAGGAATCATTTTCGTTTTTATTTTAAACTCAATTATACATTAATATCATGAATTTATTACCACAAGAAAAATTTGAAACATTAGGCTTATCCTTACCTCCGGCACCACAGCCGCTTGGTATTTACAAACCTTATTTAGTTGATGGTAAATATTTATACCTGTCAGGACACGGTCCGGTTCGCGACGACAAATCCTTAATTATCGGAAGAATTGGCGACGATATGGACATTGAAGAAGGAAAACTGGCCGCAAGACAAGTTGGTCTGACGATGCTTTCTACAATTGTGACCAATTTCGGAAGCCTGAACAAAGTAAAAAGAGTCGTAAAAGTCCTTGGTATGGTAAATTGTACGGAAGATTTTTTAAGACATCCTTATGTAATTAATGGCTGCAGCGAACTGTTTGCTGAGGTATGGGGTCAGGAAAACGGAATTGGAGTACGAAGCGCTGTAGGAATGGGCTCTTTACCTGATAATATCCCTGTAGAAGTAGAAGCTGTTTTTGAATTATTCTAAAACACAAGTCAAAAATGCCACGGATTACTCGAATTTTCACAAATTAATTTAACGCAACGATTTGTGTAAATTAGTGTAATTCGTGTTCAAATAATGCCACAGATTTCACTGATTTAAAGGATTAAAATTGTTGGCCACGAATTGCTCGAATTTTCACGAATTAATTCAACGCAACGATTCGTGCAAATTAGTGTAATTCGTGTTCAAAAAATGCCACAGATTTCACTGATTCAAAGGATTAAAATTGTTTGCCACGAATTGCTCGAATTCCCCAAATTAATTACACGCAATGATTTGTGTAAATTTGTGTAATTCGTGGCTAAAGAAATATTCAACAGATTAAAATTGTTTGCCACGAATTGATCAAATTCCCCCGGATTAATTATACGCAGTGATTTGCTATAATTGATAAAATTCGTGGCTTAACAAAATCTTTACGTTATTAATCTGTACAAAAATTATAAACATGAATACAAATACCTCACAAACAAAAATTACAACTTTTGGAGAATTATTACTCCGAATGAATGTCGCGAATGGATATCGATTTACGCAAGCCAACGAAATGCGCATTCATGTTGGCGGAGCCGAAGCCAATGTTTGTGTTTTACTTTCTCAATTAGGAATCCACACCGATTATATCACACGATTGCCTCAAAATGATTTGGCACAATTAGCCTTAAACGAACTTCAAAAATACAAAGTAAACACTTCGAATTGCATTTATGGAGGAGAGCGTCTGGGACTGTATTTTGTTGAAGCCGGAAATCAAATCAGACAATCGCAGGTGATCTATGACCGAAGTAACTCTTCTTTCGCTACTATTAAAGAAAAGCAAATTGACTGGAATCTTGTTTTGAACGATGCCACACATTTTCACTGGTCCGGAATTAGTCCCGGTGTTTCTTATGAAGCTGCATTGGTTTGCAAAGAGGCCATTCTTGCTGCACACCAAAAAGGATTGCCGATTTCTTCTGACTTTAATTTCAGATCAAAGTTATGGCAATACGGCAAAAAACCGGCTGAGGTTATGCCCGAACTGCTTCATTACAGTACCATCACTATTGCCGATTTAGACGCAATCGAAATTTATTTTGGAATCAAAACCGACACCAAAGAATCCGATGCCAATCGATTTCAGAAAACATTCGAATTATTAAAAGCAAAAATGCCTTTTCTAAAAACGCTTGCGATGAGTTTTAGAAAATCAGACGGGCCGGCTCATTTGTATAAAGGGTTGTTGGCACATGAAGATCATTTTTACGAAACCACAGAACACAAAATACAATTGGTAACCGACCAAATTGGTTCGGGAGATGCCTTTACAGCAGGTTTGCTTTACGGACTCAACAAAGCCTTTTCCGGTCAGGAAATTATAGATTGGGCAACGGCCTGTGGCGTAATTAAACAAAGTATACCGGGAGATTTTGCCATCAGCACCCCAACCGAGATCAGTCATTTTATTAAAAATGGCTCAAGTAATAGAATTAACAGATAAATTTCCCCAGATATGTACAGCATTTTAAAAGCTCAAGGTGTACTTCCGTTAGTAACTCAAATCAACATTCAAACTGCCGAGATCTTATTGAAATCAGCTGCAGCAACCGGTATTAAAATTATCGAATTTGCAGCACGTTCAAATGATGCGAAGGAGGTTTTCAGCCAAATGATTGCGTTTAGAAATGCCCATAAATTAGACCTAAAAATAGCCGTTGGCTCTATTTTGACCCTACAGGATGCACAAACCTACCATCAATTGGGAGCAGATTGTATCGTTTGTCCGCACACCGATTTGGAAATTGGCGCTTATTGTCTTAAAAACAAGGTGTATTGGATTCCCGGAGCCGCTACCTTAAACGAAATACTGCATGCTAATAATTTAGGAGCAGAAATAGTCAAATTATTTCCTGCCGATAAAATTGGCGGGCCTGGCTATGTAAAAGCAATAAAAGCTCCTTTTCCGGACTTAAAGCTAATGCCTACCGGTGGCGTGACTTTAGAAGAAACCAACTTAAAATCCTGGTTTAAAGTTGGCGTTGTCTGTGTGGGTATCGGATCTAATTTGTTTTCTAAAGAACTATTAGCTCAATTGACTTATGAAAAATCAGTTGAAGCCTTTCAAAATTTAATTGAAGTTATCGAAAAAACAAGAACCTAAATCATGGAAGAAAATTGGTGGAAAATTAATTCCGAAACACTTATCGACACTCCCTTTTTGGCTGTTTATGAAGACCGTTTACAGCACAATATCAAACATTTGATTGCGACGGTAAAAGGCGATGTGCAGAAGTTACGCCCTCACATTAAAACACACAAAACCGGAGAAATTCTCGACTTGTTTAAAGTGTATGGCATAAACAAAGTCAAATGCGCCACAATTGCTGAAGCAGAACTTTGCGCAATTCACCAAATTTCGGATATTTTATTAGCCTATCAGCCTGTTGGATTACGTGGGGAAAGATGGATTTCTTTAGTTCAGAAATATCCTCTTTCAGAATTTTCAACTATCGTCGACAATATAGAATCAGCGAAAGAATTAAATGAAAGTGCAAAAAAGAAGCAAGTACAACTTACCGTTTATCTGGATCTAAATACCGGAATGAACCGAACAGGATTTTCGGTTTCTGAAGATTGGACTGCTTTAGCAAAAGAAATAATGCAACTGGAGAACTTTCATTTTGCCGGAATTCACATTTACGACGGTCATCTAAAAGGTAGTGTTGAACAACGAAAACTAGACGCTTCCCATTCTTTTTCAATCATCAATCAAAAAATAGAAACATTACAGCAACAAGTAAATTACGAACTGAAAATTGTTGCGGGAGGTTCTAATACATTTCCTTTTTATTCCGAACAAGAAAACGTAGAATGCAGTCCGGGCACTTTTGTTTTTTGGGATATTAATTACAGTCTTAATTTACCCGAACAACACTTTAAACCGGCAGCAGTTCTTGTCGGAACCATTATTTCAAAACCAAGTTCTTCAACATTCTGCATTGATATTGGTTATAAAGCAGTTGCTTCAGAAAATCCGATAGACAAAAGATTAGTGATTTTGAATGATGAAAACTTGGTCCCGTCGGCCCATTCAGAAGAACATTTAATTATAGAAAACCGAGGCAAAAACGAGTATAAAATTGGCGATATTATTTATGCCATTCCGTACCACGTCTGCCCTACCTGCGCTCTTTACGAGACCGTTCAGATTGTCAATGCAGCACATCAAATCTGTGATCAATGGGTTGTCGAGGCGCGCAACAGAAAAATTAGTATTTAAAATTTAAGATTCTCACTATGTTTATAATAGATGCCCATTTAGACCTGAGCATGAATGCAATGGAATGGAACCGAGATTTAAGAAATGATGTAAAAACGTTACGCCATTTAGAAAAAGGAATGACCGACAAACCGGATCGCGAACGGGCAACAGTTTCGTTTCCTGATCTGCGAAAAGGCAATATTGGTATTGTAGTCGCCACTCAGATTGCGCGTTTTGTAAAACCGGGCAGTATCATTCCGGGTTGGAACTCTCCCGAGCAAGCCTGGGCACAAACGCAAGGACAATTAAACTGGTACAAATGCATGGAGGAAGCCGGTGAAATGGTTGCCATTACTGATAAAAAATCGCTTCAAAAGCAAATTGATCTATGGAATGACGGTACACCAAATGATAAAAAACCTATTGGTTATATCCTGAGTTTAGAAGGAGCCGATTCGATTGTAGACATTTCCTATTTAGAGAAAGCCTACAATTATGGATTAAGAGCCATTGGACCCGCTCATTATGGCCCCGGACGTTACGCGAACGGAACAGATGCAACCGGAAAGATGAATCAAAACGGAATTGATTTATTAAAAGAAATGGAACGTCTGAATATTATTTTAGATGCTACTCATTTATGTGATGATGCTTTCTGGCAAGCTTTGGATCATTACAACGGTCCGGTTTGGGCAAGTCACAACAACTGCCGAAGTCTTGTGGATCATAACAGACAATACAGCGACGAAATGATTAAAGCATTAATCTCAAGAGGAGCAGTTATCGGTGGTGCTTTAGATGCCTGGATGTTAGTCCCAAATTGGGAAAGAGGCGTTTCAACCCCTCTAGGCACACAATGTAATCTGGAAACGGTTTTCAGACACATGGATCACATTTGTCAATTGGCAGGAAATGCCAACCACATTGGTGTAGGTTCAGATCTGGATGGCGCTTTTGGAACCGAGCAAGGTCCGTATGATTTAGATACGATTGCCGATTTGCAGAAACTGGTACTAATTTTCAAAAACAATGGCTATACTGATGAAGATCTAAAAAGTATCTTTCACCAGAACTGGATTAATTTTTTAATGAAAAACTGGCATTAAACAAACACTAAACTTGGAACTGCCTTCTTATAGGATTGTAATTTTTCGTGATCAGGCTCTACTTCGGTCACTACATAATCTACCTCGGATAAGTTGGCAATTTTCATTTTTAGAACGGTATCCAATTTTTCAGAAATAGTTAGAATGGCTGTTTTTTGTGAAGCCTGAATCATTGCTTTTTTTACCTGAACCGTTTCCCAATCAGAATCTGAGAAACCGCCTTCAATATCTAAAGCATTGGTTCCCAAAATCAATAAATCGACTTTAATATTAGCCAATTGATTGTATACATCACCGCTCACACACATTTGGCTGTAAGACGAAATACTACCACCGATCATGATAATTTTAACATTAGGCTTATCCAGAAGTTCAACAGCAGACAAAACAGTAACCGTAAAAATGGTCAGACTCAAATCATTTGGAATCAAACGAATAAATTCTCTAATGGTTGTTCCGCCACCAATTAACAAAACCATACCATCATGAAGAAGTCCTATTGTTTTTTGCGCAATAATTTGTTTCGACTCGCCCGCATAGGTTTGATTTGATGAAGAGTGGTGGTAGGCTTTGGTCATCGCACCCCCTTTTACTTTAATCAATAAGGATTCCGATTCAAGTTCATTAATATCGCGTCTAACGGTATCTTCTGAAACGCATAGTTTAACAGAAAGCGTTTCAAAACTTACACGAGTGTGCAAATTAATTTCTTTTAAAATATGACTTTTACGTTCTTCCTTAGTATAATTTACTATCTCATTATCATTGTTCATGAAAATACATTTTATTAAACAAATGTAAACAATTAATGCAAGATTATTGCGAAACAAAATACAACATGACGCAATAAAAAAGTTAATTCCGCTATTTCAAAGACATTTAAGCAATGTTAAGTTTTGCATATTTTTTGCAAATAGATTCCTAAACAATATATTTGTTTATAACTAACCCAAAATAAACCATGAAAAAAAGCCTTCTATTTTTTTTGCTGTTTTGTTATTCCTTCGGAAATGCACAAGCCACTTCTGAAAACAATACTATAATTCCGGCACCAAACTTCTATAAAGCGACAGGTGACAGTGTTCGTTTAAACGGACAAATCAAAGTTGTTTTTGAGAACAATAAATTCAGTCCAAAAGAACTTAAAACAGCACAACTTTTTGAAACGGTCATTAATGGAAACCTTCCTTCAAAAAAGAGTACGATCGAAGTTCAATTCAGCACCAAAAATCCTTCCGCTTCCCTAAACAAAGAAGCTTACAAAATTAGTATTACCTCAAAAAAGATCAGCGTAACCGGCTCAGAAGAAGGATTATTCTATGCCGTTCAGAGTTTACTGCAACTCTTACCGAACAAACTGACTGATAAAAAAGAAATAAAATTCCCTTGTCTCACCATCGAAGACGAACCCAGATACGCTTACCGCGGATTGCATTTGGATGTATGCCGTCACTTTTTTTCGGCAGACGTTATAAAAGATTTCATCCGTCAGATGTCGTACTATAAATTGAATAATTTTCACTGGCATTTAACTGATGATCAGGGTTGGAGAATTGAAATAAAAAAATACCCGAAACTAACCGATATTGGATCTAAAAGAGCACAAACACTGGTTGGGAATAAGTTTGAAAGATTTCCTCGTTTCTTTGACGGCAGCCCTTATGGTGGTTTTTACACGCAAGAAGAAATCAAAGATGTCGTTAAATTTGCTGAAGCCCATTATGTGAATATCATTCCCGAAATTGAAATGCCGGGACACGCAACAGCAGCTTTAGCCGCCTACCCCAATTTATCCTGCTTTCCGGATCGTACTTACAAAGTTGTGGAATCCTGGGGTGTTTTCGAAGATATTTTTTGCGCCGGAAAAGAAGAAACTTTTACTTTTTTAGAAGATGTTCTCACTGAAGTTATTGCATTATTCCCAAGCAAATACATTCATATTGGAGGAGATGAATGCCCAAAAGCACGATGGGAAGTTTGTCCGAATTGCCAAAAAAAGATTAAAGATTTAGGATTAAAAAACGAACACGAACTACAAACCTACCTGACTACGCGAATAGAAAAATTTCTGAATGCAAACGGAAGACAAATTCTGGGTTGGGATGAAATGCTTGAAGGCGGACTTGCTCCCAATGCAGCGGTAATGTCCTGGCGCGGAGAATCCGGAGGAATTGAGGCCGCAAAACAGAAGCATTTTGTAATTATGAATCCCGAACAAGTTCTTTATTTGGATTACAATCAAGGGTATTCGCCCCAAGAACCTTTAACAGTAGGACGATTAATTACAGTCGACAAAATATACAATTACAATCCAACTCCTGTGGACAGCTTAACTGTTGAAGAACAAAAATACATTATTGGCGTACAGTCTAATCTTTGGTCGGAATACTTAACCAACCCGGCGAAATTAAATTATCAGCTTTACCCAAGAGTTTTTGCTTTGGCAGAAATTGCCTGGACACAACCTCAAAACAAAAATTACAACAGTTTTGTTTTAAAAAGAATGCCACATCACTTGGAAAAACTGGAACTTCAAAAAAGATTGTACAAAGTCCCAACGCCTTTTGGCTCTGCTGAAACAGCACTAATTGCATCAAAATATACTTTAAATCTAGTACCAACAATCAAAAACGGGCAAATTTTCTATACTATAGACGGTTACAATCCGGACGAGACCGCGGTACTTTATGAAAAACCGGTTACCATAAATGTCCCAAAAGGAGAATATCGAATCATCAAAACAGTTCAGATTAGTTCTAGTGGAAGAAAAAGTTCCATTAATAAAATTTTGGTTCGAAATCCTGATTTAAAACCAGCTTTAGCTATAAAACCAACCAAACAGGGTTTAAAATACGACTATTATACCGGAACTCTCTTTCAACAAGTACAAGATTTAGATTTAGCCAAGCCTATTAATTCAGGAATTTTTGAAGGTGCTATCAGCAGTGAAAAATGGAAAACCAAAACAGAGCGTTATATCGGCTTAAAATTCGACGGGTATATCTATGTGCCTGAAACCGCAAACTATACCATTTCGACGCTTTCAGATGACGGATCGAAGCTTTTTATAGACGATGAACTAGTCGTTAACAATGACGGAATTCATTGGCTAAATGAAGCCTATGGTGCAGTACAACTCGAAAAAGGATTCCACAAACTCAATATCAGCTATTTTGATCAGGTTGGAGGAACCACTTTAAACTGTTTTATACAGCAAGAAGGAAAAGAAAAACAGGAAATAAACAGCTCACAATTGTATTACGAATAAGTGCATAAAAAAACGCATCTACCAAGGCGGATGCGTTTTTTCTATAAACTAAATGCTATTTTATTATCCTTTTAAACTTGCTGCTAAATACTCACGGTTCATACGTGCGATATTTTCAAGAGAAATTCCTTTTGGACATTCTACTTCACAAGCTCCGGTGTTGGTACAGTTACCAAAACCTTCAGCATCCATTTGGTGCACCATGTTTAAAACACGATCAACCGCCTCTACCTGACCTTGCGGCAATAAAGCATATTGAGATACTTTTGCAGAAACGAACAACATTGCTGATGAGTTTTTACAAGTAGCCACACAAGCTCCACAACCAATACAAGCAGCAGCATCAAAAGATTTATCTGCATCGTCTTTGTTAATCGGAATAGTATTGGCATCAATTGTATTTCCTGAAGTATTTACCGAGATAAATCCTCCTGCATGTTGGATTCTGTCAAAAGAACTTCTGTCAACAACTAAATCTTTAATTACAGGGAATGCTTTTGCTCTAAATGGCTCGATAAAAATCGTATCACCATCTTTAAACATACGCATGTGTAACTGACAAGTTGTAACTCCTCTGTCTGGTCCGTGCGCTTCTCCGTTAATAAACAAAGAACACATTCCGCAGATTCCTTCACGACAATCGTGGTCAAATGCTACTGGCTCTTCTCCTTTATTGATTAATTGCTCATTAAGAACATCAAGCATTTCAAGAAAAGACATATCTGGTTCAATTCCGTCAATTGGGTAATCAACGATTGCTCCTTTATCTTGGGCGTTTTTCTGACGCCATATTTTTAGTGTAAGTTTCATTTTGTATCAGTATTAAGTATAACGACTTTGCGAAATACTATTTATAACTACGTTGTACTAATTTGATGTTTTCATAAACCAGAGCTTCTTTGTGTAATACGGCATCACTTGGTTTTCCTTTGTATTCCCAAGCTGCAACGTATGCAAAATTCTCATCATCACGAAGCGCTTCTCCTTCTTCTGTTTGATATTCTTCGCGGAAGTGACCTCCACAAGATTCATTACGGTGTAAAGCATCTTTTGCGAACAATTCTCCTAGCTCAAGGAAATCGGCAACACGAGTTGCTTTTTCTAACTCCTGATTAAATTCATTAGCACTTCCAGGTACTTTTACGTCTTTATAAAACTCTTCACGTAAAGCAGCAATTTCTTCGATCGCCTCAGTCAAACCTTTAGCATTACGAGCCATACCTACTTTATCCCACATGATTTTTCCTAATTTCTTATGGAAATAATCTACAGAATGAGTTCCTTTATTATTGATAAATCTGTCGATTTGATCTTTTACACTTTTCTCTGCTTCTACAAATTCTGGTAAATCTGTAGAAATTTCACCCATTTTAATATCCGGAGCTAAATAATCTCCAATAGTATAAGGCAATACAAAATAACCATCTGCTAAACCTTGCATCAAGGCAGAAGCGCCAAGTCTGTTTGCTCCGTGATCTGAGAAGTTAGACTCTCCGATTGAGAAACATCCGGGAATTGTTGTCATTAAGTTATAATCAACCCAAGTTCCACCCATAGTGTAGTGAACCGCAGGGTAAATCATCATTGGCGTTACATAAGGATTCTCATCAACGATTTTCAAGTACATTTGGAATAAGTTTCCGTATTTACTTTTTACGATATCAGTTCCTAATTTAGTAACCACCGCCGTATCATTAGCATCTAAACCTTTTACGTAAGCTGCCTCTTTTCCGTAACGTTCGATAGCTGCAGCAAAATCAAGGTAAACTGCTTCACCTGTTTTGTTAACACCAAAACCGGCATCACATCTTTCTTTTGCAGCACGAGACGCAACGTCACGTGGTACCAAGTTACCAAAAGCAGGATATCTTCTTTCTAAGAAATAATCTCTTTCGCTTTCAGATAAATCAGTTGCTTTTTTCTTTCCTTCACGAATTGCTTTTGCATCTTCTTGTTTTGCAGGAACCCAAATACGACCGTCATTACGTAACGACTCAGACATCAAAGTCAATTTTGACTGGTGATCTCCTGAAACCGGAATACAAGTTGGGTGAATTTGTGTATAACAAGGGTTAGCGAAAAACGCTCCTTTTTTATGTATTTTCCAAGCTGCTGTTGCATTACTTCCCATAGCATTTGTTGACAAGAAAAATACGTTTCCATATCCTCCTGAACCAATAACTACAGCATGAGCAGAATGTCTTTCTATTTCTCCTGTAACCAAATTACGAGCGATAATACCTCTTGCTTTTCCATCAACAATTACGATGTCTAACATCTCGTGACGGTTGTACATTTTTACTTTTCCACGACCAATCTGACGGTTCATTGCAGAATAAGCTCCTAACAATAATTGTTGTCCGGTTTGTCCTTGTGCGTAAAAAGTACGAGAAACCAAAGTTCCTCCAAATGAACGGTTATCTAATAATCCACCATATTCACGAGCCAATGGCACCCCTTGAGCCACACACTGGTCAATGATATTAGCCGAAACTTCAGCCAAACGGTGAACGTTTGCCTCACGTGCACGGTAATCTCCTCCTTTTACAGTATCGTAAAACAATCTGTAAACCGAGTCACCGTCACCTTTATAATTTTTTGCTGCATTGATACCACCTTGTGCAGCAATAGAGTGCGCACGTCTTGGTGAATCCTGAAAACAAAATGCTTTTACGTTATATCCTAATTCAGCCAAAGTAGCCGCAGCAGAACCTCCAGCTAAACCTGTTCCAACGATAATAATATCTAAATTACGTTTATTAGCAGGGTTTACTAAATTAATGTGATCTTTATAATCTGTCCATTTGTCCGAGATTGGACCTTTTGGGATTTTTGAATCTAATGCCATTATAATTGATATTAATTATTGAAATGATGAACTAAAGCGATTATCACGAAAAGTGCCGGTACTACAACCGCAAATCCATAACCGATTTTACTTAAGAATCTGGAATATTTATTGTGCATCCCTACTGATTGAAGAGATGAACTGAATCCGTGCCAAAGGTGGAACCCTAAAAGAACGAAAGACACACAGTAAATTCCTGTACGAATTGGATCGTGAAATTTGTGAACTAACTCACCATAATATCTTGTAGCATCCGGTGCAGTTCCTGCTATATACTTATAAGAAACTTCAGGAAACCAGAAATCATAAAAGTGCAATCCTAAGAATGCTAAAATAACCAGTCCAGAAATAATCATATTTCTTGAAGTCCAAGAAGCATTAGCCGCTCCATTGTATTTTGCGTATGCAATTGGTCTTGCTGCGCTATTTTGTGCTGTCAATATAAATCCCATTACAAAGTGGAAAATTACACCAACTGCCAAAACAGGTTGCATTACATATTGTATCAGCGGATTGTATCCCATAAAGTGAGAAGCTTCGTTAAAAACGTCTTCACTAATAATAGAAATAAAATTTAAGGAAACATGCAGCGCTAAAAACGTGATTAAGAATATTCCCGAAAGAGCCATAGCCACTTTCTTTAAGATGGAAGCATTCAATAGTGCAGATTGTGCCATAAGAGTTTAAGTAGTTTGTTTTAAAAAATTATACAAAAATAAAGTAAATACAAGTGAACTACAACCATTTCGCTCTTATTTATAATCATTTTAAAAAGCCTCTCCGACAATTATTCAAATTCTTATAAAACAACAAAATAAGTCTCATTACGCGGCCATTTTCTCCAAAACCTGCATTTTATATAATTATCAAATTGCTATTTTTTAGTACTTTTTGACTTGTTTTCCTCAAAAATATAGGAGGCGCTAATTTTATTGCTTTAAAACAACAGAATTCTAAGAGCATAATTTTACCTTTATCGGCTTCAAAAAAAATGAGAATGAAAACAGGAATTGACGCTATTTCTTTTGATGTAGCCAACATACATTTACCTATCAAAACTTTGGCAACCGCCAGAAATATAGAACCCGAAAAATTAGAAAAAGGACTTGGGTTAATCAAAATGACTTTACCGGATGCACACCAGGATGCAGTAGTTTTTGGAGCTAACGCTTTAACAAAACTAATTACCGAAAATCAAATAAACCTAAACGAGATCAGCCGGATTTATGTCGGAACCGAAAGTGCAATCGATAGTTCAAAACCCATCAGTTCTTTCCTGATTGCTTTAATGGAACAAAAGTTTGGTGAAGATTCTTTAGCCGAATGTGATGTTGTCGATTTTACGTTTGCTTGTATTGGTGGTGTTGACGCTTTGCAAAATTGTATTGACTTTGTAAAACTGAATCCGACCAAAAAAGCAATTGTAGTTACGACTGATTTTGCCAAATACGATTTAAACTCCACTGGAGAATACACACAAGGCGCCGGAGCTTTGGCCATGTTGGTAACTTCAAACCCAAGAATTATTGCTTTTAATGAAAATTGGGCCACAAGTACAAAAGGCGTTTTTGACTTTTTCAAGCCATACCGAAGCATTTCGAAAGAAACAATTGCACAGAACGAAAACAACGACCCTTGGTTTGATAATTTAGAAGCCGAAATCGAAATCCACAAAGACCAACCGGTTTTTGACGGTCAGTATTCGAATCAGTGTTATATGGATCGTACGCGTACTGCCTACTTTTCATTCAAAAAATTAAAAAACACTACCGAAACTTTATACAATACCTGGCACAGTATCATAATGCACTTGCCTTATTCTTTTCAGGGACGCCGAATGTTATCTGAAATTTATGCTTTAGACAGTGCCGAAAAAATTATAGCTGATGACATCCAGCCAGCAGATTATCAGAACAAAATTAAAGAGGTTGGAAAATCAGAGGACTACAAAAAATTTGTAACCGAAAAATTGCAACCCGCAGAATTGGCTTCTTCTTTAATCGGAAATCTTTACACAGGTTCTATTTTCATGGGATTACTATCGACTTTGGCGCATTTTTATGACACCAAAAAAGATATTTCCGGAACTAAATTCGGATTCTTAGCCTACGGAAGCGGCTCTAAATCTAAAGTTTTTGAAGGAACCATTCAACCCGAATGGCAATCGGCTTTAAGCCAAACCAAACTTTTTGAAAACTTAACTGAAAGTGTAGAAATTGATTTTGAAACTTACGAAAGACTTCACAAAAAAGAACAAAAAGCAAGCATCAGAACACCCAAACAAGAATGGGTTCTGGATCGAATCGAAAAAGAAATCCCTAATTTGATTGGGGCTCGTTATTATAAGTGGGAGGATTAATAAAATTCCAATATTTTTAAATTCCAATTTGTGGCTTATAAAAAAAACCGAAGTTTTAACGCTTCGGTTTTTTTATGCTACTATTCTATTGTTCGTCTATATCTTACTTGCGTTAATCGACACAATTCGCCTGTTTTGTCATTTCAAGCGAAGTCGAGAAGTCATACAAAAAACTCCGTACAGTTTGTCATAGTAGAGGAACGAAGGATCTACGTTTGCCGAATCCATACCGCTTAACTTCACTTCACGGAATTACTTGTGAAGATCCTTCGTTCCTCAGTATGACAAATTGTGGAAAATAGAAACGGATCAACGTGTGTGATTTCTCGACTTCGCTCGAAATGACAGAATTGTGATGATCCCAAAAACAGTAAGCAATAGTCCAAAACTTGAAACTTGAAACTTGAAACTTGAATCCTGAAACTCGAAAAGGGTAAAATATACGGTATAGTTTGTTCATTTCGAACGAAGTAGAGAAATCACTCCAGTAATTCGACAAAGAGTAGCGGCTTTCTGTGTAGCGTTTCTTGTGCGATTTCTCATTCTTCGAAATGACAAATCATCCAAAATTCTTAGTCTTTTTTATGCTGTTCCGTATAATTTTGATTGCCTTTAATTCTTGTATCCTCTGTGTGCATCCCGTTTGCCATTCCTAACATGAAGGCGGTCATTACTAAAAGGAGTTTTCGTTTTATCCAATGAAGTGGTCGCTTAGATTGCTCTAAACGTGTTTTATTTTGTTTATACATTTTGTAAATGATTAATGATTAGACATTATGATATCATCTTATGCTCTGAGCAGCATAAATGCTTAAAAAATCTTAAGCGCTGTATAAACTTGTATCGAAATGTCTTGAAATATTTATTTCATTTACAAAAACGGACTGTTTTATAAATGAATTTATGTTTTGATGAAGATGTGCACATAATCTTAAAAGAACCCGAGTTTGAAAACCAGATGCTTCTTTAATGGGAACAAAATTTAAAAGTATTGGAAACGAAGCTTTTCCAATTGATTTTAGTTGGCCAAATTTGTATAATCGAAGATTTCTAACCGCTAGTTCTTTTCTTAAAATTACATAGGACGATTGATAATAATCCGCAGATTTTGATTGAGAATCTAAAGTACAGTCAGTAGCAATCACAGCAAGAGCCAGAAAGAGGTAAATGAAGTATTTTAGATGTTTTTTCAATTTAAAGCTATAGAATACCGTTGTTATTGCCCCAATTCCTTTTTCATTTTCTCAACCAAAGGCTTAAATCTTTGGTCATTCATTAAATACGATTCTACCTCTTGAAACCAGTTATTGAAGTTTTTAATTTCTTTTTTCAAATAGTAGGCTTGCAACACATTATAGGCATTTTCAGAGTTATAAGTTTTATCCTTGCACTCTTTAAAGACTTTACGACATACCTTTTCAGCCTCTTGAAGATTACCATTTTTAGTTTCCGCATAAACTAACTCTTTATTCGTATAAGCATCAAGCGGCTCTTTCTTTAGAGCAATCTCCAAAACATCTACTGCTTTCTGATATTGTTTCAGACAATTATAAGAAAAGGCCAATTCTACCAGAAGACCTTTATACTCAGGATTAATTACTTTGGCCTTCTCAAGATAATCCAGCGCTTTTTCGCACTCTCCCCAGCCATTATACATATAACCCCACTTATAAAGTCGGTCAACTGAACCCTCACCTACTTTATAATGTTTAAGCCAATCTGGAGTTTTCTCAATATTTAATTCAGCAAACTTTGATTCAGGAAGAACTGCTACTATATTGTTATTAGGTTGTAATCTATACTTTATGGAACTCTTCACTTCTGTTTTTTCCGAAATAAATTTATTACCGGACTCAATTTTAAAAGTTCCCGCATAGTCCAACGTTAATCCCGCATCTGCATCTATGTATATAAAACCGTAAGGATAAGCACCTGTACTATCTGCCTCAAAAACCACCCATTTATCCTCACATTGCACAAATTTCTTGTCAAATTTAATACTGTCTTGTGCAGAGAGATTAAACGAAATAAACAAAACAAGTAGGACAAGAATCTTATTCATAAATTTAGCAATATGGATTTGCAGCTTAAAAAGCCCGTTAAAAATTCAAATATATAGATTTCAACTCATTTTTACACTATCATTCCTACAAAGAAGCAATGTTAGCCCCAAAACAAAAACCACACAACTCAACAACATCCAAACACCATCTTTTAATACAAAAAACGAAAAACCTATTGCAGGCGCAGCAAGGATCACCATTAAAGAACCCTTCCTATTTGTTTTAACAAAATTCAATGCATGTATAGCCAATCCAATAAAAAGTAAAGATGGTCCCACAATCACAAAAGGATAAAGAATAGATGGTGTCGTACTTATCTGGTGACTTAATGCTTCTTTGGCGAGCTCGTTATTCCCGAAACTTGACATGATAAAGTCAATTGTACAAAGACCAACGTGAGCAATAACCCCTAACGTAGTCACAACTGTTGCAACCGAATTTATTTTGTTCTTCGGAAACATATCATTAAACGAGAGCAACAAACAGGCTCCAATTAAATTAAACCAATGCGGAAAATCGATTGGTTCTTGAAAATTTGGTAAAATCTTAGAAAAGAAAAAATAACTGATAAGAAAAAATAGCAATCCAAGTAGGCAAATGTGTTTTGTTTTCATAATTAAGTTTTAAAATTGATGAGACAAAACTAAAATGAAAAACTTCTGAACATGCCTCCAGCATTGACTTAGGTACAAAACACATCTTTTTAGGTACGAAATTGTAAGGCCCGTAAAGTTTCTTTATAATTTTTAGAAACCGGGAGTTCAATTTGCGTAAGTACAATCGTATTTTGATCCTTCCAAGATTTAAAATGCGATGGATTTATTAAATGTGAACGATGGATTTGAACCAAAAAAGCAAAATCTTCCTGTACTTTTTTAAGTGAAGAACGAATCAATTTGGAATGAAGTTTAGCATTTTCGATATAAAAAATCTCGACATAATTTTGAGCATTCGAAATACAGACCAAATCAGCCTTCCTGATTTTCAGAATATCCAGCTTATTCTCTCCTTTAATAATTAAAATGTCTTCTTTTATAGGAATCAGTTTAATCAGATATCTTCTGGCAAGGATAAGTACAGGAGTTAGAATTAGCGCTACTTTGAGAAATATTATTGAAAAGAACGCAGTAAAACTATATCCTCCGTTTAAAATTGGACTTTTATAGTAGGCGAAAATACCTATAAGATAGATCAGATAAAAAAAGATAATACTTGCTATTTCTAATCCAATATTCCATTTTGCTGATTTCTGGTAAACTATTTTTTGAAGAACAGCGAGAACAGCATAACATAAAAAGGCCAACAAGCTAAAGCCAAAACTTATTAAAAGCCATAATCGAAAATTTAGAGTCCCATCATCAAAAGGTTTTATGATAAAGGCGAAAATAAAAATCCATAAGGCTATGAGCAGACCTACTATTAAATGATATTTTATTTTCGGATTCAATTCTTTCATCTTTCCTAAAGTAATTTACAGCAAACAGAAATTAACTAATTTTCTGCTTGTTTTATAGGGCCAAGATACAAAACACCACAATTGACAAACTATTTTAAACAGTAATTTTCTCTCACAATGCCCAAAAACGGAAATTTCATAACCACATAAGTGATGTAAGTTCATTTAAAGAAAAACTTATATCTCCTATATTACTTATATGGTTTATTAAAAAAAATCGTAAAAACTCACTCTGTTTTAACAGCACCTGCAATCTGCATCAAAAAAGCTTTCACTTTATCATCAATCCAAAGAATAAGAAAACTTTAATAAACCAATTTTGTGCTGCTTCTTCAAAAAGTAGTAATTTTGAAATTCGAAGTACAAAAAACAATACTACTATGAAATATCACCAAATAAACAGCGCTCTTTTTGTAAAAAATCGCAAAAAATTCACGGCAGAAATGAAACCTAATTCTGTTGCCGTTTTTAATTCCAATGACATTTACCCTGTTAGTGCCGATAGTACACTGCCTTTTGCACAACACAGAGATATTTTTTATCTGAGTGGTGTTGATCAGGAAGAGAGTATTTTACTTTTATTCCCGGATGCTCCTTACGAAAACCAAAAAGAAATCCTTTTCCTTAAAGAAACCAGCGAGCACATCGCCATTTGGGAAGGTGAAAAATTAACCAAAGAACGTGCATTTCAGGTTTCAGGAATCAGAACGGTTTATTGGTTACAGGATTTTCATAAAGTGTTGAACGAAATGATGACGTATGCCGATACCATGTACATTAACACCAACGAACATTATCGTGCAGCTGTTGAAACAGAAACTCGTGAAGCCCGTTTTGTAAAATGGTGGAAAGAAAAATACCCTGCACATCAGGTAGCAAAAAGTAATCCGATTTTACAACGCATACGTTCGATAAAAGAAAGCGAAGAAATCGATTTGATTCAGCAAGCTTGCGATATTACAGAACTAGGTTTCCGCAGATTGCTTTCGTTTGTAAAACCAAATGTTACAGAATACGAAATCGAAGCCGAATTGATTCACGAATTTGTCCGTAATCGTTCTAAAGGTTTTGCTTACACCCCAATTATCGCTTCAGGCAATAATGCAAATGTGTTGCATTATATCGAAAACAACCAACAATGTAAAGCCGGTGACTTGATTTTATTGGATGTCGCAGCAGAATACGCTAACTATTCAAGTGACTTATCACGTACAATTCCGGTTTCAGGAAAATATACCGACAGACAAAAAGCAGTTTACAATGCTGTTTTGAGAGTCAAAAATGAGGCAACCAAAATGCTTACTCCGGGAACACTTTGGAAACAATATCATATTGAAGTTGGTAAAGTCATGACTTCTGAATTACTTGGTTTAGGTCTAATTGACAAAGCCGATGTTCAAAACGAAAATCCGGACTGGCCAGCTTATAAAAAATACTTCATGCACGGAACTTCTCACCACATGGGACTGGACACGCACGATTATGGTTTGCTTCATGAGCCAATGAAAGCCAATATGGTTTTTACAGTTGAACCGGGAATCTACATTCCGGCAGAAGGTTTCGGAATCAGATTGGAAGACAATGTTGTAGTTCAGGAAAAAGGAGAACCTTTCAACTTAATGCGCAATATTCCAATTGAGGCGGATGAAATTGAAAGTTTGATGAACTCATAATTACAAAATGAAAAGGATTTTTCTATTTACTTTTCTGCTCCTTCTTAGCAAAACTTTCGCTCAAACCGAAGGCTTTGCAAAGAACAACGACGCCAGTTTAACGTATTACAAAACATTCGGAAAAGGCGAACCTCTTTTAATTATTAACGGTGGCCCCGGAATGAACAGTAATGGTTTTGAAGCTATGGCAAAAACTTTGTCTGAAAATCAGGAAACGATTATTTACGATCAAAGAGGAACCGGAAAATCGAAATTGGTAAAATTGGATGCTACGACCATTTCGATGCGATTAATGGCCGATGATATTGAATCACTGAGAAAACAGCTTAAAATCAAAAAATGGAACATTCTCGGACATTCTTTTGGAGGAATGTTAGCTTCTTATTATGCAACGATCTACCCAAATAGCATTGATAAATTAATTTTATCATCGTCCGGCGGTGTGGATTTAACTTTATTAAAAAGCGCTAACCTTATTGAAGCTGGATTAAATCAAACTCAAAAAGATTCTCTGAATTACTGGAATGACAAAATCGAAAAAGGAGACACTTCTTATACCGCAAGAATTGGAAGAGGAAGAGCAATGGCTCCCGCTTATGTTTACGACCAGAAATACGCCCCGATCATTGCCGAAAGATTAACACAAGGCAACTCGACAATAAACGGATTATTATGGGGTGACATGCAAAAAATGAATTTTGATTGCAAAACAAAATTGAAAAATTTCAAAAATCCGGTTTTGGTCATTCAGGGAAAAGAAGACATCATCAGCAATAAAATTGGAGAAATTGCAAATAAAACATTCCCCAATTCAAAATTAATTTTACTCGAGCATTCCAAACATTATGGCTGGCTCGATGCCAGAGAAAAGTACTTCCTGGAAATTAATTCCTTTTTAAAATCATAAAAAACTACAAACGGCTCTCAGAAATGTGAGCCGTTTCTGTTTTCAAAAAATACTTTTTCTTCAACATAAAGATTAAACGAATCTTTTGGGCTTACTAATTTTTCAATAAGTAAGAGCATCTGCAAAAGGAATCAAGCCCTAAAGTTGTGGGGAAGTAAAAAATTGAATGTAAAAATTTAATTTGTCTAAAAAAACGCCAAATTTACAGAGTACACTCTCAGTTTGTCATTTCGAGCGAAGTCGAGAAATCACACAAGATATTCCGTAAAGAAAAGAATTAATCTTTGTCGATTTGCGAGTGCGATTTCTCGACTTCGCTCGAAATGACAGGATAGGGTAAAATTGTAAATATTAGGGTGCTACAAAAAACGTAATACCCATTAAATATTCCATTAACAATCTCCTACATTGAAAGTAACAATCAGAGCGTTTAACCTTTTTTAACTTTGCAGCTTTGCGGCTTTGCGACTCTGCGAGATTTTTAATTCTTCGCTGTCTTTAGGCTTGACCACAAAACATTAAACCAATATAAATTTATTGCGCTCTTAGTCGCTTAAAACAAAAAAGCCCTTAAAATGACATTTTAAATCATTAAGGGCTTTTTATAACTTATAAATTGAAGTTTATCCAATTTTTGAAATCTGCAAATCCAGTTCAAATTTACCGGCTGCGTCATTTTCATTGATTAACTCAAAAAGCTCTAAAGCTCTTCTTGCATTTTTCTCTTCTTCTCTTTGCTCTACAACATACCACATCATAAAGTTTTCTGTAGCATAATCGTTCTCAGCTCTACATTTTGCAATCACTTTGTTTACTGCTTGAGTAACTGCAATTTCATTTTGCAAAGCAATTTCAAATACATTTTTAAAAGAAGCAAACTCTTGTTGAACTTCAGAAACAGTTGGCGTGATTGCAATCCCGCCCATGTCAGTGATGTATTTAAAAACTTTAAGGAAATGCTCTCTTTCTTCCTCCGCTTGCTTATACATATGTGATGCCGTATTCGCAAAACCATTTCTATCCAACCATGCTGCCATAGCTAAATATTTATTAGAAGCATCGCTCTCTATTTTTGATTGTAAGTTTAGTATTTTCTCTATTCCTTCAACTAAGGAAGAACTTGTTCTTAATAAATCTTTCATGACCTTTAATTTTTATACGTGTAAAATTACAAAAATTAAAACCACCAACACTAGACGTCAATAAATATGGATTTATTCTAAGTAAACGTTAGACAAGATCAGCCGTCAAAACACTGCAAAGCATAGAGTGCAGGTTCAACGTAAATTTGGTTCCATTTAATAGTTCTCTAAGTTGTACTATTTCGCAAATGGTAAGATTTCTAGAGAAATTTCTTTTTGTAGTTTCTATTAACTGCGCATCAGACTGATCAGACAAATCATAAAGCATATTCAGAATATCAACGTTGTTGACCTTTCTTTGAAAAATCAAAAAGTCCTGAATTTTATAATGAGATACGGTATCTACAAAGTTGATGACTATGCTATTAGTCAAATCACATTGATAACTGTATCCTTTTTCGGTTTCAAATAATATTTTGGTGTTCAAATCACTAAATTCTGCCATTCTTATAAAATATAATAGAGCGCAAAATTATATAAATTAAATTAATTTCAAACATAATTAAGACTAATTTAAAATAAGGGAATATTTCTTTGCGCTAAAATTCACAAAACACACTACCCCGTACTACCAAAACCAACATAAAAAGCTAAAAATGTCCCTATTGCTTTTAAAGCATATTAACAAAAATGAAACACAATACTTTTTGAAGTCCATCGATAAAACTCTAATTTTGCACCTCATTCACATCTTCAGAGTCTTGAGAAATCTTCTATACAAAAACACCACTATATCTTATACTGATAACGGACAAGGAAACGCAATTGTATTCCTTCACGGCTTTCTTGAAAATAAAACCATGTGGAAAGATTATGTTTCTTTTTTTACAGATCAGTATCGTGTTATTACAATTGATTTGTTAGGCCATGGCCAATCCGATTGTTTGGGATATATACACGAGATGGAAGACAATGCACATGTTGTTCAGGAAGTTTTAGCTCATCTAAAAATTGAAAAAGCTACGATACTCGGTCATTCTATGGGAGGTTATGTAGGTCTGGCTTTCGCCGAATTGTATCCCGCTGCTATCAAAAAGCTAGTATTAATAAATTCAACTGCCCGAGAAGACAGTCCGGAAAAGAAAACAAACAGAAGCCGTGCTATAAAAGCAGTTAAACAGAATTACATCGCTTTTGTAAGTTTAGCTATCGCCAATTTATTTAGTGAAAACAACAGAACTAAATTCACTAAAGAAATTGAACGTGCTAAACTTCATGCTTTAAAAACACCTTTACAAGGAATCATAGCCTCACTGGAAGGAATGAAAATCAGAAAAGACAGAGAGACACTTTTACAAAAAAATCTTTTTCCGGTTCTGTTGGTTTTAGGAAAAAAAGATCCTGTTTTAAATTACGAAGAGACTATTTCTCAAGTTGAAGACACCACCGCAGAATTGGTTTCTTTTGAAGACGGACATATGAGCCCAATTGAAAATAAAGAAGAACTAAAAATAGTACTCTCGCATTTTCTTTAACAATTTAAAAGAACGAAATAAAAAAAGACCATTTCGAGATATCGAAACAGCCTTTTTCTTCTTTTCGTGGGGGCAAAAAGTATAATTTGTAAAATTTCTTTTAAAAATTTCGGCAAAGTTATTCTTTTTCTCCAGTAATCATAACACACTGAATCACTTTTGTTTATAGTTTATAATTTGATTCTTATAAAAACAGCATCTGTAAATAAATTCGGTAAAAACAACATATATTCTTGAAATTATAGAATTTTACTTCATAAAACTCAATTACAAAACTCTTGTTTTCGAGACTATTGCATCCTCAAAAAGCCTTTTATCGCTTTTATAAGAGAAAAACTACTTAGCTGTATTGCAATTTTGTAAATGACTAAAGACTTTTAACAGAATTCTATTTCTTTTTATCGTTCCAAAAAAACTAGTTTATTTTCTCTTCAAAAGGAATAGTCACATCAAAAATCTCTTTCAACAACACAACAATCTCTTCTAAATAACTGGCAAGTATTTCTTTTGAAACAGTTGTCGTCAATTCTTTATCTTCTTTAAAACCGAAGGGTAAAAAACCCGACTTCAGGTTTTTAAAGGAAATTATTCCTGCTTCGATCGGAATTTCTTTTGCTTCCGTTTCAAACATAAACGCATAGGCCAACACCTGAATGATTTTATCGTTTTTAAGCTCTTGTGTCAATCCATTCCATGATTTCAGCACCACACTGGCTTTTTCCACTTTTCCTGTCTTATAATCAATGATTCTGATTTTTCCGTTACGCAACTCAATCCTGTCTACATTTCCTTTAATCAAAACCGGAAATGGCAAAGCGGGATGCTGCAGTTGGCGTTCAAATGTTTTTTCTAAAGCAATGATCTGAACTTGGTCTCCATTTGAGATTAAATCCAATTCCATTTTCAGAAAATTCGAAACATTCCGTTTGGCTACCTCAAACGCCAAGAGGTTACGTCCTTTCTTAATCTCCCCTTCCTTATAAACTACTTTGAACTGTTTTAATACTTCCTCATCCAACAATTTAAAGCAATTCTTAATGTCAATTTCTGAAATTAATCGCCCGACAAAAGGATCATACAAAGCTTTCAGAGTCTCATGTATAATAGTTCCAAGTGTATTTAAGGCAATATTTTCTTCTACTTCCTCAACCTCCCTGATTCTCAGAATTTTTTGAAAGTAAAATTCAATCGGATTTCGAATATAACTCGTCAAAGCCGAAGGAGAAAACCCGTTCACCGCAATCTCTTTTAATCGCTCCAAAACGGCCTCTGACTTCGGAACCACCATTGGCGTATTGGCCATCGCAGGCAAAACCGGATTGTAGATATCAAAAGTAAGATTGTGCTTGACTTGTTTTTCTACTTCCAATTGCGTTATAAAACGACTGCGTTCTCCTGCATCTAAACCATCATTCTCTGTGTTGTAAATCAGGTAAATATTTTTAGCCCTTTGCAGTAAATGATAAAAGTGATAGGTATAAATAGCGTCCTTTTCTTTAAAAGTTGGCAATCCCAATTCCTTTTTAACATCATATGGAATAAATGAATTTTGAGATTTACCAGCAGGAAATTTACCTTCGTTCATAGAAGTTACAATTACGGTATCAAAATCCAAAACACGACTTTCCAGGACTCCCATAATTTGCAATCCTCTTAAAGGCTCTCCTTCAAACGAGACCTCCGCCACATCAATTACCTGTTTATAAATCGCATACAACGTATCAATGTTGTCAATATGTTTGTGTTTAGCATAATAACTAATCAACTTATTGATCACTTTAAAAATCGCAAAAACAAAGGCTTTCGCTATCTTCTCCTCTTCATTATCATTGCTGAAATTCTTTTTTATAACAAGCAAAAGTGTCGATATATTCTCGAGAACAGCAATGGATCCGTTTTCCCACTTTTGAAATAGCAATTTAAAAAGATCGGATACTTTAGGATTCAGTTCAAACAATCTGTTATGGGTAATAAAAGTATAATTGTTCTCTTTTATAATCTTAACCAAATTACCTGCACTTGCGTACGGCTCTACTAGCGGATGCGTTAAAACATCCAGCACATCTTTATAATAAAAAACATAACTCTCTCCTTTTCTGGAAAGTGCATTCGTATGCATTTTAAACAATTTTGCGATCAATATTTGTGAAGGATTGTTTCTACTCGAATACCCCATCGTAATATTCAAAGCACCAACAGAAGATGGTAATGCATATAAAACCGGGATCAACAAATTCTCTTCGCCTAAAACAACAGCCACCTTATCGAGAGATGTTGTTGGATTTTCTGCAATTATACGCTCAATAATGCTTCCCGTTAATTTAGCCTGGCCAATTGTTTTTGGAGTTCCAATAACCTGAATGTTTTTTGATTGAGAAAAATCATCAACAATCCACTCAAAAGGATTTGCTTTATAGTGTTTCCAATTTTCTTTAAAACGGCGCACAAAAAGTCCGGCATCGTGGTAAGGATCATTGAGAAAGACTTGGTCTACATCCCAATAAATTCTGGCTTGATCTAAAGCCAAAAGATGTTGCACGATTTTTTCTTCAGCCGCATTTAAAGCATTGAATCCCGCAAAAAGAAAACTGCGTCCTGCAGTTGTATTCGAAAAATGATTTAAATTATGGACTGCTTCGCGGTAAATCAAGCCTTGATATCCAATACTCTTATTGAGCAAATGATTGTATAAAGACTCATAATACAACGGTAGTAATTTCCAGAAATCAATATAATTTTCTAAAAGTTTGGTTTTGTTCTCTACTTCTATCCCCCATTTTTTAATGTCTTCAATATCGTTCAGATAAGACAAAACATGAGAGGGCTCTAACAAGTAACGATCAATTTCATTAAAATCCTGAAGAAGTGTTTTTGCCCAGTTGGCAAATAACTCGAATGACTGTTGATGTTGCTTTTCTGTAATAGAAAGATACACTTCGTAGAACTCGAAGAGCAATTCGATTGAATCAACAGACCGAATAGCGGCAACATCTTGCACAAAATCCTCAATACTAATTATATCCGGAGAAAGGATCGTATGGGAAGTTTCGTTTTTTAAGGCTTCAATTAAAAAAACCTTTGCTCTTTTATTAGGCAAAATAATAGTCGTCTCTGCCAGTTTATGGGAATAATCCTGAATGATAACGGTTGCTATTTTTTCGAGAAAGGAAGTATTTATCATTTGATAAAAATAAAAAAAGCCATTCAATTAAGAATGGCTTTTAGTATTTATTTTAAACTGTAAATTATAGTTTACCTTGGTATTTAGAACCAATGTGTTTAATTTCAGTTCTTCTGTTTTGAGCTTTTCCTGCAGCAGTTTTGTTACTTGCAACTGGTTGAGAAGATCCAAAACCTTTAGATTCTAAGTTTTCTTTGTTAACTCCTCTTTCAACTAACGCGTTTAATACAGCGTCAGCTCTTTCTTGAGAAAGTTTGTCATTGATTTTAGCAGAACCTGTACTATCTGTGTGTCCTTCAATGCTGAATTTCGCGTTTGGATAGTTTTTAAGGATTTCTTTAATTGCATCTAATCTAGCTGGAGTTTCTTTGTCTCCTGTTTTGAAAGTAGCTTTTCCTGAGTTAAAGTATACCGCTCTAGCTTGAACTTTAAGATCTTCTAAAGCCTCAGTAGTTACTTCTGGACATCCTCTGTTACTAGCAGGACCGTAAACTGTAGGACAATCATCATCTTTATCTGCTACACCATCTTTGTCAGCATCTAAGAAAGGACAACCACCGTTTTCTTTTGGACCAGCAACTGTAGGACATTTGTCATCTTTATCAGCGATTCCGTCTCCATCAGTATCAGGACAACCTTTTAAAGCAGCTAAACCAGCAACATCTGGACAAGCATCATCTTTATCAGCAATTCCGTCTCCGTCTGTATCAGGACATCCGTTTAATGCAGCTAAACCAAAAACATCTGGACAAGCATCACTAGCGTCAACGATTCCGTCTCCATCAGTATCAGGACATCCGTTGAATTGTTTTAAACCAGCAACATCTGGACAAGCATCGTCTTTGTCATAGATTCCGTCACCGTCAGTATCTTTACCTCCAAATTTGAAAACAAGACCAGCAGTGTGTTGGAAGTGAGATGGAGCATCTGGAGTACCAGAAGCATCTTCTCTATCTCCAGAAACTGACCATTTGTATTTAGTAGCAAGCTCTAAACCAATAGCATCAGTAAACCAGAAAGTAACACCAGCACCTGGGTTAACAGTTCCGTAGCTACTGTCTCCTAAGAAAACATAACCACCACCTACAGTTAACGAAGGATCGATTACTTTAGATTTGATTAATTCTTGGAAGCTATATTTAATAGTAGCATCAATTCCATAATACATCAAATCACCAGGATTAGTTACAAGCATACCTCTTGAATCGTGTCCAGGAGCAGTTGGGCTAAAAGTAACGTATTTATCAATTTTGTTTACAGAACCTTGTAAACCAACTGAGAAACCACTACCAACATATTTAGACACTCCGATGTAAGACAAAGAAGGAAGGATATTCCAGTTGTCTTTTACAGCGAATGGCTGAGAAAAGTGTTGGTTGATCCAACCATTACCTCCACCAGCACTAGTTCTAGTGTCAACGGCATTAACTCCAAAAGAGATAGCCCATGGATTGTTACTGTCTTGCGCGTGAGAACTTAAACCCATCACCATCATCACAGCAACTAAAAGTTTGTTAAGATGTTTCATACTTAATTTTTTTTAATTACAATTTAGTTAATTACAAGCAAAAGTAACACCAAATTTTTTAAATACAAAATGAAATGTTAAAAAAAACCTACAAAAATTCGGCCAATGTGGTAATTATATAACTTTTAACATTTTTCCGACAACTTCAAAAGCCTTTATCGCTCTGTCCAAGTGCTCTTTAGTATGGGCTGCCGAAAGTTGCACTCTGATCCTTGCTTTTTCTTTCGGTACAACAGGAAAGAAGAATCCGATTACATAAATCCCTTCTTTCAAAAGTTCATTAGCCATAGTCTGTGACAATTTAGCATCATACAACATTACCGGCACGATCGCTGAATCCCCATCTATGATATCAAATCCGGCATTTTTCATACCTTCTTTAAAATAATTTGTATTCCATTCTAACTTATCTCTTAGTGAAGTATCTTTTTCTAACAACTCAAAAACCTTAATAGAAGCCCCAACAATAGCCGGTGCAAGTGAATTTGAAAACAAATAAGGTCTTGATCGTTGACGAAGCAATTCAATAATTTCTTTCTTAGCGGTAGTATAACCTCCCATTGCTCCACCTAATGCTTTACCAAGGGTTCCGGTTATAATATCAACTCTTCCCATAACTCCTTTTGCCTCAAGAGTACCTTTACCAGTTGCTCCGATAAATCCTGCAGCATGACATTCATCAACCATAACCATAGCATCGTATTTGTCTGCCAAGTCACAGATTTTATCCAATGGCGCCACAAGACCATCCATAGAGAATACACCGTCAGTAACAATTAGTTTAAAACGAGCTCCGGCTTCATTAGCCTTAATCAACTGTTGTTCTAAATCTTCCATGTTACTATTTTCATAGCGATAACGGGCCGCTTTACACAAACGAACACCATCTATAATAGAAGCATGGTTTAAACTATCTGAAATAATTGCATCATTTTCTCCCAACAACGGCTCAAAAACACCTCCGTTTGCATCAAAAGCCGCTGCATATAAAATAGTATCTTCTGTACCATAAAAATCAGCAATCTTTTTCTCCAATGTTTTATGAATATCCTGCGTACCGCAAATAAAACGAACAGACGACATTCCAAAACCATGTGTATCCATAGCGTCTTTAGCCGCTTGTACCACTTCTGGATGCGAAGAAAGGCCTAAATAATTGTTGGCACAAAAATTCAAAACTTTTTCACCTGTTGAAATTGTAATTTCAGCATCCTGAGCTGAAGTAATTATACGTTCTTTCTTAAAAATTCCATTTTCTTCAATAGTTTGCAACTCACTTTGCAAATGTTCTTTTATTTTTCCGTACATTTTTATTTATTTAATATGTTAAAAATTAACAACTTAACCCTAATTAAGCTATTAACAACTGATTAATTTTATCACAAATTTACCACATCGACAGCTGTTCCTATATACACCAGTGCTTTTTTTAACACTTTATAGCCCAAATCCTCGATTGCATCCTGATATTCCTGAATTTGTCTGGTGTATTTCGTATTAACAGCCCCCGTTTTATAATCTAAAAGATAAGCTTCTTTGCTCTTTGTCAGCACTACACGATCCGGTTTTAAAATCTTACCCTCCTTCTGAACAATTGTTTGCTCATTCAAAATCTTATCTTTCCCATCAAAGTATATGGTCAACTCAGGATGATTTACAATTTCCTGAAGCGTCAACAATACTTTTTCAGACTGATCAAAAGTTACCAGACCATTCTCCATTGCTTTTACAACTGCCAGATCAATATCTGATTTATCCTTAACAAAAGCTAAGATTTCATGGACTACATTTCCATAGGAGATTGCTTCTTGTTGGTGCGTACCCCACATGAGCGCTTCGCGTTGCGCAATTTTTATATTCTTCGGATCTAAAACCTCAGAAATCATTGGAATCGTTCGAACTAAATCTGCCTTTTTTGATAAGGGCGAAAGTTTCTTCTTATTTCCAAAATCATATTCTAATTTTTCCGGATCGTAAATCCCTTTATGAATCAGATATTTTATAAAAAACGAAGCCATATTACTTGGGAACTCTCCATCCTTCCGCTCTTTTAAAGACTGCGAAATAACATAAAGCTGCTCTTCGGCACGTGTTAATGCCACATACAAAACGTTGATGTTATCAAGTAATTCTTCTTGTTTTTTCAAATTAAAAACAGCCGAAGCACTTTCACCAAACCCTTCAACAGCACTACTATTGTCAATTAGCGCTTTTGGAACCCCCAAATTTTCCTCTTCAGCATCTAACCAAAGCTTGTCTTTTGGCTTTCTGTTATAATCTTCTTCCGCAAACGGCATGATAACAACCGGAAATTCCAATCCTTTCGATTTATGAATAGTCATAATCCGAACGGCATTATTTCCTTCGGGAGACGGGATACTGAATTTCTCTCCATTTTTCTCCCAAAAACTAAGAAAGTCTGCTATTCCGGCCTGATTTCTAATATCACGTTCTAAAACAATATCGAGAAAAAACTGTACATAGGCATTCCCTTCGGTTGGAAGAACGAATTTTGAAATGATAATTTCAACTGCCTCATACAAGGATTTTTTTCTGATATTCTCGAAAGATAGTGAGACATCAAATGTCAGAAGCCAGTTTTCAAAATCACTTTCAAATTTCTTACTCATTCCCTGGGCAATAAAATCATGAACCGGTATTTCAGTTTCTAAAGTACCCGTTAAAAAATGCAAAAAATTAGCCTTTGCTTCTAAATCAGCGCTATTATTTAAGTATTTCAACAGATGAATTATTAAACGCACTTCTGTTGCATTTTGAATCATCAGTGTTTCTGAAGACAATAGCGGAATATTTTGTTCTGTCAAATAATTGGCAATCGCAATTCCCTGCCCCCTTTTACGGGTCAGAATCACAATGTCTTTATACTCAAAACCTTCCCGAACTACATTCTGAATTGTATTTAAAGTAGCCAAAACATATAGATCTGATTTTTCGACCACTTCTTCTTCATCTGCAAAATCACTTTTTTCAACAACAGGAAGAAAAGAGATATTGACATACCCTCCTTTTTTGGAATTTGCATTTTGAAAACTATGATTCTCATACAAATCTTTATAATCCTCATTTGAAAATTCAGCAGAAATCAACTTAAAAAAAGCATTATTAAAATCAATTACCTCACTATAACTGCGGTAATTGGTATCTAAATGCTCTAGTTTTTGATCTTTATTGCTAAATGGATTTTCCCCTTTACTCAATTCGATAAACTGCTCGGCTTTACCACCTCTCCAGCGATAAATGGATTGTTTGGGATCTCCAACAATCATCAAAGTACCCTTATTTCCCAAATCGTCCTGACCAGCAAGCGCATTATCAATTAACGGAATCAAGTTTTGCCACTGCATTTCTGAAGTATCCTGGAATTCGTCAATAAAAAAATGACGGTACCGTTCTCCCAGACGCTCATAAATAAAGGGCGCCGGTTGATTCTGAATCTCCCGATAAATAATCGCATTAAATTCAGAAATAGATAATATATTTTGTTCGGATTGAATTTTGGCTAATTCATTACTAACGGTATTCAGTAATGATAAAGGCGTAATATTTTTAAGAAAAGCTTTGTAGAAATCTCTTTTCTCGAAGTTTTTATAGATTTTAACCAGCGTTTGAAGCAATTCCGGAATAAGATTTTCGATTATTGCTTTGTCTTTCGCCGTTTTATTGATGGCAATATCCTCAAACTCATGAAAGGTTTTATTCTTTGGATTAAATTTCCCATCCTTAATACTTTCGAGATGATTTGGAAAAGTCCCTCTTGAAAAAGATTTCAAGTCAATTCCGTTTTTATCAATTAAAACGAGTAATTCGGCGGCAAACTCCGCATTCTCTTTTTCCAGATCGGCACACAAAGCCGACATTTTCTTTTTTATAGCGATAAACTCCTCAATGGACTTATCCTGAAAATGCAAAATTTCATTTCGGTTATTTTCATTCAGAACCAACCTACCGGTTTCCAGAATTTCACGCGAAACATCCCAACTCTTATCGTCGTCGGTTTTTTCCATCGTAAAATCAATAAGTAATTTGGTAAGCGTTTCATCCTGCCCTGCCTGAGCAATAATGGCATCGACAGCTTCTACCAATAAATTCTCGGTATCCAGAGTAACCTCAAAAGTCATCGGTAAATTCAAATCGTGTGCAAAAGCACGAATTACCTTATGTGTAAATTTATCAATAGTAGAAATATCAAAAGCCGCATAATTATGAATCAGGTGCTTAATGATATTTTGAGATTTTGTTTTGATTCTGATGATCGAAAGCCCTGTTTCTCTCGACAAATCCTCCATTAAATCGGATGCTTTATCGGAAGGGATTTCTTTTGTAAACTCAGATAAACTGCCTACAATACGGCTTTTCATTTCATGAACTGCCTTGTTGGTAAAAGTTATAGCCAAAATATTTCGATAGGCATCGTTTTTTGGCGAGGAAAGAATAATCTTCAGGTATTCCTTAACCAAAGTATAGGTCTTTCCCGAACCTGCAGAAGCATCATAAATGGAGAAAGACGGACTTTGCATAAGCTTAGTTTTTGTATGACAAAAATAGCATTTTTAAAGCACTATTAATTTTCGAAACCTAAAAACACTATTCTTCCAAAAGAACTTAGTGTTTAGGAAATGCTCTTTTATTAAAGACCAACAATATTCCAACCCCTGTTGAGATGGCTACATCAGCCACATTAAAAATAGCATTAAAGAACATAAAATGCTTTCCTCCAAAGATTGGCAACCAAGTTGGCAAATTGCCTTCCCAGATTGGAAAATAAAACATATCTACCACCAAACCGTGGAACCATGTACCGTATGGTGCTGGTGAGAAAAGAGTAGCCAGGTTATGTGAACTGTCATCGAAAATTACACCGTAAAAAACAGAATCCAGGATATTTCCTGCTGCACCGGCAAAAATCAATGCTATTGCTACAACCAAATAATTGGAATGACGTTTTTTAATTGCATCTGCCAACCAATACCCGATTCCGAATACAGCAAAAATTCTAAAAACAGTCAGAATTAATTTTCCATATTCACCCGGAATTTTTGTTCCCCATGCCATTCCTTCATTTTCTATGAAATGAATTCTAAACCAATCTGCAATAACAACTTCTTCACCAAGAATAAAATTTGTTTTTACATAAATTTTAGAAAGTTGATCCACAATTAAAACTAAAAATATAAGGAAATACGCTTTTCGTAATGACATTTTATGAAATTTTGATGGCAAAAATAACAATTAAATAAAAAAAACGCTCCTAAAGGAGCGCTAATTTTTAAGTATCTGAGATATTATCTCTGTAAATTCTTGGCTTCGATGCTCATTGTAGCATGAGGAACAATTTTAAGTCTTTCTTTACCGATTAATTTTCCTGTTACTTTACAGATACCGTATGTTTTGTTTTCGACACGGAATAACGCATTTTTCAGATCACGGATAAACTTCTCTTGTCTGATAGCCAACTGAGAGTTTGCTTCTTTAGACATGGTTTCACTTCCTTCTTCAAAAGCTTTGAAAGTAGGAGAAGTATCATCTGTTCCGTTATTCAAGTCGTTCATATAAGCACTTTTGATTAAATCAAGATCTGCTTGTGCTTTTTGTATTTTATTTTGGATTATCTCTTTGAACTCTGCCAAATCGGCGTCAGAGTATCTTGTAATTTCATCTACCATTTTTATATTATTTTGAAATTAATATCGTTGTTTTAATATCATCAAACTCAATTTCTGTGCCGTTTTCTAAAGCGTCAACAAAAACCAAACTATCTGTTAATGTTTCTGACTTAATGTAAGCTTCGTTTTTCAGAATTGCTTCTTCCAAAAGACCACTTCTTTTAAGCTGAACTTTAATTTTGTCTGTAACCTCAAATCCTGAATCTTTACGAATATTCTGGATTCTGTTTACCAATTCCCTCGCAATACCTTCATTCTTCAATTCTTCGGTGATTGTTATATCAAGTGCTACTGTTATTCCACCTGAATTTGCAACCAACCATCCTTCGATATCTTGTGAGGTTATTTCGACATCTTCTAATGATAAAGTTACGTTATTTCCAGCAATAACAATATCTAACGTCCCTTCCTTGTCTAACTGATTGATCTGATCGGCAGAAAAACCTTGTATTTCCTTAGAAATCAGACCCATATCCTTACCGAAGCGTGGTCCTAAAGCTTTAAAATTAGGTTTAATTTGTTTTACCAAAATACCTGAAGCATCATCTAAAAGTATGATTTCTTTAACGTTTACTTCGGCTTTTACCAACTCGGAAATAGCTTCAATTTCAGCACGTTGATTATCGTCAAGTACCGGAATCATTACCTTTTGTAAAGGTTGACGTACCTTAATCATTTCCTTTTTACGAAGTGACAACACCAAAGAGGAGATGGTTTGCGCCTTCTGCATTTTGCTTTCTAACGTTTTATTAACAAAGTTTTCGACAAATTTCGGGAACTCAGCCAAGTGAACACTGGCATATTGCTCAGATCCTGTAGAAACTGTCAAATCACGATACAATTTATCCATGAAAAAAGGAGCGATCGGGGCGCTTAGTTTACTTATGGTAAGCAAACAGGTATAAAGTGTCTGGTAAGCCGCAATTTTATCATGTGCATATTCGCCTTTCCAGAAGCGACGACGACACAAACGAACGTACCAGTTACTTAGGTTTTCCTGAACGAAGTCAGAAATAGCTCTTGCTGCTTTTGTTGGTTCGTATTCTTCGTAACATTCGTCAACAAATTTTATTAACGTATGTAATTCAGACATAATCCACTGATCAATTTCCGGTCTTTCGTTTAACGGAATTTCGGCTTCAGCGTATTTAAAACCATCAATATTGGCGTATAAACTAAAGAAAGAATACGTATTGTATAACGTTCCGAAGAATTTACGACGAACCTCAGCGATTCCTTCCAAATCAAACTTCAGGTTGTCCCAAGGGTTTGCGTTCGAAATCATGTACCAACGTGTGGCATCAGGTCCGTATTCTTTAATTGTTGTAAAAGGATCTATTGAATTCCCTTTACTTTTTGACATCTTTAGTCCGTTTTTATCTAAAACCAAACCATTTGAAACTACATTTTTGTACGCCACTTTATCAAAAACCAAAGTTCCGATAGCATGTAACGTATAAAACCATCCACGAGTCTGATCTACACCTTCAGCGATAAAATTCGCAGGGAAATCTTTATTCTCGTCGATTTTATCCTTATTTTCAAAAGGATAATGCCATTGTGCATAAGGCATTGCACCAGAATCAAACCAAACATCGATCAAATCGCTTTCTCGTTTCATTGGTTTTCCTGAAGCTGAAACCAACGTAATTTGATCTACTACATTTTTATGTAAATCGATTAAATCATAATTTGCTTCAGACATATTCCCGATTTCGAAATCTTTGAATGGGTTTTCTTTTTGAAAACCGGCTTCAATAGCTTTCTCAATTGCGTTGTATAATTCTTCAACAGAACCAATTAAAACTTCTTCTTTTTTGTCTTCGGTTCTCCAAATTGGCAACGGAATACCCCAATATCTAGAACGAGATAAGTTCCAGTCGTTGGCATTTTTCAACCAATTTCCGAAACGTCCTTCACCGGTAGATTTAGGTTTCCAGTTAATAGTTTCATTCAAATCGAACATTCTATCTTTTACATCAGTCACCTTAATAAACCAGGAATCTAACGGGTAATATAAAAGCGGTTCGTCTGTTCTCCAGCTGTGAGGGTAACTGTGAACATATTTTTCTACTTTAAAAGCTTTATTTTCTTCTTTTAAACGAATAGCGATTTCAACATCTACAGAACGCTCAGGAGCTTGTCCGGCGTCATAATATTCGTTTTTAACATATTTACCGGCAAACTCACCCATGTGCGAAGTGAATTTCCCTTGTAGATCTACTAATGGAACTGCTGTACCACTTTCGTCCAAAACCAACATTGGCGGAACTTCCGGTTTAGCTTCTTTTGCTACTTTAGCATCATCTGCACCAAAAGTTGGGGCAGTATGTACAATTCCGGTTCCGTCTTCTGTAGTTACGAAATCTCCCGAAATTACTCTAAATGCATTCTCCGCATTTTGGTAAGGCAATGTATAAGGCAATAATTGCTCGTAACGAATCTCTACTAAATCGGCACCTTTAGCTTCTGTTAGTATAGTATACGGGATATTTTTATCTCCGGATTTGAAATTTGCAAAATCCGCTTCCTCTGTGCTGGCAAAAAATCCTTTTCCGAATTGTTTTCCAACCAGATTCTTTGCTAAAACAACATTTATTGGCTCGAAAGTATATTGATTGAAGGTTTTCACCAAAACATAATCAATTTTTGGTCCAACTGTCAATGCTGTGTTTGATGGCAATGTCCAAGGAGTAGTTGTCCATGCTAAAATATGAACGTCTCCAAATCCTTGTAAAAATGAAGGCAATGTTTCCGATAGTGTTTTAAACTGTGCTACAATCGTAGTATCGGTAACATCACGGTAAGCTCCAGGCTGATTTACCTCGTGAGAAGACAATCCGGTTCCTGCTTTTGGAGAATAAGGCTGAATAGTATATCCTTTGTACAACAAACCTTTATCATAGATTTGTTTCAAAAGCCACCAAACAGACTCCATATATTTGGGTTTGTAAGTCACATACGGATCTTCCATATCTACCCAATAGCCCATTTTTTCGGTTAGGTCATTCCATACATCAGTATAACGCATTACGGTTTTTTTACACGCTTCGTTATATTCTTCAATAGAAATGGTTTTACCAATATCTTCTTTTGTGATTCCTAGTTCTTTCTCGGTACCTAATTCTACAGGCAATCCGTGCGTATCCCAACCGGCTTTTCTTTTTACCTGAAAACCTTTTTGAGTTTTATATCTGCAAAAAATATCTTTAATAGCACGTGCCATCACGTGGTGAATTCCCGGTAAACCATTAGCTGAAGGAGGTCCTTCAAAAAACACATAAGGTTCAGCACCTTCACGTGTAGTTACACTCTTTTCAAATATATTTTCTTTCTTCCAAAAATCAAATACTTCTGATGCCACTGTAGGCAAGTCAAGTCCTTTGTATTCAGTAAATTTTGTACTCATTTTATCCTTTTCTTAAACGAGGTGCGAAAGTAAGGAATTTTGAGGAATATAGATAAAAGATGACAGAAAAAAGAATGAAGTCACGGAATTTCTAATAAATTCAACAAAAAAGATCGTCTGTTTCGAAAATTTAAGAGAAAACTTCTTTTAAAACCTCTAAAGATTTCGGATTTTTAAATCCATCTAAATGAAAACGGTAGTAATCAATGAGAATTTTAAGGAGTATTTGTCTTTCAGCAACATTAAAAACTTTCTGATCGTTGTCAAATTTTAAATCAATCAGTTTTTTAAACAAATCACTTTCGTGTTCCGTCAGCGAACCCAGACCATGAAAATGGGTAAAAACACCATCGTACATTTCAAAATAAGGCAAACTTATTTCTGAAACATCGGGATAAAATCCCAAATATTTGGTCGTTTCCAGCAGTAGCGTCAAGTGAAAATTAGAAATCTCATCGTGCTGATCCAACCAGGTTAAAGCGGTCTCTAAAAACAAAAAAAGCGATTCGTTTTTCTCTTCTTCCTGAATGGAATAATGGAGCATCTCCGACAAAAACATCACCATTGTACTTTTTACAATATCGGTATGAATACTTTGAAAAGGAACTGCTGTTTTTATTTCCTTGAAATTCTCTAAAGTGCCTTTGTTTTTATGAACTGCTTCAATCTCCAAAATAGACAAAGGCTGAAAATACGCAATTTTCTGACTGACTTTACGCCCCGAAAAAGCATCGCGTACAAAATAAGATTTCAAGCCATTTGAAAGTGTAAAACATTTTACAATCAAACTTTTCTCTTGAAATTTTAAGGCCGAAATTACTATTGCTTTGGTTTTGACTATCATACTGCCTGAATTTGCATTTTATCTTTTTTATTGAATCTGTCCAAAAATCTTTTCTCGATAAAAAACCACGACAACACCGCAAAAAAGAGACTAATAAAAACAACTGCCAATGCCATCAAAAAAGGATTGTATTTATGAAACAAATCATACTGTCTGAAAAGTTGAATTACAGGAAAATGATAAATATACAATCCGTAAGTAAAATCACCATACTTACCAAAATTATTCAACCACGAAATCGTATAAGCTGCAATTATTACAATCGTCCCAAAAGCAGCCGGATAAAATAAATCTAATGGAATCTCAGAAAAATGACACGCCATAAGCAACAGAACCGACAACATCAAAAGCTTCTTTTTGTGCACCATCATTAAATCGAAATTGAGAAACAAGAAAATTCCGGTTACAAAATAAGACAAATAGCCGGGTAGTTGTTTGGCCAACAACGGTTGATTAAGATAAGAATCCATTATAAACCAATACAACAACGATAATACATAAAGACTACCAAGCACCAGGAAGCTTCTCTTACTTTTTCTGATTGCATAAAAAATAAATGGCAAAACAAGGTAAAAACCTTCTTCTACCTTTAGTGTCCATAGCGCTCCATTGACAGCACACAGGAGATTATTATCAAAAAGTCCCGGCAGACATGGATGCATAAAATTTAAAAAAAGTAAATTCCACCCCAGATATTTATAAACCCCTGCATCTAAAAAATACGCTGAAAAACTATAACTACTAAAACAAGCAAAGATTAAAGTCGAAAACAGAACAACAACAATATAAGCCGGCAGAATCCTTTTGGCTCTTTTTATAAAATACAATTTGAGAGAAGGTGTATTTACAAAACTTTTAGCAACCAAAAAACCGCTTATAACAAAAAACCCTTTGACACCAATAATTGCACTGGAAAAATTGGATAAAAAATAAAGACTCTTGCTTTGCGAAAGCTCGCTCAAATGCGCCAAGAGTACATTTGCAGCAAAAAAGAACCTTAAAAAATCAAAACAGTTTTTATCATTCATACCAAACCTGAGCTAAAAACACAGCTACATCTTCTAATTTAGATTACCTGATTATCATTACTTTTTTCACTTTAGTTTCACCTCCGTCCTGAGCCGAAATAAAGATCATATAAACTCCGGAAGCTACTTTATACCGTCCAAAGGCAGTTGTATCCCACTCTATTGTTCCACCTTGCGAAATAGCTTCGTAAACAAGATTCCCTTCAATGTCTGTAATTTTTATGTTTGCTTTGTCTATTAATCCGGCTATTTTTACCGTTCCTCCATAATTTGGACGTACAGGGTTTGGATACACATAAGCATTATTTAAATTCTCATTTGCAGCCGTCGATATGCCTTTGAAAGAAACCAAACCTTTATCTGTTGCAATAAAAACTTCGCCTGTTGCACTATTAATATCAATATCATTTACTATATTACTTGGCAACGGTGAATTATTTATTGTAAAATGATATTTGGTCTGCTGCCCGTCCGGAGAAACCATAAACACTCCGGAATCGGCAGTCCCGATCCATTTGTTATTAGCACCATCAACTACAATATCTGTAATAAACTGCTCGTACAACAATTCCTGCGCCAGACCATCTTCTACAATAATAATTGATTTTGTAGTTAATTGATCCTCTGTCGTAAAACTATTCACATTAGACAAAACCCTTAATCCTTTTGTTGTACCTATCCATAACTGATTATTATTATCGGGAGTAGCTACTCGGGCATCAACAGAGGGGAGATTACCTGTATCGGGACCGATTGTGATTTTCTTAATAACGTTTCCTTTCTCATTAAACCCAACAATTCCGTTATTAAAGGTTGCCATCCATTTTGTTCCGTTTTTGTCAATAGACATCCTTCCGAAAGGACAACTGGATATTTCTGTTATTATTCCTTTTGTAGAAAAACTTTGCCAATCTCCGTTGGGTTTCAAAACCTTTATCCCATCATCGACCAAACTGTTGTTCATCCACAAATTTCCTGATTTATCAAAAACAGTTCCATTCACCCACACATCAACCGTACCCGGTGGAACCGCATCAAGCGGACTATTTTCTCTTCCATATAGATGATTTGGAATGTTATTTTCAAGTTTCAACAAACCAGCATCATACGAACCGATATATACTTTATTCTCATTATTTGGATCTACGGCAATTCTCACTAACGACTTTGCTTCTAAAACCTCTTCATAAGGAATGTTCAACCATTGATCCTGACTGAATTTACTTATTCCATAACTATCCTTTGGATACGGATTATAACCTCCTGAATAATCCCCAAAAACAGTCCAAAGCGAACTTGGAGTGGCTTGAATTGCAAAAACACTATTTCGCAAAGGACCACTCGGCATGGTATTTTCAAACGTAGAACCACCTAAAAGTGTCGATGTAAACAATCCTTTATCTTTTGTTCCAATATACAATCCATCTCCAACCACTGTTGTACAAGTAAAACTCAATTTATCATTCAAAACCTGCGTATTGCTAATTTGACGATTCAACACCATTTGATTATTATAGACATAAACCGTATTAGGCGTTGTAATAAACAAATTATGATTTTTGGAACGAATGTCTGTAGCAGGCTGAGAAAGTTGAAAAAATCCAATAAATGTATTGGAGTTATAACGATGCAAATATCCCGCAGCATTAACAGCTACAAGCTCTGTATCAAAAGCCTCAACACCGGACCAATCTCCCGTATTTACTGTACTCCACTGACTAAAATCGATAAGATTGGGATTCGTAATTTCTGCTTTTCTAATTCCACTGGAAGTTGCAGCAAAAATAGACCCGTTAAAAAAAGCCGTTTGTTTTATGCTTATTTGTGCTCCATTGTCTCCTATAAAATAAGTATCTCCAAATTGAGCGGTTTTCAGATTAAACTGAACAATTCCAAAATCACAGGAAATATAAACCAACCCATTCTGCTCCATAAAATGATTGATTTTCTTTAAATTCGAAGGTAACTGTTTGTTAATAATGTCTACTTTTTTCACAATACCTCCATCAGCTTCATTGACAAGAATGAGCAAGCCATTCTCATAACCGACTAAAGTTTTTTTGGCACTTTCACTATAATATAAGGCAGAAATAGTTTGGCCAGACAAGCCATCAACAGTCGTGGTCGTTTTAATTATATTCGTAGTCGAATTTTTAGAAAACAATGCATTTTCTGAGGCAGCAAAAACAGTTGTTGGACTTTCTGAAATATCCTTTATTTCGTTAAACGAAAAATATCCCTGCCAAGACAAGGTGTTTTGCCCAAAACTCAATTGCATCAGCAACAAAAACAAAACACATAAAAACCTTTTTTTCATTATTAGATCGCTATAGAGAGACAAATATACTACAAACGAAAGTATTTGATTTTTGTTCTCTTCATAAATAATTCAGATAGCTATTTTCATGAATTGGGGCTAATTGTTTTTTTGCCACAGATTGAAAAGATTTATACCGATTATCTAATCATTTTGATCTTTTTTCTAGCAGATTTACTTCGTCTGTTTGCTATCGCTCGCGTTGTAGATTTTAGAAAAAGTACTAATCCAAAAAACAGCTTGCCATTTTATTTACCTATTTCCATTTGAATGACATGCTGTAAAAGTTAGCCACTCTTTATCAAAGTCTAAAAACGTATTGCATTGCAATCTGTGGTAAAATAAAAATAGTCTCAATTTGCAACTGATTTCAGACTATAAAAAACGCTAAAACAAAAAAATGCCTTCGATTCATCATAAGACGAATGAAGGCATTTATTAAATTGTAATTAAAATTACACTACACCTTGAGCAAGCATAGCATCAGCAACTTTAACAAATCCGGCAATATTAGCTCCTTTTACGTAATTTACGTAACCGTCTTCACCAACACCGTATTTTTTACATTGGTTGTGAATTCCAACCATGATATCTTTTAATCTTAAATCTACTTCTTCACTAGTCCAGTTCAGACGAATAGAGTTCTGCGTCATTTCTAACCCAGATGCAGCAACTCCTCCTGCATTTGCAGCTTTTCCTGGAGCGAATAATACTTTATTGTCTAAGAATAATTTAATAGCATCTAGTGTAGAAGGCATATTAGCAGCTTCCGTTACACACAATACTCCATTATCGATTAGTTTTTGAGCATCTTCACCATTCAATTCGTTTTGAGTAGCACATGGAATAGCGATATCTACTTTTACTTCCCAAGGGCTTTTTCCTTTATGGAAAACAGCATTTGGATATTTCTTAAGGTAGTTCTCAGCTCTGTTATCTCCGGTTGCTCTCATTTCAACCATATGTTCGATTTTCTCTCCAGAGATTCCTTCTTCATCATAAACATAACCATCAGGTCCGGAAATTGTTACCACTTTCCCTCCTAATTCATTTATTTTTAAAGCAACACCCCAAGCCACGTTTCCGAAACCTGAAATAGCTACTCTTTTTCCTTTTATCTCATGTCCGATAGTACGTAACATTTGGTCTGTAAAATAAACCACTCCGTATCCGGTAGCCTCAGGACGAATTAATGAACCCCCGTAAGCAATTCCTTTTCCAGTTAAAACACCGGTAAATTCGTTTCTGATTCTTTTGTATTGACCAAATAAATAACCAATTTCTCTGGCACCAACACCAATATCTCCCGCAGGAACATCCAGGTCAGGACCAATATGGCGACATAATTCAGTCATAAAGGACTGACAGAAACGCATGATCTCTCCATCGGTTTTTCCTTCAGGATCAAAATCAGAACCTCCTTTTCCACCTCCCATAGGAAGTGTTGTCAGACTATTTTTAAAAACTTGTTCAAAAGCAAGAAATTTCAATACAGACAAATTCACTGTATGATGAAATCTAATTCCACCCTTGTAAGGTCCGATAGCAGAATTCATTTGAATTCTGAAACCTCTGTTTACAATGATCTCTCCATTATCATCTACCCATGGAACTCTAAAAATTATAGAACGTTCTGGCTCAGCCATTCTAAGAAGTAAGTTTTTTCCATCGTACTTTTTTCTTTCAGCGATAAATGGAATTACCGTTTCTGCAAATTCTCTAACGGCTTGAAGAAATTCTGGCTCGTTTGGATTTTTTGACTCAACAAGAGCCATAAATTCATTTATTTTTTGTTCCATTTTTTAAATAAATTATTCTAGTAAATTATTTTATTTACACTCCTTGTAAACTTAGAAAACACGTTTAAGAAAACGTTTTCGTTTTGACACGCAAAGATAGGATAAAATGATAATTTAATGCTATTTTTTTTCATTTGAATCATCGAATTATATTTTTTTCAAACAATCCGAAAAATACTATTTTACACTTCTAAATTTAGATCAAAACAACCCAATTAAAAGTAGCAAATTAAGCATTTTGCTACTTATTTTCTAATAGCACAATTTAAAATTTTGAATCGGGCATGTTTTTTATATATTTGCCAAGATTTGAAAGCCCAAACTCATGCTTAAACCTATAGTACTCACATTATTCGCCTTGTTAGGAGTCTCAACCAACGTTAATGCGCAATCTTTTGCACAAGAAGTAGGAATAATATTCGGACCTGTATCTTTTCAGTCCGATTATGGAGAAAGAAACAATTTTGACACCACTATAGGAAATACAGGATTTGGTCTGGGAATTGTACACTTCATCAACTTTTCTGCTAATAATAACAGAGGTGGTTTTTTCTCAGAACATTTTAAAGTCAGATCGGAATTATCATTTAGTACTACCAAATTAAATCATTTCGGAGCATCAGTAGAAGGAAATCCATCAAAGTTATCGACTCAGCAACTCAAAGCCATGTCCGGACGTTCATCCTTATTGAACCTTGGTGCACAATTAGAATTTTCTCCATTTATGAAAATACATGATTATGAGAGAAGCATTGGTGTGTTTAGTCCTTATTTAAGTTTAGGATTTATGGCTAGTTATTACTCCACAAAAGTAAGTTCTTCATTAGGTCCTTTGGGAACTCCCGAGACCACTTATCCAAAATACCTTGTACCTTCAGATGGTCGAAAATATGGTTTTTCTGAGGAAACCGGTGTCGCTTTCTCTGTGACAACAGGTGTCGGAGTACATTACAAATTAAATGAAATAAACGATTTAATGTTGGATATTCGTTATCAAGGCTTTAGTTCTGACTGGGTTGACGGTTTAAACCCAAACAAAACCAGATACAAAGAAAACAAATCTAATGACTCTCAGGTTTGGCTTAACGTAGGGTACATATATTACTTTGGGGACTAACATATTTTAAATTCCAAAGTTTTTGAAATTCCAAATTCCAAATTTTTTGAAGAGTATACTTTTTTGGTTTTAAATCTAAAGATTTTTTTTGCTGTTTGTGGCTTTATTCTGGGTACAGCTTAAAAAAAAATCAAACCGATACTGTGGGTTATTTTCATTTCCTTGATCCTAAAGCGGTAGGTTTTAATTAACCTCTCCATAAATAAAATGGATCTGTCCCCCAATCAATACCTAACAAACAAAACAACACTTTACAAGAATTTCGGCGCCTTTTAAACTTGATTTCAAAGTTTTAAAAACGCATAACGGATATGATTTTATTCATAACACCGATAAAACACATAAGAGTTAAACCTAATAGTATCCTGAATTTTGTTTTTCATAACATATAAATATTCTTTTTATGAAAAACTTCTACGCTACATTATTACTTTTATTAATTACCTGCTCCTTTTCTCTTGCTCAAACCAAAATAACTTTTCACAAAAAAGGAGATAATACAGCACCCGCAGATTCAGACCCCCTTAACTTAAAATACTATCCGAACCCGGTTAAAGATGTTTTCTATATTTCCTTTGACAAAGAGATTACGACTATAGCGGTTATTAATTTCTTAGGGCAGACGGTTATCGAAAAATCAATTCATTCGGCTCAGGGAAGTATTGATATGTCAGCTTTAGCTCCAGGTGTTTACTTTATAAAAGTCACAACCCCGAGTCTTTCTAAAACCTTAAAAATCATAAAAGAATGAGGGTTTCTTTGAAATAAATTTCAATTTTTTAAATTCCAAATTCCAATTTTTACAAAAAGTACTAAAACTATATTCGTCTTGAAGATTCGCGTGCATACTTTAAACAAAGCTGATCTTTTTAGAACTTCTTTCAAAATGACAAAGTCCAGCTTAAACAAACTCACCTGACTTATATTGTTGAAATTTTAACGTTGATACGCCAATTAATTGAACTTAAAAAAGAAATAAGTCCCAGTTTACGGTCTCAATTAAGAACTGCAAACTGAGACTGTAAACTGAGACTCATCCTTACATTTTATTCATAAAAAAAACGCCTCCAATGGAGACGTTTCTTATTGTTCTTATGCTAAAGCCTGTTCTAAGTCGGCGATTAAGTCTTCTGCATCTTCGATACCCACACTCAAACGAACTAAGTCGTCGGTGATACCGACTTCTGCTCGTTTATCAGCCGGAATAGAAGCATGTGTCATTAAAGCTGGATGATTTGCTAGTGACTCCACTCCACCTAATGATTCTGCAAGAGTAAAAACTTTAAGTTTTTCTAAAAAGGCAATCGAATCTTCTTTTTTACCTGATTTAAAATCAAACGAAACCATTCCACCAAACGCTTTCATTTGCTTTTTAGCAATTTCATGAAATGGGTGACTTGCAAGTCCCGGATAATAAACTGTTTTTACTTTTGGATGATTTGCCAAAAACTCAACCACTTTTTCTCCATTTTCACAATGTCTTTGTACTCTAAGAGAAAGTGTTTTTATTCCTCTCAAAACCAAGAAACTATCCATTGGCCCAAGTGTTGCTCCGGTTGCAAATTGCTGAAAATGCAATTGCTCTCCTAAAGCCTCATCTTTTACTATAAGCGCTCCGGCGATAACATCGGAATGACCGCCTAAATATTTTGTAGCAGAATGCATCACGATGTCTGCACCCAAATCAAGCGGTTTTTGCAAATAAGGAGTCGCAAAAGTATTGTCTACTGCTAACCAGATTTTATGTTCTTTGGTTATTTTTGCTATTTCCTGAATATCGGCCAATTTCATCAACGGATTTGTCGGCGTTTCTACCCAGATCAATTTTGTGTTTTCATTGATTAAAGCTTTCAACTTTGCGATATCGGTCATATCAACAAAATGAAATTTAATCCCAGAATCCTTATAAACTCTTGAAAACATTCTATAGGTTCCCCCATATAAATCGTCCATAGCAATTACTTCGTCGCCTGCTTTAAAAGATCGCAATACACAATCTGTAGCCGCCAAACCAGAAGAAAAAGCCAATCCACGTGTACCGTTTTCTATACTTGCCAAAGCATTTTCTAATGCTGTGCGTGTAGGATTTGATGCACGACTGTATTCATAATCCCCCAAAGGTTGCCCCGGGCTGGTCTGAATATAAGTTGAAGTTTGATATACCGGAGGCATAACAGCTCCTGTACTCGGGTCATGATGTTGACCACCATGTATCACTTTTGTATTGAATTTCATATAGTTACCTTTTTTTAACCTGATTTACGAATACAAATTTACCGTTTAATTTATTTTAATCCTGCCACAACTTCTTACCTTTGTATATAATTAACATTTTTACACATGAAAAAGTATCTTTTTTTAGTCTTCACGTTTCTCCTATTCATCAGCTGCAGCAAGGAGCTTTCTTTTGAAAACGAAACATTTCAAAAAAAATCGGCTTTGCCTTGTGATAAAGACTGTCCAAACATCAGCATCGATCTTCCAATTGCAAAAAACATCCCGATTGTAGCAGACAGCATCAATAAAAAAGTATTCTCGGTAGTAAAAGAAATTGTTTACTTTGAAGAGAAACCATTAAAATCAGCGGACTATAATTCATTAGCCTCTTCCTTTATTGCTTCCTATGAAGAAATGCACAAAAAATTCCCAACAGAAACTTTTGGCTGGGAAGCTAAAATCATAGGCAATGTCGAATTTCAATCGGAACAGATTTTAAATATAAAAATCGATCATTATACTTTTACAGGAGGAGCACACGGTTATCAGGGGTATCGTTCTTTATTGTTTAATCCTAAAACCGGAAAAGTAATTTTTAACGATCAGATTTTCAAAAATCAAAAAGAATTTAAGGCTCTTGCCGAAAAAGAATTCCGAACTAAATACAAAATTCCTGAAAAAGCGAACATTAATGCTACGGGACTGATGTTTGAAAACGACAAATTTCAATTGCCACAGAATATTTTTTATACTTCAGAGGGTTTGCTTTTATATTACAACTCCTATGAGGCTGCCTCTTATGCTGATGGTCCAAAAGAAATTCTTTTTCCGTATGAGAAAATCAAATCTTATCTGCTTTTCCAATAATTTATCTCTATACCAATTACGTTTATAATACATTGAAAGCCGGATATAGATTCAAAAAAGAAGCTAGACTCTAATTTTGTACATTAGAAATGAAACATTAATTCATTTTCTAATGCTAACATAGGATTATTAGTCCCCGAAAGTCATGTAAATAGCTTTAGATATATTAACGACAAAGCTTATTGGATGGATCGGTTTACAAAAACAAGAAGGATTCGAGGAAATCGGTTATCAAAAGGCTTTGTTGAAATAAATTTTTAACATACCTCAGATGAAAGATAATAAACTAGATCATATACTGGATTTAATCGAAGAGATAGATAAAGTCGACAAAATGATTCTTTTACATGAAAATTCCAGTTCCGCTGTAATGTCAAATCAATATAAAAATCAAAAACTAAAATTAAGCAATTACCTAGTTAAAGAGCTCTTGACAAATAGTGACAACAGATCTGAAGTTATGTATATCATTAAACTTTTTATTGAAAAATTCTATACTAATGAGATCAGTCACCTAAAATTCGAAGAGAATGATAATTTAAAAAAGATAGAAAATATATTTATCGAAAATTACAGCTAGTCTTCCTTTTACTGCACATCATATTTCATTTTTCGTAGAATACGCAACGCCTCTTTAAAGGATAGATAGACCTGTCCAAAAGGTTTTAGAAGTAATTTGGCATCAATTAGTTTTTGCTTGGCGTCGTCAAAACCATTCAGATAACAAATCATAAAAGTAGACGGAAGGTTTTCTAAATCCACTAATTCCCTTTCGGAAAGGACAACTCCTTTTTGCAATTTCTGAAGCAATGTTACATTCGAATTGTAAATATGATAGAGCATTCGTATGTTAAACTCGGGAGGTTGAAAAAGTATTTTACGATCGATTTTATAGTAACCGTTATCAAAAAAGCGAATCGTTTGTTCTTCCAACGGATAATAACTCGTTTTATCATTAAGCCCTAAAGGAACATACTCGGTTATTGTAAAACTGTCATCATCAAACACGATGGTAACCACATCCTGAGCGGAGTAAAAAAGCTTAATTTGCTCATTAATCAACTCGATATCTACCCGAGATAAAAAGGTCTTATCTCTTGATTTTTTTGGAACTCCGGCCCAACAAATTACAAACAATTCTTTAAAAACATGGTATTTAGGCGACATGTCTTTGTGTCTGAAATTCATAAAATCGATAACACCATCCAGCGTATATTGGATACTGTTTCTGGAACTGTTTTCAATTCCGATTACGGTCTCGGTATTTTGGTAATTCTTTTCAACTTCTCCTTCAACAGGAATCGAATTACTCCCGCGTCGCACAAAAACACTATTGGCAACAATGGTATGAATACCTTTTTTAAAATAGGAAATTTTATTTTTGGGTTTAATCGTAACCAATCCGACTACCCTGTCTTTTGGAAGATTCGGAAACGGTACATTCTCGTACTGTATCTTAGGCGGGTTTTCTAAAAAGGCATTCACCAGATTTTGTATTCGGCTATCATCGAAGAAGTCATCACCGACAATCTCGTTATCCTGATCTTCAACCCCCACCACGATATAGGAATTATTGGTAGGATTTGAATTAGACAAGGCACAAATGTGTTTCAGGAACTTTCCTTTTCCTTCACGGGTATGTAGATTCAACTGTCTTTTTTTATCATAAAAACTGCTCTCGTCATTGTGAGCGAGTAAGTTTTTGATTAAAAGACGTTTATTGATCATACTTTAGTTTTTTTGTCGCGAATTGCACTAATTTTTAAAATTAAAACTTCACCTCTTTACTATTAAATTTAATTGCAAGGTTAGCAAAGTTTAAGCATAACATTACGACTCCTTTTTAATTTTATGCCCAATTTTTTCTGCACGCTGATCTGGCAGATTAGGCTGATCTTATTTACCTCTTATAAAAAATCTGTGCAATCTGCCAAATCTGCGTGAAAAATTTAACTCTGTTTATTCCTCAAAGTAAGGTCAAAGTTCACAAGGTTTTACGCAAAGTATGTTATTTTTTATTTACAAAAACTTTACCTTAATAAACTAGACTGTAGGTCAGAACTGTCATAAAACAATCTTAACTCCTTTTAACAATCGTAGATGATGCTTGTGCTGTACTCATCACAACCAAATCGGCGATATTAACATGATAAGGCCTTGAAACTACGAAATGAATAATATCTGCAATATCTTCTGCCTGTAATGGATCAAATCCTTTGTAAACATTAGAAGCCCTCTCTGTGTCTCCCTTAAAACGAACTTCGCTAAATTCGGTCGCTACCATTCCCGGGTGGATTCCGCCTACTCTAATTCCGTATGGATTTAAATCAATTCGCATTCCATTTGTAATCGCGTCAACGGCATGTTTTGAGGCGCAATATACATTCCCGTTCGGGTATACTTCTTTTGCAGCTGTGGATCCGATGTTGATAATATGTCCTGACTTTCTTTCTATCATTTGTGGCATTACCACCTTCGAAACATACAAAAGGCCTTTTACATTAATATCAATCATAGCATCCCAATCCTCAACATCTCCATTCTGAATTGGATCTAAACCATGTGCATTCCCGGCATTATTGATTAAAACATCAATCACGGAAAATGCTTCCGGTAAAGAATTAATACGCTCAAAGGTTGCCTTTTTATCTCGTACATCAAAGGATAAGGAATGGACTTCTGTAAAAGCAGAAAGTTCTGTTTCCAGTTCAGCCAAACGGTCTGTACGTCTTCCGCAAAGGATAATTTTATAGTTGTTTTTAGCCATTATTTGTGCGGTTGCTTTTCCAATTCCGCTAGTGGCTCCAGTAATTAAAACTGTTTTTTTCATTCTGAGAATTTATTTGTTTTTGCCACAGATTAAAAAGATTCTAATCATTTTAATCTGTTTAGTTCTATATTATTCTTTTCAAATTAGCGACAAAGTCGCGATTTTTATTCGGTGTTTTTTGCCACGAATTTCACGAATTTGCACTAATTTAATTTGTGTCAATTGGTGAAATTTGTGGCAAAATATTTTTAATTTACAATCTTACCTTAGTAAAAAAATTAAATTCTGATCGTATTTAACGAGTCACAAATTAGGCAACATCATCGCCCATACTCTCGCTCCAAATAGCAAACCAGTCTTCTTTATCCATTTTTAATTCTACTGCTTTCATCAACGATTGAATTCTGGCGATGTTAACTGTTCCTGCAATCGGAATCACTTTGGCCGGATGCCTTAAAATCCAGGAAAGTAAAAGTGTATCAGAACCAAAATGGTACTTTTCCACTAAAGTCGAAAGCAATTTTTTCAGACGACGTGTTTTTTTGGTATCTTCTCTAAAAACAGTTCCAAGCGGATTCCATGACAATGGTCTAATTCCATGCGTCTGCATATAATCTAAACTTCCGTCGGTCATCGCTTCAAAATGCGTAGCCGAAAATTGAACCTGATTGTAATTTACATCTGTTTTCTGACGAATCAGCTCGGTTTGAGAACTAGTGAAATTCGAAAGTCCGAAATCTAAAATCTTACCTTCCGCTTTCAATTTTCCAACGGCCTCTGCAATTTCATCCGCCTGCATTAGGGGACTTGGTCTGTGCAACAAAAAAACATCTACATAATCTGTTTTTAGTTTTTTTAATGATTCTTCAACCGACCAAACAATATAGTCTTTAGAGTACTCATAGTGCTTTATTTTATTCTCCGGACGCTTTTCAGCAATCATCTGGATTCCGCACTTGGTGATTAACTGCAGTTTTTCTCTTGAAATTTTGCTTGCTTGAAATGCTTTTCCAAAATCGGCTTCTGTAGTATAGGATCCGTAAATATCGGCGTGATCAAAAGTTGTAATTTTGTTTTCGATACAAACCTGTATCATATTTTCCATTTCTTTAGTTGTAAGGTTTTTATCCCATACTCCCCAATTCATAGTGCCCGAAATTATAGGCGATAATGTTGTTTTGCTCATGGTAGTATTGCGTTATTTTTGGTATTAAATATGCATTTGTAAAGCATAATCATCAAAGTTCTTAAAAATATAAAAATAGATTCACAATTCACCCTTAAAATTAGTTCGTTGGTCGAAGTTTTAACCATTCTTTAACATCTTACTTATCAAAAAATATTCAATTTGCACTCTCAAAAGTTAGGCATAAAAATCAACGTCTTAAAAAAGTTTTAAAAATATTTATATGGAAGAGAATACGACGACTTTAGACATTAGAGCGATAAATGAAAAAATTGAAAGAGAAAGTGCTTTTATAGACCTTCTTACAATGGAAATGAACAAAGTCATTGTGGGCCAGAAACATATGGTCGAGCGTTTATTGATTGGTCTTCTAGGACAAGGACACATTTTATTGGAAGGTGTTCCGGGATTAGCCAAAACTTTAGCGATTAATACTTTGTCACAAGCGGTTCAGGGATCCTTCAGCCGTATTCAGTTTACACCTGACTTATTGCCTGCTGATGTTGTCGGGACGATGATTTACAACATCAAGCAAAACGAATTTTCTATTAAGAAAGGACCAATTTTTGCCAATTTCGTACTTGCGGATGAGATTAACCGTGCTCCGGCAAAGGTTCAATCAGCCTTATTAGAGGCCATGCAGGAGAAACAGGTTACTATTGGGGATACTACTTTTAAACTAGATCGTCCGTTTTTAGTTTTAGCAACTCAAAATCCTGTTGAGCAAGAAGGAACGTATCAGCTTCCGGAAGCACAAGTCGATCGTTTTATGTTGAAAACGGTTATCGACTATCCAAAAATTGATGAAGAACGCTTTGTAATTCGTCAAAACTTAAAAGGAAGTTACGAAAAAGTAAATCCGGTTGTTTCTGTTGAACAAATTTTGCGCGCGCAAGAAGCTGTTCGTGAAGTTTACATGGACGAAAAAATCGAAAAATATATTTTAGATATCATCTTTGCTACCCGTTATCCGGAAAAGTACAAACTAGCAGACTTAAAACCTCTTATCAGTTTTGGAGCATCACCACGTGGAAGTATCAATTTAGCTAATGCAGCAAAATGTTACGCTTTTATCAAACGTCGTGGTTATGTAATTCCGGAGGATGTTCGTGCTGTTGTACATGATGTTTTACGTCACAGAGTCGGGATCACGTATGAGGCTGAAGCCGAAAACATTACTTCTGTAGACATTATCAACAAAATCGTAAACGAGATTGAGGTACCTTAAAAATTTGTTTAATGTTTCAGGTTTCAAGTTGTTGAAAAAACGAACTTGAAACTTGAAACTTTTAAACTTTAAACAAATAAAATGGATACAAAAGAGCTTTTAAAAAAAGTACGGAAAATAGAAATCAAAACCAAAAGACTGAGTAATCATATCTTTTCTGGAGAGTACCACTCTTCTTTTAAGGGACGAGGAATGACTTTTAGCGAAGTGCGTCAGTACCAATACGGCGATGATATTCGTAACATCGACTGGAATGTAACGGCACGCTACAACGAAGCTCACGTGAAAGTTTTTGAAGAAGAACGTGAATTGACCATGGTTTTAATGGTTGACATCTCAGGTTCAGAAGGTTTTGGTTCGAAGAGCCAGTTCAAAAAAGACATTGTAACCGAAATTGCGGCAACAATGGCTTTTTCGGCTACACAAAATAATGACAAAATTGGTCTAATATTATTTTCAGACAATATAGAATTGTATATTCCCCCAAAAAAAGGGCGTTCACATGTTTTGAGAATCATTCGCGAATTAATCGAATTCGAACCTAAAAGTCAGAAAACCGATATTGCTCAGGCATTGAAGTTTTTATCGGGGACGCAAAAAAAGAAGGCTATCGTTTTTATGATTTCAGATTTCATGTCTGAAAATTATGAACAAACATTAAAAATTGCTTCTAAAAAACATGATCTTACCGGCGTTCGCGTATACGACATTCGTGAGGAAAAAATCCCAAATTTAGGAATGGTAACCATGCTTGACGCTGAAACCGGCAAAATTCAGCTGGTAGATACTGGTTCTAAAACGGTGCGATTGAATTATGAAAAACATTATCAGACAAGAGTAAATTATTTTAAAGAAACGTTTAGCAAATCTGGTGCAGGTGTCGTAAACACAAGGGTAGATGAAAATTACGTAACCAAATTGTTGGGGTATTTTAAATCGAGATAAATCATAATTTTAGATGGCAGATTGTAGATTATTAGAAATCGAATAATTTAAAATTCTGTTTTACACCAATAAAAATCCGTTTAAATCTGTATCATCCGTATTCCATATTTAAACATTCATTTTAGACTAAAATCTGAAATCATAAATCAAATGAAATTTAAACTTTACATATTTTTATTTTTACTTTCTTCAACTGTTTTTGCGCAGAGCAAACCGGTTGAAACCAGTATTGATACTACAAAAAATAAAATTGGAGCTGAATTTAAGTTAACCCTTAAAACGGTGGTGAGTTCAAAATCTAAAGTTGTTTTTCCAAAACTAAAAAACATTGGACCTTTAGAAGTAATTGAATCCTACCCAATTGATACTGTTAAGAAAAATGACACTTACGAGCTGATCAAAAAATACGGTTTAACCCAATTTGATTCGGGAAAATATACCATTCCGAGCATCAAGATTTTAATTGATAAAAAGCCATACTTAACTGATTCAATCCGGGTTGAAGTGGCCAATGTAAAAGTGGATACTTTACAGCAAAAGATGTACGACATCAAAGACATAACCACTGTTGACAGTGGCTTTGGCAATTGGTGGAAATACGTTTTAGTACTACTTTTACTAATCGGAATTGGTGTTTTTGTGTATTGGTTTGTGAAAAAACGTCAACAGAAAAAAATCGAAGAAGAGATTTACAAAACTCCTATTGAAAAAGCGACCAGTTTATTAAACAATCTGGAGAAAAAAGAACTTTGGCAAAAAGGAGAAGTAAAAGAATACTATAGTGAATTGACTGATATTGCTCGTAATTACATCGAGGAAGCCATTCAGATTCCTGCTATGGAAAGCACCACTTCTGAATTAATACAGGGAATCAGAACAGCTTCTACCAAAAAGAAAATGACACTGACACCTGAAACGGTTGAAAATTTAGAGCGTGTTTTACGTCAGGCGGATTTAGTGAAATTTGCAAAATCAAAACCACTGGATTTCGAAATTACGGAAGACCGAAACAAAATCCAGAAAGTGATTTTGACACTTGACAATGCCATTCCGACCGAAATTCCGACTGAAGAAGATGAAATTTTAAATGAAGCACAGAGACAAAAACAAATCAAGCTTCAATTAAAAAAACAACGTAACAAGCGAATTACAATAGCGATAGGTTCTGTTATTTCCCTAATAGTTGCAACAACCCTATTCTTTATTGCTACGAAAGGTTTTACTGCCGTAAAAGACACCATTTTAATGAAAGCAACTAAAGGGCTTCTAGAAGGCGAATGGGTAAAAAGTGAATACGGAAATCCCGGTATTTTAATTGAAACTCCAAAAGTCCTGAAACGTATGGACGCTCAAAAAGTGCTTCCAAAAGAGACCATGGCTTTGATTAAAGAAATGCAACTTTTTGCGTACGGAAGCATGCTTGAAAACTTCTACATTACAGTTTCTACCAGTAAATTCAAAAATCCGGTTGAACTGGATTTAGCCAAAACGTTAGAAGGTTCTTTAAAAGTAATCGAAGCGCAAGGCGGACAAAATATTATTGTAAAACAAGAAGATTTTCAAACCAACGAAGGTGTTCAGGGACTTAAAGGGTACGGAACAATGACCATTATAAATCCGGTTGACAAAACAAGTGCAAAAGCTTATTATGAAATTTTGCTTTTCAAACAAGATCAGGGATTACAACAAATCACGATTTTGCATGAAGAAGGCGATAAATATGCCAACGATATCGCTACCCGAATATTAAATTCTGTTGAACTTAGAAAAGCAGGTAACTAATGAGCAAGATAACTTTTTTAAATCCAGAATTTTTTTGGCTGTTTCTATTAATTCCAATTGCAATTATTTGGTTTTTATGGAAACGCAACCAGCAGACCGCAACTTTAAAGATGAGTTCAACAGCCGGTTTTAAAAATAGTGCTTCACTATTGACAAAGCTAAAACCGTCTTTATATGTTTTCAGAGTCATTGCTTTATCTTCTTTGATTATTGCATTAGCGAGACCTCGTACCGTAGACATAAGCAACCAGACCAAAACAACAAAAGGAATCGATATTGTCATGGCAATTGACGTTTCCGGAAGTATGTTGGCCAAAGATTTAAAACCGAACCGTATGGAGGCTTTAAAAAGAGTAGCGGCAGACTTTGTTGGGGAAAGACCTAATGACAGAATCGGATTGGTTTTATATGCTTCTGAAGCATACACGAAGACACCTGTTACAAGCGACAAAGCAATTATCTTAGAAGCAATCAAAGGAATTAAATACGATACTACGCTGCAAGACGGAACCGGAATCGGAATGGGACTGGCAACAGCCGTAAACAGACTTAAAGACAGTAAAGCCAAAAGCCGTGTTATTATATTACTTACCGATGGTGTAAATAATGCCGGTTTTATTGAGCCTGAAACAGCAGCCGATATCGCCAAACAATACGGAATAAAAGTATATACCGTGGGTATTGGAAGTAACGGAATGGCAGAATCACCATATGCTTACGGGCCAAATGGCGGATTTTTATTTAAACTGCAAAAAGTAGAAATCGACGAACGATTGATGAAAAGCATTGCCAGAAAAACCGACGGAACTTATTTCAGAGCAACAAGTAACGACAGATTAGCTCAGATATACAATGCAATTAATAAATTAGAAACCACCGAAATTCAGGAACTAAAATTCTACGATTACGACGAAAAATACAGAAGTTTTGTTTTACTCGCAGCCTTTTTATTACTGTTAGAAATTGGTTTACGAAATACGGTTTACAGAAGCTTCATTTAATTTTTGCAAAATTAAAAAATTTCAAATTTTTAAAATCCCAAATTCCAATTGGAATCTGAAATTGAAATTGAAATTATAAATTGAAGTTTACAACGATTAAAATTTAAAATTTGAGACAATCTAAAAGGTTGGAACTTGGAATTTAAACCTCGAGACCATCCAAAGGTTGGAATTTGGATTTTCTCATTTGGAATTTAAAAAAATTATGGAATTAGACGAAAAAAAATATTTATACCTTTTATTCTTGCTCCCGATTGTGGTGTGTGTTTTTCTTTTCAATATGTATTGGAAAAGAAAAAAACAACGCGAATTTGGTGATTTGGAAATGGTGAAAAAACTGAGCCCTGAACGTTCTGTTTTCAAACCGGTATTAAAACTGGTTGTGCTTCTTTTGGCACTGCTTTGTTTAATTATCGGACTGGTGAATCCGAAAATCGGGACCAAAATGGAAACCGTAAAACGAGAAGGGATTGACATTGTTTTTGCCGTTGACGTTTCTAAAAGTATGCTTGCCGAAGATGTGGCGCCTAATCGTTTAGAGAAAAGTAAACAATTGGTTTCGCAAATTATAAATCAATTAGGAAGTGACCGAATTGGTATTGTAGCCTATGCGGGAAGTGCTTTCCCGGTTTTGCCTATTACATCCGATTACAGCGTTGCCAAAATGTTTTTGCAAAGCATGACTCCGGATATGGTCTCCTCACAAGGAACGTCTCTTGACGAAGCCATCCGATTATCGTCGACTTATTTTGATGAAAAAAGTAAAACCAGTAAGTTATTAATTCTGATTTCTGACGGAGAAGACCACTCTGAAGGCGCTTCAACTGCAGCCGAAGAAGCCAATAAAATGGGGATGAAGATCATTACCATCGGGATCGGAACTGAAAAAGGAGGTACCATTCCTTTAAAAGTAAATGGTGTTATACAAAGCTACCAGAAAGACAACAACAATCAGGTCGTTATTACAAAGCTAAATCAGGAAGGGCTAAAAACCATTGCTAAAGCTACCAAAGGTGGTTATATTTATGGAGGCAGCACCAAAGAGGTTTTAGAATATGTGAAAAATGCACTGAATAACATCCAGAAAACAGAATTTGAAGCGACGCAAATGGCAGATTTTCAATCGCAGTTCCAATGGTTTATTGGTTTTGCATTCCTGTTACTGTTTGTTGACATTTTCCTTTTAGAAAGAAAAACAAATTGGATCAAAGAGTTGAATTTATTTAACGAAAAGAAATAAGTGTTCCGGTTTAAAATCGGATCAAAAAAAATAAAAAAATTAGAATGAAAAATTTACTTCTTTATATTTTACTAACGGTTTCTCTGGCGGTTTCGGCTCAAGAGAAAGACAAAACATTGCCTGATGCCAATGAGGAATATAAGCAGAATAAATTTGTTGATGCAGAAGCAAATTATAGAATTTCGGAATCTAAATTTCCTAGACGCAGTGTTGCTTCTTACAATTTAGGAAATACTATTTACAAACAAAATCAGGCTTCTGAGGCAAAACTGGCTTACGCGAAAGCCATAAAGAATGCCAAAACCCGACCTGATAAACATAAGGCTTTTCACAATATAGGAAATGTCTTCATGAAAGAGAAAGATTATACGCAGGCAGTAGAAGCTTACAAACAAGCGTTGCGTAACGATCCTACAGACGATGAAACACGTTACAATTATGCATTGGCCAAGCAAAAGCTAAAAGAAAATCCGCCTAAAAAAGACAAGAACAAAGACGACAAGGACAAGAATAAAAAGAACGACAAAAAAGACGATCAGAAAAAAGACGGCGACAATAAAGACAAAAAGGACGGAAAAGACGATCAGAAGAAAAAAGACAAAGGCGATCAAGACAAGGATAAAAAAGACGGAAAAAACGATCCGAAGAAAGACGATAAGTCCGACAACAACGGAGAGCCAAAACCAATGCCAGGCGGAATTTCAAAAGAACGTGTTCAGAATTTATTAGATGCCGTAAATAACGAAGAGAAGAAAATTCAAGATAAAGTAAACGCTCAAAAAGTAAAAGGAAGTCCTAAAAAAACCGAAAAAGACTGGTAAATATAAGTTGAATCGTTAATTTGTTTGATTGTTAATTTGCCAAATAAACAATTAAACAGTTAAACGTCCAAACAGCCAAACACATAAACAGCTAAACGATTAAGCGATTAAACAGTTAAACAATTAATGAAACGATATTTAATTCTATTACTATTCACTTTTCATGGGCTTATGGCTCAAGTTCAATTTGAAGCCAAAGTAAGTAAAAACACGCTTGGACTAAACGAAAGACTTCGAATTGACTTTATCATGAATGTTGACGGAGATAATTTCGATCAACCTACATTTGACGGATTTAAAGTCGTAGCAGGACCGAGTCAGCAGGTCAGTCAGTCTTGGGTTAATGGAAGAAGTTCTTTCCAGAAAATCTACTCTTATATTCTACAACCGGCACAAAAAGGAACTCTTACGATCAAACAATCTTCTATAGATTATAATGGTCAGACCTATAAAACATCCCCTATAAAAATAACGGTTACCAATGCGGTTGCCCAGGAGAGAGATCCTAATGACCGACCACAGGGATCCGGAAGCGAAACACTGAATCTGGTAGCAGAAATTTCAAAAACAAACCCGTATCTGAACGAACCGATTACAGTGGTTTATAAATTGTATTTCAATAACATTGGAGTAACCGGATTTAAAGAGCTGGCCAAACCAAAATACAATGATTTCTGGAATCAGAATATAGATGTGAAGCAGTTGTCTATTGAAGAAGGAAACTATCAAGGGCAAAGATGTTATTTTGTTGTACTGAAGAAGACTATTTTATATCCACAAAAATCAGGAAGACTAACTATTGAGCCACTCTCTTTAGATATTGGAGTTCAATTTCCAACAAATCGTCGTGATATGTTTGGACAAATGATTCTCTCTGACGGGAACAAAGTCGTATCAGCCGGTGCTAAAACAATTAACGTAAGACCACTTCCGGAATCGAGTAAACCCGAAGGATTTAGTGGCGCCGTAGGTAAATTTGACTTTAGAGTTACTCCTTCTAAAACAACCCTTAAAAACGGTGAAAGCCTGGACTTAGTGGTCAGCGCCACCGGAAACGGAAACATGAAATTGTTTACCCTGCCTAAACCGGTTGTGCCAAATGCATTAGAAATGTACGATCCGGTTCATGATGAAAAAGTAACCACTTCGTTGAACGGAATGTCCGGAAGAATATCTGATAAGTATACCATTATTCCACAATACAAAGGAAAATATGCGATCAAACCAATGCAATTTTCTTATTTTGATTTGAATACCGGTTCTTATAAAACGATTACTTCATCAGAAATAATGGTTGATGTTTTAGACGGTCCTATGCAGGCTGAAGCAAGTGCTACCGCAAATGCATCGAAAAACGTTCTTTCAAAAACAGAACAATTCAAATATATCAAATCTAAAACAACATTAGTTTCAATCGTTAAAGACGACTTTTATGGTTCGGATTTGTATTATGGATTGTTGTTTCTTCCTTTTGTAATTCTGCCGATTATCATTCTGGCTAAGAAGAGAAAAGAAGCAATTGATGGTGACGTAACCGGAAACAGAATTAAAATGAACAATAAACTGGCTAAAAAATATTTATCTGAAGCTAAAAAACAGCTTGCTAATAAAGAGCCTTTTTATATTGCACTTGAGAAAGCAATGCACAATTTCCTGAAAGCCAAATTACATATTGAGACTTCAGAAATGAGTAAAGACAATATCAGGGAGTTATTATTATCCCGAAATGCCAATCCGGAATCGGTACAGAATTTCATCAACCTAACAGAAAACTGTGAATTTGCGCGATATGCTCCGGCATCAAGCACTTCGATTCAACAGGATTATGACAGAGCCGTTTTGATTATCTCTGAATTAGAGAAACAAATTGTTTAACGCTTACAGCAGTACACTAAGAAATTAGCTAACAATGGACCGCATGCCAGTTCGAACGGTTTAAATTATTGTTACAATAAAGAACATAAAATGAAAAATATACTTTACGTCTTTTTATTAATCTCCCAGGTTTTCTTTGCCCAGAATGGCTTCGAAAAAGGAAATATTTTGTATCAAAAAGGCCAATATCAGCAAGCGGTAGAAGAATATGAAAACGTTATTAAGGAAGACAAACTGCAATCGGCTGAATTGTATTTTAACTTAGCCAACAGTTATTACAAACTCAACAAAGTAGCGCCTTCCATATACAATTATGAAAAAGCATTGGTTCTAAAACCGCATGACGAACAGACTTTAAACAATTTAAAGTTCGCCAAAAAACTGACTATTGACGAAATCAAAGAAGTTCCAAAAGTTGGTTTTGCCAAACTCATTCAGAATTTTACGGGTATTTTTAACTACAATACCTGGGCAAAAATTGCCATTGGAATTGCTTTCGCCTTTTTACTAAGTTTTATCGGGTATTATTTTTCACAACTTACCCTTTCAAAAAGAATCTATTTCATCGGAATGTTTGTTCTTTTGATTGCTTTAGTCTTAAGTGTTACAGCCGGAATGTCTGAAAAAAGTCATTTTGATAATGACCGTCCTGCCATTGTTTTTTCTGAAATGAGTGAAGTAAGAAGCGAACCTCAAAAAGCAGGCTCTGCAATTATCCTATTGCATGAAGGAGCAAAAGTTTATGTTATGGAAACAGTAGGAAGCTGGAAAAAAATAGAATTAACAGACGGAAGTGAAGGCTGGATTGATGCTACAACTATTAAAGAAGTAAAATAACTTTTTTTTAAACCATATAAGTTATATAAGAGCATGTAAGCTCTCGTTTTTCTACGTTGTCGGTATTCCCGCAAATAAGCCGCCAAACTTATATTTACTTCTATAACTTATATGGTTTAAAGAATTAGCACCTACTCCTATTTTACGCAATCTTGTCCTTTCAACGAAGAGCGGACAGAACTCAGAGCTGGATCGATGCTTCTACTATTAAAGAAGTAAAATAACTTTTTTAAACCATATAAGTTATATAAGAGCATGTAAGTCCCTGTTTTCTAAATTTTCGGCATTACCCAAGCAACTAAACTTATATTTACTTGCTTAGCCATTCCCACAAATAAGCGCCCAAACTTATATTTACTTATATAACTTATATGGTTTAAAAAAAAACAGTAACCCTTAAAACGTATATACCTTCTCTGGTGTAACGCAATAATCTAATTTGATATCTAATTCAAAAACGTCTTCAATCAAGTTTTCCGCCTCAAAGAAAGAAAGTCCGATTTTGATAGTTTCGGGTTTACATGCTGCTAAGAATTTATCGTAGAAGCCTTTTCCGTACCCCACACGATTTCCTGCAAGATCAAAAGCAAGCAGCGGCACAAAAACAACTTCTATCATTTCTGCTGCTACTGGCAAACCATTTACCGGTTCGGGAATATTGTATTCGTTTTTTTTGATTTTGGTATTATCGGTCAATAAAAAATGAGTCATCTCTCTGGTTTCAAAATCACTTTTAGAAATCACAATTTCTTTGTCTTTCCCCGAAAGCAAATGCAAAATATATTCGGTATTTACTTCTTTTTGTTCTTCGATGGGAAGGAAAACATGGAAATAGGTTTTATTCCAAATAGGCAGTTCGATTAGATTATTGGCGATGGCCAGGCTTTTATCTTCAGCAACAGCAAGGGGTAACTCTTTGCGGAAATTTTTATACTGTATTCTTAACTCTTTTTTATTCGTCGACATGATCGGGGAAATTTTTAGACATATGATAAATCGCGTCACCTTCGTAAACAATCGGCGAATGATTGGCATTGATTATAAATCCGTCGTGAGGCGCTTTTACTTTTTGTTCAAATTTACCAAAGGGATCTGTAATTATGGCCAAAATAGTTCCTTTAGTTACAAATCGGCCAATCATATTAAAGTCATGCAACAAACCCGAACACTTCGCCCGCAGCCAAACAGAGTGTTTAATATAAATCGAAGGATCCTCTGCCTCCTCTACTATTTGTTTTGCATCGAGCATCTTTAAATAATGAAGCAAGCGCTTCGCTCCCATCACCCCCTCATTGGCCACTTCGTTATTGATATCTAATGATTTTCCTCCTTCAAAAAGAAGCATTTTGACATTGGCTTTTTCAGAAGTATTTCGAAAAGAACCGCTAATATTTTTAGAGTACAAGGTAAATGGCGCATTAAAAACATCGGCCAAAACCTTCAACTCGGGATTATTTTCCGTAATTCTAATCTGCGGTGCATTAAAACGACTGGCACCTCCTGCATGAAAATCTACCGCATAATCTATAATCGGAAGAATATGTTCTACAATATTATAAGCAAAACGACTGGCCAAAGAACCTTTTTTACTTCCCGGAAAAACACGATTCAAGTCACGTCCGTCGGGAAATTCACGTGATTTATTTACAAAACCATACATATTAATAACCGGAATACAAATAATAGTTCCTCTGCTTGGCCGATTAATTCGCTTGCTGATTAACTGTCTAACCACCTCTATACCATTAATTTCGTCTCCATGAATTCCGGCAGAGAATAACACTACAGGACCTTCTAATTTTGAACGACGGACAATAACGGGAATATTAAGTTTTGTAGTGGTATGCAATCTGGCGATTTCGACATTTATGGTTCTGCTTTCTCCCGGCAGGATCGTCTCACCAAAAATGATAATGGGCGTGTTATTTTTCATATAGAATTATAAAATCTAAATATAGAAATTATTCTTTTGATTTCGTAAATTTGAAACTAAATCAATGTTACGCTTATTTTCAAAATCGGAACACTTTTTGAAAAAGTTTCGTAACTATCTTCAGTAATAAAAAAAGAATGCAAAAACCGTCTTTAGATCTTCAAATCCAAACCTTGCCGGACAATCCCGGTGTTTATCAATATTATGACAAAGACGGGAAAATATTGTACGTTGGAAAAGCCAAAAACTTAAAAAAAAGGGTTTCTTCTTATTTCAATAAAATTCACGATACTGCCAAAACAAATGTACTGGTAAAAAAAATTGTTACGATAAAACACATCGTGGTTCCAACCGAAACCGATGCGCTTTTGTTAGAAAACAACTTAATTAAAACCTTGCAACCGCGTTATAATGTGTTGTTGCGCGATGACAAAAGTTATCCTTGGATTTGTATAAAAAAAGAATCTTTTTCGAGAATATTCTCTACCCGAAGAATGGTCAAAGACGGTTCCGAATATTTTGGTCCTTACACCAGTTTCAAAACGGTACACACCATTTTAGATTTAATCAAAGAATTGTACCCGTTACGGACCTGTAACTATGATTTGAGTGAATCCAACATCAATTCAGGAAAATTTAAAGTTTGTCTCGAATATCACATTGGCAACTGCAAAGGGCCTTGCGAGGGATTGCAATCCTTAGAGGACTATCAAAAACAGCTGGATGCTATTCGTGAAATTCTGAAAGGAAATTTCAAGGAAAGCATGAAAGATTTCAAACGTCTGATGACCCAATATGCACAGAATTTGCATTTTGAAGAAGCACAAAAAATAAAAGAAAAAATAGAAGTTCTGGAAAATTACCAGTCGCGATCGACTATTGTAAATCCAAAAATCACCAATGTAGATGTCTTTTCTATTGTATCGGATGAAAGTGCGGCTTATGTCAACTTTCTTCAGATTTCGCATGGATCGATTATTCGTTCGCATACTTTAGAAATGAAAAAGAAACTGGACGAAAGCGACGAAGAATTATTAGAACTTGCCATTATTGAACTTAGGGAACGTTTTCAATTACTATCCAAAGAAATTATTGTTCCGTTTGAAATTGATTTGGGAGAAAAAATCAAAACAACTGTTCCGCAACTTGGAGATAAAAAGCAAATTTTGGATTTATCGATTCGAAATGCCAAATTCTACCGCATAGAACAGCTCAAACAATTGCAAATTGTAGATCCCGATCGCCATACCAACCGTATCATGGCACAAATGCAAAAAGACTTACGGTTACCGACTGAACCACGCCACATCGAATGTTTTGACAACTCGAACATTCAGGGAACAAATCCTGTTGCGGCCTGCGTTGTTTTTAAAGACGGAAAAGCCAGCAAAAAAGACTATCGCCATTTTAATGTAAAAACGGTGGAAGGCCCTGATGACTTTGCTTCCATGACCGAAATTGTGTATCGTCGCTACAAACGTTTACTCGAAGAAAACGAGCCTTTGCCGCAACTTATCATTATCGACGGTGGAAAAGGACAATTATCTGCCGCTCTAAAAAGTATTGACGAGTTAGGATTAAGGGGTAAAATTGCCATTATCGGAATTGCAAAACGCCTCGAAGAATTATTCTATCCCGGAGATTCGATCCCGTTGTACTTAGATAAAAAATCAGAAACGTTAAAAGTAATCCAGCAATTGCGAAATGAAGCGCACCGATTTGGTATTACTTTTCACCGTGATAAACGCAGTAAAGCAGCACTAAACTCTTCTGTAGAAAGCATTCCGGGCATTGGCGAAAAAACAATGCTCACGTTAATACAACATTTCAAAAGTGTTAAAAGATTAAAACTGGCTACAGAAAAAGAAATATCAGATGTAATAGGAGTATCAAAAGCCAAAAAAATTGTCGACTTTTACAAAACCAACTAGTTATTTTTTATGCGCCCAATTCAGCTGTCCATTTCAAATACTCAGTCACAAAGATTTTCACGTCTCCCACAGCCTTTCCTTTCGATACGGAATGTGCCGTTGCTTCTTTTTATATGCTTGTTTCTAAATATTCAAAGCTCTTTTTCTCAGGAAAACGAAAAAAAAGCAACACAAGACACAATCCGAAGACCCAAAATTGGTTTGGTTTTAAGTGGTGGTGGTGCCAAAGGATTTGCTCATATTGGTGTTCTGAAAGTATTGGAAGAAGCCGGAATTAAGATTGACTATATCGGAGGAACCAGTATGGGATCTGTAATTGGCGGTCTTTATGCCTCCGGTTACAACGCTGCTCAAATTGATTCGATATTCAAAAAGACCAATTTCGACGAACTAATAAACGACTATATTCCGCGCTCGTCAAAAAACTTTTATGGCAAAAAGAATGACGAGCTATATGCCATTATTTTACCCTTTAGTAATTTCAGAATTGGTATTCCCGAAGCACTTTCAAAAGGAATGTACAATTATAATTTATTGAGCAGTCTGACACGAAATGTACGTCATATTCGCGATTTCAACAAACTGCCAACACCCTTCCTGTGTATTGGAACGAATATAGAAACAGGTGAAGAGGTTTTACTTAATAAAGGGAATCTCGTTCAGGCAATGGTAGCAAGTGCCGCCTTTCCGTCCTTGTTCACTCCTGTAGAAATAGACGGAAAATTATTAGTAGATGGTGGAGTTGTCAACAATTACCCTATAAAAGAAGTTCGAAACCTTGGCGCCGATATTATTATTGGGGTCGATGTTCAGGATGATTTATTAAATCGAAAGGGACTTAAAAATGCAACCCGAATATTAGTTCAGATTACCAATCTCCAATCGATTGATAAAATGAAAAGCAAAATAAAGGATACCGATATTTACATCAGACCCGACATCCGCGATTATGGTGTGGTTTCCTTCGATAAAGGAGAAGAAATAATCCGAAAAGGAGAAGAAGCAGCCTTTGCCGTTTACGAAAAAATCAAATCGTTAACCGACGAAAATCATTTTTATAAAAAACCAAAATTAAAAATAGGCACGGACACCCTTCAAATAAAAAAAATAAACAACGACAAATTAGACAATTACACTAAAGAATACATTCGGGGTAAACTCCGTTTTAAACCCGGAAGTACTATAACGTACGACGATTTGAAAACGGGAATAAACAATCTGAACGCTACGCAAAACTTTAGCACAATTTCGTATTGTTTAGAATCCGACGGAGATCAGGACGATTTAGACCTTACTTTACAAGAAAATCCAACGCAAACTTTTCTAAAACTTGGTTTGCACTATGATGGTCTTTACAAAAGTGGCATTTTGCTGAACCTTACCCATAAAAAGACATTACTGAAAAATGATGTCACTTCTCTGGACATTATTTTAGGAGATAATTTCAGATATGATTTTAATTATTATGTTGAAAACGGTTTCAACATCAGCTTTGGATTTCGTTCCAGATTAAACAAGTTCAACCGAAACGTCACTAGTAATTTTAACAATCTTCCAAAAGAAAATGTGGAAACAAATCAGATCAATGTAGATTTTACCGACCTGACCAATCAAGCTTATTTTCAAACGATCTTTGTCCAAAAGTTTCTCATGGGCGGAGGTTTAGAATACAAATATTTAAAAATAAGCTCCCCAACTCTTGCAGACATAGAGCAGGTTATTGAAAAAAGTAACTACCTCAGTGTTTTTGGTTATCTGAAATATGATTCTTTTGACAACAAAAGCTTTCCTCATTCGGGATTGTATTTTTCTACCGACCTGCAAACCTATTTAACATCTTCCAATTACACCAAAGCATTCAAGCCTTTCTCAACTGCAAAGGCCGAAATTGCCTTTGCTGGCACACTTTATAAAAAAGCGACCTTCAAAATCGGAACGGACGCCGGATTTAATATTGGCAGTGATAGTGTTCCTTTTTTCGATTATATTTTTGGAGGATACGGCTTTAACAAAATAAACAACTTCAATTATTTTTACGGATACGACTTCTTAAGCATTACCGGAAACAGTTACATAAAAGCAGATCTGGCCGTTGATTATGAAATATTTAAAAAGAACCACGTTAATATTTCAGCTAATTTTGCCAACCTCGGTGATGATATTTTCACCACGACAGATTGGATCTCAATGCCCAAATATTCAGGCTATGCCTTAGGTTACGGACTCGAAACCATTATTGGTCCTATCGAAATTAAACATTCCTGGTCTCCCGAGATGTCAAAGAATTTTACTTGGTTTAGTATTGGATTTTTATTTTAATTTGTAATTTAAATCAATAAAAATTACGACATTTGTTATAATGAAAACAGAATGGACAGGTTTATTGGAGTATCTTCAATTTCTTATTAAGAGAAATCCGGAGTAATGCTATCGAATTGAATAATTAGCCAACTTAGAAAATGAGCTAGTTATCTGTTCACAATTTACATTTTCTAATTATCTAATTTATAAATTATCTAATTGAAAAACGATGCCATTATACCACAAACTTGGAGATTTTCCTCAAAAAAGACACACCCAATTCGAGAAACCAAACGGAGGTTTTTATTACGAACAATTATTCGGAACTGAAGGTTTTCACGGACATTCCTCCTTGTCTTATCATGTTCACAGACCAACGCAGGTTAAAGAAATTTTAAATTCTTATTCGGTTGAACCTAAAATTGCAATCGGAAAAAACATAAAATCATTACTATTTAAAGGATTTGAATTAAAACCGGAAAATGATTTTTTAGACAGTCGTAAAGCAATGATGGTCAATAAAGACTGTATTATTGGTTTGGCAGCTCCTAAAGAATCACTTCGAAATTATTTCTATAAAAATGCCGATGCCGACGAAATGCTTTTCATCCATAAAGGAAAAGGAAAGTTACGTACGATGCTGGGCAATATTCCTTTTGAATATGGAGATTATCTGATTATTCCTAGAGGAGTTATCTATCAAATAGATTTTGAGACTACCGAAAACCGACTTTTTTATGTCGAATCTTATTCTCCTTTTTACACTCCAAAACGTTATAAAAACCAATCGGGTCAGCACTTAGAGCATTCGCCATTTTGCGAACGTGACTTTATTTTGCCAAACGAATTGGAAACACACGATGAAAAAGGTGATTTTTTAATTAAAATCAAAAAAGAAGGAATGATTCATGAAGTTGTTTACGCCACACACCCATTTGATGTTATTGGATGGGACGGCTACAATTTCCCTTATGGATTCTCCATTCATAATTTCGAACCTATAACCGGACGTGTGCATCAACCGCCACCGGTACACCAAACTTTTGAAACAGCAACTTTTGTTGTTTGCTCTTTCTGTCCAAGACTTTACGATTATCATCCAAAAGCAATTCCGGCACCTTATAACCACAGTAACATTGATTCAGACGAAGTACTGTATTATGTTGATGGCGATTTTATGAGCCGTAATAATATTGAGCAGGGTCATATCACTTTACATCCAAAAGGAATTCCGCATGGTCCGGCACCGGGCGCAATGGAACGCAGTATTGGTCATAAAGAAACACAGGAATTAGCCGTTATGGTTGATACTTTCAGACCACTTATGGTAACGGAAGAAGCCATGGGTCTTGACGATGGTCAGTATTACAAATCCTGGACGGAGTAAAATAAGACGTAACCTGTTTAACCGCAAAGTGCGCTAAGAATTTACGCAAAGGCCGCAAGGGTTATATTATCCTTGCTGATGAATATTAGTAATCCTTGGCTATTAAAAAAACAAATCAAAAAAAACAATTTCGAACTTCAAACTTCGAAGAAAAAAACATAGAAAACATGAGTAAAGAAGTAAAATCAGTAGAATACGGATTAGAGAAAATCTTCGAAGGAGCACAAGACTTCCTTCCTTTATTAGGAACAGATTATGTAGAATTCTACGTAGGAAATGCAAAACAATCAGCACATTATTATAAAACGGCTTTCGGTTATCAATCATTAGCCTATGCAGGATTGGAAACAGGAGTAAAAGACAAAGCTTCTTATGTTTTGAAACAAGACAAAATCAGAATTGTTCTTACGACTCCGTTAACACAGGATTCTCCAATACACGAACATCTTAAAAAACATGGTGACGGTGTAAAAGTTGCCGCTTTATGGGTTGAAGATGCCAGAGGTGCTTATGAAGAAACGATGAAACGTGGTGCTCGTTCTTTTATGGAACCAACTGTTGAGTCAGATGAATTTGGAGAAGTGGTTCGTTCGGGAATTTACACCTACGGAGAAACGGTTCATATTTTTGTAGAAAGAAAAAACTACAACGGTATCTTCTTACCGGGTTATAAAGAATGGAAATCGGACTACAATCCCGAGCCAACAGGATTGAAATACATCGATCACATGGTAGGAAATGTGGGTTGGAATGAAATGAATACCTGGGTAAAATTCTACGAAGACGTTATGGGATTCGTAAACTTCTTATCTTTTGACGACAAACAAATCAATACCGAATATTCGGCTTTGATGAGTAAAGTAATGTCTAACGGAAACGGAAGAATCAAATTCCCAATTAACGAACCGGCAGAAGGAAAGAAAAGATCTCAAATTGAGGAATATTTAGATTTCTACGGAGGTCCCGGAATTCAACACATCGCAATTGCTACAGACGACATTATCAAAACGGTATCTGAATTAAAAGCAAGAGGTGTTGACTTTTTGTCTGCACCACCTCATACCTATTACCAAGCTATTCCTGAAAGATTAGGAGTGCATATGGATATGATGAAAGAGGATATTAATGAAATTGAAAAGTTAGCCATTATGGTCGATGCCGATGAAGATGGTTACTTGTTACAAATATTTACAAAACCTGTTCAGGACAGACCTACCTTATTTTTCGAAATTATTCAAAGAATGGGAGCAAAAGGATTCGGTGCAGGGAACTTTAAAGCCCTTTTTGAGTCAATCGAGAGAGAACAGGAATTGCGAGGAACTTTGTAAAAATGCATTATTTTTACATTATGCAAAAAAATTCTCTGTAAAACGATGCTTTTAATGCAAATGATATGTTAAACTCACTTTTTACTATTTATTTCTTGAACTTTGTATCTATCTTTGCACTCGCAAATCAGGAAGGGGTGGTTTCCTTCCGAATTGATATAAATTTCATAATTTATAGTTTTTTGGTTAGTTAATAGCATAAAAACTCAGTCATTCCTTGACTGAGTTTTTTTGTTTTGGTACATTTGGAATAGAATTTGCATTTATCCTCATAAATAACTGTCAATTAGCACTATGAAAAAAATAGTCCTCATCCTATTAGTTCTCACTACATTTAGTTTCGACTCTCAAAAAGAAGATGCCTTCGATACTGGAGAATATTTCAAATTTAGAATTCATTACGGAATCATAAACGCCGGCTATGCTACTTTAGAAATAAAAGATGCTACGGTAAACAACAAAAAAGTATTTCATGCGGTAGGCAAAGGTTACACCACCGGAATGTCGAAACTCTTTTTTAAAGTCGAAGATTTATACGAAAGTTATTTTGACAAAGAAACCGGCAGTCCCTATCGATACGTCAGAAAAATAAACGAAGGCGGATACACCAAAAATCAGGAAGGTTTTTTTAATCAAAATGAAAATAGAATTCTGGTAAAAGACTACAAACGTAACACCGAAAAAACGCTTGTAACAACTGACGCTGTTCAGGATATTGTCTCCTCTTTTTACTACTTGAGAAATCATCCGAATATAGACAAACTTAAATCCGGTGACTCCATTACAATCGACATGTTTTTTGATGATGAAATCACAAAATTTAAGTTAAAATTTATAGGCCGTCAAGATATTACGACTAAATTTGGAACCGTTTCTACAATGGTCTTCAAGCCTCTTGTACAAACAGGAAGAGTATTCAAAGAAAAAGAAAGTTTAACACTTTGGATCACAGACGACAATAACAAAGTCCCGATTAGAATTAAAGCAGACCTCGCCGTAGGTTCTCTTAAAGCAGATCTTGACGAATACAAAGGATTAAAAAATCCATTTAAAGCAAAAAAATAATGAACACCCCAGATAATACGGAATCCATCTTAAAAGAAATTGATCTTAAATTTCAAGCTATAAATCAAAAAACAGAAGTTCAACTTGAAGGTTTGCTTTGGTCAAAACCAATCACCTATTGGGATTACATTCAGACCGACGCTCTTTTGAGTCTTCAAACGCAACGCACTACCCTTCCTGATGAAATGGTATTTATCATGTACCATCAGGTAAATGAGTTGATTTTCAAAATGATCTTATGGGAAATTGACCAGATTGCGGATACCGAAAACATTCAGGTTGCTTTTTTTAGTGAAAGACTATCCCGAATCACTCGTTATTTTGACATGCTGACCAATTCATTCAGCATTATGGAAAACGGAATGGAAGTAGAACAATACATGAAATTCAGAAACACTCTTACTCCGGCAAGTGGTTTTCAAAGTGCACAATACCGCTTAATTGAATTTGCTTCTACCGATGTAATCAATCTGACAGATCGCAGATACAAAGCCAACTTTGACGAAAACACCGATTTAGAAACCAGTTTCGAACATTTGTATTGGCAGGCCGCAGGAAAAGATTACCAAACAGGCAAAAAATCGTACTTACTACAGGAATTCGAGAACAAATACAAGGAACAGTTTTTACGTCAAATCACCACATTTAAAACAAAAAACATCTGGCAAAAATTTACTCAGCTACCAGAAGAAGACCAACTAAATCCGGAACTAATTCAAGCGATGCGTCATTACGACCATACGGTTAATATCACCTGGGTTATGCAACACCTTAATACTGCAAGAAAATACATACTGGAAAGCGGAAAAGGCAATGGAGAAGCTACGGGCGGAAGCGATTGGCAAAAATATATGCATCCAAAATACCAAAGACGCATCTTTTTTCCTAAATTGTGGACCGAAGAAGAATTGTCCAATTGGGGTAACGAAACCATCGTTTAATTTCCCAGTAAAAAAATAAAAGTTTGAAAAAAGCAGTCGTAATTATTATAATATTGTTTTCAATATTTTCATGTAAAAAAACAGAAGAGAAAGTCGAAACCAAAATTACCAAACCAAAAGCTAAAAAAGTTGAATTTGGTTTTAATTACACTGATTTTAATGTTATTCACGACACCATCCAAAAAGGAGATTCTTTTGGATCTATCTTCCAAGGTCAAAATATTGGAGATAAAAAAGTGTATGACATTGTAGAACAGATCAAAGATTCTTTTAACGTAAGAAGCATTCGTTATAACAAACCTTATACGCTACTTCGATCTAAAAACAAAACAAACAACCTTCAGGTTTTTATTTATCAGCCCGATGCCTTGACCTATTATGTGGTTGATTTCAGAGACAGTATCGCAAAAGCTTATAAAAAAGTAAAACCCGTTACACTAAAACGTAAAATTATTGGTGGTGTTTTAAAAAGCTCTTTATCCGAAACTTTAGGAAATGAAAGTGTTGAAACAGCCCTTGCCAGCAGAATCACCAAAGTATTCTCGTGGTCCATTGACTTTTTTAAACTCAAAAAAGGAGATCGTTACGGACTCATTTTCACGGAACGTTTTATAAACAATAAAGTTTACGACGGAGTTGAAGAGCTGGAAGCTGCTTTTTTTGAATATAAAGGAAAAATCATTTATGCTTTTCCGTTTGAGAAGGACACGCTTTCAGGAAAAATAGAATATTATGATGATCAGGGAAGAACCTTGAAAAACTTTTTCTTAAAAACACCGATCAAATTCAGCCGAATCACTTCTCGTTTTACCATGAACAGATTCCATCCCGTGCAACACACCTGGAAAGCACACAAAGGAACCGATTATGCCGCTCCAACCGGAACTCCGATTTCTACAACGGCATCCGGAGTTGTTGAAGCAACAGGATATACAGCCGGAAACGGAAACTTTGTAAAAGTAAAACACAACGGAACCTACTCGACTCAATACTTACACATGTCCAGAATTTTAGTGCGCCGTGGTCAACGTGTAACACAGGGACAAAAAATAGGCTTAGTAGGAAGTACCGGTCTTGCATCAGGACCACATGTTTGTTACCGTTTCTGGAAAAATGGTGTTCAGGTAGATGCCCTTCGACTTAATTTACCAACCGGAGAATCTTTGACCGGAAACGACAGAACCCGCTTCATGAAACAAACTGAACCGTTAAAAAGAGAATTGGACAGCATTGGGAATTTGTAACAACGTTTTCTAAAGCAGAATCAAATATCATTTCTAAAATTTAAAAAGAACAAAGACCGATGTCATATCGGTCTTTGTTCTTTTTTATATTAATTCAAGTTGCTATTAATTATCCTTTTTAGAATTAATTGACCCTATTTGACGGAAGTACAAAAGGATTGATTTTCCTCCTGTTTCAGCTGAATGAGGTTAAGTTAAGAATTGTCCAAAAAAAAGCCTCACGCAGATTTTAGCAGATCAAAATAAAAAATCCGCAGAATCTGCATGATCTGCGTGAAAAAACATCTTAACTTAATCACATTGAGCTTCAGCCGGAAGTAAATGATTGAGAAGTGTATCATTGGCTTTAACCGAAAGAACCCGGGTATAATTCAGCTAAAGCCATTAAATCTTGAACTAATCATATCCCTCCAACTGAAGCTGGAGGCTATTCAAAAATTACATCTAAAATAATTTAAACAAAAACATTGCTTAAATGCATTACGAGTTTAACCTTTATTTGTTTAACACTTTATCGATATCGCTTTTTCAAGATTAAAAACTAAAAATCAGGAAAACGTTTTCGTAACTAATTGTTATATAATTGCAAAGCTTTAAGCTATTAAAAACTAATTTCAGTATTTTTGTTTTTGATAATCCTATCCTTAATTAAACAAAAAAATGGCTTTAAACACAACAAACCCAACCGGGACTGAAGCGTGGAAAAATCTGCAAAACCACTATAACGCTACTCATAAAACTACGATACAGGAATTATTTCAACAAGATACTGCTCGTGTTGAAAAATTCAACTTACAATGGAACGACTTTTTAGTAGACTATTCTAAAAACAACGTTAGTTCCGAAACGATCTCACTTTTACTGGAACTGGCCAATTCTATTGGATTAAAAAATGCCATTGCGGATTATTTTAATGGAGAGATCATTAACCTGACAGAAAACAGAGCCGTTTTACACACTGCATTGCGCGCTCCGGAAGCTGCCGTAATAAAAGTGGACGGAGAAAATGTAATTCCGGAAGTTTATGAAGTAAAAAACAAAATAAAAAACTTTACTGAGGAAGTTATATCCGGTCAAAGAAAAGGTTTCACAGGAAAAGCTTTTACTGATATCGTGAATATTGGTATTGGAGGTTCTGATCTTGGTCCGGTTATGGCGGTGGAAGCTTTACAATTTTACAAGAACCATCTGAACTTACATTTTGTTTCTAATGTCGATGGAGATCATGTAAACGAGATAATCAAAAAGTTAAATCCCGAGACCACTCTTTTCCTGATTGTTTCTAAAACGTTTACTACACAAGAAACTTTAACCAATTCTGAAACTATAAAAGAATGGTTTTTAAAATCGGCAAAACAAGAAGATATCGCCAAACATTTTGTGGCAGTATCGACAAACATCCAAAAAGTAACCGAATTCGGAATCAATCCCAACAATGTTTTCCCAATGTGGGACTGGGTTGGAGGAAGATTTTCTTTGTGGAGCGCTGTTGGTTTGAGCATTGCATTGGCCATTGGTTTTGATAATTATAATGATTTATTAGAGGGTGCTTATGAAATGGATGAGCATTTTAAAACCGCCGAATTCGAGAAAAACATTCCGGTAACCCTAGCCTTACTAAGCGTTTGGTACAATAATTTCTTTGGAGCGGAGAGCGAAGCTTTGATTCCTTATACTCAGTACTTACAAAAATTAGCTCCGTACTTGCAACAGGCTACCATGGAAAGTAACGGAAAAAGTGTCGGGCGCGACGGAAAACCGGTAAACTACCAAACCGGAACTATCATCTGGGGAGAGCCGGGAACGAATTCGCAGCATGCTTTTTTCCAATTAATCCACCAGGGGACAAAAATAATTCCAACAGATTTTATTGGATTTGTAAAACCTTTATACGGAAATGAAGACCATCACGATAAATTGATGTCTAACTTTTTTGCACAAACAGAAGCTTTGTTACACGGAAAAACCGCCGATCAGGTTCAGGCAGAATTTGACAAACAAGGACTTTCTCCGGAAAAAGCAGCTTACTTACAACCGTTCAAAGTTTTCACAGGAAACAAACCAACGAATACCATCCTGATTCAAAAACTAACACCAAAATCATTAGGTTCTTTAATTGCTTTATATGAACATAAAATTTTTGTACAGGGAATCATTTGGAATATTTTCAGCTTCGATCAATGGGGAGTGGAATTAGGAAAACAGCTCGCCAATTCTATATTAGATGAAATAAATACTAAAACTGTAAAAACGCACGACAGTTCAACTACATTCTTATTGAATCATTTTTTAAGAAATAAGTAAATTCACACTCCTTTATAACACACTGAAACGCTTTAATTTAACACAAATTAAGGCGTTTTTTCGCATAAAACACCCTGTAAACAGACCATCTGAACACCACTTTGAACGTTTTAGACTACAACACTGTAAAAAACATTATCATTTTAACAAAAAACAGCCCCTAAAATTCAAAAAAAAGTCATTTTGTTTAACACAAAAAGAAAAAATCATTTTAATACGCAACATATTATACAAAACTTGCTTTTCTTAACATTTTGATAACATTATCCGATTTAATTGTTATAATTTTGCCAAAAACAATAAACAATAAACTAATAACAAATGAAGACAATGAAAAATTGGTTACTTACTGGACTTTTGTTCATGATAGTTTCAACCGTATTTTCTCAAGGAAAAGTTTCCGGTACTATTACCGACGACGCGGGTGCAACTTTACCTGGAGCGAATGTTGCTGTTAAAGGTTCTACTAATGGGACTTCAACAGACTTCGATGGTAAATTTACAATCGACGTTAAAACTAGTACGGGAGAATTGGTTATTACCTATTTAGGATACGATTCAAAAACCTTAAAATTTTCAGTTTTAAACGGCGCAACAACTAATTTAGGCGCAATCGTTTTGGAAAGTAATTCAAACGAATTAAGCGAAATTGTTGTAAAAAGTACGGTAGTTGATATCGCAAAAGACAGAAAAACTCCTGTTGCTGTATCGACAATTAAGGCTGCTGAAATTCAGGAAAAACTTGGAACTCAGGAGTTTCCGGAAATCCTAAGAAACACTCCTTCTGTTTATGTAACTAAATCAGGTGGTGGTTTCGGAGATTCAAGAATCAATATTCGTGGTTTTGACCAGAAAAACATTGCGGTTATGATTAACGGTATGCCGGTTAACGATATGGAAAACGGTTCTGTATTCTGGAGTAACTGGGCTGGTTTATCAGATGTTACTTCTGCTATGCAGGTACAAAGAGGTTTAGGTTCTTCTAAACTTGCAACTCCTTCTGTTGGAGGTACGATCAACATCGTAACTAGATCTTCAGACAAAAAAGAAGGTGGATCATTCTCTTCTGGTTTTGGAAATGGAAGAAACTTCAAAGTTCAAGGTTCATACAATACAGGAAAATTAGCAAACGGACTTTCTGCTTCTGTATTATTATCTCAAACAATGGGAGATGGATACATCAACGGTACTCAATTTGAAGGAACAAACTATTTTATTGCTTTAGGATACGCTACTAAAAATAACAAACATGACTTTCAGTTTACTTTAACTGGTGCTCCTCAATCGCATAGTCAAAGATCTACAGTTTCTACCATTGCAACGTACCAAAAATATGGTTCATTAAGCGATCCGAACATCAGATACAATGCTGATGCAGGATATTTAAATGGTGAAGAATATAACATCAGAAAAAATTACTACCATAAGCCGGTAGCTTCTTTTAACTGGGATTACAAAATCAACGAAACTACAAAATTATCTACAGTTCTTTACGCTTCTATGGGTCGTGGTGCTGGTGCTGGTGCTACTGGTGGTGTTGGAGGATTAATCTACAACAGTCCAGCATTTTTATTACCTAATGGAATGGTTGACTACGATAAAATACAAGCATGGAACTCTGGTCAGGGAACTGTTAACTTTAACGGAGCAAACCAAACAAGAACACAAATTGGTGGTGTTTACCAAAACAGTTCTTCAACAGGTAGAACAGGGACATCAGCGGCAAATTATGTTTACAATACTACATCAGGTATTTCGCAAACATCATCTATCAACTCACATGACTGGTTTGGTGCTGTAATCAACTTGAACAAAAAATTAACGGAGTCCTTAACTCTTGATTTCGGTCTTGACGCAAGAACTTATACAGGATACCACTTTACAGTAGTAAATGATTTATTAGGTGGAGGTGAATTTTATGACAACAACATTGCTAGTTTAAAACCAGCAGGAAGACACCTTACAAGTACTTACCCAACAGAGGTTCAATGGAATGTTTTTGACAAAAAATCTTATGACAAAATTTCATTTAACAGTACTGGAAAAGTAAAATGGTTAGGTCTTTTTACACAACTAGAGTACTCTAAAGATAATTTAACTGTATTTGTTCAGGGAGCTGCTTCTCAACAAGGATTTAAGAGAGAAGATGACTTCGTATATCTTCCAACTGATAAATTAGCTTCTACAAGCTACAAAAACATCTTTGGAGGTAACGTAAAAGGAGGTGCCAACTACAACATTAACGAAAAAAACAATGTTTATGTTAATGCAGGTTATTACTCAAGACAACCTTTCTTTAACTCGGTATACCCTAACAACAGATCTATTGTAAACCCAAATCTTACTAATGAGAAAATTACTGGATTTGAGGCTGGATACGGTTTCCGTTCAAGACTTTTTAACGCTACAGTAAACGTTTACAACACTACTTGGAACGACAGATACTTAAAAGGTAATGCATTACCAAGCGACAACACTACTTACACAGAATACCTAGGTCTTAACGAGGTACACTCTGGAATTGAAATAGAAGCAAATTCTAATATTACAGAAAAACTAAAAGTTAACGCAATGTTCTCTTATGGAATCTGGGAATACAAAGGAAATGCAACTGTTAATGCTTACTTCCAGGCAGACAACTCACCAGTTACAGGATTTACTGACGTACCAGTTTATATGGACAAAGTAAAAGTTGGTGATGCTGCTCAAATGACAGCTTCTTTGGGAGCTTCTTATGAAGTTTTAACACGAGTAACTATTGATGCTAACTATAATTTTAATGATAAATTATACGCAGGAATTAGCCCAACTAACTTCTCTTCTCCAACAAACAAAGGAGCATTAGAATTACCTTCTTACGGTTTAGTAGATGCTGGTTTCTCTTACAAGATGTTAACTGGAAAAAACAAAGACAAATCTGTTAACTTCAGATTAAACGTAAACAACTTGTTTGATAAGATCTATATTGCTGAGTCAAGAACAAACATTTTCGCAAGCGACAATGTAACTTCAAACGCTGCTGCAGGAACTTATGCTTCTAACAACAGACTTTACAAAGGAATTGCTGACGGTAACCAAGTATTCTTTGGTTTCGGAAGAACTTGGAACTTCACATTACGTTATGATTTCTAATATTTAGAATCTAAATAAATACCAAAAACGGCATTGACTTTTAGTTTAATGCCGTTTTTTTATAGTCCTTTTTTGTTATATTTGTTTTCAACAAAAAAACATTTTATGTACCATTTTATACAAAAACTCCACTCTGGCTGGGCTTATCTGGCATTGTTGGTTTTATTGATTGCCGTTGTAAATGCTATTATTGGCCTTACTTCAAAAAAAGAGTTTACAGCAAAAGACCGCAAAATTGCTTTATTTGCTTTAATCGGAGCGCACACACAACTTTTAATCGGTCTAATTCTTTATTTTGTATCTCCTTTAGGAAAAGCTGCTTTTGGACAAATGTCTAATGCCGAACTTAGATTAACTTCATTAGAACACCCGCTAATCAACATTATTGCTATTGCTTTAATAACTATTGGTTGGTCAAAACATAAAAAACTTATCAATAGCACATCAAAATTTAAAACATTTGCTATTTTTTACGGATTAGGATTATTACTAATCTTTAGCAGAATACCATGGAACCTTTGGTTTCAATAAAAAAAATTAAGTCCTAAAAAATAGGACTTTTTTTATCTCGGCATATTATTTGTACAAACTCCCCAAGTCTGAAAAAAATAAACTATGAGAATTAAAAAAAACATTTTAATCCCTTCACTTACATTACTTTTTTTAAGTTGTTTTACTTATGTCATAAGTCAAACGAAACCCACTACAGAACCTAAAATCATTCAGGATACTGTAAAAAATGTTAAACCGAATATAATTGCAATCCCAACAGATTCTGTTTTTACTGACAAAGGTTTAAAATTAAAGCCGTACAAGAAAAATGCACATGCCTCCTACTATGCCGACCGTTTTAACGGAAAAAAGACAGCCAATGGAAGCCGATTCAGTAACAGTGCCTATACTGCAGCGCATAAAAAACTTCCCTTCGGAACAAGAATAAAAGTTACAAATGAAGCCAACGGAAAATTTGTAATTGTAAAGGTTACGGATCGCGGTCCATTTGTTAGAACCAGAGAACTCGATTTATCGAAAAGAGCCTTTATGGAAATTACCAAAAGCAAAGGTGCCGGTGCCATGAAAGTCACAATCGAAACTATAATAGAATAAAAAATAGCCGTCTCACAACAGAGACGGCTATTTTCTTTTACGAATACTGCAGAAGCACTAAATAACAAGGTTTAAACCATATAAGTTATATAAGAAAAAATAAGTTTAGCTTAACATGAACCTACATCACTTAAATGGTTTATAAAAAGCTTTATGTTTCACAAAGAAAACCTGTTTACCAACTGCAAACTTATTCCTTAAACCAACTTCCTGATGCTCATTATCACACCCGTGTGAATTCCTTCATGAAAGTTATTGAAACTAAACGCATCCTCTATATTATGAAGCGTAAATCCGATACTTGTTGTATATTCCTGATATCCTTTGAAAAGCTGATTCTCAAAATCTAAAATAGCCTGATCAAAAGTTTCCTGAAGCAATTTTCGCACCTCATCAACTTCAGCTTGTGAAACATCACCTTCGGGTTTAGTGTCTTTTCTGTATTTGGCAATAAATTCATCCGAAACCTTCATTGGTAAACCTGACAATTTATACAATAAAACCTGCTGTGTTGCGACACAATGCGCCATATTCCAAATCAAATTATTACTAAAACCGTCCGGAATTTTATTCAACTGTTCTAACGAATGACCGTCCAAAACCTTTAAAAGAACGTTTCTTATCGTTCTGTGCACTTCAAAAACTGAATTCATAATTGTAATTTTTTTATAAAATTAGGCATTTTTATATTTCAAATGAATTTTCTTTGTACTCAATTAAAATTAGAAATCATGAACAAAATATATTACCTGGCTTCTTGCGATACTTGCAGAAAAATCATCAAAAACTTACCTAAAGACAACAATTTGGTTTTTCACGACATCAAGCAAAATCCGATAACCGAAGCCGAACTAGAAGAAATGTATCAGCTTTCGGGGAGTTACGAAGCTTTGTTCAGTAAAAAAGCACAGCTGTACAAATCGATGGATTTGAAAAACAAAGCATTGACCGAAGCCGATTTTAAAAAATACATCCTCGAGCATTATACTTTCATAAGCCGCCCGGTTTTTATTATAGATGGTAAAATTTATGTCGGCAACACGCAGCAAAATATCTTGCAGGTGATGAAAGCTTTGGAATAAAAGCACGTCAAAAACAACCTTCACAAAACTTACCCACGAATTTCACAAATAAAACCCGCCCGGAATTTGTGAAATTCGATCTTTTCTAACATTGAATCGTTCACATTCGTGAAATTCGTGGTAAAAAATTGTAAAATCTGTTGTAGGCAACAGATTAACGATTTGCAACTCAAGACTGCAAACTTTTAATTATCTTTGCGCCTTTACACTCAATTATATGATACAATCTATGACAGGGTTTGGCAAAGCTTCTTTGCAATTGCCTACAAAAAAAATTACCGTCGAAGTAAAATCCTTAAACAGTAAAGGTTTAGATTTAAACGTAAGAATGCCCTCGCTTTACCGCGAAATGGAGTTAGGCTTACGAACTTTTATTTCTACTAAACTTGAAAGAGGAAAAATTGATTTCGCAATTTACATCGAAAGTACTGCGGAACAAACTTCGACTAAAGTAAATGTTCCTGTTGTTAGAAACTATATCGCCCAACTACAAGAAGTTTACCCTGATGCTGATGAAACGGAATTAATGAAAATGGCTATTCGTATGCCGGACACTTTAAAAACGGAGCGTGAGGAAATTGACGAAAATGATTGGGAGCAGATTCAGGTGATCATTGAAGATGCACTTCAGAACATCTTAAATTTCAGAAGAGACGAGGGTGAATCTCTTGAAAAAGAATTCAATCTTAGAATCGGAAACATTCGTCAATACATGAATGATGCATTGGCTCTTGATCCGGAACGTGTTCAGGCAATAAAAGACCGTTTACAAACCGCTATTTCCGAATTGAAAGTAAATGTAGATGAAAACCGTTTTGAACAAGAATTAATCTATTATTTAGAGAAATTAGACATCACGGAAGAGAAAGTACGTTTAACGAATCATTTAGACTACTTTTTAGAGACGATAAAAGGCACAGAAGCCAATGGTAGAAAATTAGGCTTTATTACACAGGAAATGGGCCGTGAAATCAATACTATGGGATCTAAGTCCAATCACGCTCAAATGCAAAAACTGGTCGTGATGATGAAAGACGAACTGGAGAAGATTAAAGAACAGGTTTTGAATGTTTTGTAAAAGCCCTGTGCTTTATGCCTTAAGCTTTAAGCCATAGGCAAATAATGACATCAATAAAAAGCTTAAAGCGTACTGCCTAAAGCCTAAAGCATATATAATGAATAAAGGAAAGTTAATTGTTTTCTCGGCACCTTCAGGATCAGGAAAAACAACTATAGTTAGACATTTACTTGGGAAGGAAGATTTAAATTTAGAATTCTCCATCTCAGCAGCTTCACGCGACCCGCGTGGAGAAGAAATTAACGGAAAAGATTATTATTTTATTTCGTTAGAAGAATTCAAAAAACACATTAAAGCCGAAGATTTCCTGGAATGGGAAGAAGTATACCGTGATAATTTTTACGGTACTTTGAAATCTGAAATCGAACGTATTTGGGCTTTGGGTAAAAATGTTATTTTCGACATCGATGTTGCAGGCGGATTGCGTATCAAACATAAATTCCCGGAGCAAACACTGGCTGTTTTTGTAAAACCTCCAAGCGTTGACGAATTAAAACGCCGCTTAAAACAACGTTCTACCGAAAGCGATGACAAAATCAACATGCGAATCGCTAAAGCATCTGTAGAACTGGCTACTGCTCCACAATTTGATGTGATTATCAAAAACTATGATTTACCAGTAGCTTTAGAAGAAGCGCATCAATTGGTTAAAGATTTTGTAAACAAATAATTATTACACAAAGATTCACAAAGCAAAAAAGAGCTTCACAAAAAATTTATAAATTGCTTTGTGAATCTTTGTGAAAATTTTGCGAATCTCTGTGAAACAAACTATTTATGAAAATAGGCCTTTATTTCGGAACTTATAACCCTATTCATGTTGGTCATCTGATCATTGCCAATCACATGGCGGAGTTTGCTGATTTAGATCAGATTTGGATGGTGGTGACTCCTCACAATCCGTTAAAAAAGAAATCGACATTACTGGACGATCAGCAGCGTTTAGAAATGGTTTATCTGGCTACCGAAGATTTTCCGAAAATAAAACCTTCTGATATTGAGTTTAAACTCCCTCAGCCTAGTTATACGGTTAATACCTTGGTGCATTTACATGAAAAGTATCCCAACCATGAATTTTCTTTGATTATGGGTGAGGACAACTTAAAAACACTTCATAAATGGAAAAACTATGAAGTACTACTGGCCAATTATGACATTTATGTTTATCCGCGCATATCTGCTGAAGAGGAAAATATAGAACTAAAATCACATCCGAAAATCCATATTATAGATGCGCCGATTGTGGAAATTTCGTCCACTTTTATTCGCAACAACATTAAAGAAGGCAAAAACATTCAACCGCTTTTACCTCCTAAAGTTTGGGAATATATTGATCATAATAATTTTTACAAGAAGTAAAGCTATACAAAATAAAAAAGCCTAAATGCATTTCACATTTAGGCTTCTCTTTTTATACTATTTCAAGCTCTTTTTTGACATTATTCCTGATTTCGGCAAGTGATTGATCTATTAACAGTTTTCCATCTCTAAAAACTTCTTTTAGCTCTCCTTTTCGTTCTTCTTCCCAGGAAACATTATCGGTTAGCTGATACACACCGTCTACTAAATCAATTTTCATTAATCCTTTGGCCGATTTTTTGGTTCCGTCATCCGTAATTGGATCTTTGAAGATGGCTCTTCCTTCTCCGTTTACTTCTCCGTAAGTCGCCTTCATTGCAAAACCAAAAGTATCTCTTGTATTGTATTGGTACGTAAAAGAACCGATTCCGAGAACAATATTGGTAGACGCAAATCCTTTTACTTTTAATCGCTCACAGATTTGAGTTGCTCTGGCTACGGTAATACTGTCTCCGTAGATTGCACCAATTTGCGGTACCAATTCTTTAAAGCCTTTATCGTTTGTACTGCCGCCGAACACCTCCCAAAGCAATTCTATAACTCCTTTCTTTTCTTGTACTGTTTTTCCATTTGGATTTCCACAGATAATATCTACCGGATCACCACTGTCTGGACGAATCACCACTTTGCCTTCTCTCGAAACTATTTCCTCTTTTAATCGAGGTAAATAATCTGTTAGTACTTTCCATAAATCCCAAGTATCAGAAACGATTGAAACAATCCCTTTTGGATAGACTTCAGAAATTAGTCTTTTGAAAGTTTCATACTCCCCCTCTGTAGTTCCCATGCACATTACCGAATGTTCTGTCGCAGCAACCGAACCGGCAATTAACTCCTTATCTGAATCAGCATTGTAGTACTCTTCCATAAAATCAATAGCGGGAATCGTATCAGAACCCGTAAAACTCAACAAATGTCCTGCAGAAGATGTTAAAGAAGCTTCAACACCTCCCATTCCACGCATAGAGAAATCATGTGCCTGCCAATCTACAAATTCGGGAACTGATGAAGTTTCCTGAGCATATTTGTCTAAAACTTTTCGGTACTCTTTAGCAATTGTTGCCGAATTACATGGTAACCAAACTACAGCTGAAAGCAAGGTTTCAAAATAATTGGTCAACCAGAAAAACTCCGGAAGCGTGTTGTACATCGTGAACATTGGTACACGAATTGGCACACTTGCTCCTTCCGGCAACGCTTTAAAGACCATCGGAATATATCCTAAATCGTGTAAATCTTCGATATGTTTAGTTCCAACTAAATTTTCGCCTAAGTAATTATTGATTCTTCTGGCATATTTTCTAACGACTTCTTCTTTGGGTTGTTTGAAAAAATGCAATTCGAAGTCCTGAATAATATATTTTTTAATGAAATATTGCAATCCGAAAAACACAACTTCTTCAATACCTTCAATTCTTGATTTTCTTGGCGTCCAGTTAGAATACACGACTGTTGTTCCATCGGGATATTGTCTTCTGTGGTCTACTTTGTAACCATCAGTTAGTAATAATGGGTTCATGGTTTATTATTTTAATTTATAACTTTAATTTTTTTCGTTTGAGTCTAACCCTTTAACTAGATCTCTTAAAACTCAATATATCTTGCAGGAACTTCATCCGCTAACCAAACACCGTTTTCCGAAAGATAAAATTTGAATCCCTCTAATTGCATTCTTTCGGCATCTACAGTTAAAATGACAGGCTTTCCTCTTCTTCCTCCAACTTTAATTGCCGTCTCTTTGTCTTTGCTGAGATGTACGTGCTGACGACTCATTTTCTGTAAACCAGTTTCTTTAATGCTATCGATACTGGCTACTATAGTTCCGTGAAATAAAAAGCCCTCTGGTACAACCTCATTCAAATTCAACTCAACGTTTATAGAATGTCCTTGGCTGGCTCTTATTTTTGTTTTGTCTTCATTGAAAATAAACCGTTTTTTATCATTGGTTGCTACCACAACCTGAAGCAAATCAAAATCCAGTGGCACTTTATGTTTATTAGACTGAGGAATCAATTCATCAACATTTACCCAGCCATTTTCATCTAATTCTAAATCAATCGTTTCCGGTGAATGTCGGAGAACAAAACTTAGAAACTTGCTTGTTCCTTTTATAATTTTTTCATCCATGATTTCTATGAAATTTTCAATTCATCTCTAACTTCCATCAAAGCAAAACCTAAAAGATTTAAACCTTTCCACTTCTCAGGATTATTAACTTCCTTATGATCTGCTGCCATTCCGATTCCCCAAATGGGATCAACGGGACTTGCTTCTACCAAAATTCTGTCTTTGGTGTTGCTTAAAAATTCTTTCAACTCTTTATTCTGACTGAACTTATAAAAATTCCCCAGTCGAACAATTTCATATCTGTTTTCTAACCAAACGGTATCCACATAATTTTTAACTTCTCTACCTAATTTCTTTGCTTCAGCCGGAGAATTAGCACGAATTATTTTTTCTAAAATGGCAGTATCATTAAACAATTCTGCTTTTTTGGCCATCATCCAATGCTCCGCTGTTTTATAAATTATTTTATTAACTTCAAAAGAACTTAGCCACCATTGACTGAAGCAGGTTTTAGAAATACTTCCATCTTTATTCGGCTGATGTCCCCAGAAAAAGAGGTATTTATTCTCTGTTTTTTCTGTTATCAATTGATCTATAGTATATTTCATATCAATTCTTTTAAATCTACAACCTCAACTCTTTTATCCTCAAAATCTTTGAAAGAATTGGTTGTGAATATTTTTTCGAAGCAATCTAAAACTTCAAAACCTTTATTAAAAATCCCGTGGCTGACTGCTAAGTATAACTTTCCGGCGTTTTTGTTTTTTAATTCTTCGGCAAGGCCCACAAATGTTCCGCCACCGTCACAAATATCATCTACAATTAAACAATCTTTTCCTTGTAAATCGTCTTCATACACTTTAAAACCAGACAATCTTCCTGTTTTCACATCACGGCTTTTGCTGCATTCTACTACGTCAACGCCACCCAAAAATTCAGAAACTTTATAGATTTTCTTTAAAGCTCCTCCGTCCGGAGAAATGAGTTTTACGTCATTACCAATACTTTTAATAACGGTTTGAATAAAGGTATGATTCGGAATCACTTCACAGTTGTTCACCAATGCCGGAGTAACTTCAGAATGCGCGTCGAACACAAAAACTTTCTCTAATTGCATTGCATTAATAATATCAGCATACACTTTTACAGACAGTGGCTCGCCTTTGATCATCACTCTGTCTTGTCTCGCAGCAGGAAAATACGGAATGAAGAGGTTTATGATTTTCACATCCATTCGTCTTAAAGCGTCTACGGTAAGACACAATAATCCTAAATCATTGAATGAATTTAAACGATGTGTGATGGTGATTTCTTCTTTAACATCAAAATCAGGATTAATCTTGATGTGTGGTTCTCCTCCTGAAAAGGTAAAACTTTTAAATTCTATTTCTTTTTGACCAATAAACGGTCTGAAATTTGGGTCTAGGTTAAGTATCATAATTTCTTAGTTTGCGTTAATTATACGCAAATATACATTTAATATTTTATTGAACAATTATTTTGTGTAAAAATTACGCAAACTTAATTTCAAAGTGAAACCCTTCTTTCACTAAAGCATTGTATTTATGAGCATTAAACCTAAATAATTTTGCAGGTCTTCCTGTTTTAACTGGCGAAAAATTAGCGGTTTCTTCTATAATTCCGTAGCTCAGGATTTTTTTTCTAAAATTTCTACGGTCAATTTCCTTCTCTAAAATCGTACAATACAGATTTTCGAGTTCTGAAAACAGAAACTCATTGGGTAGTAAATCAAATCCAATTGGTTCGTAGGTGAGTTTTGCTTTTACTCTTTCTATTGCTTTTTTCAGAATCAGATTGTGGTCAAAAGCCAATGCAGGAACTTCCTCTACCTTACACCATTGTACTTTTTCGGCATCGGAATCGGCTTTGATTATTAACTTGGAAGGATCCACCAAAGCAAAATAAGCAACAGAAATCACCCGGTTTCTGGGATCCCGAAGAACGTCATCTCCAAATGTAAATAACTGCTCTAAATAATTTACAGCAACATTGGTCTCTTCTTTCAATTCTCTTTTAACCGCAGCTTGCAGAGATTCTTCATTTTGCACTAATCCTCCCGGAAAAGCCCAATACGACTCACTGGATCCAAACTTTTGCTCGATTAAAAGCACATACAATTGATTGTTTTGATAGCCAAAAACAATTGCGTCTACTGCAACCCGGATATTTTGATTTGCTGACATAATGCGTATAATTTACACAAATATAGATACAAATTATTTTAGGTAATCGACGAGAGATTAAAAAAAAGTAGTTTCCCGCAAAGCCCAGACCCACACTTGCCCCTTTGTCAGGCTGAGCGAAGTCGAAGCCCTTTATAACTTAAACAGCCTTCGACTTCGCTCAGGGTGACACTTCGACTTCGCTCAGCCTGACAGTTGTATAAATGAGAAATTTAAACATCATTATCGCAAAACTGCCTTCAATTCTGCAGAGACAATCTCAAAGAGCGAATTTAAATTATTATTTTTAGCAGTTAACAGAAATACATCCACTTCAGGCAATCGATCACTTTCCCACAACAACTGTAACTTCTGATCCTGAATAAATTGTTTGGCATTACAACTCCACGTAATAGCAACACCGGAGTTTCTTGAAAGTGTTTCCAACATTTGATACTCTGACGGAATAATATAATTGGGAACCATTGACGGCCTTTTTTTATTGAAAGCATGCAACCAGAATATTTTTATATGCGGAATCCTTGCTTCGTGACTGTACCATTTCTGTTCATTTAGCCAATGCTCTATTTCTGTGAAATTTTGAGATTGCACTTTTTGATTAAACTCCTGGATTTCTTCATTTATAGAAGTCACCATGACCAATTTTATCTGACCTACAATTTCCTGAACCGTATCAAACGTATCATAACGTTTGGTCACAATCGCAAAATCAAGCTTTTTAGCATCTACAAGAGCAAAAAGAGAATCATTATCGGCAAAAGTAAAATCAATAAAATCAAACTTAGAAATCAAAATGCTCCCTAAACTGCTGTACAAATTTTTCGAAATACCTACGGACACTAATCTTTTAGAATCCTGTGCTTTAGCTCTAAAACCGCTTTCCACATTTTCTAAACGATCGAGCGCATCAATAATTAAATTATTAAGTAACTTAGCGTATTCGGTCGGCTCTACTCCTTTTGATTTTCTGTTGAATAATTTATTACCCACATGCGCTTCCAACATTGACATCTGCTGACTTACGGCGGGCTGACTCATAAACAACTCTCTTGCCGCAACGGAAAAACTACCGTTTTTATAGACCGATTTAAAAGTTCTGTACCATTCGAGATTGACCATGATATAAATATATTTATAACAAACATAGTTTATTTTATTTTTACTGATATCACTAAAGCACTAAATTTGTTTAAAAATCAGACATTATGAAAAAAATAGTTTTACTCGCGATTATAGCAATCACGGCTGGCAGTCTTTCTGTTACAGCTCAAAAATCAAATAAAAAAGGAACAAAAAAAGTGCTGTTTGTTGTGACCAGCAACGATAAACTAGGAAACACCGGAGAAAAAACCGGATTCTGGTCAGAAGAGTTTGCCGCACCTTATTATGAATTACTGGACAAGGGCATTGAAATTACAATTGCTTCTCCTCTTGGAGGCCAACCCCCAATTGATCCGAAAAGTGCAGATCCGGCTTCGGCAACAGAAGACACTAAGAGATTTGACGCTGACAAGGTTTTACAAGAAAAATTAAAAAAGACACATAAGCTTTCCACAATAAATCAGGCAGATTACGATGCTGTATTTTATCCGGGAGGTCATGGTCCACTGTGGGATTTGGTGGAGGACAAAAGTTCTATTGCTTTAATCGAGTCTTTTTATACGCATAAAAAACCAGTCGCATTTGTTTGTCATGCTCCGGCCGTTTTGAAAAACGTAAAAGTAAAAGGGCAATATCTGGTAAAAGATAAAAAAGTAACGGGCTTTACCAATGAAGAAGAAGCTGCAGTTGGTCTGTCGAAAGTAGTTCCTTTTCTATTGGAAGATGCTTTAACACAAAACGGAGCAAAATTTTCGAAAGCAGGAAACTGGCAACCGTATGCAGTAGAAGACGGTCTTTTGATTACAGGTCAAAATCCTGCTTCGTCTAAATTGGTAGCCGGAAAATTATTAGAACAATTAAACGTTAAGAAGTAAGAGGAGGTGCTAAGGTTCTGAGTGGCTAAGTCTCTAAGATTTAGCCTTTTTTAAAACTTAGACACTTAATACCAAAATAACTAAACCCTGAGAAGTAAGAAGAGGTACTAAGGTTCTGAGTGGCTAAGTCTCTAAGATTTAGTCTTTTTAAAAACTTAGACTCTCGCCTCTCTAAATTAACGATCCGAAAATTATTAAAACAACACAGTACTGAAAAGCAAAAAAAGACACTAATAATCTGATTAGTTAAGATTTACATCAAAAAAACTTAGCAACTCAGCCACTCAGAACCTCAGTACCTTTAAAAAAAAACACTATGTTAAACTTTGAATTATACAATCCGACGAATTTGATCTTCGGAAAAGGACAAATAGAAAAACTTTCGACCTTAGTTCCAAAAGACGCTAAAATTCTTTTGGCTTACGGAGGGGGAAGTATCTTTAAAAACGGAATTCACGAACAGGTACTCCAGAATTTAAAAGGTTTTCAAATCGTAGAATTTGGCGGAATAGAACCCAATCCACATTTTGAAACTTTAATGAAAGCGGTAGACGTTATTAAAGCGGAGAAAATAGATTTCATACTTGCCGTTGGTGGCGGTTCTGTGATTGACGGGGTAAAATTTATTTCGGCTGCAGTGAACTTCGACGGAAATCCGATTGATATTTTGCAAAAACGCCTTTTAATAAAAGAAAACGCGGTACCATTTGGAACCGTTTTAACCTTACCGGCAACGGGAAGCGAAATGAATTCAGGAGCTGTAGTAACGATTCAATCCACACAGGAGAAACTGGCTTTTGGCGGAAGTGCTTTATTTCCAAAATTTTCTATTTGTGATCCGACTGTTATTGCTTCTTTACCAAAAAGACAATTGCAAAACGGTGTGGTAGATGCTTACACTCATGTTATGGAACAATACCTGACCTATCCACACGAAGGTTATCTACAAGACCGAATTGCAGAGGGAATTTTGCAGACTTTAATTGAAGTTGGTCCAAAAGTGGTAGAAAATCCAACCGATTATGCTTTGGCTTCCAACTTCATGTGGAGCTGTACCATGGCTTTAAACGGCTTGATTCAAAAGGGAGTTCCTTCTGATTGGGCTACGCATATGATTGGTCACGAATTAACCGCTTTGTATGGTATTGATCATGCCAGAACTTTAGCGATTATAGGTCCAAGTTTATACCATGTAATGTTTGACACCAAAAAAGAAAAACTGGCACAATACGGAAGACGTATTTTTAACTTAAGCGGTACTGATGACGAAGTCGCTAAAGAAGCGATTAATCATACGGTAGCGTTCTTTCATACCATGGGAATGGATACCAAACTGTCACAATACACCAACGATTATGATAAAACCGCTGATTTCATAGTAAACCGTTTTGATGAAAGAGGCTGGAAAGGTTTAGGTGAAAAACAATTGATCACGCTGGAGAAGGTTAAATCTATTGTGGAGATGAGTTATTAGTTTGCCGTTTTCAGTCGCAGTAATCAGCAAAATTGGATCGCAGTTTGAGACTGAGTCTGAGAACTGACACTAAATACTACAAACAAAAAAAGGCGTTCTTAAGTAATTTAGGAACGCCTTTTCAAAATACTAAAACAAAACTAACTAACTCAATTTGTGCTAAACTCATTAAAATTCTAATTTATAAATACTTACAACGTACGGATTACAATTTTATTGTCTGACTGTTAAAATATTTTTAGAATTATTCCAAACTACCTGAAAACCATTGTGCTTACAAGTGTCACTTTAAATTTCTTAAATCAGATTTTGTATTATTACTACTTTATTAAGTACTTTTGCTTTAAATTATTAAAATAATGAGCGAAAATTTAAAGTTTGCCGTAATTGGAGGAGGAAGTTGGGCTACAGCAATTGTGAAGATGCTTTGCGTGAATCTTTCTGAAATTTCGTGGTACATGCGTAATGATGCTGCTATAGAGCACATTCAAAAATACAAACACAATCCAAATTATTTAAGTTCGGTTGAATTTGACACCCAAAAACTTAAATTAACCAATAATATAAATGAAGCGGTTGCTTATGCAGATTATATAATTTTTGCAATTCCATCTGCTTTCTTGGATGCGGAACTTAAAAATCTTACCGTTTCTCTGGCTGATAAAATCATTTTTTCTGCTATTAAAGGTATTGTTCCGGAAACCAGTTTAATTGTTGGAGAACATTTCCACATTCAATACGACATTCCTTATTACAATATCGGTGTTATTACCGGTCCTTGTCATGCTGAAGAAGTAGCATTAGAAAGACTTTCGTACTTAACTATTGCCTGTGGAGACCCGGACAAAGCTAAAAACGTGGCTACATATCTTTCCGGAAACTATATCAAAGCCAAAATCTCAGACGACATTATCGGAACGGAATATGCTGCAATGCTTAAAAACATTTACGCTATTGCTGCCGGAATAGCACACGGTCTTGGTTACGGTGATAACTTTCAATCGGTTATGATGAGTAACGGAATCCGCGAAATGAAAAAATTCATTCGAAAAGTACACAAAATGAAACGTAACATCAATGACTCTGCCTATTTAGGAGATTTATTAGTTACAGGATACTCTGTTTTCTCGAGAAACAGAATGTTCGGAAATATGATCGGAAAAGGATACACGGTAAAAAGCGCTATGATGGAAATGAGCATGGTAGCTGAAGGTTATTACGCCACCAAAAGTGCTTATAAACTAAATCAGGGTTACGGTGCCAAAACACCTATTATAGACGCTGTTTACGCCGTATTATACGAAGGAAAAGATGCTAAGTCGGTTTTTAAGAAACTAACGGAATCTTTGGATTAAGTTTCAGTCGCAGTCGCATAAAAAAAAGAGTCAGAAATAAGCATTATTTCTGACTCTTTTTTTTATATTCTTCCCTGAAAATTGGGACTGGGACTGAAGACTGAAGACTGAGACCGAAGACTGAGACCGAAGACTAAAAACCCTACTTCACCATAACCCCTTCAACAAATAAAATCGGCACTTCTTCCGTATCGTTTTCATTGATCAGATTGGATTTGAAAATGAATTTCTTATCGTATAATGTATTTCCGATAAAGAAAGTCACCATGAATTCGTTGTTTAAAACCAAAAGGCTTTTTTCAATCATTTCGATTTTCACTACAGAAACAGCGGGAACCTCAACAAAAGCGTGGCGTAAAACGGAGGTCTTTTTCATTTCACCTTCGATAGTTCCAAATGCTTTGGAAACTACCATAACACTATCCAGATTAAAGTCACTGTCGTTTACCAAATAAGCGTACCAGACTTTTTCCATAAAATCATCGCTCCATTCCTGAACGGCAGCAAGAAATACGTTTTCTACTTCCGGGATTGTTATATCTTTTTTCATTTTTATTAAAAGCTTTAAAACCTTTGTCAAAGCGCAAAACTCTGACAAAGGTTTATTGTATTTTTAATTAAAAGTTTTAGAATTACAAAAATTAACCTGCATCTAAAACCTACAATTTTTAATTATATGTTTGATTTAAATTGCTCCAAGAAACGAACATCATTCTCATAGAACATACGAATATCGCCAATTTGATACAACAACATGGCAATACGCTCTACTCCCATTCCGAATGCAAAACCGTTGTATTCATCAGGATTGATGTCACAGTTTTTAAGAACATTAGGATCCACCATTCCACATCCTCCAATTTCCAACCAACCGGTTCCTTTGGTGATACGATAATCTGTTTCGGTTTTTAAACCCCAATAGATATCGATCTCGGCACTAGGTTCTGTAAAAGGGAAGTACGACGGACGCAAGCGAATTTTTGACTTTCCGAACATCTCTTTTGTGAAATACAATAAGGTTTGTTTCAGGTCTGCAAAAGAAACGTTTTTGTCAATATACAATCCTTCCACCTGGTGAAAAATACAGTGTGAACGTGATGAAATTGCTTCATTACGGAAAACACGCCCCGGAGAAATCGTACGGATTGGCGGTTTATGATTTTCCATATAACGCACCTGAACAGATGACGTATGGGTACGCAACAACACATCAGGATTAGTCTGAATGAAAAAGGTATCCTGCATATCACGCGCCGGATGGTATTCCGGCAGGTTTAAAGCCGTAAAGTTATGCCAGTCGTCTTCGATTTCCGGGCCTTCAGAAACGTTAAAACCTATATTCGCAAAAATATCAATAATCTGATTTTTAACAATCGAAATCGGGTGACGTGAACCAATAATCACCGGTTCTGCCGCACGCGTTAAATCGCCAAAAACACCTTTAGCTTCTTCTTTGCTTTCTAATGATTCCACAATTGCTTTTACTTTATCTTCAGCAGCTGTTTTTAATCCATTAATAACTTGTCCGAATTCTTTCTTTTGGTCGTTTGGCACGTTTTTAAATTCAGCAAAAAAGTCGTTTAAAACTCCCTTTTTTCCTAAGAATTTAATACGGAATGCTTCCAGCTCTGCAGCGTTTTCTGTCGAAAAGGCTTCTGCTTCGCCGATATACTCTTTTATCTTATCTATCATTTCCATTCTATAATTGAGGGAACAAATTTAGTCATTTTAGTTGAAAGTTAACAGTAACAATCACAGTTTTAAGAATACAATTAGCGGAAAACTGTGACTGCAGCTAAAAACTATTCAATAAGTTTTCTTTCTAAAAAGTAATTTACAATCGCTTCTTTCATTAAAACCGATTGTTCACCCGCCTTTAGTGACGGTAATTCTTCTTTCACGCGGTAATGAGGCCAGCCTTCATCGTCAAAAAATTCAAATTCATAGAAACCATAAGGCTCCAATAATCTGCAAATGGCAATATGCATTAAATTTAATTTTTCATCTTTCTTGAATTCACGGTGTACTTTTCCAAGTTCCTGAACTCCGATTAGATAAATAATGGAATCTAAATCCAAATCTTCGCCTTGCGAAAATTGATTTGAAAGTATATCGACGAGCTTCTCCCAACGCTCTTTTAATTGTGTATCTCTAGACATATATATTTATGATTTTAGATCTTAAACTTCAGATTTTTGCTAAACGTAAGATTTTTAAATCTAAACTCCACCATCTGAACTCTAAAACTAGAAATGCAAAGATAGGTAGATTGTAGACTTCAGATTGTAGAATTTTGATTTTAGATTGTAGAATTTTGATTGTAGATTTTTGATTGTAGATTTTAGATTGCAGATTTTAGATTTTAGATTTTAGACTGTAGATTTTTGATTGCTGATTTTTGATTGCTGATTTTTGATTTTTGATTATACAAATTCTACTCTTCACCTCTAACCTTTCACTTTAAAAAAAACCTTCACAATACCTGCATTATTCTTTTATATTTGCGCCTTCATTAATCACAAACACGAATATGAGTTTTTTAGATATTATTTTGGGAGCCCTTTTGGCTTTTAGTTTATACAAGGGCATTAAAAATGGACTTTTTGTAGAAATCGCTTCTTTCATTTCTTTATTGTTGGGAATTTATTTAGCTATGAAATTCTCTTCTTTAATGAGAGATATGATTGCCAAACATGTAAGCTGGAATCCCACTAATATTCAAGTTACCGCTTTTATTCTGACTTTCATTTTAGTAGTGGTAGGTGTCTATTTATTGGCCAAGTTCTTAACCGGAATTGCTGATTTTGCTCAACTGGGATTAGTCAATAAGTTGGGTGGTGGTTTTTTTAGAATTCTAAAAACCATTCTTATCGTAAGTATCGTTATCGCTCTTTTTGAAAAAGTAAACTTCAACAACACTTTTGCAAAAAAAGAAACTTTAGACCAATCTATTTTTTATAACCCGATTAAAAAAGTAGCGGCCTTTGTCTATCCATCAATTGAAAAATGGTACGAGACTTTTAAAGAAAATCACAAAAAAGACAATCAGGAAAAGCCTTCAACCGAATCTGAAAAAGAATAATTCTCAGAAGCACTTCTACCTCAGATATCTGACAGAAATAAATTATCTTGCCTACTATTTCCAACATGGAATCTAACTAAAATTTATTAGAATATGTTGTATTTGGCAGGCATCATAATTACTGCTTTTTTGGTTTTTATTCTGATTAGCAAAAAAAACAAAAGCAATCCGGACAAGATTCTGGCGCTTTGGTTGTTTTTTACCGGTTTTCATTTGTCTTTATTTTATCTGCATTTTAATGACCATTACATCAAATTCCCTTTTTTATTAGGGCTTGAACTTCCTATGCCTTTGGTTCAGGGTCCCTTTTTATATTTGTATACTACGGCTTTGACCAATCCAAATCAGAAAAGAAAATATGCTTTTTTACATTTTATACCGTTTCTGATTGCGTTTCTGGTTCTGACTCCTTTTTTCAATTTACCGTTTGAAAAAAAGATCGATATTTTTAGAAATGGAGGAAAAGGTTATGAAGATTTGATCACGATTTTATACGCTTCAATCTTACTTTCGGGAATTACTTATGCCTTGTTTTGCCTAAAGGAACTTTCAAAACACCGAAAAAACATCACCAATCAATTCTCCTTTATTGAAAAAATCAATTTGGCCTGGCTGCGTTATCTCATTTTAGGTTCCAGTTTTATTTGGCTCGTTGTCATTTTCTCTAACGATCGGTACATTTTTTCCGTCGTTGTCTTTTATCTTTTTTTCATTGGTTATTTTGGAATCAAACAAGTTGGAATTTTCACCAATCAGCCTTTAGCAGTAAACAACCCTACAGAAAACGTTACTGTTGAAAATGAGACAACGGAAAATCAACTGGAAAAAATTAAATACGAAAAATCAGGTTTAAGTGTTACTGAACTTCAATCCATCCATCAGAAGCTAACAACCATTATGCGAGAGGAAAAACAGTATAAAAATCCTGATTTAACTTTAACCGAATTGTCCCAAACGCTAAATGTACACCCCAACATTCTTTCGCAAGTCATCAATTCTGTTGAGCAAAAAAATTTCTACGATTATATCAACAGTCAGCGCGTTGAAGAATTCAAACAGCTGATTCAATTACCCGAAAATCAAAAATACACTTTCCTGTCTTTGGCTTTCGAATGCGGGTTTAATTCTAAAACGGCATTCAATCGCAATTTCAAAAAAGCAACCGGACTTTCTCCTTCAGCCTATTTAAAATAAAATAGAACCACCTTACAAGTTGGGGCGACCCGCAGCGTCATACGGCACATCTTTGCAGAAATTTAAAAAATTATGCCATGAAAAGTACCGTAATTTATTCCCTCACATTAGCCGTTTCTCTTTTTCTTTTTTTAGGCTGCGAACAGGAGAATTATATTAATGACCCCGGAAATCTGGTTCCAAAAACCGTTGATCAGAACCCCACTCTTCCCTCCATTTTTGTTAATGGAACACAGTTACACGCCGAGACTTTTGGAAATCCCAACGATCCGATTCTTATTTTTTTACACGGCGGACCCGGCTCAGACTACAGAAATGGTCTTAACACCAAACAACTTGCCGACGATGGTTATTATGTAGTATTCTATGACCAAAGAGGTTCCGGATTATCGAAAAGACATGATAAAAAAAGCTATTCTATACAGTTGGTTTTAGATGATCTTACTGCCGTTATTAAATATTACCGAACCAGTCCTGATCAGAAAATTTTCTTATTCGGACATTCGTGGGGCGCGATGCTTGCCACGGCTTATGTAAATTCTTATCCCGATCGGATCGATGGTGTAATACTGGCGGAACCAGGCGGACTTACTAAAAAACTACTGGATGATTATGGCGAAATGAGTCGAAAAATGGATTTGTTTTCTGAAGCAACAAACAATTTATTTTACCTCGATCAGTTCTTATCCGGCAAAGAAAACCAACACGAAATACTCGATTACAAATTCGGTATTTCCACCAGTTTTTCATACGCCAAAGGCAATAAAGAAGGCATTCCCGGCCCATCACCCTTTTGGCGAATCGGAACTACTGTTTTAGAAAGTTTTTCAGATATTTCTGAAAATGATGGTTTTGATTTCACTAAAAATCTCAAACAATACCAGCCTCCAGTGCTGTTTTTATACGGAGAACTTAATCCATCTTACGGTTTTGGTTTTGCGCAAAAAGAAGCTACTTTCTTTAATACCGCAACCGTATCCGAAGTAAAAGATACGGGTCATGAGATGATCTACTTTAAATGGGAAAAGGTACATCCTTTAGTATTGAATTATTTAAACGCTTTAAACTAGTCACAAAATGAGAATGACACAACTAATTATTGCAATACTGCTCTGGCTTTTGAGTTTTACGACAACGCTTGCCCAAACCATTAACTGGAAAAATCTAAAAAAAGAAGAAAAACATCTCCTAAATGCGACTGTCGGATGGGAACATGGTCTGGTTTATGGAGTTGCATATGGCTATAAACTTAAAACCAAACTACCTATTGTTGTTGACGCTTCGTTTTCTATTCCATCAGGCGAAACTGTTTTTGATGATTTCAAAACCAAAATTGGCGGACAAATCAATGTGTATCAAATCAATAATTTTCATTTTAATGCTTCTTTGCATGGTATTTATCGCCGTTATGAAAATCCTCTGGTAACATTGCAGAATTTTGGTGCTGATGCAACTGTCATTATCGGTTATTACAAACCTAAATGGTTTACCGCAATAGAATTGGGTTTTGACAAAGCGATCGTCACCCATTTTAAACATACCGAAATATATCGGGAAGTATATCCGGCTGTAAAAGACGGCTGGTACGAACCGTCAACGGGAGGAAATGCGAATTACGGAATACAAGGCGGCTATTCTTTTCATCGAAACGACATCACTTTAAGACTAGGAAAAGTGATATCTCAGGATTTTAAAACGGAACCCATGGTCCCTTTTTATATACAATTCGGTTATAATTACAAACTTTAGTATCATTTTTAATTGCAAACCCGACAGGTTTTAAAAACCTGTCGAGTTTAGTTATTAGTATAAATTCAACTATCAAACGACAACGATTCCAGAATCCAAAACTTTGCGCTATCTTTGCGCTTTAATAACATGCTCTAAGGCAATTGCTCTGGCGCAGATTTTAAACAAAAATTACTTAAACTCGTTTAGAGAATTGACATATTAAAATGAAGAAGATACGTAACTTTTGCATTATTGCACACATTGACCACGGTAAAAGTACATTGGCAGACCGCTTACTTGGCGCCACACAAACGGTAACAGCTCGTGAAGAAAAAGCACAATTGCTTGACAACATGGACTTGGAGCGTGAGCGTGGAATCACCATTAAGAGTCACGCTATTCAGATGGAATACACCTATAAAGGAGAAGAATATATTTTAAATTTAATTGACACTCCCGGTCACGTTGACTTTTCTTATGAAGTTTCCCGATCTATTGCAGCCTGCGAAGGAGCACTTTTGATTGTGGATGCTGCACAAAGTATTCAGGCACAAACGATTTCAAACTTATATTTAGCTTTAGAAAACGACCTGGAAATTATTCCGGTTTTGAATAAAGTAGATTTACCAAGTGCTAACCCTGAAGAAGTTAGTGATGATATTATTGATTTGCTAGGTTGTAAATTAGAAGATATTATTCATGCTTCAGGAAAAACGGGCTTTGGTGTTGAAAACATTTTGGCAGCTATTATCGAAAAGATTCCGGCTCCAAAAGGAAATGTTGATGAACCGTTACAAGCATTGATTTTTGATTCACACTACAATCCGTTTCGTGGAATTGAAGTAATCTTCAGAGTTGTAAATGGTGAAATCAGAAAAGGGCAAAAAATTAAATTCATGGCTACAGGCAATGAATATTTTGCTGATGAAGTAGGAACTTTAAAACTAAATCAGGTTCCAAAAAGTGTTATTTCTACCGGTGATGTTGGTTATTTAATTTCAGGAATTAAAGAAGCCAAAGAAGTAAAAGTTGGTGACACACTAACGGATGCTAAAACACCAACTACTAATATGATTACAGGATTTGAGGATGTAAAACCAATGGTTTTCGCCGGAATCTATCCTGTTGATACTGAAGATTATGAAGATTTGCGTTCTTCTATGGAGAAACTGCAATTGAATGATGCTTCATTAGTATTTACTCCTGAAAGTTCTGCCGCTTTAGGATTTGGTTTCCGTTGTGGATTCTTAGGAATGCTTCACATGGAAATTATCCAGGAACGTTTAGAGCGTGAGTTTGATATGACTGTAATTACTACAGTACCTAACGTTTCGTATTTGGCTTACACCAAAAAAGATCCGGAAACTCCTTTCGTTGTAAACAATCCATCGGATTTACCGGAACCATCTAAATTGGATCGCGTTGAAGAGCCGTTTATTAAAGCTACTATCATTACAAAAGCTGATTTCGTAGGAAACGTAATGAGTTTATGTATCGAAAAACGTGGTGCAATCACCAATCAGACGTATTTGACAACAGAACGTGTTGAATTGAATTTTGATATGCCTTTGGCTGAAATTGTATTCGATTTTTACGATCGTTTAAAAACCGTTTCTAAAGGGTATGCTTCTTTTGATTACTCTCCAATCGGAATGAGAACTTCTAAATTAGTAAAACTGGATGTTCTTTTAAATGCACAAACTGTTGATGCTCTTTCTGCATTGATCCACGAAGACAACGCTTACAATATCGGTAAAAAAATGACCGAGAAATTACGCGAATTAATCCCAAGACAACAATTTGACATTCCGATTCAAGCCGCAATTGGAGCTAAAATTATTGCTCGTGAGACCATTAAAGCGCTTCGTAAAGACGTTACCGCAAAATGTTATGGTGGAGATATTTCACGTAAACGTAAATTACTTGAAAAACAGAAAAAAGGTAAAAAACGTATGAGACAAGTAGGAAACGTTGAGATTCCTCAAGAAGCTTTTATGGCTGTTTTGAAATTGAACGACTAGTTTTTTTTAGATAATAGAATAAAGAGAATAGAATATAGATAAAACCTGATAGCGAAAGTTGTCAGGTTTTTTTTGTTTTAAATGGCTAATTATCAGTTCCTATATGCAAACGAATAACTGCTGCAATTCCCAAATACATATCGTACGAAAAAACTCATAAATCATTACGCTCAACACTCAAAAAGCTGATTATCAGTGATTTTAAGTAATATGTTGGAGGAAAAAAGCTACTTTTAGTATTAGTAACTAAAAAATTAATAACATGAAAACGAGAATCACACTTATTTTAGCGCTATTTACTTTTTATTTTGCGAATGCTCAACAGGATCAGGTTGATTCAGAAATGAATTCAGCGAAAGGCATCACCTTTAAACATGGCGATATGTTTATTGAAGGCTCCATACAAATTACCACAGGCGGAGATCAGGATTATTATGCTCTAAATCCCAAATTCGGATACTTACTGAATGACAAATTTGCCGTTGGAGGGCAAGTAAACTTTTCCAGTAACAAATTCGAATCAACAGGAATCAAAACGAATGTTTTTGGAATAGGTGGTTTTGCCAGATACTACTTCTTAGAACTAGATAAAAAACGGTTTAAAGCTTATGGCGAAGCCGGTTTGGGTTATGGCAGAAACAAAGTAGAGTCTCCAACAGGTTCAAATGACAGCAATAGTCTTACCGCTAATATTAACATTGGTTTGAACTATTTTCTAACTAAAAACATCGCGGTAACTTTCACACTGGCAAATCTTTTATCCTACAACACCGTTTCTCCGGAAAACGGACCTAGTTCGGATACATTTCAATTAAACATCAATTTATTCGAGAACATTTTTGATCAACCAAAATTTGGAGTGCTTTACAGATTCTAAATGATTTGATTACAATCCCAAAAGAAAGCACTCACTCTTTCGAAAATACAAAGACCAAATAATAAACCTCTAAACCTGATAGCGAAAGTTGTCAGGTTTTTTTGTTTAAATTTGTTTAATAACAAAATCGGATGGAAGAAAAAAAAACAAAAGCAATACCATATAGCTACAAAAAAGTTTCATGTTGGGATGATTATTTAAAATCAATTAAACAATTTAATACACAAATTATCATTGACTTTCCCATTATCATAAATCCAAATAATTCTAAAGAGTATGGAGATATTTTAAAATTCAAGAATTGTATTTTTAATCACGATATAAAAATTGAACGCGTTCAAAATCCTCTTCTAGAAATCAATTTTACTAACTGTAGATTCAAAAATACTGTAAATATTAATTGTAATAAGTTAAAGAGACTTGATCTAATATGGTATCAGTATTCAGATAAATTGATTTCAGAAAATTATTGTTCTATCAATTCTTGCTTTACAAAAAGTATGAGTATTTCAAGTAATGAATTTCAAATGTTTTGTAAAATTGAAGGATTAAATCAGACGGAAGATGCTACTTTTAATTTTATTGCAAATGTCTTTCTAAAAGAATCTCGAGAGATTTATCCCAACTCAGAAACTGAATATACAATCTGTACAATTAAAAATTCTAAAATAAACAATGGTTCTTTTAATGGAAATACATATTATTTACCATTTGACTTTTCTAATAATTCTCTAAAATATAATTCGCATTACAAAGGACATACTTTTAAAGGAAATAAATTTCAAAAAGCTTATTTTTCAAAAACAGATTTTGGTCAAAAAGTAGATTTTTTTGATTGCGATTTCGATGGAACAACTCTTTTTGATGGAATAAAAGATATTACAACTTCTAAATTACATTTCCGAAGCTGCAAATTTAAAGGATTTACCCATTTTGGCTCATCAGAAATTAATACGTTATCATTTGAATATACTCTTTTTGAGCGAAACGTCTCTTTTAATAATGCAAACTTTAATCTTTTAAAATTTCATGAAATGAGATTTGAAAAAGGAGCTTTTTTCGATAACATAAACAAAAACAATAGCCAAGTAATTGAAAATTGGAATAGAACGACACTTAGAGAAATAAAACGTGAATTGGCAAATTCTCATAATCAAATAGATTATTTACGATTCAAATCATACGAATTAAACGCTTATAAAAATGAAGTTGACACAAACAAAATAAGTTGGAAAGATTCTTTAATTTTATATTTCAATAAAGAATCAAATAATTTTGGATTAGACTGGACAAAAGGAATTACTTTTATTTTCCGATGGAGCTTTCTCTTTTATGTTCTATATATTTTATCATATTCAGCGTTTGCAGAAGACATTAATTGTATTCCTAAAATTGATAATTTCTTAGTTAATTATCTAAAATTCATCAATCCTTTTTCTTTTCTAAAATTACCTATTGAAGATTCAGAAAACTACTCTTTATCTTTTTCATTTTTCCTATTAGGCAAAATATTTGTTTCTTACGGCATTTATCAAATGGTCCAAGCATTTAGAAAATTTGGAGTAAATGGAGGTTAAATTATTCATTTTTGATTAAAAAAATTGCTATTTTTCACACTTCAAGAAATCCTGAAATATGGAAAAACCGAAATAAATAATAAGAACCAGGTAGCGAAAGTTTTGGGTTTTCTGTTTTTGAACTGTATCTTTGAGTCTTAGAACCTCAGCAGCTCAGAACCTTAGAACCTTCAAAAAAATGCTCGACGAAACTCCAAAACGATTTGACCGTATTGTTGCCATACTGATTCAATTGCAATCTAAAAAAATTGTAAAAGCACAGGAATTGGCGGATCGTTTTGATTGTAGTCTTCGAACCATTTACCGCGACATTAGAACTCTGGAAGCATCGGGAGTACCGATCTACAGTGAGGCTGGAGTTGGTTATGCGTTAATGGACGGTTACAGACTACCTCCCGTTATGTTTACACGTGAAGAAGTCAGCAGTTTTATCGCTGCCGAAAAACTAATGCAGAAATTTACCGATCCTTCTCTTGGTAGTCATTATGCCTCGGCGATGTATAAGTTAAAATCGGTTTTGAGAAGTACAGACAAGGATTGGCTTTCGAACATCGAATCAAAAATTCTGATGCATACCGCACAGCCTTTATTTAATGACAATTCTCCTAATACGCTAGCGCCACTGTTTGAGAGTATTGCCGAAAAAAAACAAATTCTGTTATCATACAAAACAGTAGAATCTGAAGAAGCAAGCGATAGAAATATAGAACCCGTAGGTATTTTTCATGAAAATAATAATTGGTACTTTCTGGGATATTGCCATTTACGAAAGGATTATCGCCAGTTTAGAACAGATCGAATTCAGGGAATTAAAAAGACAGAGCTCAAATTCACGATCGAACATGGTCCTTTAGAAACTTATTTAACAAAAAAAGAGCACTCCAATACCACAACAAAAATCCGCATTCTCGTTTCAAAAAAAGTTGTCGGTCACCTTCGACATGAACAAAAATACCATGGTTACGTTTCTGAAAAAGAAGTCGACGGACAAATCGAAATGACGTTTATGTCCCGTGATATAGAAAATGGTTTTGCGCGTTGGTATTTGATGTTCGGGGATTATGCCAAAATACTGGAACCGGAACTACTAAAAACAACCCTATTGGAATTACTGGAAATTAATAAAAAAAGACTTTTATAAAAAAACTCCTCAAAAGCATAGGTGCCTGAGGAGTTTTTTGTTCGTTTTTTGAAAATGAATCAACTATAATCTTCTATAATAACTACTGCGCTTTTACAACATTGTAAAAATTATAATCTGTATTTGTTGCATCTGTGATCCCAATATTTCGTCCCATAGTTACAATTTGCCCTCTGTGATACGTGCCATGATTGACCACTTGCAACAAATAATCGCTAATTGGTAATTCGCATTGGAACCAAGGGTTCTCGATTTTAACTTTTTTCAATAATTGTTCTTCAGATAACGACTTAATAAATTCAGCCAACTGGGTTGATCTGTTTAGCAATCCTTTGAATATTTCCTCCGTGATCAACTCCTGATTTTCTCTTTTATCAAATTCAGCAGTTTCGGCTATAACGGAATACCAATACTCTTCGGTTGCCCAAATGTGGTTAAGTGTTTTACTAATACTTGAAAAACTTGACGGAACTTCCTTTTGAAGTAATTCATCCGATTTTGTAGAAAGCCAGTTTACAAATTGTTGATTTACCCACAAATTGTATTCCGCATAATTGGTTATTATATTTTTAAAGCTCATAACATATTGCCGTTTTACTTATTAACTATTTGAACTAAAGAAAGATAAGAATTATTCTTTTATCTTTCCCAGAAAAACGGAGGTTCAATTCCTAAAGCTCTAAGATAAACGTATCCTTGTCCGCGATGATGTACTTCGTTATCAATAAAATACAAAACATTGTGAATAATCGGGAATTCGTACTGACCAAAAAGATTAAACGTGTCATTAAAATCTTCAATAGTCAGTTCTTGCCAATATTTATCAATTTCAGCGGTAGCCTCATCCCATTTTTCAAGATATTGCGCTTTAAAAATCAATTTTTCTTCTGGTTCACTATAAGGCGAAACTTCTCTGTTTACAATTCCTTTTAGAGCCGGAACTGCAATAGACAAAAGTTCATCTGTTAATTTCGCGAAGGTTCTCATTCCTCCTATTGAAAATTCGAAGAAATCTTTTTCAGGAAAAGCTTCGATTACGTGACGTGTCAATGCACGATGTCCTTGCCAGTGTTTCAACAAATCTTCCGGAGTAATAACTTGAGCTGCTAATGTTTTCATGATTTTAAAGTTTTAATTATTTAGTACTTCAAAAGTAAAACGGGCTGGTGACAACAGTTTGTCAGCAGGAAAATAAAATTTATTCTTTTTTGTAATTTTTTATTATTTATCACCTTTTATCGCCGATATGCCGTCAAAATAAATCTAAATAAAACCTGTACCTTTGCAGCTTAAAAACATTGGAACATAGAAAAATGATAGAAGATAAAAATCCGCAACGTACCAGTATAGCGCAATTAGGTGAATTTGGTTTAATTGAACATTTAACCAAGAACTTCGATGTTATACAGGAATCTACTTTAAAGAGTATTGGTGATGATGCCGCAGTTCTTGATTTTAAAGACAAAAAAGTAGTGGTCTCTACCGATTTACTAATTGAAGGAGTTCATTTTGATTTGGCTTATATGCCCTTAAAACATTTAGGATACAAAGCAGTCGTTGTAAATGTATCTGACATTTGTGCCATGAACGCCAAAGCAACTCAAATAACGGTTTCTGTGGCTGTTTCTAACCGTTTCCCTCTGGAAGCCTTAGAAGAATTATTTGAAGGGATTACACACGCTGCAAAAGAATATAAAGTAGATGTTATTGGTGGAGACACCACCTCATCGCAAAAAGGACTAATTATTAGCATTACTGCCATTGGTGAAGCTAATGAGGATGAAATCGTTTATAGAAACGGAGCGAAACAAACCGACCTGTTAGTGGTAACCGGTGACATTGGTGCGGCTTATATGGGATTACAGGTTTTAGAAAGAGAAAAACAGGTTTTTCAGGTGAATCCAAACAGTCAGCCTGATTTAGACGCGTACTCTTATTTAATCGAACGCCAGTTAAAACCTGAAGCACGAAAAGACGTTCGTACGCTATTACACGCCCTTGAAATCAAACCAACTTCTATGATTGATATTTCTGACGGATTATCTTCAGAAATTATTCATTTATGCAAACAATCTAAAGTGGGTTGTAATCTGTACGAAGACAAACTACCATTAGATCCACAATTTATTAATGTTTGTGAAGAATTTAATATTGACAGTACAACCGTTGCAATTAATGGTGGTGAAGATTATGAATTATTATTTACCATTGACATCAATGATTTTGAAAAAATAAAAGGGAATCCGAATTTTTCTATCATCGGCCATATGGCTGAAGAAAGTGAAGGAATTCATTTGGTAACCCGTGCCAATACTAAAATTGCTTTAAAAGCCCGCGGTTGGGATGCTTTAAGCGAATAGATAAAAGCTTTTTAAACAGAAAACGACATCCAAAAGATGTCGTTTTTTATTTGCTTTCGTTTCTAAAAAAGCGATTTACTTTTGGCTTCTTTTACCAAATCGTCATCTGATCCGGATTTTATTTTAAGAAGCTCTTTTAGATTCGTTCTTCGTTTTTCTATGGCATTTATAGAAATCGGAATGTATTGTGGCATGTCTGTTACCGAAGTTCCTTTTGATAAATGAAATAAAATTTGCTTGTCGAATTCATCAATTTCAATCGAATTATGAGGCGACTGATTCAGCATTTTTTGTACCGACTGACTGTAATACTTTTCATTTTTCATCACTCTGTCAAATGCAAACAGCAATTCATCAAAAGTAAGATCGTTTTTAATAATCAGACCATTGGGGTTTATGGTTCTGATAATCGTCTTAATTTTCAACAATTCCGTATACATTGTTAGCAAAACAATCTTGCAATGCGGCATTTTCTTTGCGATTAATCTTGCCAGATCTTCGCCCGAAAAAATATCTTTTTCTTCATACGGCGGCATACTAATATCTAAAAACGCAACATCAAAATTTGGCGTTGTACTATTTTCTATCAAATCATATCCTGATCTGCAATCATGAGCCTGTGCAATAATAAACTCATATTGTTTGGTATTGTAACGCGTTATCGCATTTTTGTATCCTTCAATAATAAAAGGATGATCATCAACAATTAAAATATTTTGTTTACTTAATTGTGAAATTGTAGTGTTTGGGTCAACTGTCATTTCTTTTGTAGGTTAATTTTTTGATCGATGGGTATTTTTACCAAAAGCAGCGTGCCTTCTCCTTTGGCAGATTTTATGGTTACGGTTCCCTTACATTCTGCAGCTCTGTATTCGATGTTGTGCAATCCGATTCCGTTTTTGGTTCTTTTTACATTAAATCCAATTCCATCATCAAAAACAGCTACGGCCAGATGGTTTATCTCGCTTTTAAATTCAACTGTAATGGTTTCTGCCTGCGCATACTTATTACAGTTCTGAAGCGCTTCCTGGATAATCCGGTACAGATTAATTTTTACAGCATTACTAACCAGTTCCCATTTGATTTGGGAATCAAAAGCAGTAACCAACTTAGAAGGGTAGGTCTGTTGTTGATTTTCAAACAACTTGTTCAAAATCAAGACAAAATTATTAATTAATTCGGATTTTTCTCTATTTAAATCATGCGAAATTTCCCGTATATCTTCCTCGATATTTTTAAGTTCTGCCAGATATTTTTTTCTTTTTAAACACGCATCGGCTTCCTCTATCTTATCCAGACTATCCAGACTTATCCTAACACCAAACATTCTTCCCAAAACACCGTCATGTAACTCCTGAGCCACTTTTTTCTTTTCCTTGATGCGAGTCATTTCAATATCATTTTGCTGTGAAATCATCAAATTATAGATGTCTTCATTTGCAATTTGCTGTTGCTGTTTAAAAAGTAACTCCCTGTTTTTGGCTTTTTGGGTTTTATAAACATAAAAAACCAAACCAATCAACGTACAGATGCTAAAAACATAAACTAAGGTTTTAATTTTCTCCTGAAGATTCGAGTTTTGGTCTTTTATTTCATTGGTCTCATACTCAATTCTGGAGAACTTCTCTCCCATTTTTCGTTCCGCCTTCAACATTCGGTCGTTCAATCGGATATATTCTTTAGTATAAACAGAAGCATTTTTAGGATCCACTACTTCTATTTGTTTCAACGCTTCGAGAATATCTCTGATTTTTTTTAAACTACGCGACAAAACCAGTGCTTGTTTAGAATATTGAATTGCTCTAAAAGTGTCTTTGTTAAAAGCATAATATTCAGACAAATGTATTTTACTCAACACAACGCCTGATTTTAACCCAATACTGTCTCTAATTTTTAATGCTTTAAAAAACTGTCCCGGAAGCCCTTCCGATTCTTGCAATTTAAATTTAGAATACGCCAGATTATCTAATATAATGGTATACAATATGGTATTCTCCCTGAATAAATTTTTCTCTTCAAGACCTTTTATAAAATATACTTTTGCTTTACTATAATTACGCATTCTTAAATTGACAAACCCAATATTATTCAATGAGGTTGCTTTTAACTGAAAGTCCGCAGGAATTGATTTATCTGCAAGAATGCGTAATGCATTCTGATGGAATTCAAGCGCTTTTCGATACTCTTCCCTTTCATTATATAAGATGCCAAGCAAGTTATTACAATCATAAAGCAGGTCGTTCACATTTTTTTGTTGCTTTAAAATCCGAAGTGCTTTAAAAATGTTGATCTCACTTTCAAAATAATCACCTTCATTGTACTGAAGTGTTGCTTTGCTTAAAAAAGTCTTGGCCAAATTATAGTGATCGTTAATTTTAAGATACACCTTTTCTGCTCTGAAATAATTCAAAAAGGCACTGTCTGTAACAGCATGTACCGTATAATAATCTCCTAGATAACTATATGCTTTAGCCATATTAAGCGAATCCCGCGAGCTCCTTGACCGATCTAAAATTAGTTCTGTGGTTTCAAGATAAGAAACCCAGTCGCTCATGTTATAATATCGATTGGCAATTTTAAAAAGATTAACTTTATTAAGCGAATCATTTTTCTGATTTATAACAATAGCGAAAGCCTTCTTATTGTACCCTTGTTTGTAGTTAAAAGGCAGGTTGATATCATTTGCCAATGATAAATAAGTGGCAAGACTATCTTCTGATAAATTGACATTTTTATCGCTTTTGTTTTTCTTGGTACAGCCAAAAAAAACAATACAGAGAAGGAATAATATTAAGTAATTATTTTTCAATAGTGTCTTTGAATTTCATCAAAAATACTAAAACTATAGGCTAAAAAAAAGGCTGCCAAAAAATTGACAGCCTTCTCTTGTATTTTTATTTTTTTTTAATCCAATTTCACATTCGCACGTGTTGACTGGTTATCTGTAGTAAAACTCCCGGATTGATTCGCATTTACATTCATTTGCATTTCATGTCCGTTAACATCACTCTTACGCCTTCCCATTGAAGTACCGTCTATTGGGTTGATAATGTTTACATCTGTATCGGCTGCATTGTTTACTTCGTCCGGAGTAGTAAAAGAAGTTACTACCATTACTAAAGATAATAATCCGATTGTTAGAGCTGCTTTTTTCATGATCTTGATTTTTTTAGTTTATGTTTTTTATTTGGGGCATGTGATTCTTAGAAAAGAACCACGGTGTAAAACTAAGCCCGGAACCAAAAAAAAATTGCACAAAAAAATTAGTTTGTGGTGAAACATACCCAATTGATAGTAAACAGATACCAAATCAACGTAAACACTTAATTTTTAGACCTCTAAATAATTCCCTATACTAAAATCCGAGATTATTAAATCAACATTTGATTTGTATGTTTTTGAGAAAGGAATCTTTTTTGCCGTGTTTTTTATGTAACAAACTGAGTTTCCGCTATGAATGCGTGCCACATAATTCCGATTAACGATATAACTGTTGTGAATTCGGAAAAAAGGATAGGATAAAACATTCTCAAAATGTTTAAGCGTTTTAAAAGCCGTTATCATTTCACCTGTATTAAGGTAGATGTCTGTTGAATTATTATCAGCCTGAAAATAGATGATATCTACTGCATTGAGATAACGATAATCACCATATGACTTTATACAAATAACAAGCGGTTTCTCGCAGTCCTTAGCGGGAGCGCAAACCGGAGCAACCGGAGCAGAGCTATCATCTCTTGTACGGACTAATTCTGTCACCAAAGTGGTTTTATTCAATTTTAAAATAAGCTTCTGCAGGTCAATTTCCAAAACCGGTTTCAGTACATAATCAAAAACACCGTATTGAATTGCTTCATAAGCCCACTCTGTTCTTGAAGTGGTAATAATTATTTTAGGAATAATCGATAAATACCGGTACAATTCATTAATAAAATAGAGCGATAGATTACTTGAAGGGTCTTTAGGATCAATTTCTAAAAAGACAAGAGCGGGTTTGTGTTGCAAAATCAGATTTAATCCCTGTTGGTAATTCACAGCTGATCCCACAAAAGTTAAGTCCGAAAAGCCAGCTGCAACAGTTCTGGTTTTCAAAATACTTTCAGTGTCATCATCAATAATAATATACGAATACTTTTTCAATATCGGAATGTCTTGATTCTATCTACAATTAAAGCTACGAATTACAAACGCATAAACATTTCATTGTTAACACATTACCAACAAATGTTAAAACATAAAGACAAAATACCAATATGTCCGATGAAATATAAGGTCTAAATTAAAAAAAATCCCAAATTCCTGATGTGGAATTTGGGATTTTTATATTTCTATTTGAAAAATTACATCTTCATTAACCAGTTTTTCATTGAAACTTCGTTCTCAATGATGGCTCTTAATTCAGAAATTTTAACACGATCTTGTTTCATGGTATCTCTATGACGAATCGTAACCGTTTCATCTTCGATAGTCTGATGATCTACTGTAATACAAAACGGAGTTCCTAAAGCATCTTGTCTTCTGTAACGACGCCCTACTGCATCTTTCTCGTCATACGCTACATTGAAATCCCATTTTAAATCTTCGATGATTTTTTTAGAAATTTCAGGTAAGCCGTCTTTTTTTACCAATGGTAAAACGGCTGCTTTTGTTGGCGCTAAAACTGCCGGTAATTTTAGAACCGTTCTTGTAGAACCATCTTCTAAAGTTTCTTCTTGCAATGAAGTTCCAAAAACCGCCAGGAACATACGATCTAAACCAACTGAAGTTTCTACTACGTATGGCACGTAGTTCTCATTCAATTCAGAATCAAAATATTGTAATTTTCTTCCTGAGAATTTTTCGTGCGCTTTTAAATCAAAGTCTGTACGAGAGTGAATTCCTTCTAATTCTTTAAATCCGAAAGGGAAATTAAATTCTATATCAGCCGCCGCATTAGCGTAGTGTGCTAATTTTTCATGATCGTGAAAACGGTAATTCTCTTTTCCTAATCCTAAAGATAAATGCCAGTTCAAACGTGTTGTTTTCCAGTGTTCGTACCATTGCATTTCTTCACCCGGACGTACAAAAAATTGCATTTCCATTTGTTCAAATTCACGCATACGGAAAATAAATTGTCTTGCTACAATTTCATTTCTAAAGGCTTTTCCCGTTTGAGCAATTCCAAAAGGAACCTTCATACGACCAGATTTTTGCACATTGGCAAAATTCACGAAAATACCCTGAGCCGTTTCCGGACGCAAATATAAATCCATTGCAGATTCTGCAGAAGCTCCCAATTTAGTACCGAACATTAGGTTAAATTGCTTTACATCTGTCCAGTTTCTGGAACCTGTTTCAGGATCAGCGATTTCCAATTCTTCGATTAAAGCTTTTACATCTTCCAGGTCACCATTGCCCAAAGAACGTCCAAGTCTTTCACGAATTTCTTTTTCTTTTGCAAGATATTCAACCACTCGTGCATTAGTCGTAATAAATTCTTCTTCATTAAAAGCATCTCCAAAACGAGCTTTTGCTTTTTCGATTTCTTTTTTGGCTTTCAGATTAATCTTTTCAGCATGATCTTCAACCAAAACGTCTGCTCTGTATCTTTTTTTCGAATCTTTATTGTCAATTAACGGATCATTGAAGGCATCAACGTGGCCTGAAGCTTTCCAGGTCGTAGGGTGCATTAATATTGCAGCATCTAAGCCGACAATATTTTCATTCATCTGAACCATTGATTTCCACCAATATTCACGAATATTCTTTTTTAACTCGACGCCATTTTGTGCATAATCATATACTGCACTCAATCCATCGTATACTTCGCTTGACGGAAAAATAAATCCGTACTCTTTTGCGTGCGAAACCACATTCTTAAATAAATCTTCTTGTTTTGCCATAGTGATGCAAAAATATAAAAAGTACCATTAAAAAAAAGAAAAATAATAAAGTTTGAAGGATTGATTTCGTTATTTTTGTAACTAAATTCTTTCTATTTGTGTTTAATTATATTATTGACCTGTTTTTTCCTAAAGTTTGCTCCGGATGTCACAGCGTTTTAATGACTTATGAATCTGTTTTGTGCACCAAATGCCGTCATGAACTACCGCTTACGCAATATCATTTAGATCCTGAAAATGAAGCGGTCAAGAAGTTTTACGGAAAAATTGCTATCGAGCATGCTTCCGCTTTTCTATATTTCAATAAAAAAGGGATCGTTCAGGAACTCATTCACAATCTAAAATACAAGGCACAAGAAGAAATTGGAACTGTTTTAGGGCATTGGTACGCCGAAGATCTGAAGAAACTACAACTAGAAACACCTTTTCATGCTCTGATCCCGGTTCCGCTTCACAAACGAAAATTTAAAGAAAGAGGTTATAATCAGGTCACAACTTTTGGAAAAGCCTTGGCCGAAAGTTTAGACACTCCATATGACGATACTATTTTATACCGTAAAACATACACTAAAACACAATCCAAAAAGAATCTTTCCGGACGTTCAGAGAATATCGAAAATATATTTGATGTACATTTTTCAGAAGAACACCATTATAAACACTTTTTAATTGTTGATGATGTTCTTACTACAGGAGCGACACTGGAGGCTTGTTCCCGGGCCTTATTAAAAATTCCGGGCGCAAAAATCAGCATTGTCTGTATGGCAATCGCACACTAAAAAACCAAGTTTGATTATTAAACTACTTATTTTCAAGCATTCCTATTTTTCGCAAGGTCTTTTTTTGACCTTGTAGGTATCTTAATTTATGTCTTACCCCTACAAGCTCAAAAAAAGACCTTGTACGAAATAAAAAAACAGATTAAATACGGACCAATAATGATTTAAATTTCGAATAGTAGTCCCGTTTAGGTTAAAAGGATTCTTACCTTAATTGATTACTATTTTCTTAACGGTTTTTCGGTTACCATCAATAACACTTACCAGATAAATCCCTGAAGACACATTTGCAAGTTGAATGTTTTGATTAAAAATAGCCGATCCTGCAAAAAAGTTTGAATAAACAGTTCTTCCCAAAATATCATTTACAAAAACGTTAATTCCTGAACCTGATTCCGATAAAAATTGAATCGTAAAACTACCTTTATTTGGATTTGGATAAAGAACAAAATCAATAGGTGCCTCAACCTTGTCCGTTCCTAAAGTAAATTTTTGAGTCTTAATTGTAATCGATGCAGCATTTATGGTTCCTGTTTCTCCGACATCAATATCGCGAACCATTAAAGTCCAGTCTCCGTAAGGACTCTCTTTATTGAATGCACTTAATTTACCTACAGGAACAACGATTTGCAAGGTGTTTGCTCCGCAAGAAAGGGCAGCACCTGTATCATCATATTTTAAAGACAAGGTGTTTGAAGTACTGCCACAACCACCATCAAACAATGGAACTATCGTCCCTTTTGGACTCTTTATACTTATCTGAACATCGGATAAAAAAGAGTGCGTAAAATTAATATTCAAATCTACATCAAGAATTTCAGCTGCATCAGCAGTAGTCACTGTTTTTTTAGCAGCACTGTCAGCATCGTTTAATCCTGCCGTAATCGTATTTTTCCCTGTAGGAGCAGACACCGTAATTATTCTTGTAGTATATACCAAATCGTTATCCGGAATTACAATTGGCGCAGCAAAAGTGTACGTATTTGTATTTGCAACAGTGTTGTATCCTACTGCAAACTGTTTACTATTTACAGCATAATAAATATTAGCAGTTGGCTCGATCAATAACCTGCAGGCGGTAGCCTTAAGATCAGCGGGAACAGTAATGGTTTCCGAACCGTCATTTGGTGTATTTGATACTAAGGTTATTGGAAATGTCAATCCCCCATCTGTAGAAAGTTTGATATTAACATTGGAAGAACCCGCTAAAGTATTTGTATTATTAACCGTCCAGGTTATCGTTTGCAGACTTCCATTGATCCAACCGATATTGTCTGTATTTTGCGACGAAATTGCAAAGGGACCTGCGTTAGCATTCACAACAACAACCATCGCGTCCGTATTAGTCTGTCCTGTGCCTTGAGCAGCATTGTCACGCCCCGTTAAAGTAAAATTCAAGGTTCTTGCTATAGAAGAAATGGATTCCCAAGTAGATGTTAACTTATTGTTCAACACATCATTTTGCTGAGGCATATATCTAATTGGTGACGTCACCGGTAAAAAAGAACGAAACAAAGGTCCATCCGGTTTAGTCGGATAAGCTATACTGGTCTCTCCAGCTGTAATGCTTGCAACATCATTTTCCTCCCAACAATACGTTACTGTATCTCCATCCGGATCTGAACCTGTTCCTTTTAGAATAAAGGCGGTTTCTTTTGGTATAGTATAATCTGGACCCGCACTTATCGTTGGTGGATTGTTGATTAAAGGTAAACTCACTGCACAATTCGCAGTTGAAAGCACATTCTGAATTTGCAAAATACTAACATAGGCAAAATAATCGTCTGATCTGTTTTGCACATCGTAACCTTTAGAAATCCCGGCATATCCCATAATTGTAGAACCGCTACCGGGCTCTACATTAACATTTGTTCTCTGACTGCCATCAAACGAAAAAGTGTGTTCGGCTCCTAACTGGTGTCCAAATTCGTGAACCACAAAATCAATATCAAAAGTATCTCCTTGAGGTTTTTTATTTGAAGGCGAAGTATAAGCACTCCCTTTTCCTAATGGCTCAGAGCTTGTAGGATTCGTACAAATACAACCTACACAACCAGCATTTCCTCCTCCGCCCGAAGCACCAAATAAATGTCCGATATCATAACCGTCATTACCAATAACATTGGTTAACGTAGTTTGAATTTCCTGGTTCCAAGCTCCTTCAGCACCTACATCAGCAACTGAATAAGGATCCGTATTCGCATCCGTATAAATAAGGACATCATTATTCGCAATCAAAATTACTTTAATGGCGAGATCTCTGTTAAAAACACCATTAACTCTTGTTAAAGTAGCATTCATACCTGCTAATGCACCTTGTTTTGTCCCTCCAAAAAAAGTGGTATACTCTCCCGTACATGACAGAGCCAATCGCAATGTTTTGAAAACTTTATTATTTGAACTGCTCTTTCCAGTACTAGACTTATTAGCTGTTTTTTTATTAGCTGTAGATTCTTTCGTAGAGCAAATCAGAGTTGATTTTGAAAGACTATTTTTTGAAGCAAAAGCAACATATTGCGTTTTATTATCCGGGTTCTTTTCTACAAACTCGGGATTTTTTTCTGCGCGTAGTACCATAGATTGTACTCCGTCCGGAGAAACACTAAAATGAATTTTTGCCGATTTATCATCGATCCCATTACCTTCATAAGCTCTAATGTCCGGATATTTTGCCTGTAATTCAGGATCAAAATTCGATGACTCCCAAACAGAGAATCGCTCTAAAACTCCGTTCGAATTTGGAAAAGTAATTTCAGTAGTAGTACTTTTTGCTTTTTTATCGGTGGTAGCGGACAGCTTTGTCTTCAGAAAATCTGAGTTTAATTTGAAATACATTTTTTCTGAATCATCAGCCGTTACTTTTCTACCAAGATTAGAAGCTGAACTTACTTTTTGCCATAAAACATCGCTTTGCGCATTGATTTCGGCACTAGAAAAAAGAATCATTATAAAAAGTAGTAGTTTTTTCATAAATTCAAAAGTATTTTTTAAACATCAAAGATAAGCTAATTAAATTAAAATTTCGCTTCCATACGTGTAGTGAATTCCTACATTAATAAAGTGATTTTCCCTTTTTTATCTATGACTCTTGCTCTTTTCACAAAAAGACACTCAATTTCATTAAAAAAATCAATTGAGCTGAGTATCAAATTTAAAATAGATAGTATAAATTTGCAGCATCTTAAATAATTTGCTTTGAAGCTTTTTCATTCTATAAACGATTTTCGGTCAACCAAGAAAACTATTTTAACTCTTGGCACCTTTGATGGTGTGCATATTGGTCATAAAAAAATTCTGGAACGAATTACTCAAAACACCGAAAATGGAAAATACGAAAGTTTAGTGCTTACTTTTTTTCCGCATCCAAGAATGGTACTGCAGGAAAAATCGGAAATAAAACTATTGAATACCATTGCTGAAAAGACAAAACTCCTGGAGCAAACCGGAATTGAAAATCTGGTAATACACCCGTTTGACGAAAGTTTCTCCAGATTAACTGCCGAAGAATTCGTGCATTCTATTTTAGTAGATCAATTTCATATTCAAAAAATAATCATTGGCCACGATCATCGCTTTGGCAGAAACCGAACGGCCAATATTGATGATCTGATTGCATTTGGAAAAGAATATGGTTTTGAAGTGGAACAAATTACGGCACAGGAAATTCAGGATGTTTCGGTAAGTTCAACCAAAATCAGAAAAGCTTTAGACGAAGGTCATGTCACTTTGGCCAACGAATATTTAGGTTATAATTACTTTTTAAGTGGTGAAGTTGTAAAAGGAAAACAGCTCGGAAGAACAATCGGATTCCCCACTGCCAACATCCATATTAAGGAAGATTATAAAAAAATCCCGAAAAATGGTGTTTATGTCGTTCAGACAACATTCCATAATGGAAGAATCGTTTTTGGAATGATGAATATCGGTTTTAACCCCACTGTAAACGGGGACAAACAAACCATAGAAGTACATCTTTTTGATTTTGATGCTGATATTTACGGTAAAAAAATAGAAATTTCTTTGCTAACTTATCTTCGCGAAGAACAGAAATTCGGCTCTGTTGACTTACTCAAAGAGCAGCTCAATCAGGATAAAACAAATGCTTTAGCTTTTATCAATCAGCTTTAGAAACTCCTGTTATACTTTTTATCGTTTTTAAATCATCGTAGTTATTTTTTTAGTAAATTTGATATACAACTCTGTTTGTCAATCGCTTACTATTAACTTCTTTAAAAATAACCATTATGAAATTACCTAAAGAAATAACCAACGGTTTTTTGATATTCCTTGGAATTGGCGTTTATTTTTTATTGATGAATGTATTAGGTTTAGCCCATTTATTCTATTTACGAACCTTAAATGTGTTTTTTATATTTTATGGCGTAAATAAAACCATGCGAATGAACCTTCACGAAGGAGAAACCAACTTTGTTTCGAATGCCGTTTCTGCGATGGCAACTTCTGTCGTTGGTGTCGCAATGAGCGTTTTCGGGCTGTTAGTTTATAGTTATGCAAGAGGTGGAGATGCCTATGTTAAAACATTATCAGAGACTTTTATGTTTGGAGGAAATCCCTCAGTACCAACTTACTGTATCTGTTTATTGTTTGAAGGGATCGCATCATCGGTAATCGTCACTTTAATGATGATGTTATACTGGAATAACAAGTATGTAGCCGATTAATTTTTCAAAGTAAAACAAACATTTTAGCACTCTAAAATCATAAAAAAATATAATTCTATGATTTTAGAGTGTTTCTTTTTTGAAAATGCCTATCAAATATTCATTTACAGAACACATCATTGGTTGATTAGAACAATTTAACTACTTTTGGAGCATCAAAAAAATGTATCAATGAGCATTACGAAACACAACTGGACAAAAGACGAAATAATCGCAATATATAATAAACCTATGATGGACTTGCTGTATGAAGCAGCAACACTTCATAGACAAAACCATGATCCAAACGTAGTACAGGTATCTACACTGTTATCTATTAAAACAGGAGGATGCCCTGAAGATTGTGGTTATTGCCCACAAGCTGCGCGTTATAACACCGGAGTTGAAGGAAACGACTTAATGAGTGTAAGTCAGGTAAAAGCTCAGGCTTTGCGTGCTAAATCAAGCGGATCATCTCGTGTTTGTATGGGAGCTGCCTGGAGAAACGTAAAAGACGGAGCAGAATTTGATCAGGTATTAGAAATGGTTCGTACCATCAATAAACTAGACATGGAAGTTTGTTGTACTTTGGGTATGATCACCGAAAATCAGGCACAACGACTGGCAGAAGCTGGTTTATATGCTTACAATCACAATTTAGATACTTCTGAAGAATATTATAAAGATGTTATTTCAACCCGTGGTTTTGAAGACCGTTTAGAAACGATCGAAAATGTTCGTAAAACCAATGTTACGGTTTGTAGCGGAGGTATTATTGGAATGGGTGAAAGTATTGAAGACAGAGCAGGAATGCTAGTAGCGCTTTCTACCTTAAATCCACAACCGGAATCTGTACCAATTAATGCTTTGGTTGCAGTTGAAGGAACACCAATGGAAGATGAAAAACCAGTTGAAATCTGGGAAATGATTCGTATGGTTGCTACAACAAGAATTGTAATGCCGGATACACAGGTTCGTTTGTCTGCAGGAAGAACCAATATGAGTCGCGAAGGACAGGCAATGTGCTTTTTTGCCGGAGCAAATTCTATTTTTGCCGGAGATAAATTGCTTACTACACCAAACCCTGATGTTCACGAAGACATGAAAATGTTCGAATTATTAGGATTGAATCCACAAAAACCTTTTACAAAAGTTTCACAACCCAAAACGGTTGAAGCAGCTGATTCTCAATTTGTCCCACTGGGTGAAAAACCAAAATGGTCAAGACCGGGGCATAGCATTGAAAGAAATCTTGAAGCTTCAGGTAAAGCAAAAGTTTAATAAAAAGATTTTATAAATCTCAAATACTATTTTAAATTGCTTTTGGCTTAACGTCAAAAGCAATTTTTTTATTTAGGAAAATGAGAAGGAAAAATCTCGAAATTTGATTCTATTTACAAATTTTACAATTGTATCAAGTCTGACTAAGGAAGGATCTTCCCCTGTTACGTTCATCAGTATTAATAAAGCGTGTTTTTTTGATTAATCATGCAAAGACTCGAAAACGCAAAGTTTTTTCTCTTTGTCTGACTTCGACTTCGCTCAGTCTGACAAAGAGAAACCTTTATTTAGGAAAGGTATTTAAAAACTTGTTTTACCTATAGAAGGAGTCGCAAAGTTTTTTAACCTTTATCTTACTCTGCCTCTGCACCTTTGAACCTGAAAATTATTCCTCACAAAGTCGCAGAAACGCAAAGTTTGATTCTTTGCAATACTGCGACTCTGCAAGAAAAACAAGTCATCACACTCGTTTTAGCTTTTAAAACATCACTTTCTTAATTGATACTGTATTATTCTCTAACTTAACTTTTACAAAAAGAAGCTGATCCTGAGATTTTAAATTTACAATTTGAAAAGCCGGATCATTAATCGCTGATTTTTTATAAATCATGTTTCCGCTTACATCAAAAATAAGAATCTCACTAATTGTACTTTCAGAAGCATTGATATTGATTATTTTATCTTTTGCGCTTACAATAATCTCTTTTCCTTTATTTTCAAACTCGCCAACTCCCAATGATTTGTTTACATAACGCAATATAAAACGATCGTCAAAGACACCTATTCCGGTTGAAAACTTATAATCACTTTCTCTTAAATCATGTACTTGTCCGGTTATTTTATCTTCGATATAAATGGCCTGATGTACCAAATTCCCATCGGAATCATCTATAGAAATAGTAAAATCACTTACAATTGCAGAACGATATCCCAAAGGAATTGTATCGGTGTCTAAAAAAGGCAGCGCACGCCCTTGGATAACATATTTTTTGTTACTGTTAATACTGTAAAAATCCAAAAACGGATTTCCGTCAAGTGTTACACCATCAAATCTATTATCATGTCCGTTTGTTGCTCCTTCTACATAACCAATCAGCAATTGTTTAAATGCTCCTTCCTCATTTTCCAGATCAAGCCATATGCGGTGTCGCTCTAAATCGGTATTTTTTGAAGTATTTTTTATTTTAAAAAACTGACTGTTATCCGCACCCCCCAACCTCATTGCATTAGTAAAAGCGACCGTTCCGGCACTAACCGTTGTGGCGAAAAAAGATTGTCCTGCCCCAATTTTACCCGTTGGTTTAACCCCCGCATCCGTAGCCGGATTATCCGTATGCCCGGGATCACTTTTTGCAGATATTGCTACACCTCCAACAACATTATAACTCGCATAATCATCTGCGTTGTATTTATATGGCCCTACTCTACCTATAGGCGTATTATGAGTCCAGAAAAAGATAGTTCCATCCAGAAAAGAATTTGCAGGTAAAAAAAGATCCGCGTCCAGAGCAGAAGGATATGGATTTCCGATTAAATAAAAGTTACCCGCATCCATTGTTTCTCCGGACAAAGCACCATTGTTTGGAGCGCCAACAAATTGAGCTGTATAATCGGCTCTTACCGTATTTGAATAACTTTGAGGTCCACGAATAATATAACCTTTACCAATTATCATTTCGGTATTGGAACTGGTCATCACCCAGTTTGTTCCATTAAAACTAAAATATTTATCGGATAACGTTAAGGGTGACACATCTACTAATTTTTGTGGACTCACCGGTGTTGACCAATAAATATAATCGTATATAAAAATCTGTTTACCTGTACGTTTGTAACTAATAGAGCCCGAATTCAGTAACGGATTATCATTTGCCTGAACTAAACTTGCATTATTCTCAAACAGTAATTCCGTTCCCGGTGCTGAATCAACAGTTAATGCATTAGTTACCGTTAGCGTGTTTAATGCATTTATGGTCACTTTTTTCCCTGCATTTACTTTACAGGTACAACTGTTTATATCTCCTGTTGTCGCATAATCGTCAGCAAAGATAATATTATGATTTATTGTTGGCGTTCCACCCGACCAGCCTCCTGCTGTAGTGTAAGTGTTTGTTACAAGTGGATTTATAACTATATTCGATAAGGGTGGTGAAGCACAACTACCACTATATTGAACAATAAAATTATAGGTTCCGGGTGCAAGTCCGGTAATTGTATATGTTGTTGGATCAGGGCCAGCACCTCCCGCATAAGTATTGGGGAAAGAACCGCTTTGCGTTATCGTATAATTACTCATATTGGGCAATCCATTTAAAACTAACGTACCTGTCGGCGTTAGACATGTTGGATCAGTAATTCCTCCATTAACGGGCGCAGTTGGTTGTGGAATTATTGTGATAGTAGCAGAACCACCTGTAAATGCTGAACTTCGAACACAAGTACCAACTCCTGTTATAGAAACCAAAGTATAAGTCGTTGAAGTCGTAACCGGAGTGGTAAAAGTCGCAAAAGCAACACCACTGGTCACATTAGTCTGCGTACGATCTGCTCCGCCATTTTCTTTATAAACTACTGTATAAGGACCTGTACCCGCGGTTGCTGTAAAAGTTAGTTGTCCAGCTCCCGTCGCACAAAATGGGCCATTAGCTGTTAAACTACCCTGAGGTAATGGATTAACGGTAATCGTTGCAGAACCACTCGTGAAACCTGAGCTTCGAACGCAGGTATCTGCCCCTGTTACAGAAACTAAAGTATACGTTGTAGAAGTTGTAACCGGAGTAGTAAAAGTCACAAAAGCAGTACCACTGGTCACATTAGTCTGCGTACGATTCGCTCCACCATTTTCCTGATAGACTACTGTATAAGGACCTGTTCCCGCGATTGCTGTAAAAGTTAATTGTCCAGCTCCCGTTGCACAAAACGAACCATTGGCTGTTAAACTACCCTGAGGTAATGGGTTAACCGTAATTGTCGCCGAACCACCGGTAAAGTCGGAGCTTCTAACACAGGTATCTGCCCCTGTTACAGAAACTAAAGTATAAGTCGTAGAACTCGTAACCGGAGTCGTAAAAGTTGTAAAAGCAGTACTACTGGTCACATTAGTCTGTGTACGATTGGCACCACCATTTTCCTGATAGACTACTGTATAAGGACCTGTTCCCGCGGTTGCTGTAAAAGTTAATTGTCCAGCTCCCGTTGCACAAAAAGGACCATTGGCTGTTAAACTACCCTGAGGTAACGGGTTAACCGTAATTGTCGCCGAACCACCAGTAAAGCCGGAGCTTCGAATACAGGTATCAACTCCTGTTATGGAAACCAAAGTATAAGTCGTTGAAGTCGTAACCGGAGTGGTAAAAGTCGCAAAAGCAACACCACTGGTCACATTAGTCTGTGTACGATCTGCTCCGCCATTTTCTTTATAAACTACTGTATAAGGACCTGTACCCGCGGTTGCTGTAAAAGTTAGTTGTCCTGAACCTGTCGCACAAAATGGGCCATTGGCTGTTAAACTACCCTGAGGTAATGGATTAACCGTAATTGTCGCCGAACCACCAGTAAAGCCGGAACTTCGAATACAGGTATCGGCCCCAGTTACAGAAACCAAAGTATAAGTCGTAGAACTCGTAACCGGAGTCGTAAAAGTTGCAAAAGCAGCACCACTGGTCACATTAGTCTGTGTACGATTCGCACCACCATTTTCCTGATAGACTACTGTATAAGGACCCGTTCCTGCGGTTGCCGTAAAAGTTAATTGTCCAGCTCCCGTTGCACAAAAAGGACCATTAGCTGTTAAACTACCCTGAGGTAATGGATTAACCGTAATTGTCGCCGAACCACCAGTAAAGCCGGAACTTCGAATACACGTATCTGCCCCTGTTACAGAAACTAACGTATAAGTCGTAGAAGTTGTAACCGGAGTCGTAAAAGTTGCAAAAGCGGTACCACTGATCACATTAGTCTGCGTTCGATTGGCGCCACCGTTTTCCTGATAGACTACTGTATAAGGCCCTGTTCCCGCAGTTGCCGTAAAAGTTAATTGTCCAGCTCCCGTTGCACAAAAAGGACCATTAGCTGTTAAACTACCCTGAGGTAATGGATTAACCATAATTGTTGCCGAGCCTCCCGTGAATCCGGAGCTTCGAACACAACTATTTGCTCCTGTCACGGAAACCAAGGTATAAGTTGTAGAAGTCGTAACCGGAGTTGTAAAGGTCGCAAAAGCGGTACCACTGGTCACATTAGTCTGCGTACGATTCGCGCCTCCGTTTTCCTGATACACTACAGTATAAGGACCAGTACCTGCTGTTGCCGTAAATGTTAGTTGCCCTGAACCTGTAACACAAAACGGACCATTGGCTGTTAAACTACCTTGGGGTAAAGGATTGACTGTTATTGTTGCCGAGCCTCCTGTAAATGCTAAACTTCGCGCACAAATATCAGCCCCAGTTACAGAAACTAAAGTATAAGTTGTAGAAGTTGTAACTGGAGTAGTAAAAGTCGCAAAAGCGGTACCACTGGTCACATTAGTCTGTGTACGATTCGCACCACCATTTTCCTGATAGACTACTGTATAAGGACCTGTTCCTGCGGTTGCCGTAAAAGTTAATTGTCCAGCTCCCGTTGCACAAAACGGACCATTGGCTGTTAAACTTCCCTGTGGTAAGGGACTGACCGTTATAGTAACGGTAGCAGAATTTACAGCAGCACAAGAACCGTTTTGAATTACGGCTCTAAAATCTATCGTTTCAGTAAGTGGTCCTGACGTATAAGTTGCAGCTGTGTTAACAATATCATCCCACGTTCCAAATGGACCTGATGATTGCCATTTTAAAATGGTTCCGGTATATCCACTCAAAGTTAACAAACCACTTGTAGCTCCTGCACAAATTGTTTTTGCGCCACTTATAGTTCCTCCAACAGTTGTTGCAGAAACAATTACATTTGTTGTATTGTTTGCCGCAATATTTGAAGAACACACTCCCGATGTAAGATTGGTAACAGTAATTGTACTCGTTCCTATAGTAGTCAAACCAACTGCTGTAAAAGTCCCCGTTCCCGCAGAGGTAACCGTCATAGCTGCAGTAAGTGCAGTCCCGGTGGGATTAGTTCTATTATACGTTACCGTATAAACTCCAATAGGTAAAGAAGCTGCGCTGGAAGTTACCGTTATTACGGAAGTACTCCCAACCGAATTACAAACACCTGCTCCTGAAATTCCTGTAATACTATAAGTTGGACAAGTATAAGTAACGATAACCTGACCACGTGCGCCATTACCGCCACTCTGAGCGCCGCCCGACGCTGAGTTCATTGCTCCACTCCCTCCTCCACCAGGAGGAGTTCCAAAATTTCCGGGGCCATTACCCAATAAAAGACTGCTCAGAGCAGCTCCTCCGGCACCTCCTCCGGTATCACCTCCCTTTCCTCCGGCTCCCGAAGAGAGTCCTAGACTTAATAGAGCAGAAGCACCATTTCCCCCTGCGACACCAGAGGTTTTTGCTATTGAACCAAATGAAGCCGTATTTAGCCCTCCGGCGCCTCCAGCCGGTGCTCCTCCGGCCGCATTAGCAGTACCTCCTTTTCCTCCGGCAGCTAAAATTATAGTTTCAAAACCAGTTATCGTAGAAGTTGCTCCATTACCCCCGGTAGCTGTTGTACCAGTCGTTACTCCTGCCACTTTAACAGCCAAAGTATTTCCTGCCACAACTGTGATAGCACCATGTGCAAAAGCACCACCACCACCACCAGCTCCGCTTCTTCCAGCTAATAATCCGGCTCCACTGGCTCCTCCTCCAGCTCCACCACCACCCCAAGCTTGTACATCCATTGAAGTAATTCCAGCTGGAACTACTAATGAACCATCAGCCGTAAAGGTGTGAGGGGGTTGCGCCCATAAAGAGCCAAAAACAAATAAAAACAGAAAGGAGAGTTTTACCTTTAGAAATGATGTTTTTTTATAATGCAGCTTCTTTTGAGAAAAACAATGCATTAAAAATTGAAGCGGGAAAGCTGGTAATTTTTTTTTCATCGCACTACTTTTTAAGTTAAAAAGAAAAATTAAAACCAAACAGACGTTTGGTTAAAATGAAACTCTAAATACCTCAAAAAATAATTTTGACTATCAAAATCAACTTATAATTAAAAGCAAAAAAATACTAAAATGCTGCTTTTTAATTTGTGGTATTTAAAATAGCAATCAATATTTTGGCAGAGAAAAATAGAAAAGAGATGTACTTCGTCGGGCTTATAGGTACGTTTGTCGTACAAGCATAGCAACAAGGTACAATTTTATTTACAAGACAACAAAATATTTCACATAAAATTGTAAGAATTAAACACTTAAATAATTATGAGTTGATATAAAAACAGCATATTCTCCTTTAAAAACGGTAGTTCATCGGCAAAAAACGCATTTTGTCGAGTGTCTTTATTTACTGATAAAAAATATGAGATTTTCAAGCCATGAAAAAGAAAACATTCTGTATTGCATCATAGATGTAGCTAACCCAAAAAATAATCCCATCGAATCAAATGTTTTTTTTTCACGCAGATTGTGCAGATTCTGCGGATTTTTTTTCAATCTGCTAAAATCTGCGTGAAACTTTTTCTGACAATCCTACTAGCTTGTTTCATTTTAGAGATAAGAGAACCAGTGGCTTGAATTAATTAATTTAAGTTGCTAGTTGTTTTATGTTTGAAATTAGACCGCCTATACCCTATTTCTGAATTATAATAATGTAAATTTCTAATCAAAATTAAAATATTTGCAAAGGTACCTTTTTGAATAGCCTCCTGCTTCAGCTGGAGGATTACAAGTAGTTCATGATTTTATGGCTTTAGCCGAATTATACCCCGGATCTTTCGGCTAAAGCCAATGATTCACCTCTCAATCAATTACCTCCAGCTGAAGCAGGAGGCAAATTAATCTTTTTGTGTTTTCTTCAAATAGAATCAACTAATTATTAACTAGTGGCTTGAATTAATTAATATCAGAATACTATTTTTTGAGTTATAGTATGATTGTTCTCCAAAACAACTTTTACTATTAGAAGTTGATTGCTGCATGACGGATTTGAAAATTGAAATGACCTCGCATCGATTTTATCTTTATAAAAAAGTAGTTTTCCGCTCACATCAAAAAAATGAACTGACTTAATATTCGTTTTTGCTGCTACCACATTTATGGACTTGTCTTTTACTATTATCTGAACGCCGTCTTCCAATTTCTCTAAAGTTTCCTTTTTTAAGGTCTTTTCGGTGTAGTGTATTACAAAACGCTCCTGAAAAACTCCTTTGTCAGTGGTAAACAGATAGGGGGCTTCCTGTAAGTTATGTGTTATTCCCTTCGTTTTGTCTTCTAAATAAACATTCAAATTCTCGAAGAGTCCTTCCTTTTTAGCAATTTTAATACTAAACTCCCCCTCAATAGCAGTCTCGTAACCCAGAGAAATTGAATCAGATTTGTCAAATACTGCTGTTGTTCCCTGAATTACCAAATGTTTATTTTCGAGGATACTATAAAAATCCGTCCATTTATTTCCTTTAAAAGATTCCGAATTAAAACTATCAACCGACACATCGGGTGCTCCATACACATAACCAACCAGGATTTGTTTAAAAATGCCTTCCGTGTTCTCAAAATCCAACCAAATACGGTGTTTTTCGGTTCCGGTTCTGATTTGCTTTTTATTATTTATCGCTGTTTTAAAAAAAGAAGTATTTTGACCCATAATTCGCATGCTGTTATCAAACGCAACAGATCCAGTATTCTTGCTTACAACAAAAAAAGCCTGATTTGAAACAATCGTTCCATCCGGTACGGTCTGATCCATTCCGGAAGAAAGTGCTGCTCTTGTTCCTACACCTCCCAACAAATTATAAACTGCATAATCATCTGAAGTATATTTATGATCTTTAACCGGAGTATTATGTGTCCAGAAATAAAGAGTTCCTTTGATGTTTTGGCTGTTTTTATCCAAAAACAAATCTGCACTAAGAGCTGAGGGATAAGGATTCCCTATTAAATTAAAAGTATTCTCTTTTCCTAAACCCAAACTAATCTTCCCATTATTTGGAACTCCTTTAAATATTGCATCATATGCCGAAGCTGCGGTAGCTGAGAAATCCTGAGGTCCGCGGATGCAATATCCTTTTCCGGGGGTCATAGTATGTTGCGGATCTTCAACGCTCCAATGATCTAATTCATAGTTATAGGAGAAAAACTTATCCGATAATGTCTTCGGAGAAACAGCTATCAGTTTTTGATCCACTACTGGAGAAGCCCAATAGGTATAGTCAAATTTTAAAATCGGAGATGATTTTCTTAGAACTTGTATGATTCCCGTATTTACAATTTCATCATCATCTTGATATAAACTGGCTGCATTATTTAAAACCAGTGTCCCCAAACCGTTATAATCAAATTCAACCCCTAAAGTATTACCACTTAAAAGCGTAACGGTCTTCCCTTCCTTGATTGTACAGTTGCATATCGCTGTCGCTGGTAAACCCGGATAATCTTCTGAAAAAGTGACTTCTTTTCCAGCGGACGGAAAACCATTTGACCATGCGATACCATTCCAATCGGTCGCTTCTAAACAAATTTTTAAACGAGCAACCCTATGTTTTGATTCTCCGGAGACGGAATTAAAATCGCCACCAATCATAAGTTTGCGATCAGCAGTAAAATGCATACTGCGTACCTTATTGTTTAAATTTGCCTGAAAGCTGTTATCATAATCCCCCGTTTTTAATAACCGTATTAACCTAAGGCAAGCTGTACTTTTATAAGTTCCTGAAAAAGTTCCTCCCACCAGGATACGATCATCGGGTTGTACTAAAATACTAAGAACATCTCCTTTACTAAAACCGGATCCAGAATCAAAAGTAGCATCCAGACTTCCATTGGAATTCAATCTCAGAATCCGTTTTTGTGGAGTCCCATTGTACATTAAAAATGATCCTCCTACTATTATTTTCTGATCCGATTGTAACGCAATTGCACTTACTTTTTTATCAAACCCGCTACCTGTATTAAAAGTGGCATCTATACTTCCGTCCTCATGAAGACGTACTAAACCTGACACCATAGTACCGTCAAAAGAAGTGAATCGCCCGCCAATCAGAATTTTTCCGTCCGGTTGAACCAGTACGGCCTCTACAATAGCATTGGCACCCAAACCAACATTAAAATCAACATCAAGCAAACCGTTTGCCAACAATCTGACTATTCTACCAACCTGTGCAGTATTATATGACGTAAAATTTCCGCCAACAATTATCTTTTGATCGGGTTGAATTGCCATCGCATAAATCTGATTGTTGAAGCCTGAGCCTAAACTAAATGTTGGATCAACGGTTCCATCCGCTAAAATACGAGCAATCCTATTGCAAGTTGATTCATTGTATTTTGTAAAATTCCCACCAAAGACAATCTTATCATCGGCTTGTAAAACGGCCGTTTTTATGCTGTTATTCGCTCCCAATTGCTTGGAATTAAAAGCCTCATCTAAGGTTCCATTTTCTAAGACTCTGGCTATTCTTGAAGAAAAAACTCCATTGAATCTGGTAAAATTCCCAAATACCATAGTTAGTTTACTGGCCAACGGCAAAACTTTTAAAACAGAATTATCAAAACCAATTCCGGCAGCTAAATATCCGGTATCCTGTTCTCCTTCGCTATCAATTCTAGTCAGTCTACCCTGATTCAGACTATCAAATAAAGAGAATGATCCCGCGATATACCAAGATCTGTCTGCCGTACTCTCTAATGCTAAAACGGAAGCAGATCCCGGTCCTGTTCCAGTATAGAAATCGTTTCTTATCGTTCCGTTAGCATTTAAAAAAAATAAACGGTTTACCTCACTATTATTGTAGTAGCCTGTGAAAGACCCTCCAACAGCAATAGTCCCCGAAGCATCAATTTTGATCACCTGAACCGCATCTTTACTGAGACCGGAGCCTGATAGGAAACCAGAATCGAGGGTCCCATCATAATTGATCCGGATAATCCTGTTGGCACTGTTTCCGTTATAATTTGTAAATTTTCCTCCTAAAATAATTTTTCCATCGGACTGTATTGCTATTGCATTTACATCGTCATTAAAAGCAGTTCCAATACTAAAATGTTCATCAACTCTGCCATCAGAAAGCAAACGAACCATTCTGTTTGCCGCAACTCCATTAAAAACAGTGAAAGCTCCCGCTATTATAATTTTTTGATCGGGTAAAATTTCAACATTAGTAATGAGTGCTGAAGCCCCGGTTCCTGTATTAAAAGAGGGATCTAATGTTCCATTGGGTAAAATACGTGCCATTCTATTTGCGGTAACGGCATTGTATTTGGTGAAACTGCCCACTATAATTATTTTTCCATCCGATTGCAGACCCACTTTATAGATGATTCCTGTCGCGGCTGCAATTGCTGTATTGAATGATGTATCTTGTGATCCATCCTTATTTAAACGAATTAGTCGGCCCGCGCTGACGCCGTTGTAAGCTGTAAAACTTCCACCAACAATAATTTTCCCGTCCGGTTGCACACAGACGCTGTAGACTTTTCCGTTGAAACCATTTCCCATCTTGAAACTCTCGTCAATCGATCCGTCTGTATTCAAACGAGTCAAATAAGAGAGTTGTATTCCATTAAGAGTCAGAAAATCACCTCCTACGATCAGCTTTTCATCGGACTGTAAAAATAAGGTTCTAACAGTATTATCAAAACCATCCCCAATCGTACCGTCATCACGTACATTAAAGTTCTTATCCACTTTTCCTTGCTGTGCATACAAGTCGGCTTTATTGATAAAACTGACTACTATTACTAAAAGAATTATATTTCTAATCAAAGTCAGATAGATTGAATTAAATACTTGTAAGATTTAACTGCAATTTATTTTTCTTTTATAAATCTGACAATACCCACTTGACGGGATATTTAGGGTATGTTAATTTTCAATTTGAAGAAAACGCAAAAAAAAATCCATTTGCCTTTGACAAATGGATTTTCTATAAGCTTAACTAGCGTTTTTTATTGAAATATAGCTTTCTTAGTAGTTGTATGACCATTTTCTAAAACAATCTTGATCAATACCATCTGATTGGCTGATTGTAAATTTGCTATTTGCAATTCAGTTGCTCCGACTTTATTCTTTTCGTAAAGCAATTTCCCCGAAAGATCATAAACTATAACTTCTTTAATATTCTCTTTTTCTGAAGTTACTTTGATTGTCTTATTTTTTACTGAAACGATCAGATCACTGTCTGTATTTTCAAAATCATCGATTCCTAATGTTTTATTTGTGTAGCGTAGTACAAAACGATCCGAAAAAGTTCCTTTTGCAGTCGTAAAGGTATATTTACCGGCTCTTAAGTCATGAACTTTAGCTGTTACTTTGTCTTCTAAGTAAACAACCTGATTAACCAAATCACCATCTGTCTGCTCGATAGAAATTGCAAATTCACCTTCAATAGAACTGCGGTATCCTAAAGGAACAATATCGGTATCCGTAAAAGGCAAGGCACGGCCCTGAATTACATAATTTCTACCATTATCTATACTATAAAAATCGATATAGGCATTACCATCAAAGCTTTCACCGTCAAATCTGTTTTCAAAATCATTGGTAGCTCCTTCTATATATCCGATCAAAGCTTGTTTAAAAGCACCGGTTTCATTGGTCATGTTTAACCACATACGACCGTTCTCTGCTTCTTTATCTTTTGACGTATTGTCTCTTTTAAAAAACTGATTGTTAGCACCCACCGGGCGCATGCTATTATTAAAAGTAACCGTTCCGACATCATTTGTACTAATAAAAAAAGATTCTCCTGATGCTATTTTACCAGAGGGCGTATTCATATTGCGCCCGGGTGCTTGAGAAGGTCTCGTCGCTACACCTCCGGTAAGATTATAACTTGCATAATCATTTGAATTGTATTTATGTATTCCTACCACACCTATTGCTGTATTGTGGGTCCAGAAGTAAATAGTACCATTTATAAAAGTATTCGCATTTAAAAACTTAGTAGCGTCTAATGCCGAAGGATATGGATTACCTACTAAATAAAATTTATCAGCCAAAAGAGATTCCCCTTTAATAATTCCATTATTAGGAATCCCAATAAAATTTACCGTTTGAGAATACGTACTAGTGTTCCAATAATCTTTACCATTTGGATATCCGGTGCCTGGTTTAGGAACACGAATAATATATCCTTTACCGGGTTTCATAATCGTATTTCCGTTTTCAATTATCCAATTTGTTCCGCTAAATGACATGTACTTGTCGGCTAGCGTATTGGGTGACAAAACATTCAATTTTTTATCTGCTACTGCTGATGACCAATAGGTATAATCGAAATCTGCCATTGGAGTTGAAATCCGTTCCATATTAAACGAATTTACAGCTCCGGTATAAATAGCATTATCATTGGTCTGAACCAAGGAACCATTGTTTTTTATTATAAGTTTACCATCTCCATTTACCACAATATTTTCATTAACTGTAAGGGTTTTGTCTGCCGCTATCGTCAATGTCTTTCCTGCTGCTATGATACAAGTACAAACTTCTAAATCGTTAGTCAGAACTGTACTCTTATTCACCGTAATCGAAGAGCCGCTCTGAGGCGCCACTGATCCATCATAAACAAAAGGAGTATCAATAAAATTAAGGGCTAACTTGGCATCACCTCCATCTTCTCTTAAACGTACTTCTACAGTTGACATTTTATTCAAAGGATACGTTTTTCCTCCGTTAATTAATGAAGTAGTATTGGTATAAATAGATTGTGTAAATATTTTGACTCCATCAATATAAATTTCACCCACATCATCACAATTTACCAGTTCTAACTGATAACGACCGCAAGGAAAACCTTTACGTTTATAGGTAATGGTAAACTGATCAACGGGCATCGGAGCACCTTCCCAACCCGAATAATAAGAGGGTGATACCAAAGCATTCCACTTTGACTGTGTATTGATATCTAAACTTGTATCTACATAAGTTCCTGCATAGGTGTCTGCCACTAAGGCAATATTTGCTGAATTAAAACCAAAAACATTCCACTTATTATCTCCGAAAGGCAGTAAAGTATCTCCTTTTATTATACCATATATAATGGACAATCTGGATGCACCTTCTTTTTCGTAATATTCTAAAACAAAGTCATGTGTTCCTTCTTTCAAGTTGTGCAGCGTAGATCTTACTGCATAACCTTGATCCTGCCAGTTGTCTATCACTAAATCACCATCAATATACAAACGGTAACCATCATCACCCCCTACTGTAAAGTTAAATTTACCGGCCTCTGTTGTAGTCTTCATTAGGTAGCGAATATAAAACCTTTCGCTTGGTACTGTACCGCAAAATGCATTTGGCGCAACACTTGTATCTCCTGTAATTACATCTGTACCTGTTTTTCGGTCAAACATCGCTTTCTCTGCAACAGATCCAACATAAGTAGTCATCGCGGGAGTATTTCCTGTATAGGTATAAACATAACCTTTCCAGCTGTTAACTCCGGCTGTTAAAGAGGGAACACACGGTGGTGGCGTTACCGTAACTGTAACGGTTGCAGACGAATAATTTTTCCCGTCATACAAGGTGTAGACAAAAGAACTCGTCCCGGTGAAACCCACAGCAGGAGTAAAAGTCACATTGGTTTTATCATTAACCTGAACAGACCCTCCTGAAGCCGGTTGTGTTGAAGTAATAGATGCCAATGCGCTGTAATTTTCATCATTTTCCAGAATTGGTACAATTATAGCCGTATTGGAATCGGTCGTAATTAGATCCGGATTTGCCGTAAGTAAGTTGGACGTATCGACAATACCCGAAATGGTTGGCCCTACTTCTCCTCCGTAATCGTGTTTGATTCTAAAATATCCGTTGTAAATATTTTGAACCCCATAAGGATAAATTCTAATATAAAATGTTTGATTTGGACTGCTAGTCACCACAGTATTAGCAGGAAAATTAAGGGTTACCTCAGTATCTGTGCCTTGTACTGCTGTGGTTGACCCCAAAAGGATCTTACCGTCATCAGGAAAAGTAGGATCTGTGGAGTAACGTACTTCGTATTTTGTTGCTCCTTCATTTCCCGAAGGAGAATTGTATATAAACTTAAATTGCGTTAAAGTCAGTTTGTAATTGGCTTTTAGCCTAACACTTACCTGAGCATATTTGTTAAGATTTACCGTATTTTTAATCGTACTGGTTTGAACATTAGTAAGATTAAAATAATTTGGATTACTGTTTGTGGTTAGATTAACACCTGAAGCACTAATGTCATTTGCAATGATATTGGCATCAGTGACAACTGCTTTGGGCTGATCTACTGCACCATTCCAGATGATTAGCCGAGGTGTAGCTTCTTCAACAAAAACCGAAACTGTAGCTGTAGCTGTTTTGTTCCCCTTTTTTAACGTATAGGTAAATGAACTGGTTCCTTTAAAATTTGTTGCAGGTGTAAAAGTAAGGATATTGTCATTGTTTGTTACCGTTCCGTGAGCCGTTGGCGGTTGCGTGTAAGTCATCGTTGAACCGTTATAGTGGGTATCGTTAGTTAACGGATCAAAGGTTACTGCTCTTTTTTCTTTCGTTGAAACAAGATCATCATTTGCATTCAAGTCAGAGGCATCATAAGGCAAAACAGAACCTGTAATCGTAGGTGTTGTATTGCCATTTTCAATTGAACTCAAATTAATCAAGAACAATGGTGAATTAGGATCGCTATTGGGTTTTAGTTTGTAGCCATAAATACGAATGGTTATCGTTTCTCCGGCATATAGAGTAACATTAGACAAATTCAATGACTTGTTTATTCTTCCCGGGCTTGTTGTTTCGTCTACTAATAAAGTACTGGTGGCAAAATTATCTTTGGAATAACGAACCTGATAGCGGTTCACATACAAATTAGCATCGCCTCTATAAGTGAATTTGAAAGCATTCAATTTAATTTTATATCCCGTTTTTGCTGTCGTTGTAAATTGAAAATATTTAGTATCGTCAATAGCAAATGAGGTTGGCCATGGGCTTCCTTTAAACCCTTCTCCTTGCGCAGGAGTTACAGTCAAATTACTTCCATTACTTAAATCCCCTGCAGCAACTGCTGCTGTGTAATTTGTATTAACAGAGGGCGCTTTAGTACCAGGGCCATTCCACTTTACTAAATCTTCTTGTGCAAAACCAATAAAGGGTAAAAGTAAAAATAAAAGTAATTTTCTCATCATTTTAGTTGTTTCTATCTGATTAGTATGCAGGCATATAATTTTGGGCTTGCAAAGATAGAGACAACTACGTACTAGTCATAAAAGTGGTTTTAAGAAAGCCCGTATAATCGACAAAGCAAAAGAAATACTCGATGAAATACATCATAAAAAGCATCAAACTATGTTAATTCTTATAAAAGCAAAGTGATAAAACATAAGAATAATCGTAAAATACAGTTAGAAATAGCGTATTTTTTAATTTAAAAAGTCTAAAAAAGCGAGTTTTGATGCGTAATATGCAAGAAAGCCTCAATTTACAAACATAGGTTCCAGGGTGCTAAATGAGGTTTAACACTAGCAATCTGATTAGCGCTAATGCCTTTTTTAAGTAACGCAAAAATTAGATTTTTACTACCGGAAAAGAAAATCGAGTTTTATTCCAGTTCCTTCATTTTTTCATAAACCAAGTTACTTTCATAACCTCTTCGCAACAGATAATCGCAGAATTTTTTCCTTTTTTTAAGCGTGTTATTTTCATGAATACTATTCCAGCATCTTTCCGAAAGTTGTTCAAAAGTAGTTTCATACTCTTCTGCCGAAATTTCTTTTAATGCCAAAGTGATATTAACGGCAGAAATCTGTCTGGCTTTTAACTCATTTGTGATCCGAATTCTGCCCCAAAATTTAATGCGGTGTTTACCTCTGGCAAAACTGCACGCAAAACGTGTTTCATTTAAAAAATTACCATCAATTAACTGAACTACTATCACATCAATTTCGTCTGAGGTCATCTTTAAACTGTACAATTTGGCAACCACCTCTGCATGACAGCGCTCCTGATAGGCGCAAAAATGTTCTAATTTGAGTAAGGCCTCCTTTGGGGTACATGTTGAATTCATGGCTTTTTTCCTGCTTTTTAACTATTCTTGCGAAAAATAGTCATTTTGTTGTTAAAATTCGGCCTTTATTTTTCAATTATCTCAGAAACTCTTTTTCTAAAATGTTGTATATGTGCAGAATTATAATATTTTTGTACGCCGAATTGGATTATTCAATAATGCTCAAAAACAAGCACTTAAATAACTGATTCTAAAATTTAAAACCAAAAGAAAAACACTACTCAGGTTTACTATCCGACATAATAGAGAACCGGTGCTTTTTTTATGTGTTTTAGCCCAAAACAAATTTAAAATATAAATACCACACGCTGATGATTAAAAAATTACTTTTATTCGTTGATTTCTTATTTTGTCAAAAAATAAACAAACCCAAAAGTTATAAGGTGTTTGGTTTACTTCAATTTCTTTTTTTACTATTTTTTACCGGAATTGGGAATGCACAGGTTGCTAACTATGCTTTTACTCAGACAAGTGGGACATATACTACTATAACCGGAACGAGTGGAGTACAAACGATGTTCTCAAATGGTTGGGATGATACTGTTGGTGCAAATGTTAACTTAGGCTTTTCGTTTACCTTTAATGGAGTAACTTATACCCAATGTTCCATTAACACGAATGGATTTGTAACGTTTAGCTCTTCGTCCTCAACAATTTATTCAAACGGTAATGAATACAGCCCTATCTCATCAACAACCGGATATAGTGGTGCAATTAGTGCTTTAGGAAGAGATTTGATAAGCAACGGTTCTTCAATAACTTACAATACTATTGGTACAGCACCCAACAGAACTTTTGTAGCACAATGGACAAATGCAAGACGTTACTACAATAGTAGCTCACGTAGTGGAGATTTTAATTTTCAAATTAGATTAAATGAAACCACTAATGAAGTACAAATTGTTTATGGTGCTTGTACTAGTAGCTATAACACAGATATAACTGTACAAGTAGGTCTAAGAGGCGCATCTAATGCAGACTTTAACAATAGAACCACATCAAATAACTGGCCAGCATCAACAGCAGGAGGAGCTAATAGTAATACTTGTAATACAGGTAACGGATCAGGAGAACTACCTACCAACGGTTTAACCTATACTTGGACCCCAAGCGTATGTAGTTTTACCAATTTTACAACAGTTAGACAAATTACCAATGTAAAGCTGAACACAATAGATAACAACAGTACAGCAACCACCAGTTACGAAAATTTCACAGGAGTCAACACCACTTTGGTTAAAGGACAAAATTACACGGTCTCTGTTAAAGGTATTACGGCATCAAACAGCAACATTTTTTATACTGCTTATATAGACTGGAACCAGGACAATGATTTTACGGACACTGGTGAAAAATTTAACATTGGTACTATTAACAATTCTACCGGAGCGGATGGCAAAATTGCGTCGGTTTATTTTCAAATACCTACTGACGCTACCCTAGGAAGTACCCGTATGCGTATCATTGGTCAATCTACTGACTATGTTACAAATCCTTGTACCACAACCGTAACAAGTCCAGAGGGACAGGTTGAGGACTATACGATAATTGTTGGTGATGTATGCACAGGAACACCAACTGCCAGTACTACTTTATCAACAGCCACAACGGTATGCCCAGGTACCCCATTTACATTATCTCTGGGAACTACTACTTATTCGGATGGTACTACTTATGTATGGCAAACTTCACCAAATGGTGTTGATACATGGACTAATGCTACCCCGACACCAACCACTTTTTTCGGTACTGAAACTTTTAGTTCACTACCTGCCAACACCAGTATTTCCGGAAATGCAAGTATAACCGGTGGTCAATTAGTATTAACGCCTGCTGCTACTAGCCAAAAAGGAGGTTTTTTAGTTGACAAATCTCCCGGATCTAATATAAATGCTTTTACAACTTCATTTGATTATACTGCCGGAGGCGGAGGCGGTGCTGATGGTTTTAGTTTAAGTTATGCAGGAGCATTGACAAATACCGATAGTGGCGGAGAGCTTGGAGAAGGCTCAGGTATTATAGTTCAATTTGACACCTATGATAATGAGGGTGTAGCAAATGGTAGCCGTATTCGTATTCTTTATAATGGAACAGGTGTTTTTACTTCCGCTCTGGATGTTCCTTTCAACATAAGAACTACTACAGCACGAAATGTTGTTTTGTCAGTAGATAACAAAGGATACCTGTCTCTTACTATGGTAAATTCTTCAGGTACTATAATTACAGTAGTCTCTAATTTTTTATTACCAGCTGCCTATCTTTCAACGGATAAATCAGCCTGGAAATTTAAATTTTCAGCACGAACAGGAGCTATAACTGACATCCATACTATTGATAATTTACTTATCCGATATTTAGATGTTACAAACTCTAAATCAACCTTTACTACTACACAAACTGTAAAAACATTTTATCGTGCAAAGATAACCTGTACTGCTTCAACAACTGACTCTACACCAGTAGCGGTTGATGTGATTTCTGCTACCATTACTCCAATGACAGCTTCAGTTTGTTCAGGATCTCAATTTACGGCGACACCAACAACGGGAACCAACGGAACTATCCCATCCGGAACGACTTTTACCTGGACAGCCCCAACTATAGCAGTATCTGGAGCCATCACGGGAGGTGTAGCAAGTACCGGTACTCCTAATGGTAACATTATTGGTACACTTACAAATACAACCACAACGCCACAAACGGCTACTTATACCGTTACTCCAACTACATCGGGTTGTGTAGGGGTTCCGTTTACTTTGACAGTAACCGTAAACCCTAGACCAATCGTAAGTTATACAGCGCAACCGGGAACAAGTACTTGTATAGGAACAAATGTTACCTATACTACTCAACCTAGTATGACTAATTACATCTGGGGATTCCCAGGAGTTGCCGGAACAGATTATACTATTGTTTCTGGAGGCACAAATGCAAGTAACACCGTAACTTTAAAATATTTAACAACCGGAAGTAAAACAGTAACGATTAACTATACAAACGCTAATAGCTGTACAGCAACAACGGCAACTTCATCAACTGCAACTACAGTTAATGCGTTACCTATTGTAACTTTTACAGCTCAACCGGGAGCAAGTGCTTGTGTGGGAACAAATGTTATCTATACTACTGAAGCTACTATGTCTAATTACGTTTGGGTATTCCCTGGAACTGCCGGAACAGATTACACTATTGTTTCAGGAGGTGCAAGCACAAACAATACCGTAACTTTAAGATATTTAACTACCGGAAGTAAAACGGTAACTGTTAACTATACCAACACTAATAGTTGTACAGCAACTACAGCCACTTCATCAACTGCAACTACAGTTAATGCGCTACCTATCGTAACTTTTACAGCTCAACCAGGAGCAAGTGCGTGCGTTGGAACAAATGTTACCTATACTACTGAAGCTACTATGTCTAATTACGTTTGGGTATTCCCTGGAACTGCCGGAACAGATTACACTATTGTTTCAGGAGGCACAAATACAAGTAACACAGTAACTTTAAGATATTTAACAACCGGAAGTAAAACGGTAACCGTTAACTATACCAACACCAATAGTTGTACCGCAACTACGGCAACTTCATCAACTGCGACTACAGTTAATGCTCGACCTATCATAACCTTTACAGCTCAACCGGGAGTAAGTACCTGCGTTGGAACAAATGTTACTTATACTACTGAAGCTACTATGTCTAGTTACGTTTGGGTATTCCCTGGAACTGCCGGAACAGATTACACTATTGTTTCAGGAGGTGCAAGTACAAACAACACCGTAACTTTAAGATATTTAACTACCGGAAGTAAAACGGTAACCGTTAACTATACCAACACTAATAGTTGTACCGCAACTACGGCAACTTCATCAACTGCAACTACAGTTAATGCGCTACCTATCGTAACTTTTACAGCTCAACCAGGAGCAAGTGCGTGCGTTGGAACAAATGTTACCTATACTACTGAAGCTACAATGACCAATTACGTTTGGGTATTCCCTGGAACTGCCGGAACAGATTACACTATTGTTTCAGGAGGTACAAACACAAACAACACCGTAACTTTAAGATATTTAACTACCGGAAGTAAAACGGTAACTGTTAATTACACCAACACCAATAGTTGTACCGCAACTACGGCAACTTCATCAACGGCAACTACAGTTAATGCTCGACCTATCGTAACCTTTACAGCTCAACCAGGATTAAGTACCTGCGTTGGAACAAATGTTACTTATACTACTGAAGCAACTATGTCTAGTTACGTTTGGGTATTCCCTGGAACTGCCGGAACAGATTACACTATTGTTTCAGGAGGCACAAGCACAAACAATACCGTAACTTTAAGATATTTGACTACCGGAAGTAAAACGGTAACTGTTAATTATACCAACACCAATAGTTGTACCGCAACTACGGCAACTTCATCAACTGCAACTACAGTTAATGCTCGACCTATTGTAACCTTTACAGCTCAACCGGGAGTAAGTACCTGCGTTGGAACAAATGTTACCTATACTACTGAAGCTACTATGTCTAGTTACGTTTGGGTATTCCCTGGAACTGCCGGAACAGATTACACTATTGTTTCAGGAGGTACAAGCACAAACAATACCGTAACTTTAAGATATTTAACTACCGGAAGTAAAACGGTAACCGTTAATTACACCAACACCAATAGTTGTACTGCAACTACGGCAACTTCATCAACTGCAACAACGGTTAATGCGCTACCTATCGTAACGTTTACTGCTCAGCCGGGATCAAGCGCTTGTGTGGGGACAAATGTTACTTACACCACTGAAGCTGGTATGTCTAATTACGTTTGGGTATTCCCCGGAATTGCCGGAACAGATTACACTATTGTTTCAGGAGGCGCAAACACAAACAATACCGTAACTTTAAGATATTTAACTACTGGAAGTAAAACAGTAACGATTAACTATACAGATACTAATAGCTGTATAGCAACATCTGCTACATCTTCTACAGCAACAACCGTAAACGCAGGACCAACAGCACCAATAGTAGGCACAATAACACACCCAACCTGTATAATAGCAACAGGAAGTGTACAATTAAGTGGCTTACCTACTACAGGAACCTGGACCTTAACAAGAACACCGGGTGCTGTTCAAACAACAGGATCAGGAGCAACAACTTCAATAACAGGTCTTGCAGCTAATACTACCTATACTTATACTGTTAGTAGCGGTGCATGTCCGTCTGTATCTTCAGTCAACGTTGTTATAAACCCAATACCTCAATTGGCAACCTGGAATGCAGGATGGACCAATGGGCCTCCAACAATTAATCAACCCGTACTTTTTGAAGGAGACTACACGTCAACAGCGGATGTAAATGCTTGTAGCTGTACAATAGGCTTAACAGCTAAAGTTGTAATTAGCATTGGAAATACTTTAAAAATTACCAATGGTCTGACAGTTGCAAACACAGCGAGCCTGACTTTTGAGAACAATTCAAGTTTAGTGCAAACCAATGATGATCCTACTATCAATTCAGGGATCATCACCTACAAACGCAAAACATCACTTCGCCTTACTGATTACGGATACTGGTCTACGCCTGTAAATCCTAAAAAATTAGTAGATGTATCTCCTTTAACTTTGTCTGATAAATACATGGGCTTTAATGGAACTGGTTGGGTCATCACCAATTCAAATACCGAAATGATAATTGGTAAAGGTTACATTATTCGTGGTCCTCAAACCTTTTCTAATGTAGATAGAGCGGATTTCACTGCTGAATTTAAAGGTACTCCAAACAATGGTGCTCTCAACGGTGAGACCGTAGAGGCTGATAAGTTTTACCTGATCGGTAACCCTTATGCATCTGCTCTGAACGCTAATAGTTTTTTAGATGACAATCCTTTCATGAACGGAACGCTTTATTTCTGGACACACAATACCCCTATAGGCGGTTCAAATGGTCTGAAATATCTTGCTGATGATTACGCTGCTTTTAATCTAACAGGGGGAGTAAATACCAAAGCACCTACGGGCGATGATGCACCCGGAAATAACGATTCTGAGCCATCCGGTTATATCGCTGCAGGACAATCTTTCTTTGCAAGTGCGGCCAGCCCGGGAACAGTTTCTTTTAAAAACTACATGCGAGAAGGTGGCGCAAATAACGGTCAGTTCTTTAAACCGGCAAGACCATCAAAAGAAAAAGCAAGCAGAAATCGCATCTGGATTAACATCATCAATAAGGAAGGGATTTTCAAACAAACACTTCTTGGTTATGTCAACGGTGCAACAAATAGTTACGAAAACAGATATGACGGTGAATCTTTTGACGGCAATCCTGCTCTTGACTTTTACAGTATCAACAACGATCGTAATCTTGTTATTCAAGGACGTGCTCTGCCTTTTACAGACACTGATATTGTTCCTTTAGGATATCGTAGCGCCGCTGCTGGTGATTATACCATCTCAATAGGAAAAATAGAAGGCGATCTGATCAATCAGAACATTTTCATTGAAGACAAAACGACAGGGAAAATCCATAATTTAAAAACAGCGAAATATACCTTTACCACTGCAAAAGGAACTTTTGCAGATCGTTTCGTACTGCGTTATACAGATAAAACATTAGGAACGGGAGATTTTGAAAACACCGAAAACAATGTTTTTGTTACGGCTAAAAACAAAGTAATAAAAGTAATCTCTGCAAAAGAAACGATTAAAGAAGTTACGATTTATGATGTTTCAGGAAAACTACTTTATAACAAAAAGAAAATTGGTGAAACGGAATTGCAAATCGCAAATTTACAATCCGCTAATCAGGTTCTATTGATTAAGGTTATCTTAGACAACAATCATACAACCTCCAAAAAAGTTATATTTCAATAAGATATAAACACCGATTTAAGCATAAAAAAAATCCATTTGTTCAGACAAATGGATTTTTTTTATGCTTTATTTTAATGTTTTCAATTAAGCCTTTTCAATTAGAATACTGACCGCATTGCCACCAAAGCCAACGGCATTAATCAATATTTTTTTTAATGGCTTACTTTGTTTTTGCACTTCGGCAAAAGGAACATTAACAAACGTATTGTGCTGCAACATCAAAAGAGCAAGTTCCAGACTCAATATTCCGGAAGCTCCAAAAGTATGTCCGATCTTCCATTTATTAGTCGTTAATAAAGGCATTTTAGCCCCAAAGACTTTTTCAATAGCACGCAACTCCGTAAGATCTCCTTTTATGGTTCCGGGAGCATGCATTACGATCGCGTCAATTTCTTCCGAATTAGTATCCTTTAACGCCATTTTCATGGACTTTTGAAAACAATCCGCTTCTGCAGAAATCGAAATATTATGTTCTAAAATTTCCGTTGCATAACCAACACCTGTAATATAGGCTATAGCATTTTCTTTCTCTCCGGCTTCGAGGCAACACACCGCAGCTCCTTCGCCCAAAACCATAGTGTTTTGCGTTTTCTCAAAGTCAAAAGCAAGATTAGGCCACGACCCTTCCTCCTGATCAACACGGGAATATATTTTTAGGGCTCTCATCTGAGCGATCGTAAAATCGGTCAAAGGCGCTTCACTCCCTCCTACCAAAAATTTATCCGCCATTCCTGATCTCAACCATGCCACACCATTTAAAAGAGCATGAAGTGCTGTTGAACAGGTAATCGAATGCGAAATTTCCGGACCAACACTTTGTAGATCGTGCGCTATCCATGACGAGATATTACCCAAAGTTGTGGTTGGCGAAGCTAGAGTTTGTGCTTTACCGGTATCGATATATTCCTTATAATGCTTTTCGAATAAATCGGTAGCACCACGGGAAGAACCTATATTTATTCCGAAAACGTCCTCTTTATTCCAACCTGCTTTTTCGACCGCTTTTCGCGAAGCAGTCAAAGCAAACAGAACAGAGTCGTCTAAAAATTTGTATTTAATATCCGATTCACGAACCTCGGCTACAATTTGTTTTGATTCAACATCCAAAGCCGCAACAGAAGTTTGCTGCTGATCTAAAAATTGCTTCGAAAAACAATGTTGATTATCCAGATATTTTTCCCAGATTTCTTCCGCATTATTACCCAATGGAGAAATAGAAGAGAAAGCTGTTATGGAGATTTTTTTATTCAATGTTTTTTATTTAACCGCAAAGTTCGCAATGTTCCTGCAAAGTTTGCAACGTTTTTAAATATTTAAGCTACTAAAGTCAACTAAACTTTGTTTAAATGAACTCATATAACTCATATGGCTTAAATCAATTAGACCATATCAATTGCCTCTTCGATAGTCGAATAGACTTTTTGAAGCTGCGCATCAGTCATAATGTATGGAGGTAAAATGTAAACAATATTACCAACCGGCCTTAAAATAACTCCTTTTTCAATAAAGAAATTGTAAAGTTTGGTTCGCATCGAACCGTAATAACTTTCTTCTGAATCTGATTTTATTTCAACTGCAAAAATAACCCCTAAAGTTCGGGCAGTAATTACTTTTGGATGGTTCTCGATTTTCTTCTGAAAATTTAGATGACTTTTATTTATTCTTTGAATGTTGTCCTGCATTTCATCCGTCTGCAACAAATCAATACTGGCCAAAGCCGCCGCACATCCGGTTGGATTTGCTGTAAAAGTATGACCGTGGAACAAGGCTTTATTAATATCATCATCATAAAACGCATCAAAAACCTCTTGTGTAAAAGTCGTAATCGCCATTGGAATAGTCCCTCCCGTTAATGCTTTCGACAAACAAATCATATCGGGTTCTTCGGCAACATAATCCATTGCAAAGGTTTTTCCGGTTTTACCAAAGCCCGTCATTACTTCATCGGCAATGGTTAAAACTTTATTCTCTTTACAAATTTGAAGTAAGGTAGCCAAAGCTTCTGGTTCGTACATAACCATTCCGGCTGCACCCTGAACTAAAGGTTCAAAAATAAATCCGGCACAAGTATGGTTTTTAATCACGGCTTTCAATGCCTCAAAACTTAACTGTTCCGATCCTTTCACAGGAACCGGAATTCGTACCACATCAATAAACATTCCTTGAAAAGCTTGTGTATAAAAAGAGATTCCGCTTGCCGCCATAGCCGCAAAAGTATCTCCGTGAAAAGCATTTTCAAAAGCAATTATAGTGGTTCTTTTTTCATTTTTATTGAAAAAATATTGCAGTGCTACTTTTATAGCCACTTCAACCGCTGTTGAACCATTGTCTGAAAAAAATATTTTCTGCTGATTCTTTGGTAAAATTTCAATAAGCTTCTCCGCCACTTTTATCGCAGGTTCATGCGTAAAACCGCCGAACAAAACATGCTCTAAAGTCGTTAATTGCTTGTAAATCGCATCGGCAATAAATTTATTACTGTGCCCGAACGGATTTACCCACCACGATGCAATCGCATCAATATATTCTTTATTATTCTCATCCCACAACAAAGCGCCTTCTCCTCTCGAAATGGCTATTGGAGTTTGTGCGGTTTTATGCTGTGTATAAGGATGCCATAAATATTGGCTGTCTTTTTCTGTTAAGGTCATCTAATTTTAGATTTTAGAATGTTGATTTTAGATTGCTAACAAATTCTCGCGGAACAAATCTGCGTACTCCCGGATTACATTTTGATCAAAATAAGGTTCTTCATCTATTCTTCCGATGCATTTTACCGCTGTTTTATTCAAAATTAAATCTTCGGTAGCTTTGTTTTCGCTTCCGCTAAAGATAATTCCGGCCACCTCAAAACCTCTGTTTTTTATTGCTTCAATAGTCAACAGAGTATGATTGATGCTTCCTAAGTAATGCCTTGAGACTACAATCACTTTGTAATCGGATTGAATTAAATCGACAATTAAATCGGTTTCATTCAGCGGAACAAAAATTCCACCGGCTCCTTCTATCACCAAATGATTATCGGTTTTTGGCTCTTTGATTTCGCTCAATTCAATTCTCACTCCATCAATTTCTGCTGCCAAGTGCGGACTTGCAGGCGTATTTAACCGGTAACTATTCTCAAAAATACGGGATTTAGAATTTGAAATTTTTGACTTGATTTTATCACTGTCCGAGTTATCCAGATCTCCGGCCTGAACAGGTTTCCAATAGTCGGCTTCTAAAGCTTCAACTACAATTGCAGAAGTCACCGTTTTACCTACATCTGTAGAAATTCCTGTAATAAATATTTTCATTGCTCTCTTTTAATAGTATGCAAAAATACCAATAAAAACAACAAACCCATCATTACGATGGGTTTGTTGTTTAACTACTCTTCTTTTAATTGATCTATAACCTTCTTTATTTCTTTGGCGTACTTGCCATAAAAAAAATGAACCCACCACTCTAAACCCAACCCCATCGAAAGAATTGCAAAGACAACCACCGAAAAAACACTTATAATTTCTGCATTGCTAAATTCAAACATCACAAAATCAGCCTCTTTTGAAGACTTAAAATAAACAAAAACAACTAAATACAAGATCATAAATGGCGTCAATGCAAACCCGAACGTTTTATACAATTCCATATTTAATCTGATATCAAAATAAGTCTCGTATAAACTGTCCTTTGTACTTAATGCAACGGTGTTCAATCGCTTATAAAACAAATACAGCTTCGCCAAATAATATATCGTAACAGCGACAGCCATACTGTATAACAAATAGAAAGGCACAATAAATTTTTGTTCAAACGAACAGATATAAGGCACAAATCCGATTAAAAAAACTAAGATAACCTGCAAAATTAGCTCGTATTTCAGATTTTTTTTGATCCTGTCCAAAGGTGTATTGGCGGACCTGATTTTCTCTAAATTATCCGGAAGAATGATCGAATCCGATTTTTCATTGTTCCATGCGTTTTGTATGTCGTTAAAATCCATATCCCTGATTTTTTATTATTTCTTTTAGTTTTTCTTTTGCTCTGTTTAATTTTACTCTGGCATTTCCCTCCGAGATCCCTAAGTTATCTCCAATTTCTCTATGTGAAAATCCTTCTAATTGGTAAAAAATAATTGCTTTGTCTATTTTTTCTAATTTTTGAACTGCTTTATAAAAATGATCAATCTGACTTTCTTTTATGTGCGAATCATCCTCCTCTTCTTTAATATTCTCTGAAGCAATCTCATATTTATCAACCTTCCGTTTTTCTTTCTTTAGGAAAACAATTGCCGTATTAATAGCCACCCGATACATCCACGTCGAAAATTGACTTTCATTTCTAAAGGACTCATACGATTTCCAAAGCTGACAAACAATTTCCTGAAACAAATCCTGCTGATCATCTGCCGTATCCATGTACATTTTCGACACTTTGTACAAGATTCCTTTATGACTTTCTATTCGATTTAAAAATTCTTTTTCTTTCTCTTTCAAAATAGCTCTAATTCATCACTGGTTTTACTGTGTATCCCGCTTTTCTCAACAAATTAATTATTCCTGTATCACCACCCAAGTGAGCCGCTCCAACTGCAAAAAAGACACTTTCCTTTTTCATCTGCTCCGGCATAATCTTGATCCAATTAGCATTTCTATCGTCAAGCATGTATTTCTTAGCTTTAAGATTCATTATTTTTTCATCTGTCGTCAATTTATACAAAGACTCCATATCTTCATTTTTATAGTTGGCTACTAATTTAGTCGTTTCATCAGCACTAGTTTCTTCTAGCATATCAATCATTTCAACATCAGAATAGGCATTTTCAAAACTCTCGCATTGCGATTTTACGGTTTCAAGACCTCCAACCTCAATTTGACGTTTTTTTGCCATTTCGATAAAATTCATTTCATAAAATTTGAGGTCAGTACAACCAAAGCTTTTCATTGAGATCAGACTCATAACAGTCAACAAACTAAAACTATCCACCTGTTGTATCGTCATTCCGGCATTTTTTTGCAGAATTACATTCAATTTTGACAACTGCTCCGGAGCTAATTTTTTACTTAATGGTACTTTTCCCATCACCATTTCCTGTAAGTCCACCATCTCTTTAGGGTCGGCAAAATTAATTTCCAGTACCAATTTATCTGATTTCTCGAATGCCTTATTTGTTTTTTCAGAAATAAAATAATCCCCTGCGCAAATCATATGAACGGTTCCATACAAATAAGATGGTTTAGTTAATCCTTTTCCTGACACTTCCCATAGAAGTGAATTTTCTAATTTAGGAGCATTCGTTTGAGCGTTGGTTGTTCCATTAAAAATAAATAGTACTACGGCAATTGTTGATTTTATAAAATTTTTCATTTTGTTGATTGATTAAAATTATTTGGTTTAATTATTTAAAAATTCTTCTATTTATTCACTGATCTTACTTTTTTGCCAAAAAACTACAGCCAATAAAAAACAGGACACAGCACTAATAAGAAAGTGTTTGTTCGGATGGTTTAACAAAAATTGATTCACCACCGCAAATCCAAATACTGCCGAAGTAAAAAAGATAGAAATAAAATGGAAGCTTTTTGATTTTGATAAAAGTGATATTGTTTTCATAATGGTTTTGATTTATTTGATTACGACTCGTAAGTAATCAAAGCATAAAAACGTTACAAATAAAATTTACATTTTTACATAAAATCAGTAAAATCAATATCTGACAAAGGAGTGTTTTATTCTCAAATGGTCAATTCCACAGAGACACACAAAGAAAAAAGCAAAGATTCACAAAAAACTTAGTGTCTCTCTGCGTACCCTTTGTGAATCTCTGCGAAACAATATATCTTCTAAAACACAAAATTGCCTAACAACTGCAAAATCTGATTGATTTCCTCTTCCGAATTATAACTATGAATACAGAAACGAAGTCTTTCCTGCCCTTCCGGAACGGTTGGAGAGAGTATTGGTTTTACATCAAACCCTTTATCTTGTAGTTGTTGCGCCAGTTTTTTTACATTTTCATTGCCCGGAACGATCGCCGACTGAATAGCCGATTTACTTCGAACAAACATGGGCTTCAAACCCAACAAGTTTTTTTGCTGATTAAAAAAGATAATATTCATTCGTAACTTCTCGATAACCAACTTTTCAGTTTCCAAATGCTGGTAAGCAGTCAGAATTGTAGATACCGAATGTGGAGACAATCCCGTAGTATAAATGAAACTTCTGGCAAAGTTGATTAGATACTCTTTAAGTTCAACACTACCTAAGACAGCTGCTCCATGACACCCCAACCCTTTTCCGAAAGTCATGATGCGGGCGAAAATACGATTGTGCAACTGCAAATACTGCATTAATCCCTCCCCTTTTTCACCAAAGACACCCAATGTATGTGCTTCATCAACCACCAGAAAGCAATTGTATTTTTCAGAGAGTACGACCAGTTCTTCTAAATTCGGACTATCTCCATCCATAGAAAAAACAGTTTCGGTAACAATGTAAATAGTTGTATCCGGAAATTTAAGAATAAGTCGTTCTAAATCTTCAAAGTCATTATGGTTAAATCGATAGGATTTGGCATTAGACATGATAATCCCATCACGAATCGAAGCGTGACTCAATTCATCATACAGAATAACATCATTTCTTTGCGGTACAGCGCCAAAAAAACCAACATTGGCATCATAACCCGAATTAAAGATCAAAGCTGATTCAGCATCATGAAACTGTGCTATAAAAGATTCAGTGATTTGATACAACGAATGGTTCCCTGAAATTAATCGTGATCCCGTCGCTCCATTCTGAATGAGTTCGTTTTCGATTAGATAATGATGTGCAAGTTTAAAAACAGATTCCGATTTAGAAAACCCAATATAGTCGTTAGAAGAAAAATCAACAAGATTATTAAAACTTGGTAATTGTCTCAGCGAATTATTTTGCTTTCTGTTTTCAAGCTTTTGGGTAAGATTTTCGGGTAATTTCATAAAAGCAAAGTTATGAAATTCCAATTTATGAAATTCCAAATTCCAACTTTTCGAATTCTATCTTTTCAAAAAAGCTTGCGCGAAATCCTGTTTGTTTAAGCAAATGAGACTATTTATGAAAATCTTTCGGTTCTGCAAAAAGCGCAACGTATCATTAGCGATTAACATAAATAGTATTGTTAATTAAAATATTAATATTTCTAATTTTCAATTCACAAACTGATTATGAGTAATTTGTATATTGCATTAAAAAAGAGAAGAATGAAGATTATTTGCAAAAACTGTGAAACAGAAAATTATCCGGATTTTAATTATTGCCCTGAGTGCAGTCAAAGAGTAAATTTGCATCGTATAAGTCCGCACGAGATTTTTCATGAAGCTATTCATTATTTTTTACACGCAGACAAAGGGATTTTTCAACTTATTATGTCTTTGACATTAAAAAGCGGAACTGTAGCTAAGGAATATATCAATGGCAAAAGAAAGAAGTACTTTCCCCCACTTAATTTTTTCTTATTGGTTGCCGCTATCTTTGTTTTTATTTCCAATATCCCAAAAGAGACACCTCCTATTGATATCCCAAAAGAAAATCAGGAACTTAGCGCTATTTCAGATCCTGTTCAAAAAGAGAAAATCATACATCTTTACGAACGAAAAGAAAAAATGTTTCATTTCATAAAAAAATATTCTAATCTAATGGCGATGATGGCGCTACCGCTACTTGCCTTTTTTTTCTGGCTGTTTTACAAAAAAGAAAACTACAACTATACAGAACACCTTGTGGCAGGCATGTACATGCTGGGCTTTTGTATACTCGTTAATACGCTTTTAATTTTACCCATATCTTTATTATTCCACTTATCGACTAATTATCAAGCTTTGTTTTTTCTACTGTTTCAGCTCTTTTATTTTACACTCTTTTATTATAAGTTTTTAAATAAAGACACCAAACTTCAACTTGCAAAAACCTTTGCAGTAAGTGCTTTAGGGATCATATCCTGGTCAATTATATCAGGACTTACTGTACATACTTATATTTCGAGTGGTTTTTGGGGAATAATACAATAACAAAAAGTCATTCATTTAAAATAAACAAAAACAAAAAAGCCAGACAATGTCTGGCTTTTTTACTTATTCTAAAATCGTCTTAGTCTGCTAAAACAATAATCTTATTGTCTTTCATTTCGATAGTACCTGATTCAATTTCCAAAGTATAGGTTTGATCATTTACTTTCGTGAATTTACCCGCTACTTCTTTAGAAAAACTGAAGCTTGAAGCTACAATTTTAACAGTTCCTTTTTCTAAAATAGAAACGATAGGAGCGTGATGATTCAATATTTGAAAGCTTCCATCAACTCCAGGTACTGTAACCGAAGTTACTTCTCCTGAAAATAATTTTGCTTCTGGTGATACTATTTCTAAAGTCATAACTATTTTTTAAAATTCCAAATTATAAAATTCCAAAATCCAAAATTGGAATTTGGAATTTTTATTTTTTTAAGTTTATCAAGCTTGGCTTGATTATGCTTCAGCCAACATTTTCTCTCCAGCTTCGATTGCATCCTGGATAGAACCTTTCAAGTTGAAAGCTGCTTCCGGAAGGTGATCTAATTCACCGTCGATGATCATGTTGAATCCTTTGATAGTATCTTTAATATCAACCAAAACTCCAGGAATACCTGTAAATTGCTCCGCTACGTGGAAAGGTTGAGATAAGAAACGTTGTACACGACGTGCTCTTGATACAGATAATTTATCTTCTTCAGATAACTCTTCCATACCTAGAATCGCGATAATATCTTGCAATTGCTTGTATTTTTGAAGGATCTCTTTTACTCTTTGTGCACAATCGTAGTGCTCATTTCCTAAAATTTGAGGAGTCAAAATTCTTGAAGTAGAATCTAACGGGTCAACCGCTGGATAAATACCTAACTCAGCAATTTTACGAGACAATACTGTTGTAGCATCTAAGTGAGCAAAAGTTGTAGCCGGTGCCGGGTCAGTTAAATCATCCGCAGGAACGTAAACCGCCTGTACAGATGTAATAGATCCTTTGTTTGTAGAAGTAATACGCTCTTGCATAGCTCCCATCTCTGTTGCCAAAGTTGGTTGGTATCCTACTGCAGAAGGCATACGTCCTAAAAGTGCTGATACCTCAGAACCTGCTTGTGTAAAACGGAAGATGTTATCAACGAAAAACAATACGTCTTTCCCTTGATCAGTTCCGGCTCCATCACGGAAATACTCCGCAATAGATAATCCTGAAAGTGCTACACGAGCACGAGCTCCAGGTGGCTCATTCATTTGTCCGAAAACGAAAGTAGCTTTAGACTCTCTCATTCCTGGCATATCTACTTTAGATAAATCCCATCCTCCATTTTCCATAGAGTGCATGAAATCATCACCGTATTTAATAATACCTGACTCTAACATCTCACGAAGTAAGTCATTTCCTTCACGTGTTCTTTCTCCTACTCCTGCGAATACAGAAAGTCCACCGTGACCTTTTGCGATATTGTTAATCAACTCCTGGATCAATACCGTTTTACCAACACCAGCACCACCAAACAATCCAATCTTACCTCCTTTTGCATAAGGCTCGATCAAATCGATTACTTTAATACCTGTGAATAAAACTTCTGATGAAGTTGATAAATCTTCAAATTTTGGAGCTTGTCTGTGAATAGACAAACCGTTTTCTCCTGTTTTTGGCAAGTTTCCTAAACCATCAATTGCATCTCCAATTACATTGAATAATCTACCATATACGTCTGGACCGATTGGCATTTGGATTGGATTTCCTGTTCCAACTACTTCATATCCTCTACTCAAACCGTCAGTTGAGTCCATAGAAATGGTACGAACAGTGTTTTCTCCAATATGAGATTGTACTTCTAGAACTAATAATGTTCCGTCTTTTTTTGTGATTTCTAATGAATCATAAATTTTTGGAAGTTCAACATCCTTTCCGTTGAAAACTACGTCAACTACTGGTCCAATGATTTGAGCAACTTTTCCTATTACTTTTGACATTACTTATGTATTTATTAAATAGCTATTTAGGTTTATCGAAAATACCTCTTTTTTCAGAGCGCAAAGATAAATTTTTAAAATATAAAATCAATATTTTTTTTATAAAAAATACTACGATTTTGTTTGATTCCTAAAAGTCAGGCCCAAAATCGCCAAAAAAGTATTTTTTAACAAAATAAAAAAAAGCCAACATGGTCTAAAACCAAGTGGCTCTTTTACTAAAAAAAATTGGCTTTATTGTATTACTTTAGGATATAGTATCTGATACTTTCCTAAATTAACTCCTTTTAAGTTTGATCCGTACTTAAGATTGATCGCCTCTATAAATTTATTTGCGATCAATGCATACCCTCTTGGTGACGGATGCACACCATCTAAAGAAAAGGTTCCTCCTGTTACGAATGTTGATGTCATGGTGTAACCATCTACTACAATTCCGGCAGTAGACAAATCTTCCATCACCTTTTTCGCATCAACAAAAGCTAAGCCGTTTGCTTCCTGAGCTGCTTTAATAGTCACATTATAAGCATCTGTAGCTGTTCTGATTTCGGCTATTTCAGTTGGGATCAGAACAAACTTGTCCTGTAACGGATAAGTAATTCCAAACTTGTCTAATGGAGCCGGTGGCGCCATTCCAATTCCTGAATTAGCAGCGGTCGGAGCTGTTCCGATAGCCGATCTTGTGGTTAAAAGCACTAAATCTGTTGCTGTAGCCTGACGTGCCTGACCAAAAACCAATCCATAAAAGGCAGCGGTCTGCGCTCCCACTGAAGGCGTAAGAACTGCTGTAAGCTGTGCGGCTAAATTTGGCAAAGACTCGTCTTTTATCAACAATGGATTTGCAGCAGTAAGAGACAATAATTCAATTCTATTGGTTACACCTAGATAATTTAACGCCCCTTTTAACGGTCCGTACAATTGTGCATTAAGCGCATTAATAGTAGCCGTTCCAACAGCAGCATTCCCATTACCCAAAACCGAAATCGTTAATGGATTATAAGGAACTGTTGTGAAATGTGGCAGTGTATTGATATATGGCAAGTTTGCCACAACTCCTTTCTTCCCGTTTTTAGATAATTCTGTTGCCAGATTTTTGTAAACAGCATCAAAAGTAGCAGGAGCAGTAATCGGGTTTGATCCGTCTCCACCAGTTGTCGCATATCCTAAAACATCATTACCACCAATCCACAAAGAGAAAAAAGTAGGATTTTGAGCCAAAGCATCTGTCAAAACAGTTGCCGTAGGCGAAGATGCTATTCTACCGAAATAAGGATTAGCAGTAGCATATCCGGCAAACGCCAAATGTGTTGCTTTTGCACCTGGAATACCCATATTACTAAAAGCTCCAGTCAAATGTGTACTAATATCGGTACCCGAAATACCACTTACCGGAAGAGGTGTACTTGTTGCTACATCCAAATACAATCTAACACCAAGCGACGGTACCTGAGCACCTCCCGAAGAAAACCCTCCAAGATTGTCCGCCATAAAAGGAGTTGAGAAAACACCCCCTCCTACTAATGCAAATTGCTGTGCCAGTATATTTGGATAGGCATTTGTCTGACCTGCTTTAAACAAAGCATTATCTGAAAAACCAGCCGCAAAAGAATCTCCTAAAGCTACGTATTTCGAAAAATTAGCTGTCCCCGAGGTCAAGGGCTGTCCATCAGATGAATTTACTACAGCCGCAGTATCATCATCGCTATTACAGGCCATAAAGGTAATCGAAACCAATAAAAGCCATTTGAAATTTTTTATCATGATTTAGTATGTTTTATAATTATCCTTTTCCGAATTCGAGATTCCAAAAAGCGAATAAAATGTTTGTTACGTCCGTTAATTCAAATTATGGATTGATTGTCCAAGAAGCAAAATACTGTTGACCGATTAATCCGGCACCAAGTACCTGAGCATATTCTTTTCCTCCAATATTTGCAGCTCCTAATTTTACAACTGATTTTAGTTTTGGAAGTGCATAGTTAATCTGTGCATCAATTACAGTAGCCGATTTGATTATACCATCAGCAAATGTTGATTCCCATTTGTATTCACTGTTCCATCTTCCGCTAACATTAAATCCGAAGTTTTCGAATAATTTCTCATTCCCAACAGATACTTTCACTCTGTGTTTCGGCGTATTGAACCCAGCTTCAAAACTTGGATCTTTTGCCTGATCAAAGTCAAATTGAGCATAGTTGTAATTCACACCTAATTCGTAATCAGCAATTATTTTTTTAGAAAGACCAACACCAAACCCAAACGATTTAATCTCAACATCTGTATTGGTATACAACTGATACGCTCTGTAATTCCCGTTCTGAAGTGCATGAAGCGTTTGGACTCCCGGATTTGCAGGCCCTAACAAAGGATTCGGCGAATCTTGTGCCGTACCATAATAAGGCGCTACCACATTTAAATTCCCAATAAAGTGATTATAGATATTGTAATAAGCATTAAGATCTATAGAAACATCATTAATAAAAGAACGATATCCAAGTTCAAAAGCCTTAACCTCTTCCGGTTTAACATAATCTACATTTGTTTTTCTCAAAAGTGCTGATGCAGCAATAGGATTACTTCCCGCTAATGCACTAAAGGCTCCCACAGAACTTGCCGTATAAGAATTACCATAAGCATTTTGACCATTCATTATAACTGTAGGCCCGCCGGCAAACATCTGACCTTGTGCCGTTGCAACATTTAAAGTCTCAGTAAAACGCAATAAATTATCCGGTGCAGAACCTAACAACACCGCATTTCCAACATTAAATCCAATATACTGATCTTGTGTAGATGGATTTCTGAAACCGGTTTGGAATGATCCTCTGAAATTATGATTCTTTTTCTCTCCTCCGGAATAAACCAAAGACACTCTAGGAGAAAGATTACCATCGAAATTTTTTGATTTATCATAACGAATAGAACCCGTAAATTTCAATCTTTCATCTAAAAACTTTTTCATCACCTGTGTATAGGCACCATATTCACTATAATTAATAGGCCCATCTGCATCTGTATAAATCCTGCCGTGAGAATTTAACTCATACAATCTATAAGATCCTCCGACTTGAATTTCAACAACTTTTATCAAATCCTTAAAATTATAATTTAAATCAGAATGGTATATTCTTGAATTATCAACCAGTTTTGAACCTGTAAGCACACTCTCATCAGCAATTACCTGATTAAAAGCATTCTTAAACGCTGATGTTCCCGGTAAAAAACGCCCTGTATCCGCAGTAGCTCTTGCAGCTGCATGAGCATTTTCAGGCGTCATTCCCCCTAAAGTTGCTTGCGCATAAGCTCCCGCATACTGACCAAACCAAGTTTTATCATCTTTCCATTTTCTATTTACATTAATCCCTGTAAATACCATATCATAAGAATGCCCACCATCTTCTGAAGTTGTGTATCCTCTTAAGAAGAAGTTTCTTCCTTTAAATTCGATTTTATGTTGTTGCATAAAAAAGTCATTTAAGTAATATCTGTTCGCTCCTTGATAAACTGCGTTTCCAGTTCCAAACTTACTTTGCCAGATAATTTCTAATCGGTCATCTCCAAAAGGTCTTCCGTGTAATGAAAAATCGATTTTAGTATTTCCGGCTTTGTTGTTGGTAAGGTCAATTTCGTTATAACCTGTTCTACTAACATTTGTATTTGGCAATAAATTTACCGCGGCCGCTGGCAATAGACCTAAAGCAGCTAAAGACTGTCCTACGCCTTTTATATTTGTAGAAACTTCGTCTCCGTATACATTTATTCCATCATAGTTAATATTGCTTCTGTCGATTCCTGCAATTGTTTTATCATTATAATTTGTAGCATACCAATCTGTAGCTTCCATATAAGTAAAGTTGGCTTTGGCGGCAAAATATTTATTAAACGCATGTGAAAAGCGCACTCCAAAATCGTAGTAATTATTTACTCCTGCGGCATCTTGTGAGGTCATTCCGTATTTAAAATAAGCAGATACCCCTTGATAATTGAATGGGCTTTTACTATTCATAAATAAAATTCCGTTAAAAGCATTCGCCCCATACAAAGCAGATGATGCACCCGGCAACAACTCAACACTTTGAACATCTATTTCTGAAACACCAATTAAATTCCCTAAAACAAAATTCAAAAGAGGAGATGAATTATCCATACCATCTACCAATTGCATAAAACGGGTATTTGCTACAGTCGCAAAACCTCTTGTATTGATTGATTTAAAAGACATACTACTGGTATTCATCTGTACTTCTTTGAGGTTTTCCAAACCATCATAGAAAGAAGGAGAAGCTGTTTTTTTAATATCCTGAATTCCCATTCTTTCAATAGTTACCGGAGATTCAAGCACTCTCTCAGGAGTTCTGGAAGCAGAAACTACGATCTCATTCAATTTAGTTTCTTCTTCTTTTAACATTACCTCTATTTTTTGATTCAAGGAGGTTACATTGATTGTTTTAGCCTCAAAACCTACAGCCGTCACTTTAATTGTAAAAGGCGGTTTAGTAGAGACATTCAATTTAAATGTACCATCAAAATCGGTAGAAGCTCCGGTAGAACTTCCAACCACGACAATATTAGCACCTGGGATTGCTTGCCTGTTCGCATCGGTAACAGAACCGGTAATTGAATTCTGCGCAAAAGATATTCCGCTGAAAAACAACATAATTAATAAATAGACTCTCATTTGGTTAGTTTTTGTTAGTTTATACTACCAAAATACAAATAATTTCCATATATATAAAAAAATGTTAAAATAAACTGATATTCGACATGTTTTAATTGATAATTATGACGATTTAGCAATGCCTTTTATTAAATTAAAATCAAATAATAAACCCTATGCAAAACAATTACTATGCATACATATTATTTTTGAAGGAAAAATTACGGATTTACTAAAAATACACCGTTCAGAAAAAAAATCTGATAATAAAAAAAAGCGAGACCTAAATCTCGCTTTTTTAACATTTAATATATTTTAAACTTTTATTCTATTGTAACTGATTTTGTTAGGTTACGTAGTTGATCAACATTATCATACGCGCTCTTTATTTTTTTCCTAACCTTTCAAATTTACCTATTAACTCATTTAACAATGTCACTTCCTCCCTATTAATCAATCCTTCTTGCTGGTAGGATACTATCACATCTATTACAAAATCATATTCACGAATATTATTAATCTTTTTTCGCTTTAGGATTTTCACCATCTTATTCTCTAGTTTATATGGCAAGTTTTGCTTTTTTATTTCTTTCCAAAATTCATCAACACAATTACCACCACCTTCTTGAAAGTATATAAACACATCATTAATCACATATTTCAAAGTTTTCAAAGTTTCATATCGTGGTTCCGGGTTTAAAGCTCTTTCTCTACATTCTAAATAAGCTTCTACAAAAACATCTAATGTTTTAGTGTCCCACTCATTAGGTGTATAATTTCTAAAACAATAAATCGCAATATCAATTACCTTACTTATAGCATTCTTTGCATTTATATAACTATCTTTTGACATGTACTTTTCTAAACTAATAAACTTCCCGACTTAATTCCTTACAAAACCTACACTTTTTTAAACATTTCCGAACTCACCTAAGGCATCACCAGTTCTTATTTTAATTATTTCAACCTCTCTTATTATCCAGCATGATGACCAGATAATAATTAAAAACCTAAATACTCCGAGACATTTTATTAATCAAAAAGAAAACAAAAAAATGCGACAAAAGTTTGCCACAAAAAAAGCGAGACCTAAATCTCGCTTTTCTAAAATCTATATGTTTTTAGTATCTATTCTACTGTAACTGATTTTGCCAAATTACGTGGTTGATCTACATTACATCCTCTCATTACCGCAATATAGTACGAAAGCAACTGCAATGGTATAGTAGTAATTAGCGGAGATAAAGCATCCGAAGTTTCCGGAATTTCGATCACATAATCCGCTAATTCGCGAACCTGAGTATCACCTTTGGTCACAACAGCGATAATTTTACCACTACGTGATTTAATTTCCTGGATATTACTAACGATCTTATCATAATGACCTTGTTTAGGTGCAATTACAATTACCGGCATATGCTCATCAATCAAGGCAATTGGACCGTGCTTCATTTCTGCCGCTGGATATCCTTCTGCATGAATATAAGAGATCTCTTTAAGTTTTAAAGCACCTTCAAGCGCTACAGGGAAATTATATCCACGACCTAAATACAAACAGTTTGGAGCATCTTTAAAAGCTGCTGCAATCTCTTTTGCACGATCGTTTGTTTCTAATGCTTCGGCTACTTTCTCTGGGATTATCTCTAATTCCTGTAAGTAGGCATGAAAATCACTATTTGACAAAGTTCCTTTAGCTTTACCTAATCGCAAAGCAATCATTGTTAAAACCGTAATCTGAGTTGTAAATGCCTTAGTTGAAGCTACTCCAATTTCCGGACCTGCGTGTGTATAAGCACCTGCATGGCTTTCTCTTGAAATAGAGGAACCTACCACATTACAAACTCCGAATACAAAAGCACCGTTTTCTTTCGCTAATTTAATAGCCGCCATAGTATCAGCCGTTTCTCCTGATTGAGAAATAGCGATGACCACATCATCTTTATTGATGATCGGATTGCGGTATCTGAACTCAGAAGCATATTCTACTTCAACCGGAATACGAGTGAATTCTTCAAAGATATACTCAGCCACTAAACCGGCATGCCAAGAAGTTCCACAAGCCACGATTAAAATACGCTTTGCATTTAAGAATTTCTCAATATTATCCTCAACACCAGCCATCTGAACAATTCCTTCATTTGCATGAAGTCTTCCTCTGTATGTATCCTTAATTACACTTGGTTGCTCGTAGATCTCTTTTAACATAAAGTGATCATAGCCTCCTTTTTCAATCTGCTCCAAATTCATCTGAAGCTGCTGAATGTAAGGATCAACCAAAGAATCATCCTTTATTTTTCTAACTTTAAGTGGTTTATGCAATCTGATGTTTGCCATTTCACCATCCTCAAGATAAATTGCATTTGACGTATACTCAATAAAAGGAGATGCATCAGAAGCAATAAAAAATTCACCTTCTCCAACACCAATAGCCAAAGGGCTACCTAGTCTTGCCGCCACAATTTCATTTGGATTCTTTTTATCAAAAACCGCAATTGCGTAAGCACCCACAACCTGATTTAAAGCAATCTGAACTGCTTTACCAAGCTTGATACCTTCATTTTTCTGCACTTCTTCAATCAGATTTACCAATACTTCTGTATCCGTATCCGATTTAAAAGTATAGCCTCTTTTTATTAATTCTTCTTTAAGAGGTGCATAATTCTCAATAATTCCATTATGAATAATTACCAATTCTCCGGAATTAGAAAGATGTGGGTGCGAATTCACATCATTTGGCACCCCATGAGTTGCCCAACGGGTATGTCCGATTCCTATAGTTCCGTTTGTAGTAAATCCTTCTTTAGTCTTAGCTTCAAGATCTGAAACCTTACCTTTTGTTTTACAAAGTTTTATGCTATCCTGGCCGTCATACAACATAACCCCGGCACTATCATATCCTCTGTATTCGAGTCGTTTTAATCCCTTAATAATAATAGGATACGCCTCTCTATGACCTATATATCCAACAATTCCACACATATATATTTATTAATTTGGTTTCGTGTAGTAAACTTCAAGCCTCAACCTTTTAGCCTCAGGAACCGTGGATGTTCCTCCAAACAATACTGTTCCTAACGGACTTATAACGGATGCTTTTGGCGCATCAGTAATAAAATTATTTTTCAATTTCAATTTATTTGAACCGGCCGTACTTATATCTCCGGTAACCACCAAGCCCAATTTAACATTAACTGCCGTAGTGTTTCTTATAATATTTCGAATATGATTTGTTAGCCTGATTTTATAAGTAGTTCCCTTTTTACTAGTAGGATCAACATTAATTATACCACTATACACTACTTTTCCCATCGCTGCTCCACTACCGGTAGCATCTGTTAAATAGTCTAAAATAGGGGTGTTATTTGTTAAATCATACAAATAAATTCTTTTAGGTTCACGAGTACCAGCTGTTGCATCCGGTATTCCAAGCATCTTCTCTGAGTCAATATGAAAAACTAAATTGGCTTCATTAACCATCCATTTTTTTGCTCTGATATCTTCCAGTTTTGAACCAAAATCCTTAAGCTCAATAATAGCGAGTGATCCCTGACCTCCTTTTAAATAAAGAGATTCATCGCCAAGAATTTCATTTTTTGAATCTAATGCACTTTGATAAGTCGATACCTTAACATCATTCAACAAACTTGCTGTTGCACCACTTAGATTAATAACCATAGATTTATCCTCTGTTGTAGCTTCCGGATCCGTAGTGCTATCCGTTTTCACTTTGTATTTTATCGTAATTTTCCCTTGCGCAAAATTCAACAAAGCCATATTTCCAGGACTACCGCCTGCTTTTTCAACTTTAAAATACAAGCCTTTAAAATACTGTTGAAACACATCTTGCGAAGAAAGATTTGCAGCAGTCGCTTTTAAAATTTTAGTTTTAAAAAATTCCTTATTCAAATTCAGACGCATTTGCGGAATAGCTTTAGTTGTAGTTATCACACCCGTCGTCGGGTCTCTTACATCATCAGAACGCTCAGATGAATCAAAAAAGAACTCCGCATTTTGTGACTTATCGCCACTATCATTCAAAAGTTTGCCGCTATTCACCTGATCTTTAAATGTGTTAAAATCAGCATTTTGATCCGTATAGTACAACTGTGCAAATTGCGAATTACTATTACTATCAAAATAAGAAGAACGCATTTGAACACCTGATTCATAAACACTTAATTTAAACTTTTCTCCGGGTTTACCATAAATAGAATCTAACACATAAGTCGTTACACCATTATTAGTACTTGTCGCATGGCTAAAATAAGGGATAGATAGTGTTACCGTTTCAACTTCCGGATTAGGATCCTTACTAATAGTCGGAGCGTAACTTTCAAGCGCAACCTGAGTAGCATAACTCGCTGTTCGCTCCCCAAAAACACCATCATTATAAATACCTAAAGCACTATTTGTGAATGCATTTGACTGAATCGGGCTAATTTCCTGATCGTAAGCCACAACATCGTATTTTTCAGATTCTAATCCGAAATGATTATCTCCAATCAAATCGTCGCCAATGGCGTTAAAATCTTTGTCACAAGAATATAAAAGAACAACTGATGCAATTAATAGCGTTTTCTTAAAAAAAGAAGTATTATACATGTTTTATAATAATGTTAAAATTTAAAGACCCATACTTTTGTAGAAATTTGTATACGCATCAGCGAATGCATCTTTCGTGGCGAAAGGTAAAAAAGGTTTTCCTGAAGATTCTATAAATTTTGTTAAACTTGAAGATACGTTCGGTGATGCAATAATAACAGCATCAGAATGCAATATACTGGCCTTTAAAATATTCTCATAATTTGGTGTTTCCAAATCAGCTACTGATTCGTGTGGCACACCATCAAATTTCACCTTGTTAATCATTTCTAAATCTAAATTTTCATCAAATGACTGTCCGTAAACAGAAGTCACGATTTTAGTTTCAGAAAACAATGCTTCATTTTTGTAATAATGTTTCATATAAATTGGAAGCATAGCGGCTAACCAACCATGAACATGAATAATATCAGGAACCCAATTGAGTTTTTTTACGGTTTCTACAACTCCTTTGGCAAAAAAGATCGCTCTCTCATCATTATCAGGATACAAAACCCCTTCTTCGTCAGCAAAAGTTGCTTTACGTTTAAAATACTCATCATTATCTATAAAATAGACCTGAATTCTTTCTTTAGGAATTGAGGCAACTTTAATAATCAATGGCATATCCAAATCATTCACTACCAAATTCATTCCTGAAAGTCTAATTACTTCGTGTAACTGATGTCTTCTTTCGTTGATGTTTCCATATCTTGGCATGAAAATTCTTATCTGACCGCCTTGATCATTAATCATTTTCGGCACGTCATAAGACATTAAAGAAACCTCATTTTCAGCCAAATAAGGCACGACTTCAGATGATACATATAATATCCTCTTATCTTTCATAATAGTATTTTACTTAATTTTTGGTAATAAAAACGTTGCAAAATTACAAAATTTTATGCAGTTATTAACTAATATATTATGTTTGCACTAAATTTTAATAATACCGACATGCATATTTTCTACGGTAAAGTAGCTTTGATAGCCTATTTAAAAACTATCAAAACCACAAATTCGACCATCGGATTTGTACCAACAATGGGCGCTTTACACCAGGGGCATCTGGCTTTAATGCAGAGATCTCTTAAAGAAAACGACGATACCGTAGTTAGTATTTTCGTAAATCCAACTCAGTTTAACAATCCTGAAGATCTGGCAAAATATCCTAGAACTCTCGAAGAAGACGTCAAAAAAATGCGTGTTCTGAGCGACAAAATAATTCTATATGCTCCGTCTGTAGAGGATATTTATGAAGGTGAAACGGTTTCTCAGCATTTTGATTTCGACGGATTAGAAAATCAAATGGAAGGAAAATTCAGACCCGGACATTTTGATGGAGTCGGAACAATTGTAAAACGCTTGTTCGAAATTGTAACCCCGACAAATGCTTATTTTGGAGAGAAAGATTTTCAGCAATTGCAAATCGTCAAAAAAATGGCAGAAAAAAACAATATGCCGGTAAATGTTGTTGGCTGTCCTATTTTCAGAGAAGACAATCAACTTGCAATGAGCTCCCGAAATGAGCGTTTAACACCGGAAGAAAGAAAAGAAGCTGCCCTAATTTACAAAACTTTGACAGCTGCTAAAGAACTTTTTCAAACCAGCACTCCCGAAGAAACTATTGCCTTTGTTGAAGAATCTTTCCAAAACAATGAGCGGTTTACCTTAGAATATTTTGTTATTGCTGACGAAGCTACCTTATTACCTATCGACCAAAGAAATAAAGACAAAAACTACCGCGCGTTTATAGCAGTATTTGTTAATTCTATAAGACTGATTGACACCATTTCATTAAATTAAATTACCTTTGCACCATGCAAATTCAAGTTATAAAATCCAAAATTCACCGTGTAAAAGTAACGGGAGCCGATTTAAATTATATTGGCAGTATTACTATTGACGAAACACTACTGGAAGCTTCAAACATTATTGAAGGCGAAAAAGTAGCAATTGTAAATATCAATAATGGCGAACGCTTTGAAACTTATGCTATTAAAGGAGAACGAAATTCAGGTGATATTACCCTGAATGGTCCTGCAGCCAGAAAAGTTCAAAAAGACGATATCATCATCATCATATCTTATGCAACCCTGGAATTTGAAGAAGCTAAAACCTTCAAACCGTGGATCATTTTCCCTAATGAAAACGATAATTCGCTAACCTAAGCTTTTCTTTTACACCGTATTTCTTCAGCATTTGATATTTTTTTTATCAGAGAGGAATTCTTTTACCCCTATCTAAAGTAAATAGTAAGTGATAATTAAGGCATTACCGTTTTTAGAATTCCGAAATACTAAAAAAGCAAATAAAATGTTATATTGCTACACTATTTCAATACTTTTTAATTCACTGAAATGCCCCAAATCATGAAAAAAGTTTACCTACTGCTTACTTTAATTTCAATTTCTGTTTTCTCTCAGAAAAAATTTGACAACATCAAATCGGAGAAACTGGGAGAGGAAAGAAGAATCACTATCGGACTTCCTGCCTCTTACGAAGCTAATCCCGAAAAAAAATACCCGGTTTTATACTTATTAGACGGCGATTATTTATTTGATCCGTTTTCAGGAGCTGTAAATTATGGTGTTTATTGGGACGATTTACCCGAAATGATTATTATTGGTGTTCATCAAAACAAAGATGGCGAACGCTACGACGATACTACTATTGATCAAAACACCGGATTGCCTTTTGAAAAGGGAGCTGATTTTTTTGAATTTATTGGCGCTGAATTAGTTCCTTATATTGAAAAAAAATACCGCACCTCTCCTTTCAGACTTATTGCCGGACATGATACAACAGCCAGTTTTATCAATTTTTATTTGTACAAAGAACAACCTCTTTTTAATGCCTATATTTGTTTAAGTCCTGAACTTGCTCCTAAAATGGAAGTTCGAATTCCGGAACAATTAGCAAAACTAAAAACACCATTCTTTTACTATCTTTCGGTAGCCGACGGTGATATCAAAAAGATCAAAGAACCAATAGAGAAATTAGATAGCAACATTAAAATTGCCAATAATCCGTTGATAAATTACAAATACGATCTTTTTAAAAATACCACTCATTACACCGAAGTTCTGCATTCAATACCAAGTGCGTTATATCAAATTTTTGAAGCTTACAGACCAATAAACTCAGACGAATACAACAACAAAATTGCAATCCTCGAAACTGGTTACGCCGATTACCTGGAAAATAAGTACAATGAAATGTCTAAAGTTTTAGGAGTTCAGATTCCGGTTAGAATGACCGACTTTAAAGTAATTGAGAACATTATATTAAAAAAGAATGCTTACGACGAATTAGGCAAAATGGCAGAAATCGGAAATGTCAATTATCCTAAAGCAATGTTGGGTGAATACGAGCTAGGATTGATGTACGAAAAAATGGGTGACCCGAAAAGAGCCTCAAAAAAATACCAAAATGCTTCCCAGATGGAGCCTATTGGAGATTTGAATAAGGATGTGATGTATGAGAAAATTGACGAAATGAATACGCTTTCAAAAAAACCATAACTAATGTCAAAAGTTAAAACTTCTTTTTTTTGCCAGAACTGCGGAACTCAATATGCCAAATGGCAAGGGCAATGTAATGCCTGCAAAGAATGGAATACTATAGCCGAGGAAATTATTCAAAAACAGGAAAAAGTAGCCTGGAAGAGCGAACCCACTCCAACGGGTAAAGCACCACGTCCGTTAAAAATTAATGAAATTGATTCGGCTCAGGAGATTCGAATGAACACGACTGACGGAGAACTAAACCGTGTTCTTGGCGGTGGTCTTGTTCCTGGTTCCTTAACACTTTTGGGAGGAGAGCCCGGGATTGGAAAGAGTACACTTTTACTTCAGATCTCTCTAAAATTACCTTATAAAACACTGTATGTTTCGGGCGAAGAAAGCCAGAAGCAAATAAAAATGCGTGCCGAAAGAATCACGCCGGATAGTGACAACTGTTATATATTGACCGAGACCAAAACGCAGAACATCTTCAAACAGATCGAAGCAATGGCACCTGAAATTGTCATTATTGACTCGATTCAGACTTTGCATACGGATTATATCGAATCAACTGCCGGAAGTATCTCTCAGATTAGAGAAACCACAGCCGAACTGATCAAGTTTGCCAAAGAAACCAACATACCGGTTATTCTGATCGGACATATTACGAAAGACGGAAACATTGCAGGTCCAAAAATCCTGGAGCATATGGTCGATACCGTTTTACAATTTGAAGGCGATCGAAATCATGTGTATCGAATTTTACGTTCGTTAAAAAACCGTTTCGGATCAACAGCCGAACTGGGAATTTACGAAATGTTAGGAAGTGGTTTACGCGAAGTAAGCAATCCATCAGAAATATTAATTTCACATAAAGACGAAGAATTATCGGGAACTGCGATTGCCAGCACTCTTGAAGGCATGCGCCCGTTGATGATCGAAATACAATCTCTTGTAAGTACTGCTGTTTACGGAACTCCACAACGAAGCACAACCGGTTATAACGCCAAAAGATTAAACATGATTCTGGCCGTTTTAGAAAAAAGAGCCGGATTTCGTTTAGGCGCTAAAGACGTTTTCCTCAATGTAACGGGAGGAATTTCTGTAGATGATCCCGCGATTGACTTAGCGGTCGTTGCAGCCATCTTGTCTTCAAACGAAGATATTCCGGTAACAAAAGGATTTTGTTTTGCGGGTGAAGTTGGCTTATCGGGAGAAATTCGTCCGGTAAATCGGGTAGATCAAAGAATTCAGGAAGCCGAAAAATTAGGTTTCAATACTATCTTTGTTTCCAAATACAATAAAATTGCCTTAAAAAACACAGGAATCAAAATTGAACTCGTGGCTAAAATTGAAGATGTAGCCAGTATTCTTTTTGGTTAATTTTCTATAAACCTACTTTATGAAATTTCCAAAACAAAAAATAAAAAAAGCACTCTTAATACTAGCCCTGGTATTAGCAGTGCTTTTTTTAGGATTTTACTTTTTCCGCGATTCGCTTTTAAAACAAGCCATTGCAAAAGTAACCCGCAAAATGAATGTGGAATACAACAGTACTTTTTCTGTAAAATCTGCTTCTTTTGAAGGTTTATCCGGTATTAAATTAACGGATGTGATTCTGGCTCCAAAAAATGCGGACACTCTTTTTCATATTCAAAAAATAGAAACCAGCGTTAGCTTGTCTAATTTATTAATTGGTGACGTTCAGGTTGGTACTTTAAAAATAGATAACGGATACATTCAATTGGTCAAAAAAGGAAAAATCCGCAATTTTGATGCGTTTCTTAAAAAAGACCCTTCCGATACCGATAAAAACGAAAAACGCAAGTATGCTACTTTTGCTTATCGTATTATCTCCAAATTGCTGAATTTGGTTCCTACGGATATGAAATTGGAAAACCTGATTTTTAAAATTGACGACAATGGCAAAAAAACGTCTGTTGCCATAAATAAACTCGTTTTAAACAACAAACAACTCGAAACCAATCTTCATGTACAAAGCAAGGATTTTGACCAGCGTTGGAACATAAAAGGATTTGCTGATCCCAGAAACAAAAAAGCAGACATTCGTTTTTTCAATTTAGACACGGGTGCTATAAAAGTTCCGTATTTAGATGAACGCTATAATCTAAAAGCGAGTTTTGATTCTATACGTCTGAATGTAGAAAACATTGAGAAAAGCGGAAGTGAATTACACATTGACGGTTACACTTCGATTTCAAATCTAAAAATCAATCATCCGAAAATCGCCAGTAAGGACGTTGTGATTAAAAATGCGCGTTTTGACTATCGTTTCTTATTGGGCAATGATTTTATCTCGATCGACAGTACTTCGACCATGCAGTTGAACAAAATAAAAGTGCGTCCATATGTTTCTTATAATACAGAATCAGATACCATCTACACCTTAAAAGTTGCTATTCCGAAAATGAAAGCGCAGGATTTTATTGTCTCGCTTCCCGATGGATTGTTTACTCATTTTCAGGGAATGGAGGCAACAGGGAATTTTGATTACAAACTAGATTTCAAATTCAACAAAAACAAGCCTAACACCTTGGTTTTTGACAGTAAACTAAACAAAGAAGACTTAAGAATTACAAAGTATGGGGAGGCTGATTTGAATAAATTAAATGGTGAATTTGTATATCGTGCTATTATTCAAAATGTAATGCAGCGTCCGGTTTTAGTTGGAAATGCAAATCCAAATTACACGCCTTTAGACCAGATTTCGCCTTATTTAAGGAAATGTGTTTTAACGACGGAAGACCCTTCGTTCTTTTCGCATCGTGGCTTTATCAATGAAGCGTTTAAACAATCGATTCTAAAAAACATCCGAACTAAAAAATTCTCTCGCGGCGCCAGCACCATCAGCATGCAGTTGATTAAAAATGTGTTTTTGACGCGTGAAAAAACACTTTCGCGCAAACTTGAAGAAATTTTATTGGTTTATATTTTAGAAAATAACCGCATCGCAAGCAAAGAAAGAATGCTCGAAGTGTATTTCAACATTATCGAATGGGGACCTAACGTATACGGAATTGGAGAGGCGAGTCATTTTTATTTCCAGAAAAGTCCGTCGGCTTTAAATGTTGATGAATGTTTGTATTTAGCGACGATTATTCCTAAACCAAGAAAATTCATGTACCAGTTTAATGACCAGGGTAATTTGAAAGACTACGCCATAAAGAATCAGAAATTCTTACGGAATTTAATGTTTCGCAGGGGGCTTTTAATTCCCGAAGATACCATTGGACAATTACCGGTTTATATATCCGGAAATGCCCGTTCGTTATTGCGAATTAAAGCGCCGGATTCAACAGCGGTTCCTGTTGATTCTTTATCAGTAGATGATGAATTTGATCTTTAAAAATTATAAAAATAAATTAAACCCGACAGGTTTTTGAAACCTGTCGGGTTTAGTTTTATATTAGGGTGCCGGATCGGGAATTATTGCCTGAACCTCGTTTATTTCCGTAATGATTTCTTTGGAAAGCACCACATCAATTGTATCGATGTTTTCTTTTAATTGTTCCAAAGTTGTAGCTCCAATAATGGCACTGGTCAAAAATGGCTGTTGTAACACAAATCCCATGGCTAATTGAGTCAGAGTTAAACCGTGTTTGTGTGCAATTTCCTGATACAAACAGGTAGCCTGTGTACATTGCTCACTGTTATAGCGCGTGTATTGTGGGAAAAGTTTGATTCTTGCATTTGGATGTTCTTCTCCGGTTAAGAATTTACCGGTCAATACGCCAAACGCTAAAGGAGAGTAAGCCAACAAACCGATATTTTCATATTTTGAAACTTCAGCAGAACCCACCTCAAAAAGACGATTCAATAAAGAATACGGATTTTGAACGGTTTTAATTCTTGGCAGATTGTTGTATTTACTTTCTTCCAGTAAACGCATCATTCCCCACGCATTTTCATTAGAAACTCCAATGTGTTTTATTTTTCCCTCTTTGATCAACGCATCAAAAGTCTCCAGAATTTCTCTGAAGTTATCTTCCCAAACATCATCATAACCATTAAAAGCACGTTGTCCAAAATAATTGGTTTTTCGTTCCGGCCAATGCATTTGGTACAAATCGATATAGTCAGTCTGAAGGCGTTTTAAGCTGTTTTCTACCGCATATTTAATACTTGCAGGCGAGAAATCTAATTGATCTCTCATATAGGTGAAACCCGGATTTGGACCTGCAATTTTGCTAGCCAAAACTACTTTATCACGATTGCCTGATTTTTTAAACCAGGAACCAATGACTTTTTCGGTACTTCCATAAGTTTCCTGACGCGCCGGAACCGAATACATTTCGGCAGTATCAAAAAAATTCACTCCTCTTTCGAGTGCATAGTCCATTTGAGCATGTCCCTCGGCTTCTGTGTTTTGCTGACCAAAAGTCATTGTACCAAGATTGATTTTACTAACTTTTATATCGGTGTGCGGTAACGTTGTGTATTTCATTTTCTTTCTTGAGGTTCTAAGTTACTAAGTTTCTGAGGCTCTGAGATTGCCTGTTCTGAATTATAAGACTTCAAATATACAAAGGGAATTAGCAATGGGGAGTAGGATAAAAGTTAAAAAAAAGTTACACTTTTTTTTAAAGGTACTGAGGTGCTGAGTTGCTAAGGTGCTGAGTTTTTCTATTTGAAACGATAAAAGGCTCAAGATTTTACCTTGAGCCTTTTGTATATAAATCTTAGAGTCTCAGCAACTCAGAACCTTAGCAACTTAACACAATATCCCAATCTTCCATTTCTTTTGATAAATTTTCTTTTGAGACTATTCGATTATACTTGACATCATCTAGTCCCTCTTCAACTTTATTATGGTATTCAGATAATGATACAGGGTATCCTTTTGCATCATACGAAACAACTTCGTTTAAATAATTATCAAAAACAGAAGATACAATTCGCAACACTCTTTCATCTGCCAAATCCAACTGAAGTCTTATCTTATCTTTTAATTCCGGAAGTCCTATAATATTAGGTTTTTAAAAATCAAAGTTACGAAAAACCAGAGCTTTAAGTTTTCACTGAAACAACAAAAGGCCCCAAGGAAAATCCTTGAGCCTTTTGCATATAAATCTTAGAGTCTCAGCAACTCAGAACCTTAGCAACTTAACACAATATCCCAATCTTCCATTTCTTTTGACAAATTTTCTTTTGAGACTATTCGATTATACTTGACATCACCTAATCCTTCTTCGACTTTATTATGATATTCAGATAATGATATAGGATTCCCTTTTGCGTCACACGAAACTACTTCGTTTAAGTAATTATCAAAAACAGAAGATACAATTTGCAGCACTCTTTCATCTGCCAAATCCAACTGAAGTCTTATTTTATCTTTTAATTCCGGAAGTCCCATAATCTTAGGTTTTTACAAATCAAAGTTACGAAAAACCAGAGCTTTAAGTTTTCATTGAAATAACAAAAGGCCGAAGAAAAATCCTTGGGCCTTTTGTATATAAATCTTAGAGTCTCAGCAACTCAGAACCTTAGCAACTTAACACAATATCCCAATCTTCCATTTCTTTTGATAAATTTTCTTTTGAGACTATTCGTTTATACTTGACATCATCTAGTCCCTCTTCAACTTTATTATGATATTCAGATAATGATATAGGATTCCCTTTTGCGTCACACGAAACTACTTCGTTTAAGTAATTATCAAAAACAGAAGATACGATTCGCAACACTCTTTCATCTGCTAAATCCAGCTGAAGTCTTATTTTATCTTTTAATTCCGGAAGTCCCATAATCTTAGGTTTTTACAAATCAAAGTTACGAAAAACCAGAGCTATAAGTTTTCATTGAAATGACAAAAGGCCCAAGAAAAATCCTTGAGCCTTTTGTCTATAAATCTTAGAGTCTCAGCAACTCAGAACCTTAGCAACTTAATTAATACTATTCAGCATCTCTGCGATTTCATCTAGTCTTGGCGTTAAGATAATCTCGATTCTACGGTTCTTCGCTTTTCCTTCCGGAGTCGCATTACTGTCAAGTGGAGAAAACTCACTACGTCCGGCAGCCGTTAATTTTTGTTTATTGATTTTTTCATTTTCAGTCAAAATAGCCACAATTGCAGTTGCTCTTTTTGTCGATAGGTCCCAGTTGTTTGTAATTGGTCCTGAACCTACATATGGATCATCGTCAGTATGTCCCTCAATAAGAACCGAAAGATCGGGATTATCACCTAATACTTTACCTAATTCAACAACCGCTTTTCTACCTTCTGTTCCAACAGCCCAGCTTCCTGAATTGAAAAGTAATTTATTTTCCATAGAAACGTATACTTTTCCGTTCTTCTGTTCTACTGTCAGACCTTTTCCTTCAAAACCGTTTAAAGCTTTAGACAAGGTGTCTTTTAGTTTTTTCATTGCGGCTTCTTTGGCGGCAATCATAGCTTCAAGTTCATTTAGACGACTTGCTGTTTTGTCTAAACGCGCTTGTTCTTCGGCTAATTTTTTTGATTTCGCTTCTAATTGTGCTAACAATTCGCGGTTTTTATTCATGTTGCTTTCCAGAGCATCATTGCTGTTTTTTTCAAGTGCATTGTACGAATCTTGTAGCACTTTGTATTTTTTTTGTTCTGCAGCCAGATCCGCTTTTTGTTTTTCAAGATCGGCTTTAGTACCTGTTAAATCTTTAGTTAATTTATCACGGTCTAATTCTAACTGATTTTTTGCTTTCTTTAAATCTGCATTTTCATCACTAACAGAACGATTTTCTTTTTTTAGATCTGAATATTTAGATTCCAGATCGTTGTAAATTTTCTTAGAGACACAAGAAGTTGTAGATAAGGCTAATACTAGCAATCCGATTGAGGCTTTTTTAATCATTTTTATTTAATTTTTATTTGAGGCGTTTACTAATTTAAAACATCTTGTTTACTGAAGCTCCACGATAACCGTACTTTTTACTTGTCCCTTCGAACAAAGAAAAACCACAGCATAAAGCGGGGACATCACTTGAAAACGTAATTTTTATAACAATAACGATACCAAGATTACTCAATCTCTACTAAAACCGGGCAATGATCGGAGTGCACGGCATCCGGAAGGATAACGGCACGCTTTAATTTATGTTGCAAGGAGTCGCTTACCAAATTATAATCGATACGCCAGCCTTTATTATTACCTCGGGCTCCTGCACGATAACTCCACCAGGAATAATGATGCGGATCTTTATTGAAATGACGGAAGCTGTCCACAAAACCGGATTTCATAAAAGTATCTAACCAAGCACGTTCGGCCGGCAAAAATCCCGATACGGTTTTGTTACGAACCGGATCATGAATATCTATCGCTTCGTGACAAATATTATAGTCCCCACAAATAACCAAATTTGGTATTGTAAGTTTTAACTCGTTTATATACGTTTGAAAATCATCCATAAACATAAATTTATGGTCTAATCTTTCAATATTTGTTCCCGACGGAAGATACAAACTCATCACGGAACAGTCGTCAAAATCAGCACGAAGGTTACGTCCTTCAAAATCCATATGATGAATTCCGGTTCCGTAAATGACATTATTTGGCTTTATCTTAGACAATATAGCCACGCCACTGTACCCTTTTTTTGTCGCAGGATAATAGTACTGATACGGGTAACCCGCTGCTGTTATGTCGTCTACCGGAATTTGTTCTTGTGTTGCCTTTATTTCCTGAAGACAAATAACATCCGGATTGGCCTGTTGCAACCAATCGATAAATCCTTTTGAAATTGCGGCTCTGATTCCGTTTACATTATAAGAAATGATTTTCATTACAGTTTTATTTTAGGATTTCAAATGTAATAAAAAAGTGGAAAGTTTGCGTTTGAAACAGCAAAAAGTAGAGTTTTTTGTTATCTTTGTTCGCTGCTCTAATAAATTAAAAATAGTACATGGGTTTAGTTACCGCGAAAGAAGTTGCAAAGGCAATAAATGTTGACAAGTACGGAGTATTAGGTACTTTTTCGGGTTGGATGCTTATGAAGGTTCTAAAAATATCAACCCTCAATAAGATCTACGACCACAATAAACATTTAGAGGATGTTCCGTTTTTAAACGGAGTTCTTGATGAATTGCAAATTAAATTTGAAATTCCTGAAGAAGATCTAAAGCGTTTACCAAAAGACGGCGCCTATATTACCATTTCAAATCACCCACTTGGAGGAATTGATGGTATTTTGTTGTTGAAATTAATGCTTGAAAGAGAGCCTAATTTTAAGATTATCGCCAATTTCCTGTTACACAGAATCGTTCCTCTTAAAAAATACATCATGCCTGTAAATCCTTTTGAAAATCATAAGGATGCCAAATCAAGTGTGGTTGGAATTAAAGAAACTTTACGTCACTTAAGCGACGGAAAGCCTTTGGGAATCTTCCCTGCAGGAGAAGTTTCTACTTACAAAGATGGAAAATTAGTCGTAGATAAACCTTGGGAAGAGGGTGCTTTGAAGCTGATTAGAAAAGCAAAAGTTCCGGTTGTTCCCATTTATTTTCACGCTAAAAACAGCAAATTATTTTATTGGCTTTCCAAAATCGATGATACTTTGCGCACAGCAAAATTACCGTCTGAACTGTTAACGCAAAAAGATCGCGTTATCAAAGTACGTATTGGAAAACCGATTTCTGTAAACGAACAAAACGAAATTGAATCGTTTGAAGAATATTCCGAATTTTTAAGAAAGAAAACCTATATGCTTGCTAATCCTTTCGAAAAGGATAGCAAATTAATAGATACTGCAAGTTTAAAAATACCGAAAGCACCTAAAAAAATCGTGACACCCGCAAGTGAAAGCGCCATGATTGCTGAAGTAAACGCATTGCGATCCAGTGATTGCCGTTTATTGCAAAGCAAGAATTACGAAGTGTTTTTTGCCAGAGCGAAAGCAATTCCGAATGTGCTGCATGAAATTGGTCGTTTACGTGAAATTACTTTCCGTGAAGTTGGAGAAGGAACCAATGAGTCTATTGACTTAGACCAGTACGACAAATACTACCACCATATGTTTTTGTGGGATGATGATACCAAAAGAATCGCCGGTGCTTACCGCATGGGATTGGGTTCTGAAATTTATCCAAAATACGGTATTGAAGGTTTTTATCTGAATGATCTTTTCCGATTTGAACCGGAATTACATGATATGATGCATAAATCGATCGAAATGGGTCGTGCTTTTATCATTAAAGATTACCAACAAAAACCGATGCCTTTGTTCTTGTTGTGGAAAGGAATTATTCATACCACTTTGCGTTATCCTGAGCATAAATATCTTTTGGGTGGGGTAAGTATCAGTAACCAATTTTCTGATTTCTCTAAATCGCTGATGATTGAGTTTATGAAATCAAACTATTACGATCCATATATCGCGCAATACATACATCCGAAAAAAGCCTATAAGGTTAAATTGAAAGATGCTGATAAAGATTTTATATTTGATGAAGCCGAATCTGACTTAAACAAATTTGATAAAATCATTGATGAACTAGAACCGGGGAATTTACGTTTACCTGTTTTAATTAAGAAATACATCAAGCAAAACGCCCGCGTAGTAGCTTTTAACGTTGATCCGTTGTTTAACAATGCTGTAGACGGCTTAATGTACATCAGAATCGCCGATATTCCGGAAAGCACTATGAAACCCGTTATTGAAGAGTTTCAAATAGAATTAGAGCGTAAATTATCTGAAAAAGAAGATTAGCGCTTTACACTAAATAAACAAAACCCGTTTCGAACTGAAACGGGTTTTTTGTTTTTTACTTAAAACGGATTAGGCTAACTCTTTTCCAATCTCGTCCATTTCATCAAACTCATCTTTCGGATCGGCACCATACTCATTTTGTCCATCATCTCCTTCCGTACAAAGTGAGATAAAGAACCATATTACACCTATCAAGGGAATTAAAATAATAAATATAAACCACCCACTTTTACCAACGTCATGTAATCTTCTCACCATTACTGCTAAACCCGGGATAAAAACTACTAAACCGTATAACCCTCTAAAAACTCCCAATTCCAAACCTCCAGGGCTTAAGTTAGCAAAATAATCAAGCACTCCTAAAATCATAGATATTAGCGTACTAGCTAAACAGTAGTACCAATATTCGCTTCTTCTCGCTCTTCCACTAAAATTTGCATAGTTTTCAAAAACTACCTTCTTGTACCACTCAATCATGATTATTCTTTTTTTTTAATAATTTTCTTACTCTTAAGGATTTTCAGTTCCTCCTTTGGATTTAACTTTCAACAGAAATAATTCGTTCCAAAACCAAATCATACCGCTATCTTTCTCAATAACAACACGAAAGACATTCCTTCAAAAATTGCATAAAAAAAATACAACCCATCTCTTTCGAGATGAATTGTATTCGTATAAAAACCATCGTAATAAATGGTTCTTGTCTTATTTAGAACCAGCCTTTTTGACCAACTTGGTAAGTCTCATAAAACTCGTCGTCTGTTTTTATTAAATATAGAATTCCTTCTATAAGTCCTATTACGGCACCAATTCCACACAAAAGACCTAATATCAATTGAATAACTCCTTCTTTTGTATAACCTAAATAAAACTTATGGATTCCTAATCCACCTAATAAAATTGCAAGAACTCCTGCAACCACTTTTTTATTTTCTTGTTTCACTCCTTGTGGAGCATTCCATGATTCTTGTTTTGTAGTTTCCATCTTTATATTGTTTTTTCTTTTAATTATTGCAATTCAACTTTTCCAATTTCATTAATCTCCTCAGTCGGATTTTTAGGGTCAGATCCGTATTGGTTTGGTCCATGATTTCCTTCGGTACAGAACAAAATAAGAATCCAGATTCCTCCGATAAATGGAATAAAAGCAATTAAATAAAACCAACCGCTTTTACCAACATCATGCAATCTTCTAACCACAACTCCCAAAGTAGGAACAAGTGTCAGCAAGCTATAAATTCCAAAAAGAACATATCCTATAATAACTCCCGTTAATGCATCTCCAAGAACGCTACCAATTATAACTCCTATTACAATTAATAAAGTAAAGATTATTCCGTTAGCAAGTGCAAAATACCAATACTCACTTCTTCGTGCACGTCCTTTAAAATTTGCATAGTTTTCAAAAACCACTTTTTTGTACCATTCAATCATAATTAATATTGTTTATTAGTTAATTTCTGTTCTCCGGAATTTTTACTTACTCCTTTCAAACCTTATTTAATTGCATATTTTCACCAAAACACTTTCTTGAACAAAAGCGCAAATCCCATTTATTACAATGGGATTTGTATGTTTTTAAAACCATCCTTTCTTACCAACCTGATAGGTCTGATAAAAATCTTCATCTGATTTTGTAAGATAAATGATTCCTTCTATGAAACCAATAATCCCTGCAATACCACAGGTTACAATACTTAAAACGAGTTGAATTACCCCTTCTTTGGTATATCCTAAAACGAATTTATGAATTCCTAAATACCCAAAGATTATTCCCAAAACTCCGGCAAGAACTTTTTTATTTTCTTGTCTTGGAGCTAATGGAGTATTCCAAGATTCTGTTTTTGTCTCTTCCATATTATAGTTCTTTTATAGATTATTATAGCTCTGATTTTCCAATTTCATCAATTGTATCACTATACCCTTTAGGATCTTCACCATACTCATTTGTACCTTTATCTCCCTCCGTAGCCAACAATATGATATTATAAATAGGAATTAGAATATACCAACCACTTTTACCGATATCATGCATTCTTCTGATTGCAACAGCAATTGATGGAATAAAAACGGCTAAGCTATAGACGTTTGCTAAAGGGGTAATGCTAGGCGAGATTAATGCAGCAATAAAACCTACTATAAATCCAAATATAATGCTTACAATAATGTTTGCCAAAAAGAACATCCAGTACTCTTTTCTTCTTGCTCTTCCATCAAAATTTGCATAGTTTTCAAAAACCACTTTTTTGTACCATTCAATCATAATTAATATTGTTTGTTAGTTAATTCCTACTCTTTAGGATTTTCGGTTACTCCTTCAGATTCTAAAGAAATCCTATTTAGATTGATTCTTCAAAAAATCGAAAACAATATTATTAAAAATTAACAAATAAAACTAATTATCGTCACAATATTTACAGGAAAAGACTCGTTATTAAAACCCAAAATAAAGGTTAAGAAACAGAATAAAGCGCTTTTATTTTATCGACAATTACCTGAGCCAGACGTTCATGACTTTCAAATGTCCATCCGGCAATATGAGGTGTCAGCAAAACGTTTTTTGCTTCCAGTAAATATTGGAAAGCCTCTGGTGTATTTTTATCTTGAAAAAGCGTCTCAAAAGACAACTTCTCGTATTCCAAAACATCTAAACCGGCTCCTAAAATCCTTTGCGTTTTCATTGCTTCCACTAAATCAGCCGTTACAATATTTTTACCACGAGAGGTATTGATAATCCAAAATGGTTTTGCAAAAGCTTTTATAAAATCAGCATTGACCATTTTGTCCGTTTCCGGAGTCCATGGAAGATGCAAACTTAACACGTCGGCTTTTTCTTGCAACTCTGACAAAGAAACCTGTTTAGCGTTTTCATCACCAACATTATCCAAAATATCATAACAAAGAACCGTTGTCTCAAATCCGCGCAGTTTCTTCGCAAAAGCTTTCCCCATATTTCCGTACCCAATAATACCCACTGTTTTGCCGTCAAGTTCATGACCACGGTTACTTTCGCGGTTCCATTGTCCGTTTTTTATTTCTGCATCGGCTTGATTCAAATTATTAAACAAAGACAAAATTACTCCTAACGAATGTTCTGCAACAGCGTTGCGATTTCCCTCAGGTGCTGCAATCAGATGAATTCCTTTTTCTTCAGCATACTCACAATCAATACTTTCTAAACCCGCTCCCACTCTGGCAATAAATTGCAGATTAACGGCTTTGTCTAAAAAGGTTTTATCAATTTTAAAACGGCTTCGAATTACGATTCCATTATAATTGTGAATTTTAGCTTCAATTTCTTCTTTAGTAGATTTAAAATCGGCCTCATTTTCAAAATTAGCCTCCTCTAATTGTTTCCAGAGAATAGGGTTATTACTGTCGATATGTAGAATTTTTGTGCTCATAAATAAATTTAATTATACGAATTGAAAAACAAAAATACAGCATATTCTTCATTTTTGAATTCCAAAAAACATAGTTTCCGTCCAAACAAAACGTTCTGACTTTTTTATTGGCTTTATTTTTTTTAACTTTGAATAATCGAGAAATCTTAGGCTACTTTGCCTTTTTCTTGTTTCCGCATCTTTAGAATATATTCCACATGAAATTAACCAAAACTTTTAAAGCCTTTTTTGCAAACGAAAAATCAGGAGGGCTTCTTTTACTTTTTGTCACTATACTGTCCCTTTATCTGGCTAACTCTTCTATGCAAGCTGATTATATTAGTTTCTGGGATCACGATTTGGGAGGACATTCGATCACACACTGGATTAACGACGGTTTGATGACGATTTTCTTCTTATTGATTGGTTTAGAATTAGAACGTGAAATTTATCATGGAGAGCTGTCCAGCATCAGAAATGCGTCATTGCCAATTATGGCTGCTTTTGGTGGTATGCTTGTTCCTGCAGCAATTTTCCTTGCTTTAAATTTTGGGACCGCAACGCAAAACGGCGCCGGAATACCAATGGCAACGGATATTGCTTTTGCAATTGGAATTTTATCGCTTTTAGGAAGCCGCGTTCCTGCCTCTCTAAAAGTATTTTTAACCGCATTGGCCGTAATCGACGATTTAGGAGCGATCATTGTTATTGCCATTTTCTACACCACAACGATAGCTTTTGTAAATCTTGCCATTGCATTGGGAATTTGGGCTCTTTTATTTGTCTTGAATCGAATGAAAGTTTACAATATTATTCCATATTTAATTGGTGGTGTCCTGATGTGGTATTTTATGCTTAATTCCGGTGTTCACGCTACTATTACGGGAGTTATACTAGCCTTTGTAATTCCTTTTGGAAATGGTGACGAAAATTCTGTTTCTCATAAACTGGAGCACTTCCTGCACAAACCTGTTGCTTTTGTTATTCTTCCTTTATTCGCTATGGCAAATACCTGTATCCCCATTGAATCGGACTGGCACGAAGGTTTAAACCATCCCAACACGTACGGTATTATTTTAGGACTAGTAGTTGGAAAGCCTCTTGGAATCTTTTTGTTCTCTTTGATCGGAGTAAGTGCCGGTATGTGTACACTACCCAAAAACCTCAAATGGGCTCATGTCATAGGTGCGGGAATGCTTGGAGGAATTGGTTTTACCATGTCAATCTTCATTACCATTTTAGCTTTTCACGATCCCGAAACCATTGTTTTTTCTAAAATAGCCATTTTAATCGCCTCTGTAGTTTCCGGACTATTTGGCTTCTGTTATTTGAAATATACTTTGAATCAAAAGAAAAAAACGAAATCCAAAATTCCAACCTAACGTTGTTGGAATTTTGGATTAAAAAATTGGTCTATATAAAGTACTTACAATTGCAAAACAATTCTAGTCTAAAGATGTAGCGGACCAAATACCCTGACCTTGCCGCTAAAGCCATTATTACTTGAGGTTGCGCCAATAGCCTCAATGCTACCATCTGCCGAGAGTGAGACACTATTACCGCTATAATCATTGGCTTTACCATTAATACAGGCAACCTGTGTCCAACCTTCTACCCTATTTTTGTAGACCTTCACTTGACCGGAATTGACACCATTGACATTGCCTCCCGTAGCTCCAATCGCCAATACATTACCGGCTGCAGAGAGCGAAACACTAATACCGAAATAATAACCGCTTGCTTCTCCATTAATTGTTGTTAACTCCGTCCAGCGTGTTGAGTTCCATTTATATACCTTAACTTGTCCTGAGTATTCCCCATTAGACTTTGCTCCGTATGCTCCAATAGCCAAAGTACCGCCATCCGCAGCGAGGGAAACACTTGCGCCAAAATAACTCCCCTTTTTACCATTAAAAGTAGTCCCTAATTGCATCCAATTCCCATCATTATTCTTGTAGACCTGTACCTGACCTGAATTTTCACCATTGGCATTACCGGCACTGGCTCCAATAGCAAGGATACTACCATCTACAGAAAGTGAAATACTTTGTGTACTGCAATAGCTGCTTGCTCCTCCAATAATTGTATTTCCAATCTGTGTCCAATTTCCATTCCAATTTTTATAGACTTTCGCTTGTATTGCATCACCATCTGATTGTCCCCTGGCCACAACAGCAAAAACATTACCATTTGATGAAAGCGAAAGACCATTACCGTAAAAACAACCATTAGAAAAAGCTACTTTAACATCAATCCCTTGCTGTTTCCAATCTCCATCCTCTTTCTTATACACCCGAATCAAACCATTGTTCGTTACAATAGCCAACGTATTACTATCAGCAGAAAGAGAAACAAAAGAACCAACGGTTTCGTAAGCCGCTTTTCCATTAATTGCAGTACCTTCCTGCGTCCAGCCCTCTGCAGTATTTCTATACACTCGAACCTGACCTGAAGATGTTCCGTTATCTGTAGCGCTGGGTGCCCCAACAGCAAGCGTCTTGCCATCTGCGGAAAGCGAAACACTTCTGCCGCTATTAGAATTAAGCTCCCCGACAATATCAACTCCAACTTGTGTTTGTCCAAAACCAAGTATTGGAAATAATAAAATAAATAATTTTGTTTTCATCCTTGCAAAAATTTATAAATCAATGCAAAGTACTTCTCGGCTATCATACCGACTTTATTCACTTTATTTCTGTGAAAACAAAAATTATACTCGTATGTTCTCTTGAGAAATTTGATTAAGGAAAAGTTTAAACTATCATCAGCCAAAAAAGAAAAAATCCCAAATCCCAACGTTCATAAGTTGGAATTTGGGATTTAAAAAATTGGAATTTTACTTCCCAAATTTTATCCTTTAATCTGTTTCAGCGAAGTTTTGATTCCTTTAATTAAAGAAGAACTAAATCCGTTGTGTTCCATTTCATTAAGTCCCACAATGGTACAACCCTGTGGTGTCGTAACACGATCGATTAATTGTTCCGGATGTACTTTTTCCTCTAAAAGCATTTTTGCAGCTCCTTTCACCGTTTGCGCTGCTATGGCTAAAGCGGTATTCGAGTCAAATCCAATCTCGATTCCGGCCTGCATAGAAGCACGAATATAACGCAATGCATATGCTGTACCGCAAGCTCCCAAAACAGTTGCAGCATCCATCAGTTTTTCATCGATTATGGGAGCGGTTCCTAAATCCTGAAATAAATCTACAATTGGCAATGCTTTTTCTTTGTCTTTTTCGGGAAAAGAGATACAGGTAGCCGATTCTCCAAACTGAGCCGCAATATTGGGCATAATTCGGATCACCGGAAATTCATTATTTGTTTTAGTTTGAAGCATCTCAAGAGATAGTCCACTCACAGCAGAAGCGATAGTTTGGTTTTTGATCACCGGCAAAATTTCTGCCAAAACGGTATCAACCTGATACGGTTTAATGGTTAAGATCACCACATCAGCCTCTTGAATATTTTGTTTATTGTCGGATGAAACTGTAATTCCGTATTCAGACAAATACTGAATACTGGCTGTGTTTCTCCTTGTAACAGTAACCTGATTGTGTTTAGAGAATTGTGCAATTCCGAGCGCAATAGAAACACCAAGGTTTCCTCCTCCTATAATGTGTACTTTCATTTTGGTTGTTTTTTGGTCTGTTTTCTGAGCTGATTAACAGTTTGTTTTCCGCTTACAAATTACATAGATTTTATTCATTTTAAATCACTGAAATCCATCAATTTGTGGCAAAAATTTAAAATCCAAGAATCAATTTGGCAACTCCAAAGTAGAGCATAATTCCAAAAACGTCATTGGTCGTGGTGATAAACGGACCCGTTGCAATTGCCGGGTCGATTTTATTTTTATGTAGAAAAAGCGGCACTAAAGTTCCTAAGGTTGCAGCAAACAAAATTACCACGATCATCGAAATTGAAATTGCTAATCCTACTAAATATTGCTGATACATCACCGAATGGTAGCCTAATAAAAGTAACGAGATAATCGTTCCCGAAATCATCGATACGCTAATTTCCTTGCTGAAATAACCGCGGCTAAATTCTTTTAAAGTTCCGTTCGCCAAACCCTGAACAACGATTGCCGATGCCTGAACACCGATATTTCCTGCTGTTGCAGAAAGTAAAGGCACAAAAATAATTAAAGTAGAATATTTTTGAAAGGTTGCTTCATTGCCTTTCAGCACAAAGGAAGCTACAATTTCAATCACCATTCCGATTAGAAGCCAAGGTAAACGTGCTTTTGTCAGCTCAAGAACGCTGTCATTTGACTCTACGTCTTGTGTAATACCGGCCGCTAATTGGTAATCTTTGTCTGCTTCATCTTTTATCACGTCTACGATATCATCAATCGTAATACGGCCCACCAAACGTCCTAATTCGTCGACAACAGGAATCGCCTCCAAATCGTATTTCTGCATGATACGTGCTACCTCAACATCTTCGGTATCTACGTTTACAAAATTCAGCTTTCGGATATAGATATCACTAATTTGAGTTTTAGTAGAAGTTGTTAATAAATCTTTTAGCGAAAGCCTTCCTTTCAATCGGTTTTCGTCATCAACAACATAAATAGAATGTACTCTGGATACATTCTCTGCCTGAATACGCATTTCTTTCACGCAAGTTAGTACATTCCAATTTTCATTGACTTTTACCAACTCTTTTCCCATCAAACCACCGGCAGAGTTTTCATCGTAACGCAATAATTCGACAATGTCTTTTGCGTGTTCAACGTCATTTAACTCTGAGATTACTTCGGCTTTAATTTCCTGGGAAAGTTCGGCGATAATATCTGCCGCATCATTGGTTTCAAGCTCATCGAGCTCTTCTGCAATTTCTTTCGGCGAAAGTCGGCTTAAGATATTCTCCCGCAAATCATCTTCCAACTCTAAAAGAATCTCAGCCGTTTTATCACTATCTAAAACTTTAAAGATGTAAGTTGCCTCATCAAAATCTAATTCATCTAAGATTTCGGCGATATCGGCATGGTGCATATCATTCAGTAAAACTTCAAGTTCTTTGTCGTTTTTACTAACAATGTGCTCTTCTAATTGTTGGACTAATTCTTTGCTAACTTTGAACTCCATCGGCTTCTATTTTTTGAGTCAAAACAATAAATTCTTCAACGCTCAGCTGCTCGGGACGTTTATCAAAGATAGTGTCTTCTCGCAATTGGTCTGATAAATTTAATGTTTTCAAACTGTTACGTAATGTTTTTCGTCTTTGCTGAAAAGCAGTTTTCACCACTGTAAAGAACAACCTTTCACCACAAGGAAGACTATAATCTTCCTTTCGGGTCATTTTCATCACACCCGATTTAACCTTGGGCGGAGGAATAAAAACATTTTCGTCAACAGTAAACAAATACTCTGTATGATAGAAAGCCTGAGCTAAAACGGATAAGATTCCGTATGCTTTTGATCCTTTTTTCTCGCAGATTCGTTCTGCAACTTCTTTTTGAAACATCCCCGAAAACTCCGGAATCTGATGTTTGAACTCCAGGGTTCTGAAAACAATCTGAGTCGAAATATTATACGGGAAATTCCCAATAATAGCGAACTGTTTGTTCTCGTAAACCTCGTTAATATTGTATTTCAGGAAATCCTGAGAGATAATTTTATCTTTAAGTTTTGGATAATTTTCACCCAAATACACCACTGATTCTGTATCAATCTCGATCACATGGGTATTAATTGGTTTATCAAGCAAATATTTAGTCAGCACACCCATCCCCGGTCCTATTTCTAAAACCTCATCATATCCTTCTAAACTCAAAGTATCTGCAATTGCTTTGGCAATACTTTCATCTTTCAGGAAATGCTGTCCTAAATGTTTTTTAGCTTTTACTTTTTCCATTATTCTATTTTATTTGCCATAAGGGCCTACAAGGTTTGGTTTAGCCACGAAGGCGCTAAGACACAACTCTTTATTTTTTATTTATTTCACGTAATTGTTGAATATCCAGTAAATCTTTAGCTCTATTTGCTTTGATTTTACTCGTAATCAAATCTTCTAATGACAACACATTCCAACGTAAAAACGTCTTATCGTGCACCGTTACTTCTTCACTATCTTTAAAAGCCTCATCAAAGGTTTTATTAACCGAAAATTTAGTAATTAATTCCAAATCTAAATCTGTCGGGGAAAATTTGATTGATATATTTTGTTCTTCTTTTTTTACATTCTCCGGAAAATCATCAATATCATATCCCATTTCTTTAAAAACAAGAACTAGTTTATTGAAATTTTCCCGGGTTGTTTCAATCCAAAAATCAACATCTGCAGAATGCCTCTGATAACCATGAAAATTAACAGCTCCACCTCCCACCATAAGCATCCTTACCTGATGCTTGTCTGCCAGGGAAATAAACTCGTCTATATTCTGATCCCACAATCTTGACATACTTATTCCCTTTTTATTACAATAAGAAAATTGTCTTTATTCTTATCAATCTTATTTTTCACAGGAAATCGACTAACTCTCTCCATTAAACGCAAAAAGCTATAGAATCTCTCTACTTTAGACAGCTTAAAAAATTCCTCTTGCTGTTGTTTATTGCTTTCTTCTTTAGTTTGAAATCGAATTTCCATTATCTTATTTATTTATAAAAATGAATCCTTCTATCTTAAAGATCTAAACTGAAAACGGAGACTGAGACTGAAATACTAATGTTCCGAAACTACTTCCAGTTCTGTTCTGAAAGAAAGCATTTTATCTGCGAAAAGCTCTAAAGCTTCTTGACGAAATCTTGGTGCGTCTTCCATATAATACTGCTCCAAAGTCTGTTTGCTATCCGTAACATATTGAACAGAGTAAGTTACACCACCCATTTCCTCTTCAATTAAAACCTTTACAATTCTGGCGGAAGAAAATTTCCCTGTCCCTAAAATTTCCGGTATATGTTTTTCCTGCATCCATTTTAACCATTGGTCATGAACGCTCTCGTGTATGTTTGTGGTAACGTTGTAAATAATCATTCTGTCTCTTCTTTTAATTCTTATTATTCTCAGAGTTTGGAATTTGGAATTTCCTTTTTTTGGAATTTTACAAATTGGTATCTCCCCGCAATTGGCGGTATTTTTTTCTCGCATCAACAAAGTAAATACTGTCCTGATGGTTAAAAATTATCTTTTCATATAAAGGCTTTGCCTTTTCTGTGTCTTTCAATTCATCGTTGTAAATTTCTGCGGAGAAGAACAGTGCCTCGTCTACATAAATTCCGTCGCTGTGATGGTCAATAATTTGCTGATATTGACTTAAAGCTGCACTATAATCTGCCAAACTTTCATAAATTTTACCTAAACGCAACATAGTAACAGCTTCAATTTCCTGCCCTTTAAAGGTTTTCAAAATCCCCTGAAACTGTGCTATGGCTTCCTGTTTTTTATTTTGATATAGCAGAAAATCACCTTTAGCAAACTGTTTCAATGCCGTTTGTGTTGAATCGGCAACGGTATTATCGTTTATCAGCAAAAAATATTCAAGAGCATCATTGGCAATCAATTGTGTATTGGCCGATTTAAGTTCTTTAAACTGTTTTAAAGCCCATTCAAAATCGGTTTTATAATAACTAGTTTTAGCCGCTTTCAAACTCGCCTCATGTGACATGACATCATTCTTTAAATCCAATTGAATTTGCGAATAATAAATCAAGGCCTGATTGAATTTTTCTTCCAAAAGCAAAATATCTCCCAACTCCATTTTAGCATCAGCCTGTTGGTAATCGTTCAGATTAAGCTCTAATGCTTTTTTTATAATTGCCTTGCCTTCTTCCGGTTTTTTTAAATTGAAAGCCAGAAAATGTGCCTGAATTATTTGCAAAGATAAGGTAAAAGGAGTGATTTCATAGGTTGTAAGCAATTGTTGCAGTTCTGCATCGATTGCAGGGTAGTCTTTTTCTTGCGCTTTTGCAATTTTAATCTCCATCAGACGTGCGTTTGTCTGAATCAATAAATCTAAATCTCTGGTATTTAAAAGAATAAAATTTAAAATTTCTGAGGCCGTTTCGGTATCGTCTTCATTCAATGCAAACTGACTCAGATTCACAATACTCATCAACGATTCCGGTTCTCTTTTATAAATGGCTTTCTCCTGAATAAAAGCCTTTCCGAATTCCTTCTGTTGCACATAAAACCAACTCAGATAATGATTCCAGAACACGTCCTGATCTTTTTGTGTTCTCAGGATTAATGCCTTTCTCATGGCATCTTTAAAACTCGTATTATCTGCCTCGCCATTCATAAAACGGGACAATTGTGTCTGAATTAAATTGGCATTTTGCGGATTCTGATAGGACTCGGTTAACAAAAGATCAATCATCAAATCGGTCTTTCCTAACTGACCGTACAACATTCCGATTTGAAAATTAAAATTGTAATTCGGCTGTATTTCCATTGCTGTCTGATAGGCTTTTAAGGCATATTCCAACAATACTTTTTTCTCAAATGAATTTCCGATTCCGTAAACATCATTTGGGTTTGTTCGGATTTTTTCAATTGCCTGCTCGTAATAGTCTTTGGCTTTGGATTCGTTTTTCTGAAGTTGAAAATTATATCCTAATTCTACTAAAAAAATACCTTGTTTGTATCTGTTGTATCTTTCCTGAATCGCTTTTTGGGCAATATCAAATTGCTGTAATTGCTGGTAGCAATCTACAGTTCTTAAAAAATACTGACTGTTAGATGGTGAACCGCTTAAAAGCTGTTCGTAACTGACTTTAGCTTTTTCAAAATCGCCTTTATCGTAGTAATATTGAGCGAGTTGCTCATTTTGTGCAAATGTAAGGGTGGACCACAACAAAACGATATAGATAAAGATGTTTTTCATATTTCAGTTTTTTTGAGTTGTAGTTGCCGTTACTAAATTAAACCTAACAGGTTTTAAAAACCTGTTAGGTTTGTATATGTAACTATAAAAGTTAATCTATAATGTCAAATCCGCAGTAAGGACGTAATACTTCCGGGATTACGATTCCTTCCGGAGTTTGGTAGTTTTCTAAAATTCCGGCCAAAACTCTAGGTAACGCCAATGAACTTCCGTTAAGTGTATGTGCCAATTGGTTTTTACCGTCTTTGTCTTTGAAACGTAATTTCAAGCGATTGGCCTGAAAAGTTTCGAAGTTAGATACTGAACTGATTTCTAACCAACGATCTTGTGCCGTAGAAAACACCTCAAAATCATACGTCAACGCTGAAGTAAAACCCATATCGCCACCACAAAGACGTAAAACTCTGTAGGGTAATTTCAATTCCTGCAAAATATTTTTTACATGCTCCACCATTCCGTCAAGCGCTTTATATGAATTGTCCGGATGCTCGATTCGAACGATTTCTACTTTATCAAATTGGTGCAAACGGTTTAATCCGCGAACGTGTGCTCCGTAAGAACCTGCTTCACGACGGAAACATGGTGTGTATGCTGTATGTAAAACCGGTAATTCACTTTCGCTTAAAAGAACATCGCGGAACAAATTGGTCACGGGAACCTCAGCTGTTGGAATCAAATACAAATCATCAATCGTTGAGTGATACATTTGTCCTTCTTTGTCCGGCAATTGTCCTGTTCCGTATCCTGAAGCTTCGTTTACCAAATGAGGCACCTGAACTTCATTGTATCCTGCAGCTGTATTTTTATCTAAAAAGTAGTTGATTAAAGCACGTTGCAAACGAGCTCCTTTTCCTTTGTAAACCGGAAATCCGGCACCTGTGATTTTTACACCTAATTCGAAATCGATGATATCGTACTTTTTCACTAGATCCCAGTGAGGCTGAGCACCTTCGTGCAAAACCGGAATTTCTCCTTCTTCAAAAACATTCAGATTGTCGTCCGGTGTTTTTCCTTCCGGAACAATATCTGCGGGAAGATTAGGTAATGTGTATAATTTGTTTGTTAATTCGACAGCCAAAGCTTCTGCTTTTTCGGCTAATTCTTTACTTTTTTCTTTTAAGGAAACTGTTTTTTCTTTTAAGATTGCGGCTTTCGATTTCTCTCCCGCTTTCATCAGTTCACCGATATCTTTGGACAATTTATTAGATTCAGATAAAACATTGTCTAATTCTGCCTGCGCAGCACGACGGTTTTCATCTAATTGCACCACTTCTTCAACAACGCTTTTAGCATCGATATTTCGTTTTGCTAAAGCCTTGATTACTTTCTCCTGATTTTCTCTAATAAATGCGATTTGTAACATAGCTTGATTTTTGTAACTATTTTATTTTTATATAAAGGAAGCAAATTTAAGGAAATGTTTGTTAAGATTAAGGACAAAGTTGTGTGTAAAAGAGAATTTCACGGAGTTTCGTAAAACTAATGTGGCGATTTACCAAAATTCAGGTTAATTCCACAGAGTTGCGCGAAGCTGGCATAGAGATTCGCTAAGATTTATATAGGACTCCGTGAGCCACAATTCTCCAAAAAAAGAATTCCACAGAGTTGCACGGAGCTGGCACAGAGATTCGCAAAGATTTATATTAAACTCTGTGTCTCTTTGCGTTTTTTCTTTGCGAATCTCTGTGGAATAACAAAAACTAAGCTCTTTTAATCTCGTGAGCTTAAATTATCTAGAAAGAGAATTTCGCAGAGTTGCACAGAGTTAGCACAGAGATTCGCAAAGATTTATATTAAACTCTGTGTCTCTTTGTGTTTTTTCTTTGTGAATCTCTGCGGAACAAAAAACTAAGCTCTCTTAATCTCATGGGCCTAAATTATCTAGAAAGAGAATTTCACAGAGTTACGCGAAGCTAACACAGAGATTCGCAAAGATTTATATTAAACTCTGTGTGTCTCTGTGTTTTTTCTTTGCGAATCTCTGCGGAACAAAAAACTAAACTCTCTTAATACTACAAAGTTGCGCGAAGCTGACACAGAGATTCGCAAAGATTTGGATTAAACTCTGTGTGTCTCTGTGCTTTTTCTTTGTGAATCTCTGCGGAACAAAAAAACTAAGCTCTCTTAATCTCATGCCCCACAAATTCTTCTAAAACCGCAAACATTTCATCTACCGAAAGCACTTCTGTATCGGGATGTGATTTTAAAAATTCCGCATTAAGGGTAACCAGATTTTCTTCTAATTCGAAGAAGGCATCATTGTTTAATAAATCTCTAGTCGGGTTTACACCTTCCAGTTTTCCCTTTAGAAATTTACCGATTTTGACACTGCTCAATAATCGAACTCTTTTAGCCTGTGTTTGAAATAATTCCAAATGTTTTTCAGCACCAATTAAAGCTAGCCCTTCTTCGATCAATTCATTTAATTCTTTGTTCCATCCTGAATTGTAAACGAATTGTGCAAAATTGCCTTCGGTATATTGTGATGTATAATAATCTAAATAATAACTCATCAGCGCATCTTCGTGAATCAAATCGTCGTCGATTTTTTCCTCACGCATCAGATTAATTACCGATATATTTGAGTTGATAATGTCCTGAGGGTTTGCACTCTCTGCTGCGCTTTCTGAAATAATGATTCTACCGAATTCCATTTTGAGTTTTGTTTTAATGGGTTTTGATGCAAATTTCGACTAAAATAATGGAGAAAAGAAAAGTGCTACTAAAAAAAAACAGCAGTAAACTTTTGCTTACTGCTGCTTTTTATCACAATTTTTATTTTTAAAATCTATCTTAGTGCTTTCACGCTAAAGCTACCTTCTGTAACTTCAACCGCTGTTCCGTTTTTAGTTGCAGAGAAATTAAATGTTCCTTCAATTCTTTCGCTATTTACAAGCGTAATATTCATTGTCCCTGATGTTGCATTTACATTACTAAATTCTGGCATAAAGGCAAAATCTACCTGATAAGTTGTTTCAAGCTTTGACAAATCAAGAACAATCGGGTGACTACCTTTTGTTACAATCAAAGGCATCCATAAACCAATACTTTTGTAGGTATTGTCTATTCCTTGACTTCCCTTTATAAGCAAATTTAATGAACTTGATACTCCAGGTTCAAAAGAATAAGAAGTTCCTTTGTATTTGAATTTGATAAATTCTCCTTTTGTTTGGATTTCATCCGGATTCTCTTTTGGAGCGTCATCACTACTACAAGAAGACGATAGAACAAACGCAAAAACAGCGATAGCAAAAAACACAATTTTCTTTAGATTTTTCATCATAAATGGCTTTATTTATTTTTTTTTAAGATCGCAAATATATAGATATTTCCTACTCTTAAAGCCACTACGAGATAAAAATAAAAGCTAAAATCCTTAATACTCTGTCAATAGTTCTTTTAGCCCTTTGGTTTTCAAAATCTTGCCCTTTATAACAAGTAGAAGCCTTAGCTTACTCAATCAATACTACTTATTACTTTGTCGAATTTCAGGTACGATTTCTCGACTTCGCTCGAAATGACACTTTTACAAACCTCTTATTTTTTGTTATGAAGTTTGAAAACCAAAAAGTAAACAAAGTACTACTTTACTTTATCTTATTTACACTATTTTTATGGACAATAAGAACAATTGCTAACTTGTAGCATTTTATAAAATCAACAAAAATCTATTTAAAAAGAAAATCAATGAGAGCAAAGATCGCTTTAGAATATTATGTTTTAGATGTATTCTCTAATACAAGTTATAAAGGCAATCCATTGTCTGTTGTTTTTACCGATGGTAATTTAGAATTAGAAGTCTATCAAAATATTGCGAAAGAATTTGGCTATTCTGAAACTTCATTTGTTTATTATTCTGCAGAACAGAAAGCGCTGAATGTACGATCGTTTACGCCGATTGGTTTTGAAATTGACGGTGCCGGACACAATCTGCTTGGTGCAGTTTGTGGTGCATTATTAAAAAAAATCCCCATATTTGAAGAACAAGAAGAGCACAATCGTTTTGTGATTATGAAAAATGCTTCGATACCTATAACGGTAAAATTTGATCCTGAAACACACTATCCTATTGTGCAGATGCACCAAAAATCTGCCGTTATTAAACAACAGATACCGACTTATAAAATTGCTATTGCGCTTGGTTTAAAAATAAAAGACTTAGAAATCGACATGTTAGTTCCGACTGTTGTTGAGACAGAGGTTGCACACACAATGGTTCCGTTGAGAAATAGTAAATTACTTAATGAGTGTACTCCAGACAGTAAACTTTTAATAGAAATCTCAAAAGAATATCAATTTGAGGGATTCTATTGTTTCTCTGTTTCCGATCCATCTGAGGATCATATTGTTGAAGCACGGTTTTTTAATCCTATTATCGGAATTGAAGAAGATCCCGCTACAGGTACTGCGGCTGGGCCTTTAATTGGTTTTTTAACAAAAAACAGATATGCAGAACCTAATAAAGAATATAAAATCCTGCAAGGTGTCAAACTAAACCAGGCTTCGTTGATTGAGGTTATGGAACGCAAAAATGATATTTTGGTTGGAGGTTCTTCTGTTATTACAATGCGGGGCGAACTGTACATCTAACTACTTATTTCTACTAAAAAGTCGCATTACTATGCGGCTTTTTAGTCCTTTCTAAAATCCTTTATGTTCCACCAGTAATTCCTTTAATTCGTTAGTTTTTATAAAAACCGCAAAACGTCCGGCCAATAACAACATCTCTTTTTCTTCGTTTTTTGTCTTCAACTTTGTTTCCACATGGGAGGCATATTCATATAACATTAAAACTTCACTCGCCCCAAAATCTTTAAACATATCTTTTCCTAAACTGGATAGAATTACTTCGCCATTTTTGTCTTTTGCAAAACGATCAGTCCCAAACTTTGCCACTAATTGCGTTTTAAAATCCGTTTGTAGTTTCAACCAGTTACTGGCTGTGTCATCCGTGTTTTTTAATTCTGTAACCAAATCTTCATAATCCTGATCTTTCTTCAAATTTGATAAGTAATCCCGTAATGTTGTAAAACCAATCACCTGGTAATTGCTAATTGGTATTTTATACTTTTCCAGCACATTTTCAACATCATTTTCAAAAGTGATGTATCGCGTCTGAACGGTATATAAGGAAGCGGTCTCTAACAACGAAATCAATCTGATTTTTACATCATTTATAAAGGGCTCCTTCTTTCCCTGTCCCAAACAATCTATAAAAAGGGCTTTTTTGTTCTTATCTTCTACTTTGACATCGTCATGGAGTAATTCTATTAAGGTTTGATATCCCATGTTATCGGAAGCCCCGCCATCTATCACACATAGTATTTTGTCCTGACCTTTGATCCCGAATTTTGTTTTGGGAAGCACACCCGGGAAGGCAGAACTTGCTGTAATGGCATACGTCAACGGGAAGTCATAACCATCGTTGATGTTATTTTCATTAAGTGAAATCGGCGCTTTATTGGGAGCCAGTGAAGAATTTATTTTTAAACCCCGAATAATATGCGGCATAAACGGGAAACGCTCCCCATTATTATAAGCCGTTCCGTTGGCAACCAGCATTGGCAACTCGGGATTCTGCTTGCTCTCTTTTGGAATGAAAAAATCAGACAAAAGCATTTGAGTTTTAAATTTCTCCGGGTTTTCGGGATTAGAACTGTCAAACTGCAAAACCTCCAAATCTAAACGCTGTGACATGGATACTTTTTCCCCTTTTTCGTTTCTGCTATTATTGAGAAGCGAGAAAACATTGGCCGATTTATTTATATCTGATTTGTAAGCGTCTGCTTTAGAAAAATAAAACTCATTAAAACTACAGTTGTCATGATGCAATTTATTTTTCAATATGGTTAAATAATATCCGGCTGAATAACAGCCTCCTGAAACGGTTGAAAAATAGTCTATTTCACTTAAAAAGTTACGCTGCGAATTGCTTTCTTCTATTTCTTCCAGTCCCAAAAGCACCCCCATACTAAAAAACTGTGCTCTGGATCCACCTCCTGAAATTCCGACTCCTAAAGCAATCTTTGGATTCTGAAATCTGCTGTCACGATCCTGAACCGATTTGTATTCCTTTAAAGCTACCGAGGGAATTGAATTGTAGTTGATTTCTGAAAAAAGATTTATCTTGTTTTGAGCTATTCCTTTGTTTAGAAAAACAAGAATAAAAAATAATATTTTAACTCTTTTTTGTACCATATCTTATTACAAATAAATTGGTCTTCTAGTCCATATCAAATAATCTGAAAATAAACGAAAGTTCGCAAACAATAAATAATGCAACCAAAACAGCATGAAAAACGTTGTTTTGAACTTTTATCACCTTCAAACATAAAACAATATGAACGATAATTCGAAGATAATATTCCTTTCCTTGATATAAAAAATAATGTCTGCCTTTTAATGTGGTATCAATCGTCTCGCCACCAAAACAAATCGCCCGAATTACAAAGAAACAATTATTGCGGGAATAAAAGTAATCTTCATAATCCTTATAATCAGCCAAATCATCCCGACAAAGAATGGCGCATAACAAATAAAAAACCAATACTTTAATTAAACTTATGCTTTACAACCATTAGTAATCAATTTATAATATTATGCAAGCTTTTTATAATCGATTGGAATCCCATGTAAATCAGCAGCTTTTATTGCTCTTTCAAAATACAAAGACATAAAAAAACCGCATCAGTAATGCGGTTTTTTATATTTTAAATAAACTAAAAATCAAATTCTTAATTCGTTTTCATCGGTGGCAAATCGAATGCAATTGAATCGTGTTCGAAATTATTACGGTGTCCACCGTCACAAAAAGGTTTGTTTGCTGATAATCCACAACGACAAAGACCTAATGCAGCTCTTCCTTGTAATCCGTATACTGTTCCTTCCGGGTCCATTATTTCGAAATCACCTTCTATCTTAATAGATCCATTTTTATTGATGATTAATTTAGTCTTGCTCATAAAATTGCTTTGTTTTTTCAACAAAGATTGCAAAATATATTGCGAAGGATTTGCAAGAACAGGAGGTTTTTTAGTTCAAAGGGGCTAGTTTAAATTAAGTCTATTTAAACGAACGTTTTTCAACTTAAAAACAATAGAATTTATTGGTTATTAGCCTCGTCATCTTTCTTTTTCTGATTCATTTTTGCTACCAGCTCTTTCAACCGCAAGGTTCTTTCTCTTTTTTCTTCCTGAATTTTAGCCTTTTTCCTATTCAGCAATTTGGTATGTAAAGCCTTGTTTTTGGTGTTTTTTTCGGGTCCTTTTGCCATGATTTCTACTCTTAGTAATTGCGTTTACAAATATACGGATTTTGGGGTTTGTTAGCTTTAGAGGAATCGGGGCTTCGACTTCGCTCAGCCTGACAATTCGACTTCGCTCAGCCTGACTGTTCGGCTTTGCTTAGACTTACAAAACATCTTCTCTGCAAAGGTCTATGTTTTTACAACGAATCTCACTGATAACTAAAATCTCGCAAAGTCGCAGAGACGCAAAGAAAAAGACTCCAAACTTTACCCCAAAACCAAAAAAAACTTTGCGACTCCGCGACTTTGCGAGATTAATTCAAAAGACAAAACTTCACCCCCTTTTTTAAAAGAAACACAAAACCAAAAAAACTTTGCGACTTCGCGACTTTGCGAGATTAATTCAAAACGCTTAAAAAAACACCAAACATCTCCTCTCTAAAATTCTGTCTTTTCATACCGAATCTCAGTGACATACTAAAATCTCGATTCTATTGCTTATTTTTGCACCCAATAAAATTGAGTTATGATACAGAATCCAAAGAGATATACTATTACAGCTGCATTGCCTTATACCAACGGACCTATTCACATTGGGCATTTGGCGGGGGTTTACGTGCCTGCAGATATTTATTCAAGATATTTACGCTTACAAGGAAAAGATGTTGCTTTTATTTGCGGAAGTGATGAACATGGTGTTGCCATTTCGATGAAAGCAAAAAAAGAAGGAATTACACCGCAGGAAGTTATTGATAAATACGACGGAATTATCAGAAAATCATTTGCTGATTTCGGAATTTCGTTTGATAATTATTCCAGAACTTCTGCTAAAATTCATCATGATACCGCTTCGGAATTCTTTAGAACGTTGTATGATAAAGGCGATTTTATTGAAGAAGTTACAGAACAATTGTACGATGCAAAAGCCAATCAGTTTTTGGCAGATCGTTTTGTAGTTGGAACGTGCCCAAAATGTGGCAACGAAGAAGCCTACGGCGATCAGTGCGAAAAATGTGGCTCTACGCTAAATGCAACCGATTTAATTAACCCTAAATCAACGATTACAGGAGAAACTCCGATTCTGAAATCAACAAAACACTGGTTTTTACCTTTAGACCGATATACTGAATTCTTGCAGGAATGGATTTTGGTTGGACATAAAAACGACTGGAAACCGAATGTTTACGGACAGGTTAAATCCTGGGTAGACGGTGGATTAGAACCTCGTGCGGTAACGCGTGACTTAGACTGGGGAATTGATGTTCCGGTTGAAGGTGCTGAAGGCAAAAAACTATACGTTTGGTTTGATGCTCCTATCGGATACATTTCGTCGACCAAAGAATGGGCGGCGCGTGAAGGAAAAGACTGGGAACCGTATTGGAAAGATGAAGACACAAAATTAGTGCACTTTATCGGAAAAGATAATATCGTTTTTCATTGTATCATTTTCCCTGCGATGTTAAAAGCAGAAGGAAGTTATATTTTACCGGACAATGTACCTGCAAATGAGTTTTTGAATTTGGAAGGAAATAAACTTTCGACTTCTAAAAACTGGGCGGTTTGGTTACACGAATATTTAGAAGAATTCCCAGAGAAACAAGACGTTTTGCGTTATGCATTGACTTCTAACGCTCCGGAAACAAAGGATAATGATTTTACCTGGAAGGATTTTCAGGCAAGAAACAATAATGAATTAGTTGCTATTTTCGGAAACTTCATTAATCGTGTGGTTGTTTTAACGAACAAATACTACGACGGATTTATTCCGACGCCAAATGAATTTACAGAAATTGACGAAGCAACTTTAGCAGAATTAAAAGCCTACCCAGCCGTGATTTCAAGCTCAGTTGAGCGTTACAGATTCCGTGAAGCTTTAGGTGAATTAATGAATGTGGCTCGTTTAGGAAATAAATATCTGGCAGACGAAGAGCCTTGGAAAGTAATAAAAGACAATCCGGAGCGTGTAAAAACTCAAATGTATGTGGCCTTGCAAATCGCAGCAGCGCTAAGCATTTTGGCAGAACCATTTTTACCTTTTACAGCTACAAAACTTTCTAAAATCCTAAACATCAAAGACCTAAATTGGAATTTGGAATTTAATGATTGGAATTTATTCCCAACAGGACATAAAATTGGTGAAGCTGAATTGCTTTTCGCTAAAATCGAAGACGAAGAAATACAAAAACAAATAGACAAATTGGAAGCTACCAAAACAGCTAATATCGCTGAGAACAAAAAGGCTGAACCTCAAAAAGATTTAATTCAGTTTGAAGATTTCGCTAAAATGGACATTCGTGTAGGAACGATCCTTGAAGCTGAAAAAATGCCAAAAGCAAACAAACTATTAGTATTAAAAGTAGACACTGGAATTGACGTTCGTACGATTGTTTCAGGAATTGCAGAAAGCTTTACTCCCGAAGAAATTATCGGAAAACGTGTTTCTGTTCTGGCCAATTTAGCACCAAGAGCTTTACGTGGTGTAGAAAGTCAGGGAATGATTCTAATGACTACAAATGCAGAAGGCAAATTGGTTTTCATTAATCCGGATGCTGATGCTCCGAATGGTGAAACGGTAAATTAGGCCTCTACAGATATAAATAATTAAAGAAATTTCCTACTTATTAAACAGTCAAATCGATATTTATTAATACTTTTGTATCGACTAAATATCTTACAAAACTTTCAATAATTTTTATTAAAAGTTAACATAAGCGAACCCTTGCCATGGTGCGGGAGCAGGAAACTGCCCTAAATCTATCTTTCGAGATATTTAGTCACACCTAAAGCGAGGGTTTCGTACGTTTTAAATTTTTCGATTATGACTAAAGAAAATCAAAACACATCGCATCAGGATGTGATGCTATCCGTAGCAAATTTCCTTTCAGAACTTTGGTTCGAAGGAGAATTTAAAGATCAACCAGAATACCTAGCCGAAATCTTCGACATGATTCTGGAAACCGAAATGGGTAATAACCTCGAGCTAAGAGCTAAGATGAAAGGCTGTCTAAAAACCAGTCGCATGTTAGCAAAAGCGTTGGAACCATTTTCGGAGCAACAAATTGAGCAGGCTTGTAATCAAATTATGAATGCCTAGCGACTAAAACAAAACGCGTGAAACTACCAATAGATTCGCGCGTTTTATTTTTTACACCAATAATTAATTGTCTAAAAAAAGGATCAATTTCAAAAACTGTGGAGAACTAAAAAATTGGATGTAAAAATTTAGTTTATTAAAAAAAACCTCGTTTTGTCATTTCGACGAAGGAGAAATCACACACGTAACTCGACAAAGATTGGCGATTTTCTATGTGGAATTTCTGGTGTGATTTCTCCTTCGTCGAAATGACAGAATTACAGGAAATAACCATTAAACTTACGTTTAAAATTAACATAAACACTCCCTCGCCATGATGACCCTATGGAAACACGGGAAATCTACTCATATGAGTATTTTTGCACATCTAAAGCGAGGGTTTCTTGTTCCTATTATTTTCGATTGCACAAACGTTGCTAGTTAATTATTCTTTTTCCATTTGTTGCTATTTGAATAGCCTCCTGCTTTAGCTGGAGGTACATTGATTGAGAGATGAGTAATTGGCTTTAGCCAAAAGAAGCTGGATATATTTTGGCTAAAGCCATTTAATGTTTAATCTTAACTATATTCCTCCAGCTAGAGCACAATGTCATTAAGTTAAGAGCTTTTTCACGCAGATTCTGCAGATTTTGCGGATTTTTTTTATTACATCCTGCTAAAATCTGCAGAATCTGCGTGAGACTTTTTTAAGCAATCCTTAACTTAATGACATTTAGATAAAGCAGGAGGCTATTCAAAATGATATTTTCGCAAGAAAGCGTATGAAACTTACTTAACAGATTCGCATATTTAACAGTAGATCAAACAATTAACATTCAACATAACCCTTTTTTTATCAGAAAATCAAGATATTTGCAAAAAACTATATCATGATCAAAAAAATACTATTCATCTGTTTGACATTAAACAGTATGACTTCTTTTTCTCAGGACATCGTGAGTTCAACTCCGCTTACTTTAAAAAAGAATCTCAATATTTTTCCGTCTGTAAACAATGATACCAAAGAAGTTACTTTGTTTCTTAGCGACAAGACAAACGTAAAAGCTATTCAGCTTAATGAAAAAATGCAAATCACAGATAGTATTTCTACAGCAAAACCTGATGCAAAAAAATACGACTTTATGATTGGCTACAATAGAAGCAGCAACAATACGAGACTCTTTTGGTCTTCTGATGACTATAAAAATATCTTTGCTCAGTTGTATGATTTCACTAGCCGAAAAATCACTACCAAAGAATATACTTTAGCATTAAAAAACGAAAAAGTTTTGCAAAAGTTCAGCGAAAATGACAACTTTTATATTCTGACTGTACTAAAAAACAGTAATAGTCTAAAACTTCACATCTTTGACAAACAAGGCAATTACATCGAAAAAGTTATTGATCTAGAAGGATTTCATTTTTTCAAAAGCAAGTATGTAAAGTCTGACTTATATGGTGTGTTGGAACAAAATTTACTACCTGCCGAAGCCCCTTTTTCATTACAGAACATCAATACTGAAAACCCTGTTTCGTTAAACGATAGTTCGAAAAAGAGAAAGTGTTATTTTAGCAAAAACCAACTCGTTATAACAATTGACCTGAATGTAAATTTCACACAAGTCATTGTAATTGATCTGGAGAAATATTCTGCCGTTGAAAAAATTATTAAATCGCCACCTATTTCTGATATAAGCAGTTCAGGATTTTCGATCTACATCAACTCAAATTCTTTCTATTTTGACCATAAAATATACCAGACAAAATCTTCGTCTGATATCCTTCATTTTACTATAAACGATTTAGACGGCAATCTGCTACAGCAATATACTGCTACGGAAGATAAACCAATTGAGTTTAAAAATTCAGAGATTTCTCAGGAAGGCAATGAATTCTTTGGTGGCAAAAAAACGCTCGAAACTTCTTCTCAATTTATTAGAAAAACAACTAATCTAAATTCAGCTCTTGCGTGTTATCGCCTTGGTGATACTACTTTAATAACTTTCGGAGGTGTTTCTGCCGGATCCCAGCAATCAGGCGGACAATCTGTAATGAACCAATTTGGGTTTATTGGTTCTTTAATCGGATCTTTCGCATTTAATCCTACTATGGAGAGTTTTAACGCTTATTCTAACCGAAAAGTGGTTAAAATGGAAGGTCTTTTCGATAAAGAAGGAAAACACGTGAAAGGAGATTTGCAACCATTGGCATTTGATAAAATCAGAACTTTTCTCGACAAAGACAATGATGTTTCATCTCAGACACTATTTAAAACAGATGCCTATTATTTTGGTTACTACGATACCAAAACAAAAGAATACATCATTAGAAAATTTGTAGACTAGAAATATAATTCCCGATAAAATCGGGAATTTTTATTTTTAACCGTTCTCTTTTTAAATTTATTAAAAGCACAATCTCAGGACTTCAATAATTATCAAAAAACACCTCTTCTACCTCTTCAAATTTCATTAAAAAACAAGATCTTCGCCAAAAAATTCAGATTAAACCCATGATTAAAAAATTATTATTTATTTGCCTGTTCCTCAATACTATTAACTCTTTTTCACAAGATCTGGTAAATTATACTCCTATTGAACTAAAACGAAACAGAGATGTTTTTCAAATCGTAAATAATACAAAAAAAGAAACCACTTTATTCATTAGTGATAAGCAAAAAGTAAAGGCTCTTGTTCTTAATGAAAAAATGCAGATTATCGATAGTATTTCTGCCGAAAGACCAAACATAAAATTATATGACAATATGATTGGTTACAATACCAACAAGATGAATGCTAGATTGTATTGGTCCTCTAATGACTACAAACAGATTTTCTCACAATTGTATAATTTCCAAACCCGCAAGATTGTCATACACCAATATACTTTGCCTTTTAAAGACGAAATTCATTTACAAAAATTTAGTTCAGAAGATAAATTCTATATTTTAACTGTCATTAAAAAAAGTAATCTTTTTAAGCTTCACATTTTTGACCAGGGAGGTAAGTATGAAACAAGGATAATAGACTTAAGTAATTCTCGCTTTTATAAAAGCAATTATACCAAAACAAATCTCTACGGGATTTTTGCGGAAAATTTACTTCCGTTTGAAAGTCCTTTTTCTTTACAAAACATCATCAGCGAGAACCCAACTTCTATAACTGATGGTGCAAAAAAGAGAAAATGTTACTTTTCTAATAATCAATTGATAATTACACTTGACGCTAATGTAGATTATACCCAACTTATTACCATAGATTTAAAAAACTTTACAGCAACAGAAAAAGTCATTGGCAAACCAATCATTCTTATCATACCCCGTACGGACTTAAATTCAAACTCATTCTATTTTGACCATAAGCTCTATCAAATCAAAAGCTCATCAGATTCATTTTTCTTTACTATAAAAGATTTAGACGGAAATAATTTAAAAGAATTTCATGTTGATGCAGGCAGCCCAATCGATTTTAAAAACTCTGAGATCTATCAGGAAGGTGGTGATTTTGGAGGAAAAAGAATTTTAGAAACCAGTTCACAGTTTATCCGAAAAATAAACAGTCTAAATTCCGGAATTTCATGTTATCACCTTGGTGAAAATACTTTGATTACACTTGGAGGTGTCTCTGCACAAAAAAATACGGGAGCAGAAGTAGTGGCTTTTAGCGCATTTGGACTTGTTGGCGGCATTGCGCTAGCTACAATATATTATTACAACCCTACAATGGATAGTTTTAACTCGTATAACAACCGAAAAGTTGTAAAAATAGAATCTCTCTTTGACAAAGATAACAATCATGTCAAAACGGAGCTCAAGCCACTTGCATTTGACAAAATCAGAACATTTTTTGATGACATTACCGATGTCTCTTCTCAAACTTTGTTTAAAATGGATTCCAATTATTATTTAGGATATTACGACAATACAACAAAAGAATACATCATCAGAAAATTTGCAGACTAGAAATATAATTCCCGATTTTATCGGGAATTTTTATTTTTAACCGTTCTCTTTTTAAATTTATTAAAGGCACAATCTCAGGACTTCAATAATTATCAAAAAAACACCTCTTCTACCTCCTCAAATTTCACTAAAAAGCAAGATCTTCGCCAAAAAATTCAGATTAAACCCATGATTAAAAAATTATTATTTATTTGCCTGCTCTTCAATACTGTTAACTCTTTTTCACAAGATCTGGTAAAAGAATTCAATTTAAAACTAGAGCGAAAGAGAGATTATCTTCAAGTCGTAAACGAAACCAAAAAAGAAGTCGTGTTGTTTTTGAATGATAACGAAAAAGTTACTTCTGTTAAACTTGATAGTACATTTACTATTAATGATTCATTGTCACATCCAAGATTAGAAAAAAGCTATACAGACATACTTGGTTACAGTCAAAAAGACGATAATTATTTACTTTTCTGGGGTTCTAAAGACAGAAAAAAAATCATCTCTCAATTTTTTAATTTCACTAAAAAAGAAACAGGAGCAACTACTTTCGAATTAGAATTTGACAAAGAGAAAGTCTTTAAAGAATTAACCATTAATAATGTTTTCTATTTAATTACAATTCTTAAAAAGTCCGGTAATTTAAAATTTTACATCTTTGATAATGGCGTTTTAAACACCCGAATTGTCGATTTATCAAACTTCGAATTTAAAAATAAATCAGCCGCTCCTGCAAATTTACACACCGTTCTGACAGAAGAATCCTGGGATTTTTCTGTACAAACCATCAGTAACGACAGCCCGCCTTCTTTGGCATTGAGCAGAGAACAATTTAAACTGTACACTTATAAAAAGGATGAAATTATTTTTACAATAGACAACAATCCCCATTTTACAGATATTTTAAGAATTAATTTAAATGATTTTACAGCCAATTTAAAATCAATTAAAAAACCGGTCGTAACACGAGGGGAATATGAATCTGTTCTATTTAAGTCAAATTCATTTTTAATCGATGACAAAATTCTTCAGATAAAGACAAATCCTGACGTTTTACTTTTTACAATTAGTGATCTGGAGGGTACAATAATTAACAAATATAAAACCTTACGCGAGGAGGAAATCTCCTTTAAAAACACCGCTGTTTTTCAGGAAGTAGGTAGTCTTAGCAAGAAACGAGTCCTTGAAAAACCTAAACAGTTTATCCGTAAAATCAACAACTCACGTCCAAGTATATCCTGTTATAGTTTAAATGGTTTATACTATACCGTCATAGGAAGTTCTCAGGATATCGTTCATTCATCTCCAAATGGAGCAGGGATGGGTATCGGTGCAGGAGGTTTCTCCTCTGGTGTGTATTTTTCAATTAGTCCAGGCTATACCCTCGAAAATTTGATTTCTTATAAAGATAAAAACGTTGTTTACACCACTTGTTTGTTTGATGCTAATTTTAATCATCTGGAAGATACAATTAAAACTTCTGCCTTTGAAAAAGCAAGAGCGTTTCTGGAAGAAAACGAAGAAATTACGACAAGAACCTCTATTTTCAGTAAAGACTTGTATAAGGATCTGATTCTTTTCAAATTCAATACCTCTTTGTATTTAGGAAATTATAATAAGGAAAATAAAAAATATCAGATTTTTAGTTTTTCAGAGTAACTTTAAATCCGAAAAGTAAATACCTAATCAAAATGAAACCAAGATTAACACCAATCATTGGAATATTTTGTATTTTGATCTTCTAAGAAATAATCGGAACCAATCTAACTATTTTAGAAATAAATCTTTAAATTTGAGTATAAAAGAAAGGTTATGGACATGACTGCACAAATAAAAAAAAACCTGATCTCAAGAATTAAAGATTCTAATGATTTGAATTTCCTCAATGCTCTTCAAACTATATTTGATTCGTCTGAGCAAGCTCTTTATGAATTGTCATCTGAGCAAAATAATGCTATCGAAAATGGCCGAAACGAAATTAAAAAAGGTGATTTTCATACGAATGATGAAGTAATTTCAGAAATGCGGGAATGGTTAAAAAAGAAATAATTTGGTCCCCTTTAGCTAAACTTCAATTAGAAAATATTCTCGAATATTACGTTATTCAAAATGAAAGTTCAACATATAGTTTAAAAATCTTAAGCGAAATTGAAGATTTATTAAACACGCTTTCACACTCAGAACTGATTGGAAGACTTACTTTAAATAAAATCACCCGAGTTATTTCTATGAAAGTTTACCTGATTTTTTTGAGATTAACAACAATCAAATAAAGTAACCTAACTCCAATAATTTAAGCTTTGCTTCGGCGCTACTAAGCTTAGGACATTCCAAATGAAAATAACAAAACCAAGATTAGCTTTAATCGGCGGAATACTTTGTATTTCGATTTTCCCGATATTGGTAAAATTACGTTTAGCACCGGGATTAATTTCTGCTTTTTACCGAATGTTTTTTGCGGTTATTTTGCTTTTACCGTATGTGCTTTTGAGTAAAAATTTTAAAATGCCAACTTTAAGATTTACTCTTTTGGCAGCACTTTGTGGTGTTTTATTCTCTTCGGATGTTGCCGTTTGGAACATCGCCATTCAGGATTCAAGTGCCACACAGGCTTCGTTACTAACCAACTTGTCCCCTCTTTGGGTTGGAATTGGTTCTTTTTTCTTCTTGAACACAAAACCCGCCACAAACTTCTGGATCGGAACAGCTGTCTCCTTATTCGGAATGATAACTTTGGTTGGTTTTGGTTTTTTCATGGAATTAAACTTCGATCAGGCTTTTCTGTTTGCGGTGCTATCCGGAATCCTTTATTCGATTTATCTGTTAGTCAGTAAAAATGTGCTTTCTCATGTTGATGTTTTATCTTTTATGACCATCAGCTTGTTGGCCTCCAGCATTTATTTGGGAATTCTTTGTTATTCGCTGGATCAACCTTTTACAGGATTCTCCGATATGGGTTGGTTTGTATTGGTGCTTCAGGCGGTAATTTGTCAATTGTGTGCCTGGCTTTCGATAAGTTACGCCACACAACACATGCGCGCAACGAGGGTTTCGTTAAGTTTATTGAGTCAGGCTGTAATTACTTCGATATTAGCTTGGTTGTTTTTGGAAGAACAAATAACTTTACAAATGGTTTTTGGCGGAATCATTTTGCTTTTCGGAATCAGAATCACGTTTTATGATAAGACCATTTCGTTGAAAAAGGTTTTTTCTAAGTAACATTTGTGAAATTGCGGTCTGAAAATTGCACTCGGATTTTGCGGATTAAACGGATTTACGCGGACTCTTTTTTTTATTTGAATTGAAACTATTTGCGAACTTGGGGTGGGAAATTCACACACCGATTTTACTGATTAAGCAGGTTAACACTGATTTTGTTTGAATTTGAATTATAAAAAATCACTTTAATCAGTGGCAAAAAAATAGCACGCAGATTTAGCTGATCAAGCAGATTTATTTGAAAATCTTTAAAATCATTTTAATCGGTGGCAAAAAAATTAGCTGGCAAATGAAACGAATCAAACAGATTTGAACAAATAATTCGTGAATTCATGGCAAAAAAATTAGCACGCAGATTTAGCCGATTAAGCAGATTTATTTGAAAATCTTTGGAATCATTTTAATCTGTGGCAAAAAAAGCACGCAGATTGAACTGATCGAACAGATGTATTTAAAATCATTGTAATCGGCGGCAAAACCTGAAACAAAAAAACACGCAGATCGAGCTGATCGAACAGATGTATTCAAAATCATTGTAATCGGCGGCAAAACCTGAAACAAAAAAAACCTGAAACAAAAAAACACGCAGATATAGCTAACCGAGCAGATGTATTCAAAATCATTTTAGTCGGCCGCAAAACCTGAAACAAAAAAAACCTGAAACAAAAAAAACACCTCCCTATATGTTACATAAAAACAAAATTCCAAATTTAAAAGTAATCGCCTTTGATGCCGATGATACTTTGTTTGTTAATGAACCTTACTTTCAGGAAACCGAACATAAATTCTGTGCTTTGATGGAAGATTATCTTTCACACCAAGGTATTTCGCAGGAATTGTTTAAAATAGAAATTCAAAACTTACCTTTATACGGTTACGGAATCAAAGGTTATATTCTTTCGATGATTGAAGCAGCGATGATCATTTCAAACAATACCATTCCGGTTGAGGTAATTCAGAAAATTATTCAATATGGGAAAGAATTACTCGAGAAACCCATTGAACTTCTGGACGGAATAGAAGAAACACTAGAGGCATTGCATGGCAAATACAAATTGGTAGTAGCCACAAAAGGAGATTTAAAAGACCAGCACAGCAAATTGCATCGTTCGGGATTAGGTCATTATTTTCACCATATTGAAGTAATGTCAGACAAACAACAAATTGATTACGAGAAATTATTAGGTCGTTTGGACATTCAATCCCATGAATTTCTGATGATTGGAAACTCTCTAAAATCGGATGTATTGCCTGTACTGGAAATTGGCGGTTATGCCGTACACATTCCTTTTCATACGACTTGGGAACACGAAAAAATCAATCATAAAGTAGAACACCAACATTTTAGCTCCTTCGAAAAAATAACCGAAGTGCTTAATAATTTATTGTAATGAAAACACTTTTAGACCTCGAGAATTGGAATAGAAAAGAACATTTTGCCCATTTTAAACAAATGGAAGAACCCTTCTTTGGCGCGACTGTTGAGATTGATTGTACCAAAGCCTATCAAACCGCCAAAAGTCTGAATACTTCTTTTTTCATTTATTACCTGCATAAAACATTAGTAGCCGTAAATGCAATTGAGAATTTTAGATATCGAATCTCAGAGGACAAAATCTACATTTACGATCGTATTGATGCTTCGGCAACAATTGGTCGCGAAGATGGGACTTTTGGGTTTTCTTTAATGGAGTATCATCCTGATTTCAAAATTTTTGAGCAAAATGCTTTAGCAGAAGTCAAACGCGTTCAAAATACAACTGGAATTTATACCCGTGAATTTAAAGACGATAATGTCATTCATTTTTCGGCAATACCGTGGTTAAATTTCACTTCGCTTACCCATGCCCGCAGTTTTACCTATCCAGATAGTTGTCCTAAAGTTTCTTTTGGGAAAATGATGACGGCAGAAACAGGAAAAAGAACCATTTCGATGGCTGTTTATGTGCATCACGGTCTAATGGATGGTTTACACCTGGGACAGTTTGTTGACTCTTTTCAGGAGTTAATGAATTCCTAAACAAAATAAAGTCCGCGATTTTGAATTGATTCTATTCTAAAAAATATGAGAAAAATAATTCTGTTTTTAGCTGTAATGTACCAATCTATGCTATTGAGTCAGACTGTACTGGCTTCTTATTCGCTGGAATTAAAAAAGATACGGGAAAACGATCAGATCTTAAATTTTGAAAACGCTGTAACACACGAAGTATTTGTCTTTGTGGCATCACAGGGAAATTTTACGATTTTAAAGTACAACAGCGCCCTTTTTCTAAGAGATCAATTTGCAGGTGCAATGACCTATTATGAAAAAAGGTCTTTGCTTGGCTACAGTTTTGGTGAAGACGGAAATCCAAGTTTGTATTGGTATTCAGAAGAACTGAAAGACATTATAATTGTCAAATATTACTTTGAAGACAAAACAGTTAAGGCTTTGAAGTTTAATTTTCCTGCAAAGATTCAGCCTATTGTTACCCAATATCAAAAAGACAATGCATTTAATCTGTTAACGCAACATAAAACAGAGCCAAAACTAATTCTATACGTCTTCAAGAATGGAACTGTGGAAGAAAGAGAACTCGATTTTTCTCCTTTTACCTTCAAAGACCGAAAAACACAATCCAGAACGTTCAATCAGATTCTTACCGAAAACCCTATTGAAAAAATGGAATCCGGTGAATACAATCCTTTGTTTAAAACCGTTAGTAAAACCAAATTGTATTTATTGCCACAGCGTCTCATCCTGACTTTGGACCAGAATGTTACCAACACACAATTGTTCGACATTAATTTGACTAGTCTGGACATAAAAGAGAAGAATTTCCTGCAGCCTCCTGCTAAAAAATGGGCCAGATCCTCTAACTCTTTTTATCACGAGAACAAACTATACCAAATTAACACAACTGAAGATGAATTTTTGTTTGATATAAAAGACCTTGAGTCCGAACAAGTATTAAAGAGCATTGTTGTTTCGAAAAATGACACAATACGTTTTAAAAATTCTCCTTTGTTAATCCAAAGAGACATCTATAGTCCGAAAGAATTAAAAAACACCGCTAAATTTCTACAACACCTGGCTACTTTAGACATCGGGTTATCTGTTTTTAAAAACAAAACGAATCTGTTTATCACTTTTGGAGGGATCAATAAACCAAGCTATCAGAGTTTTGATGGATTTTCTTATCCGGATATTCAAAGCAAGACTGTGTACTTTGAAAGTATCTGGGATAAAAAATTGGGGTATACCACAGAGCAACAGCAGCCTCTTGCCGCCGATAAAATCAATTTATTTGTAGACAAACATGATGAAGTTTCGTTTCAAAGTATCATAAAGTTTAAAGATTATTTCATTCTGGGTTATTATGATACGGATACCAAAGAATATAAAATGCTTAAATTTACAGACGGTTATAATTGAAACCAAAACGAAGTCTTTAGATGGAACTGATTGCACCCGAATTAAAAACAAATAAGCTCCATTTAAATTAGAAGAAGCTGATTTCATTGTATTTAGTCTGAATCTGAATTAATTCCTACAAAAGGCAATCAGGTTCTTAATTGCCTAAAATTATATAACTTTACAAAAAAATCAAGATTATGTTATCAAAAAATATAGAAGCAGCACTGAACAAGCAGATCAGAATTGAAGCCGAGTCTTCACAAACTTACCTTTCAATGGCTTGTTGGGCAGAGGTACACGGATTAGAAGGAATTGCTCAATTTATGTACACACAATCAGATGAGGAACGCGCGCACATGCTTAAACTGATAAAGTATGTAAACGAACGTGGCGGACATGCACAAATTACAGATCTTAAAGAGCCAAAGACAAGTTATTCGACTTTTAAGGAAATGTTTGAGACGCTTTACAACCATGAACTTTTTGTATCAGAGTCTATTAATGAATTGGTTCATATTACCTTTTCAGAAAAAGACTATGCTACACATAATTTCTTACAATGGTACGTATCGGAACAAATCGAAGAAGAGGCTACAGCTAAGTCAATTTTAGATAAAATTAATTTAATTGGAGACGACAAAGGCGGTCTTTACTTGTTTGACCGTGATATTCAGCAATTAACCGTTACAAGTTCAATAGCTATTAACCCAAAATAAAAAAGTTAAAGTTTATTTAGAACATATAAAAATAACTTTTATTCTTTTATATTTGCCTCGATTTTATAATTGAGAGGTACTGTGAGCAAGAAAGATAAGGTTAAGGACAAGGACAAAAAAAAGGATAAAAAGAAGAAGAAAAATCAAGAAATCCTTGACAAGATTAAAAAACTCGAAAACTGCAAATCCAGCTGTTGTGAGAAATTTAAAAAGAGTGAAAAGAAACGTTGCTCTCGTTGTCCTATGTTTGACTTAATAAAAAAGACAGCTTAATATATATATGAAAACCCATCAGATTACTGATGGGTTTTTAGTTTAAATCAAAGTCCTTTATTCGTTTAAAAAACATATTATCCAAAGCATTTTTTTTTCACCATATAAGTGATAGTAGCTCCTTTTAGATTTTCCTTTGTGTTCCTCGCGGAATCTTTGTGAACTTCATGGTTAACTTCACCATATAAGTCCTATTAGCTCATTTCAAATCTTTTTCTTTGCGAACCTGGCGAAATCTTTGCGAACTTAGCGGTTGAAATCGCATTCAATCACATCTAATTTCCACTTTCGTTGAAAAAATAAAAGAACAGTTGTAAATTAGTTACCTGATTAAATAAATCTTAAGAGTCCGTTGTTTCATTATGAAAAACCAAATTACTATCCCAAAATCCAGTCTTGATTTTTTGCAAGAGCTTAAAGCAAACAATAACAAACCTTGGTTTGATGCAAATAAAACGACTTACCTCAACGAATTAAATCATATCGAAACTTTTGCAGGTGCTTTACTGCAGGAGCTCTCCAAAACCGATGTTTTAGAAACCGCTTCCGGAAAAAAAAGTGTATACCGAATTTATCGCGATATTCGTTTTTCTAAAGACAAAACGCCTTTTAAAAGCTTTTGGGGTGGTAGTTATACCCGTGCCACGAGTGAAAGACGAGGTGGTTATTATTATCATTTGGAACAAGGAAATAGCTTTATCGCCGGTGGTTTTTGGGGACCAAATGCGGCAGACTTAAAACGCGTAAGAAGTGAATTTGCCCACGATCCTGAACCTATGCAAAAGATACTGCATTCAGAATCTTTTATCCGCACATTTGGAACTCTACAAGGCGAACAGCTTAAAACAAAGCCCAAAGGATTTGATATCGATCATGAAGCTATTGACTTACTTCGTTACAAACAGTTTTTACTTATTAAACGATTTACAGATCAGGAAGTATTGAGTCCGCATTTTTTAGAGCAGGCACTGGACACCTTCAAGAACATGAGACCCTTTTTTGATTATATGAGTGAAATATTGACGACCGACATAAATGGCGCTTCAATTTTATAAAAAAAATAAACCCGACAGCTTTTAAAAACCTGTCGGGTTTGATTACGTTAATAAACACTATTTACTTAAAAACAGGATTTCGTTGACCACTACTTCTGTGACGTATTTTTTCTCTCCGTTTTTATCGTCATAACTTCTGTGTGTAAGCTTTCCTTCTACCGCAACTTCTTTTCCTTTTACGACATATTTTTCGATAATTTCGGCCGTTTTTCCCCAGGCAGTCACACGATGCCATTCTGTTTGTTCTACTTTTTCTCCCTTTTCATTGGTGTACTTCTCGTTTGTTGCAATGTTTAAATGCGCTAATTTTTTTCCGTTTTCCAATGTTTTAATTTCCGGATCGTTTCCTACGTTCCCGATTAATTGTACTCTGTTTTTCATGGCGTATACTATTTAAATTTTATTATAAGTGAATTCGTACATTAAATTCAACAGGGCAAAGATGCTACAGCTTTCAATAACTATTCGGTAACCAACCATTTACTTTCGGTTGTAATTATTTGTAACCGTTTGCAAATGGAAATATTTTTGTATATTTGAGAAAAGCCCTACGATATGCAAACACAAATCAATAAAGTTGAACTGCGAAATTTGGAATTTGACGATTACAAACAATTGAAGAACTCAATGGTAGAATCGTATCCCGAAATGGCCAATTCATACTGGAGATCTGCCGATATTAAAAAACTACTTTCTATATTTCCTGAAGGTCAATTGATTATTCTGGCCGACGGAGTAGTGGTAGGATCTGCCTTGTCCTTGATCGTTGATGAGACATTGGTCGATAAAAGACACAACTACAACCAAATTCACGGCAATTATACCTTTTCTACTCACAATCCAAATGGTGAAATTTTATACGGTATCGATGTTTTCATCCACCCGCAATACCGCGGTTTGCGTTTAGGCCGTCGTTTGTATGATGCCCGAAAAGAACTTTGCGAGCAACTGAATCTAAAAGCCATTGTTTTTGCAGGACGAATTCCGAATTATGCGCAACATGCCAGAAAACTCACTCCAAAAAATTATATCGACAAAGTAAAACACAAAGAATTACATGATCCGGTGCTATCCTTTCAGCTTAGCAATGACTTTCATGTTTTGCGCATCATCAAAAACTATTTAGAAGGCGACGAAGAATCCAAAGAATTTGCCGTGCTTTTAGAATGGAACAATGTTTATTACGATGAGAGTCCGAAACTTATCAATCTCGAAAAAAGCGTTATTCGTTTGGGATTAATTCAGTGGCAAATGCGTCAGTTAAACAATGTGGAAGCTTTATTTGAGCAGGCCGAATTTTTTATTGATGTTGTTTCCGGTTATGGAAGTGATTTTGCGTTATTCCCGGAGCTCTTTATAGCGCCTTTAATGGCCGATTACAATCATTTATCAGAAGCGGAAGCAATTCGGGAATTGGCTCGTTACTCTGACCCGATCCGGAAACGTTTTCAGGAATTTGCCATTTCATACAATATCAATATCATTACCGGTAGCATGCCCTATTTAGATAATGGTAATTTATACAATGTTGGTTTTTTATGCAAACGAGACGGAACATCGGAAATGTATACCAAAATTCACGTGACTCCAAACGAAGTACAACATTGGGGAATGAAGGGCGGGTCTCAATTTAAAACCTTTGATACCGACTGTGGCAAAATTGGAATCCTGATCTGCTATGATGTGGAGTTCCCCGAACTTTCAAGAATTATGGCCAATGAAGGAATGAATATCTTATTCGTTCCCTTCCTCACAGATACACAAAATGCTTATACCCGTGTAAAACATTGTTCGCAAGCACGGGCTATAGAAAACGAATGTTATGTCGCAATTGCAGGTTGTGTAGGCAACTTACCAAAAGTAAACAATATGGATATTCAATATGCACAAGCTTCTGTATTTACCCCCTCTGATTTTGCTTTTCCAAGTAATGGAATAAAAGCCGAAGCAACCCCAAATACAGAGATGACCTTAATTGTAGATGTTGATTTGAATTTACTAAAACAACTCCATGAGCACGGAAGTGTACGAATCTTAAAAGACCGAAGAAATGATTTATATGAAATTAAAAAGTTGGATCCATGAAGACATGCCTCGAATGCTCCGAAAAGATTGTAGGCCGTGAAGACAAGAAATTTTGTTCAGATAGTTGCCGAAATGCCTACAACAACAAGATCAATAAGGACACCACTAATTTCATGCGAAATATAAACAATAAGCTACGCAAAAATTACCGTATTTTGTCCGAGTTAAACACAGAAGGAAAATCAAAAGCAAGAAAAGATAAAATGTTGAACAAAGGCTTTGATTTTGATTTTTTTACTAATATTTTGCAGACCAAAACGGGGAACACTTATTATTTTCTATACGACCAGGGATATCGCTCTTTGGACAATGATTATTATATGCTCGTGAAAAAAGAAATTTAGTATATTCAACATGAAAAAAAATCCTACTTCGATACTAGCCTTTCTATGCGTTATAGCCATTCTGGCCATTATATACGCCACAATGATGCCCCAATGGGTTTCTAAAAATGAAGAAGCTCTTGCCGAATTCTCGACCGAACGCGCACTAAATCAAGTTAAAATCATAGCCCAAAAACCCCATTATGTAGGCTCGACAAATCATGAATTAGTAGCCAATTATCTTAAACTTGAGCTCAACCGAATCGGTTTGGAAACGTCAGTTCAGGAAGGATTCACCCTTAACGATAAAGGTCTTCTCGTAAAATCTAAGAATATTCTTGCCCGCATAAAAGGAACAAACAATTCAAAAGCACTTTTATTGCTTTCTCACTATGACAGCGCCCCGCATTCTTTCTCTAAAGGAGCAAGCGATGATGCCTCGGGAGTTGCCACTATTCTTGAAGGTGTTCGTGCCTTTTTATATGCTAAAAAACCACACAAAAACGATATTATCATTCTCTTTTCAGATGCCGAAGAATTAGGACTAAATGGCGCCGCTCTTTTTGTAAATCAACATCCTTGGGCAAAAGAAGTGGGCTTAGTTTTAAATTTTGAAGCCAGAGGCTCTTCAGGCCCAAGTTATATGTTAATGGAAACCAATAAAGGAAATGAAACATTGGTGAAAGAATTTTCAAATGCAAAAACAAAATTCCCGGTTTCCAATTCACTTATGTACAGCATTTACAAAATGCTTCCAAACGACACCGATCTGACCGTTTTTAGAGAACAAGGAAACATACAGGGATTTAACTTTGCTTTTATTGATGGTCATTTTAACTACCACACTCAGCAGGATGACATTCAACATTTAAGCAAAAATACGCTGGCGCATCAGGGAACGTATTTAATGCCCTTGTTAGACTATTTTTCAAATATTGATCTAAATGCAACAACTGCAACGGAAGACAATGTTTATTTTACGGTTCCTTTTGGCTTTTTTATTAGCTATCCATTTTCATGGGTTGGTCCAATGACTTTCATGGCCTTAGGTTTATTAATTCTTTTTATTTTTATTGGAAAGGCAAAACGTGTCATCACCTTTAGAGAAATCTTCAGAGGATTTGTTCCGTTATTTGGTTCTATAATAATCTCCGGATTGGTTACTTTTTTAGGCTGGAAAATACTTTTACAGATCTACCCGCAATACAATGACCTATTAAATGGATTTACCTACAATGGGCATGCCTACATTGGCGCTTTTGTAACACTAAGTATCGCCATTTGTTTTGCTTTCTACCATCATTTTTCGGAGGCAAAAACTACAATGAACCATTTTGTAGCGCCGCTTTTACTTTGGATAATCATCAATGCTCTTCTGGCCAATAGTCTGACAGGAGCCGGTTTTCTTATTATTCCGGTTTACTTTGGAGTGTTTTTATTTGGAATTTTTGTAATCACTCAACATTATAGTTTAGGTATAAATTTATTATTCAGTATCCCCGCCTTAGCCATTATTGCTCCTTTTATAATAATGTTCCCTGTTGGTCTGGGATTAAAAATACTTTTTGTAAGCGCCATACTGACCGTATTGTTATTCGGGCTTTTGCTACCGCTATTTGGTGCGTTTTTCAAAAAAGGAGTTTGGACGATATTATTTTTTGTCCTGTCGATCGGCTTTTTCACTTACGCTGGTATCAACTCGGGTTATGAACACGGAAAAGCAAAATCAAATAGTTTATTGTATGTTTATAATGCGAACACCAACTCAGCTCTTTGGACTACTTACGACACCAACTTAGACGATTGGACCAAAACGTATCTGGGACAAACCGATCATAAAGCAGTAGGCTTAAATACGCTACCTATTACCAGCAAATATGGTTCAGGTTTTACTTATAGTGCGATTGCACCAATTGTTACGGTTCCAAAACCAACTATTGCATTCTTAAAAGACAGTGTGGTTGGAAACAACAGGTACTTAAAAATAAAAATTACACCCAATAGAAAAGTAAATCGTTACGATATTTATGCCAATACCAAAATGACGTTTTTTAACTTTAAAGCAAATGGCGTTTCGACTTCCGGACAAAAAGGAAATCGCTTAGAACGCGATGATGTTAAGGTATTGTGTTATTATGTTGTAAGCAACGAACCTCTTGTTTTGGAATTCTACATCAACAAATTATCTGTATTTGATATGGACTTGATTGAAAGTTCATTTGATTTAATGACCAACCCGTTATTAAACATCAAACCAAGAAGTGACTGGATGATGCCAACCCCATTTGTTTTGAATGATGCCGTTTTGGTGCAACAGAAAATAAAAAGAGAAACAGCTCCAGTAAATGTTCCTGTTGCCGCAACTCCAATAAAAGACAGTACAAGTGTTTCAAAAGACAGTTTAAAATCTATTGTTCAACCAAAATAAACACGAAGTTTTATGGCGACAAACATTTCAACAATAGTCTTTAACGCTCCAATAGAAAAAGTTTGGGCTGCTTTAACACAGCCTGTTCTCGTAAAACAATGGCAATACGAAAGTGATTTAATCACAGACTGGAAAATAGGCAGCGAAATTCGATTTAGAAATGAATGGGACGGACACGTTTTTCAGCAATGGGGAACTATTCTGGAGCTAGTTCACCATAAAAAAATCAAGTATTCCCTGTTTTTTCCGAGACCTGGATTAGAAGACAAACCTGAAAACTATTTCCTTATGACCTATCTTTTAACTCAAGAAGATCAGAAGGTAAAACTCGAAATTATTCAGGAAGATAAGCGAGAGGGAGCCGTCCAAGAAGAACCTCAAGGTGAAGAAAGTCCAATTCTGCAAAGTCTAAAAACAGTAGTCGAATCATAAACGATATTTTACAAATGCAAAAGGGCAGATTTCAATTCGAAAATCTGCCCTTTTTCTTTAACACGCACACTCAATTTTCAATCCAGCTTTTACTCCATTGTTTCCTTCGGTGGCATATCCGTCAAATTTCCACCATTCTATACCGCCAATTAGTTCTTTTACCTTAAACCCTAATTTTGCCATATTTAAAGCTCCTTTAGTCGATGCATTACAACCAATACCATCACAATAGGTTACGTACAGCACTTCTTTATCCAGCTCGTTAGTGCTTTCAATTGTCATTTCACGATGCGGAATATTAATCGCTGTGGGAATGTGTTCTGTTTCAAAACCAAATGCTTTCCTGGCATCAATTATAACTACTTTTTCGCCGCTATTCAAAGCTTCAAACAAATCAGACGGATCCATTTCGTAAGCCAGTTTGTCTTCATAATGTTTAATTTGTGCTTCCATTTCAATTATAGTTTTAATGTTTTATTTTTCCAAAAGTACTCGAACATCAAACACCATAAAAACGAAAAGAATTCATCTACTTGATTACTATTTTTCATGAAAAAGGCATCATAAAATTTTGTTCCTTTACCTATAAATTCTCTAAAAATGGAAATACGTCATTTAAGACTGATAAAAGCGATCGTTGAAGAAGGAAGCATTACCAAAGCAATCGACAAACTTCATCTGACACAATCAGCTCTGAGCCATCAACTTAAAGAAGCCGAGTATCAATTGGGTACTCCTGTTTTTTCGAGAATCAATAAAAAACTGGTTCTGACCAAGGCCGGTGAAAAAATGTATCAGATTGCCAATGAAATTCTCGACAAGCTTTCGCAAACGGAGACTCAAATCAAACAAATGGTTTTTGGTGAATACGGTGAAATCCGCATTAGCACCGAGTGTTTTTCGAGTTACCACTGGTTGCCTTCCGTCCTGAAACAATTCAATCTTTTATATCCGAACGTTGAGCTAAAAATTGTCACAGAAGCAACCCACATACCACTACAAAAGTTATTGGAAAACACCATTGATATTGCCATAGTAAGTGATCAGATAAAAGACAACAACATTAAATACATGGAACTTTTTCAGGACGAAGTTGTCATGGCTGTTTCTGAAAACCATGCCTGGGCCAACAAAAAATATGTTGTTGCCGAAGATTTTGTAAACGAACATTTGCTGATTCATTCCCTTCCGATGGAAACGGTTACCATTCATCAATTTATTCTGGGCCCCGCCAAAGTCGTCCCAAAAAAAATCACTCCTTTGCCTCTGACGGAAGCTTCCTTAGAAATGGTCAAAGCCGATATGGGGGTTATGTCTATGGCAAAATGGGCGTTATTGCCACATTTAAAAACGAGTCCGATCAAGGCGGTTAAAATTGGCAAAAACGGTTTAAAAAGAAAACACTTTATCGCGATTCGAGAAAAGGAATTGTATCCGGACTATTTTCATCATTTTATTACCTTTTTACAAACCGAAATCAATCTTCAATGGAATATTCAATAAGAAACTGCGAACTTGCAGACTTACCCAAATTAGTCCTTTTATGCCAAAAACATGCCGCCTTCGAAAAAGCTGATTTTTCAATTACCGGAAAAGAAGAAGCCTTACAAAAAGCATTATTTAGCGAAAAACAGAGACTAAACTGTTTAGTAGTAGCAACTACTGATACCATCGTGGGTTACGCTTCTTATACCTTTGACTATTCGACCTGGGATGCTGCCGATTTTATGTACATGGACTGTTTGTTTCTGGAAGAAGAAGTGCGAAGTTTTGGAATTGGAGAACTCTTGATCGACAGACTTAAGCTAATTGCCGTTGAAAAAGAATGTGCCAATATACAATGGCAAACACCACAATTTAACGAAAGAGCAATCAAATTCTACAACAGAATTGGCGCAAAAGGAAAAGACAAAGTCCGTTTTACATTACCTTTATAGTCGAATAAAAATTACAAATGACACAAATTAGTATTTTAGGCTGCGGTTGGCTGGGTTTGCCTTTGGCGAAACAATTAATCACAAAAGGAAATCGGATAAACGGATCGACGACTACTGACAGCAAACTTTCAATTCTGCAAAATACAGGAATAAATGCGTTTTTAGTTTCGATTGAAGAGGATCAAATTTCAGGAACAATAATTCCGTTTTTGGACAAAAGTGATGTTCTAATTATTGACATCCCACCTAAACTACGAGCAGAAAATCAGGATTCTCAAAAGAAAATTTTTGTAGAAAAAATAAAAAATCTGATTCCGTTTATTGAAAAAGCAGGCGTAAAAAAAGTACTTTTTGTGAGTTCAACTTCTGTTTACGGAAACGAAAACAGCACCATTACCGAAGAAACAAATCCAAACCCGGATACCGAAAGTGGAAAACAATTGCTTTTAGCCGAAGCGGTTTTACAAAAAAATCCCAATTTTGAAACTACGATTCTGCGTTTTGGAGGACTAATTGGCGAAGATCGCCAGCCTGTGAAATTTCTTGCAGGAAAAGAAAACCTGGCAAATCCGGATGCACCGGTCAATCTGATTCATCAAAAGGATTGTATTGGAGTCATTGAAGAAATAATTACCCTCGCTAAATGGAACGAAGTTTTCAATGCTGCTGCTCCCTTCCATCCTACCCGTGAGGAATATTACACACAAAAAGCGATTGATTTAAACTTGGCTTTACCAAAATTCAGCTCCGAAAAATCAAATAGCAGGAAAACCATTTCAAGTAAAAAAATTGAAACTTTATTAAATTACAGCTTTAAGTTGGAAAATTATTAGCGGCGTTTTTTTTAAACCATATAAGTGATGTAAGTTCATATAATGCTGTTGTCTACAAAAAATTAAGAGCAAAGCTTAAATGAACTTACATCACTTATATGGTTTAAATAGTTATGTTTAATAAAAAAACTTTGCGAACTTTGTGAAAGACCAGCCAAAAGAAACATGGAACAAACAGCATACATACAATCTCCTCTCGGGATCACAACAATTGTTGGTGATGAAGAGGGCATCTCGGTTATTTCGGTAACAAAGGAGGGACAGGTTTCTGTTGAAATACCCGAAGTACTGCAAGAGGCTGTTGTGCAATTACAGGAATATTTTGAAGGTAAAAGAATTGATTTCACTTTAAAGCTAAACCCAAAGGGAACTGAATTTCAGCAAAAAGTCTGGAAATCACTGCTCGAGATTCCCTATGGAAAAACGGTAAGTTATATGGACCAGACCAAAAAACTGGGCGATGTAAAAGCAATTCGCGCGGTTGCATCGGCAAATGGCAAAAACCCGCTTTGGATTGTAGTTCCCTGTCACCGTGTTATCGGTACAGATGGATCTCTTACCGGTTACGCCGGAGAAATCTGGCGCAAAAAGTGGCTTTTAGAACATGAGAATCCTGTTAAACAGCAAAGTTTATTCTAATTATTCATCTAAATAGTAAGAATTTTACGCATATTTGTAAGCTAAATCGACTTGCAAAAGTCTAATGCTCTAAGAAGTCTCAAAAGAAATGATTGAAAAAATAAACCTTAACAACATTTTGTTTCTGGATATAGAAACCGTTCCGGAAGAGGAACACTTTACTTCTCTGGATGCTGAGATGCAATCTTTGTGGGATCACAAAACCCAGTATCAGCGAAAAGACGATTTCTCTCCTGAAGAATTTTACGATCGTGCCGGTATTTGGGCAGAGTTTGGTAAAATCGTTTGTATTTCGGTGGGTTATTTTATCATCAAAGGCGACATTCGAAATTTTAGAGTGACTTCCTTTTTTGGAGAAGAAAAGAAAATACTCCGCGACTTCAATAACCTGCTGAACAATCATTTCAACGGACCGCAGCATATTTTGTGCGGACATAACGCCAAAGAGTTTGATATTCCGTTTATTGCACGTCGTATGATTATCAATCAGATTGCGATTCCGAACAAACTTAACCTATTCGGCAAAAAACCTTGGGAAATTGCCCATCTCGATACCTTGGAGTTATGGAAATTTGGCGATTATAAACATTTTACGTCTCTAAAATTACTGACCAAAATTCTTGGCATTCCATCACCAAAAGGCGATATCGACGGAAGTCAGGTTGCTCATGTTTTTTATGTAGAGAAAGATATTGACCGTATTGTAACTTATTGCGAAAAAGACACAATAGCCGTTGCACAGATTTTTCTGCGTTTGCGTCGGGAAGATTTATTGATTGAAGATGAGATTATTCATGTATAGTTTTTTGAAGAGGCAAAGTTGCTAAGATGCAAAGTTACAAAGGTTAAAGATTAGCAATAAAAACTGTGTGACTTCACGAGATAAATCAACACAATTTGATTTCACGCAGATTTGGCAGATTAAGCAGATTTAAATGAACTTACGTCACTTATATGGTTTAAATAGGGCACATGGGGGAATAACACTTTTAAGTTTTATTATTAAGTTGCAAAGATTCAGAGTGACAAAACTAAAAACTTATCGCCTCTGCGACTTTGCGAGATAAATTCTCTCAACTATATTTTCACACAGATTTAAATGAACTTACATCACTCATATGGTTCCCCGACAGCAGTAAATGATTTACTAAACAGCACTAAATGTTTTAAAATATGACACATCCGGAAATAGCATTTTTAAGAATGGCTTCTCAGAAAATCCTGAAAACCAACTTTCATGAACCTCAGGAAATTGTACAGCATTTAGGCGCCATGCAGGCACAAGATTATACCATGGCCAAATGGGCAATTGGCTCCCGATGTGATGCTTCAGAGAAAATGATCGAAGAGGCTATTAATTCTGGTCAAATCATCCGCACCCATATTTTACGCCCTACCTGGCATTTTGTTTCGGCAACTGACATTCATTGGATGCTTGACATTTCCGGGCCACAGGTGAAAAAAATTATTCTTTCGGCCGCTAAAAAATATGATTTGGACGAGAAGAAGCTTAAAAAGATCAACAACTCAATCGAAAAGATTTTATCCAATCATAAAAGCCTCACCCGCGAAGAGATCATACGCGAGCTGGGTTTTAAGAAAGAAACGGATCAAAATTTTTCAAGCACACTGATCATGGGCTATGCCGAGTTAGACGGTGTTGTCTGCAATGGAAACATGAAAGGCAGACAAATAACCTATTCTTTACTGGAAGAGAAAGTTCCAAAAACAAAAACCAAACTGACTAAAGAAGAAGGCTTAGCCCGACTTGCCAAACGCTATTTTGAAAGTCATGGCCCCGCAACATTACCAGATTTTATCTGGTGGTCGGGGTTTCCCGCTACCGTAGCCAAACTTGCAGTTCTTTCAGTCGAGTCAGAACTTGATACAATCGAGGTTGATGGTACAAAATACTGGTTTAAGAAAGGCCTGTCTACGGAAACTTCCATTCCTAAAAAAATCCATTTCCTCCCTTCTTTCGACGAAATATTAATCTCGTATAAAACCAGAGAAATTACAATTGCCAAAGAGCATCAACCAAACGCTTTCACCAATAATGGTATCTTCTGGCCGATAATTATTGAGAATGAAAAAGTAATCGGAACCTGGAAACGCACGGCCAAAAAGGAACATACAAAAATAGAAACCAGCTTTTTTGAAATCATCAATCCTGATAAAAAAAGCCTTGTTTTTGAAGCCATTAAACCCTTTGAAAACTATTTAGAATCGAAAATCAGTATTGAATAAGCTAAAATTGCAGCAAAATCATTCGGTTTTCTTTAAATACTTCTGTTTTCGCTAGCAAAATCTTTGCGCTTATTATGGCTAAATAATTACATTTACAAAAAAAACAAAATTATGGTATTAAGTAGATTTTGGTTGGCTATTTTTATTTCTTCAATTGTCTTTATTGTAATCAGCTTGTTTACTGCCAATACGTATACTATTGATTATGTTTTGAATGGAAAAAAAGACGATCCGATCCTGATTTCAGAAAAATACATTGAGCAACTTCCTGCTTTTATCAAAGACAGTATCAAAAAAGCACCGGATCAAACGCTAATCATCAATCGTGATACTCTTAATGCCGATACCACTTATGTTTATAAAAACAAAACCGTAAAAATTTTCAGTGGTGTCCAAAAATCAGATGGTTTATTGCCTACCTGCAAAAGTACACTACTTGATTTGGTTTTACCGCTTATGGCTTATTTAGCCTTTTTCTGTGGGTTGATGGAACTTTTAATTATTTCGGGAGCATCCGGAAAACTGGCAAAAGCCTTGAGTCCGGTTTTCGTAAAAGTATTCCCGAGTATTCCTAAAAATCACCCTTCTATCTCTTATATGACCTTAAACTTTGCCGCTAACTTTTTAGGATTAGATTCTGCGGCCACTCCGTTTGGTTTAAAAGCCATGGAAAGTTTACAGGAAATTAACCCCGACAAAGACAAAGCCAGTGATGCTCAGATTATGTTTATGTGTCTGCATGCTTCGGGTCTTACTTTAATCGCAACTTCGATTATTGGTTATCGTGCTGCGGCCAACGCCAGCAATCCTGCCGATGTAATGCTGCCGTGTATCATTACTTCGTTTATTGGTACTATTGCTGCTTTTCTAATTGTTGGAATCAAACAAAAAATCAATTTCAAAAGCGCTTCCCTGCTTATTGGTTTAATGGTACTAATTGCGGCCATTGTTGGTTTATTGATGTATGTAAATCACTTGGATTTAATTGGAAAAAACTACTTTACCTCTAATCTTTCGGGATTAATATTGGTTGGAATTATCGCTTTTACTTTGATTTTTTCATTCCTTCATGAGAAAAAATTTACCGAAGCCAGTACGACTGTTTTTGATGCCTTTGTGGTTGGAGCCAATAATGGTGTTAAAACCGGAGTTACTATTTTCCCATATGTTTTAGGGATGCTGGTTGCCATTTCTTTATTCAGAAACAGTGGTTTATTTGAAATCATCAGTGATAGTATTGCTTTTATCTTTTCGAATATGGGCGTAAACAAACAAATTACAGATGCATTACCGGTAGCCATGTTACGTCCTTTTAGTTCTGCAGGATCAAGAGGTTTCTTAATTGACTCAATGAATACTTTTGGTGCAGATTCGTTAACCGGAAGACTAAGCAGTATTTTTCAATGCAGCGCAGAAAGTACTTTTTATGTAATAGCCGTTTACTTTGGTTCTGTAAACATTAAAAACACCCGTTATGCTCTGGGCACTATGCTTTTGGTGGATGTAATCTGTGTGATTACCGCTATTTTTGTGGCGAGCTGGTTTTTCTAAAATTAATCTAAATCATTACAAATTAACCGGATTAAAATGCGATTGTACCAAATGTGACGAGCCCAATGGCTCTTGAATTGGTTATGTTTATTTTTTAAATCGCATTAAAACATTGATCTACAAAACAAGTCGAGCCGATGGCTCTTAATTTGTGATAACCATTTTTAACCAAATTAAAATGTGGATAAACAATATGGGCCGAGCCCGATGGCTCTTGAATTGGTTATGTTTTTTTTAATCGCATTAAAACATTAATCTACAAGACAAGGCGAGCCGATGGCTCTTGGTTTGTGATATGCATTTTTAACCAAATCAAAATACGGATAAACAATATGGGCCGAGCCGAATGGCTCTTGAATTGGATATACATATTTTTAAACCGCATTAAAATATCAATCTACAAGACAAGTCGAGCCGATGGCTCTTGATTTGTGATATGCTTTTTTAACCAAATCAAAATGTGGATAAACAATATGGGCCGAGCCCAATGGCTCTTGAATTGGTTACGCATATTTTTAAACCGCATTAAAATACCTATCCACAATATGAGACGAGCCGATGGCTCTTTAATTTACTGTGCGTTTTTTTTCCTCGTTAAAATATCAATCTACACTACAAAGACAGCAGAATGGTCTCTATTTATTCTATCAGGATTTCGATATAACAAAAATTTAACACGTTAAAATTTACAAAATTAACTTTTAAATATCCATAAATTCCGCAGGAATGATTTATTTTGTAACAAGGGATTTTAATCCCTTGTTAAACGTAACCTATCATAAAGTTCCGTAGGAACGGTTCATATAATATCGCTTCAAATGGCAAATACTTATCATCAAATCTATATACAGGTCGTCTTTGCCGTAAAATACAGAAGAGCTGTAATTGAAGAAGAATGGAGACCAAAACTATTCAGTGTAATTGGGAATCTTATAAATGAATCCGGATGTAAAACAATTATAATTAATGGTGTTGAAGATCACATTCACTGCTTCTTTGGATTAAACCCAACTATTTCTATTTCTGAACTGATGAAAGTTGTAAAAGCAAAATCTTCAAAATATATCAATGATCATAAACTGACAAAGTCAAGATTTGAATGGCAAAGAGGATATGGAGCGTTTTCCTATAGCCAATCCCAAATTGATTCTGTTTACAAATATGTCCAAAATCAAAAAGAACATCATAAAAAACAAACTTTCAATAAAGAATACTTAGCATATTTGAATAAATTTAAAATTCAATACGACGAAAAATATATCTTTGAAGGACTAAAGTAAGACCATGAAAATTCAATACTTATTTATATTAGCTTTTTTTATAAGCTGTCAAAAAGAAAAAAACATAGCAGATATCCCAACTATTGCTAATCAGGAAAACAAAACTGAAGAAGTAACAATTGTAAAAGAAAACTTCCTAAAAACAGATACTATTTCATTTTATGAAACTGCGGGAACAACAAAAAACAGTTATATTCTGGCACACCTTTTAAACCAAAAAATAGACAAGGACAGTGTTGTAACAGGAAACTATCAACTTGATTTTTATCGAAACAAAATCAAAAAAGCCTCTTCAAAATTAACGATTAAAGGGACTACGGAAGGATCTGAATGGAGCGCTTCTTATGGATTGTCTGCTTCTGATGCCAAAAACAGTTCTTTTATACAAATTAGCTATGGATATCCAGCCTGTGGATATGCCCATGACAACTATCTTTACCAGCTAAACAACAATAACTTAGAACTTGTACACGAATGGATAACAATGTCTGATAGCGGTTGGGGAAGTTCGGTTGAATTCACAAATCCGAGTAGGAAATCAAACCCCGATTTCTTTTATTGCAAAAGAGTTGCATTTGAACCGGATGATGAAAACGAGGAAATGGGCTATGAAAAACATTATGATTCAATCGTTTTTCAGTTAAAAAATAAGCTCTGGACCAAAAAAATGCTTTCTGTTGAAGACAAGCCTTACTTTGAAAAAAAGAGGTCTTTTGACGAATTCCACAAACAACAATAAACTCTTTCAGAGCCCTTATTCAAAATCTTTCTAAGGTAAATAATTTCTAACTTTGTAAAAAAACAAAGCAATGATTGATTTTATATACCAAGACCCTTATCCTATTTTGAAGGATGAGACGCAATACCGCAAAATCACTTCCGATTTTGTAAAAGTGGAACAATTTGGGGAACGTGAAATCCTGACTGTTGATCCAAAAGGATTAGAATTATTAGCTGAAGAAGCCTTGACAGATGTTTCGTTTATGCTAAGAACGACGCACTTACAGAAACTTCGCAACATCTTAGACGATCCCGAGGCTACAGACAATGATCGTTTTGTGGCTTACAACTTATTACAAAATGCTTCTGTTGCAGCCGAAGGCCAGTTACCTAGTTGCCAAGATACAGGAACAGCGATTGTAATGGCCAAAAAAGGAGAAAGTATTTTCACCGGAGTGGATGATGCAGAATGGTTGAGTAGAGGAATTTTCAACACTTACCAAAAACGCAACTTGCGTTATTCTCAGATTGTTCCGATTTCGATGTTTGAAGAAAAGAACTCAGGATCAAATCTTCCGGCACAAATTGATATCTATTCTAAAAAAGGCGCTTCTTACGAGTTTTTGTTTATGGCAAAAGGAGGCGGATCTGCCAACAAAACCTTTTTGTACCAAAAAACAAAATCGCTTTTAAATGATAAAGCAATGGATGAATTCATCCGTGAAAAAATAAAGGATTTAGGAACTTCGGCTTGTCCTCCGTACCATTTAGCTTTGGTAATTGGTGGAACTTCGGCAGAAGCGAACTTAGGTGCCGTTAAAAAGGCATCTGCAGGGTACTACGATCACTTACCGACTTCCGGAAACATGGCCGGTCAGGCTTTCCGTGATTTAGAATGGGAAGAACGTGTACAGAAAATTTGCCAGGAAAGTGCAATTGGCGCTCAGTTTGGAGGTAAATATTTCACACACGATGTTCGTGTAATTCGTTTGCCACGTCACGCCGCTTCTTGTCCGGTTGGATTAGGTGTTTCTTGTTCTGCTGACAGAAATATCAAAGGAAAAATTACTAAAGACGGAATCTACGTTGAGCAATTAGAAGTAAATCCAAAGCAATTTTTACCGGAAACAGCTCCACATTTAGAAGCTCCGGTTGAAATTGATCTGGACATGCCAATGGCCGATATTTTAGCAAAACTGACTCAGTACCCAATTAAAACCCGTTTAAAACTGAACGGAACTGTAATTGTTGCCCGTGACATTGCACATGCTAAAATTATGGAGTTATTGGAAACCGGAAAACCAATGCCGGAATATTTCAAAAACCATCCGGTTTATTATGCCGGTCCTGCAAAAACTCCGGAAGGAATGGCTTCAGGAAGTTTTGGACCAACAACAGCGGGTCGTATGGATGTTTATGTGGATGAATTTCAAAAACATGGCGGAAGCATGATTATGCTGGCAAAAGGAAACCGATCTAAACAAGTTACAACAGCTTGTAATAAATATGGCGGATTCTATTTAGGTTCTATCGGTGGTCCTGCAGCAATTTTAGCACAGGATAATATTCTTAAAGTAGAAGTTGTGGATTTTGAAGAATTAGGAATGGAAGCGGTTCGTAAAATTACAGTTAAAGATTTCCCTGCTTTTATTATTACAGATGATAAGGGGAATGATTTCTTTGAGAATCTATAATACCTAACTGCTTAACCGCAAGGTTCTCAAGCGTTTTTATACTACAAATACATTAAAAGGCACAGCTTAAAACTGTGCCTTTTGTTTTTTAAATTCATTCTTTAAAACTGTAAAATAATTCTAAAGGAACTGCTAAAAAAGCTAGACGTTAATGGACGACACTTTTATGGAAAGAAAAGTTAAGTCCGATTAGGCATTACATCTTCTTTCTCAAAAGCTATAAAATGCGATAGTTTTCCTTTTAGGTTGAAAACGGGAGAGGCTGATATTTTACATTTATAGGTTCTGCCATCTTTTTTATAGTTTTTGATGGTTTTCTCAAACGGGATTTGCAATTCGATTGCTTTTTTTATTTCTTTCAAATCTGTTTTAGAAGTTGCTGCCCCCTGAAACATCTTTGGCGTATTGCCGAGAACCTCACTTTCTGTGTATCCTGTCATTCTTTTTATTCCGCTTGATGCGAAGATGATTTTTAGATCCGGATCGGTTATCAGAACTACTTCTTCCTTTATACGCTCCGTTATGTTCAACTTTTCTTCATTCCACCCAAATTGAACGGAGATTTCTTTTACTTTCTTCAAATCAGCAAAAGCGACTTTCAGCTCATTTAAATACTCGTAGTGAAAATCCCATGCTAAAATAGGGACTGAAGTATGATTGGAAATTTCTTCTAACTTGGCTTTTTTCATTGTAAATAATTTAAGAGCAAACTATTTCTTTATAAAGATAACGAGAAAATTCATCACAAAACAAACATGCTGGTTATTTAATATTACTTTAAACAATCAAAATGCGAATTTCAATTGAACTACAACTGCTTTCTTCTCTTCTGTATTGAGATTATTCAAAGAAATTCCGAGTAGTCTAACGGAATCCTTCATCTTTTCCTGATACAATAACTCTTCGACCGTTTCCAAAATCAGGCTTTTATCGGCAATAAAATAGGGTAGTGTTTTACTTCTTGTCTGTTGGGTAAAATCACTGTATTTGATTTTGAGCGTCACCGTTTTACCCGAAATATTGTATTTCTTTAAGCGTCTTTCTAAGGAAGTGGCAATTCGGTCAAGCTGTTCCAACATAAAAATTTCCGAAGATAAATTCACATCAAAAGTGTGTTCAGCCGCTACCGATTTTGTCACACGATGTGGTTTTACTTCACTATTGTGAATGCCACGAACGACTTTGTAATAGAAGGCACCGGATTTTCCGAAATGTTTTTCCAAAAACTCCAGTGATTTACTCTTAAGCTCCATTCCGGTAAAAATACCCAATTGGTACATTTTTTCTGTAGTTACTTTTCCAACTCCATAAAACTTACGAATCGGTAATACTTCCAAAAAAGCGAGAATCTCATCGGGATTTACGGTTTTCTGTCCGTTTGGTTTATTATAATCGCTGGCAATTTTAGCCACAAACTTATTGACTGAAATCCCTGCAGAAGCTGTAATACCCACTTCATTAAAAATTCTTAATCGGATTTCCTGAGCCAGTAAACCGGCACTTGGATTTCCTTTTTTATTTTGGGTTACATCAAGATAGGCTTCATCAAGCGAAAGCGGTTCAACCAAATCGGTATATTCATGAAAAATCTCATGAATTTTATTCGAAATCTCTTTGTAACGGTCAAAACGGGGTCGGACAAAAATAATATCGGGACAATATTTTTTGGCCAGAACACCACTTATGGCACTTCGAACACCAAACTTTCGAGCTTCATAACTTGCCGCCGAGACTACTCCTCTATTCTCTGATCCGCCAACAGCAACGGGTTTCCCGCGCAAAGCAGGGTTATCCATTTGCTCTACCGATGCATAAAAAGCATCCATATCAATATGGATAATTTTTCGATATACTGGCGTTTCAGACATGCTACAAATTTAAGCAGTTTTATCGCTTTCAAACATAAAAAAAGCTTCGCAATTGCGAAGCTTTTAATCACCTTAAAAAACAGAAATTATTTCTTGATGAATTTTTTAGTAACTCTTTTTTGACCGCTGTTCAATTCGATAACATAGATGCCGGCATTTAATTTACTTACATCAATCGGATTATCGGATAATTGACCTGAGCCAACTTGTTGTCCTAAAGTATTTATAATTTTAAAAGTAGATCCGGTTTTCCCTAAAGAAGAAACATTTAGTTCCTTATCAGCAGGATTTGGATAGATAGCAAATTCAGAACTTACGGCACTTGCATCTGCAACCAATTCAGTAATAGCAACAGGCCCTGAAGCTGTAATGTTTACCGAATAATCTTCTACTTGTCCATAAGAAAAAGCCTCACAAGAAGTTGGAATTCCGTTGTATTTCATAGAAACTCTCAGTCTTGTTGTTCCTAAAGTTGCCGTTGCAGGAATTGTAATTGTTCCTGTAACCGGAGTTGTTTTAGAAGTCGCTTTTGTCCATACCGTTTCTCCTGCATCAGAGAAATCACCATCCTGATTGTAATCAATAAACACTGCATAACCTTCGGTATAAACCGTAGCAGTCCATGATGGTGTGATTGTGATCGTATAAGCAGTTCCCTGAGCTGCGTTAGAAGAAATCGCAGTAAAGTTTTCATAACCTGCTGTTCCTGTAGAAGTATTATTAATGGTTCCAAATACTACTTTACCAATTTTTTCGTCTGCAGTACTGTTTCCTTTAGAAGCACAATACGTTACACCGGCAGCCAATGTAGTAACATTTACTGTATTACTGGCCGCAGAAACATTTCCTGCAGCATCTTTAGCTTTTACAGAAAAGGTATAAGCTGTTAGCGCTGTAAGTCCGGTTACGGTATAATTTGTTGTAGTAGCAGTTCCTTTTAGCGTAGTGCCTTGATAAACATCGTATCCTGTTACGGCAACATTATCTGTAGAAGCTGTCCAGGTTAAATTTGTTGTAGTTCCTGTTGTTCCTGAAGCTGCCAAAGAAGCTGGTGCTGAAGGAGGCGTTGTATCACCAGATCCTACATAAGCTGCTCCAACCCCAACTGCATAAAACGCATTTGTTGTTGCAATAACCTCTGCAGAACCTGCTCCGTATAAATCAATAGCCGATTGAATTCCGGAAGTTCTTGCATTTGCAAAAGTAGAATTGGATGTTAAATAAACACTTTCTAAACGGTACGCAATTTTTGCCGCCTTATCAATTGTAATTCCAGTAACATTATAAACACTTCCGATATCATTTGTTCCTGATTTACCTACAGAAAGAATATAAAACCAGTGGTTTAATACTCCTGAATTGGTATGAACACCACAATAATCATTACTGTTTGTTGGCGTACAATTTACGTTTTTCCAATAGGTTCCTCCATAAGTGTCCGGTTGTCCTTCTGAATTTGGATCACTCATAGAACGTAAAGCCGCATGTCCTGATCTTCTTTCGATATCTTCTCCAACCAACCAAGTTCCTTTTGTTGGTGCTGCACGATACTCGATACAAGCTCCCCAGATATCAGAAAACCCTTCGTTCATCGCTCCGGATTCTTTTTGGTAAGCCAAATTAGCTGTGTAAGTACAAACGGCATGACCAATTTCGTGACCTGCAACATCCATGGCAGTCAAAATATCAAATCCTCCTGTACCGGAACCATCACCATAGGTCATAACACTTCCGTTCCAGAATGCATTATTATTGTCCGGATAACCCGCTGCAATTAAGTTATAATGCACATAACTTTTAATTTTTGCTCCGGCATTATCAAAACTATTTCTTCCGTGAACAGTAGACCAGTAATCATAAGTCATTTCTGCTCCCCAATGCGCATCTAATGCCCCATTGTCTTTGTTTGTATTATTGTATTCGGCAGCTGTCCAATTATTATCCGCATCAGTAAAATTGGTTGTAGGATACGTTGCCGTTCTTGAAGAGTTGTACGTCTGAATTCCACCTCCGCGTGTTCCGTCAAGCAAGATGTAAGAAGATCCGCTTAATGTTGTCTCAATAGTCTGTGTTCCGCTATAACGTGTTGCTGCATTAGCAGAAACAATCGCCATTTTTGAATTTGAACTATTGTCTTTAACAGCAGCTTTTGATTTTCCGTGGCTATTCTCACCAAGGTGTTTTATGGTAGCATTATAAAACAAAGCCTGTCCTGTTACAGCATCGATATACAAATCACCACGACTTAACGGGTTTGTAGCATAGATGTCGAATTTATAAGCCAGACGAACTTTGTCTGTAATTCTTTCTACTCCCTGATTTTCCATATCCGGCAAGAAAACCAATTCTCCTTTTGGTTTCTTATAATCCATTGCAGCAGCATCTTGTGGAGAATCCCATAAATACTTTTTTGCTCCGGTATGCGCAACTGCTCTGTTAAAAGCCTCTTGTGCAGAAAGTGATGGTTTAATTTTCGCATTTACAATTTTGTAAAACTCACCATTCATAGACTCCAGTTTTCCATTTTTAGAGTGTAAAGTATAATTCGCAAATTCTACTTTAATTCCTTGTTCGTACAACTGAAATTTTTCATGTGTGAAACCTTCGCGATCCGATTCGCTTTTAACTTTTGCAAAAGACTGGTTGTCTTTTAATGCCAATTGCTCTTTAAACACTTTCTCATAATCAGAACCTTTATAGGTTGATTTCTCGTTGAAAGTAATTAAGCTAGGCTCTCCGTTTTCAGATAAACTTTTCTGACTGATTCTTTTGTCTGTCTCCTGAGCTACTGCAGAGAATGAAAATGAAAACGCAACAACGGTTGTTGCCACAATTTTGGGTAAAATACTTTTCATAAGCAAATTTTAATTTTGGTTAGTTAAATTTGGTTAAATATTCATAAATAAAACATGTAAGTAAATACTTTATTTATTTGATAAAAATATATAAATTTTGTTAATTAAACGCCAAATTTTACCTTTTATCGATAAAATGCAACATTTTCCTAAGTAAAAACACCTAAAATTAACAAAGAATCCCAGTATTAACAACACCTTACAGAATAATGACATATTCAATTGAAAACTAACAATTTATAAAAAATAGTATGCTTTTTTAGCTGTTTCAATGTAAGAATGCCAAAAGAAACCTTTTTCGAATGATTTTTTGAATTGAAAAAGCCGGGATTTGACCCCGACTTCTTATTTTGTAAAATAAATCTTAAAACTTTGTGCTGAAACTAATCTGACTTAGACCAGTTGATCTTGTTATTTTGGGAGGAGGTTTATAATACTTAATTGAAGTTGCTTGTCCTCCAATCTCTAAAAATTAAAAGATTTGTACAAGTATTATTATGAATAGCCACCTGCTTTGGCACAATATCATTTAAGTTAAGATATACTTTCACGCAGATTCTGCAGATTCAGCGGATTTTTTTCTTTCGTTCCGCTAAAACCTGCGTGAGATTTTCTTTGATAATGCTTAACTCAATGACATTCTTTCACGCAGATTCTGTAGATTCAGCGGATTTTTTTCTTTCAATCTGCTAAAATCTGCGTGAGACTTTTTTTGACAATGCTTAACTTAAATGATATTTTTTCACGCAGATTTTGCAGATTCAGCTGATTTTTTTCTTTCGTTCCGTTAAAACCTGCGTGAGATTTTCTTTGACAATGCTTAACTTAATGATGTTCTTTCACGCAGATTCAGCAGATTCTGCGGATTTTTTTTATTTCAATCTGCTAAAATCTGCGTGAGACTTTTTTTGACAATGCTTATATTAATGGTATTGATATAAAGCAGGAGGCAATCTAACATAACGCTTCCAATCTTCATGAATTCCAAAGGTTTTACAAATAATTAAATAGATTCAATCGGTTTTTTTTCATAAAAAATGCCCCCAAAATAGCGTTTAACTTCTTGAGGGCAATTCAATGTGAGATGGCTTTTAATCTCCTTAAAAACAGAACTTATTTCTTGATGAATTTTTTAGTAACTCTTTTTTGACCGCTGTTGAATTCGATAGTATAAATCCCGGCATTTAATTTACTTACATCAATCGGGTTATTGGATAATTGACCTGAGTCAACCTTTTGCCCTAAAGCGTTCGTAATTTTAAAAGTAGCTCCGCTTTTCGCTATTGAAGTAACATTTAGTTCTTTATCAGTAGGATTCGGATATAAATCAAATTCGGAGCCTGGTGCATTTACTTCTCCAACCAATTCATTAATAAAAAAAGATCCTGAATCTATAATGTTTACGGAATAATCTTCCACTTGTCCATTAGAAAAAGATTCACAAGCAGTTGGAATACCATTGTATTTCATAGAGACTCTCAATCTTGTTATTCCCAAAGTTGCTGTTGCAGGAATTCTAAAAGATGCTTGAATAAAACTCATTTTAGAAATGGATTTTGTCCACACCGTTTCTCCTGCATCAGAGAAATCACCATCCTGATTATAATCAATAAATACAGCATAACCTTCTTTATTAGTATTAAGTCTGGATGTCCATGATGGTGTGATTGTAATTGAACAATATGCTCCCTGTCTAACATTGGTAGAAATCTCTGTAAATTTTTCATAACCGGCTGTTCCTGTTGAAGTATTACTAATTGTTCCAAATACTACTTTACCAATTCTCTCCGCTTCGGCACTTTCTCCTTTAGAAACACAATAGCCCTCAGTTGCAATAACATCTATCACATTACTTTCCGCAGAAACATTTCCTGCCGCATCTTTGGCTTTTACAGAAAAGCGGTAAGCAGTCTGAGCTGTCAGTCCGATTACCTTATAATTTGTTGCAGTTGTAGTTCCTTTTAACGTAGTACCCTCATAAACATCATATCCAGTAACGGCAACATTATCTGTAGAAGCTGTCCAGGTTAAGTTCGCTGTTGTTTCTGTTATTCCAGAAGCTGCCAAAGAAGCTGGTGCTGTAGGAGGCGCTGTGTCTCTTAAATCTACATAAGCTTCTCCAACCCCAACTGCATAAAATGCATTTGTTGTTGCAATAACCTCTGCAGAATTTGCTCCGTACAAATCAATAGCCGATTGAATTCCGAAAGTTCTTGCATTTGCAAAAGTAGCATTCGCTGTTAAATAAACACTTTCTAAACGGTATGCAATTTTTTCAGCCTTCTCTATTGTTATTCCGACAACATCGTAAGCACTTCCAATATCATTTGTCCCCGATTTACCAATAGAAAGAATATAAAACCAGTGATTTAATACTCCAGAATTGGTATGCACACCACAAAAGTCATTACTCCTTTGCGGGCTGAAACAATTTACTGATACCCAATTGGTTCCTTTGTAAGTATCCGGTTGTCTTTCAGACTTTGGATCACTCATAGAACGTAAAGCCAAATGACCGTCTCTTTTTTCTATATCTTCTCCAATCAACCAAGTCGATTTTACTGGAGTTGTATGATACTCAATACAAGCCCCCCAGATATCAGAGAAACCTTCGTTCATCGCACCTGATTCTTTCTGGTAGGCCAAATTAGCCGTATGCTCACAAACTGCATGACCAATTTCATGCCCCGCAACATCCAATGAAGTCAGAATATCGAATCCTCCCGCCCCGGAACCGTCCCCATAAGTCATAACGGTTCCGTTCCAGTATGCATTATTATTGTCAGGATAACCCGCTGCAATTAAGTTATAATGCACGTAACTTTTAATTTTTGCTCCTGCATTATCATAACTATTTCTTCCGTGTACGGCGGACCAGTAATCATACGTCTTTTCGGCTCCCCAATGCGCATCCAATGCACCATCGTCTTTGTTTGCATTAGCGTACTCAGCCGCTGTCCAATTATTATCTGCATCTGTAAAATCAGTTTCTGGGTACGCTGCCGTTCTTGAAGAGTTGTACGTCTGAATTCCGTTTCCTCGTGTTCCGTCAAGCAAAATATAAGAAAACTCGCTTAAGGTTGTCTCAATGGTTTGTGCCGCGTTATAACGTGTTGCTGCATTGCCGAAAACCATTGTTGTTTTCGAATTTGAACTATAATCTTTAACAGCAGCTTTAGATTTTCCATGGCTATACTCACCAAGATGTTTTATTGTAGCATTATAAAACAAAGCCTGTCCTGTTGCGGCGTCAATATACAAATCACCACGACTTAACGGGTTTGTTGCATAGATGTCAAATTTGTACGCCAAACGAACTTTATCTGTAGTTCTTTCTTTTCCTTGGTTTTCCATATCCGGCAAGAATACCAACTCCCCTTTTGGTTTCTCATAATTCATTGCGGCAGCATCCTTCGGAGAATCCCACAAATACGTCTTTGCTCCGGTATGTGCAACCGCTTTGTTAAAAGCTTCTTGCGCAGAAAGTGTCGGTTTAATTCTTGCATTTACAATCTTGTAAAATTCACCATTCATGGATTCCAGTCTTCCCTTTTTTGAGTGTAAAGAATAATTTGCAAATTCTACTTTAATTCCCTGTTCGTACAACTGAAATTTATCATGCGTGAAACCTTCACGATCCGATTCGCTTTTAACTTTTGCAAAGGATTGGTTGTCCCTTAAAGCCAGTTGCTCTTTAAATACTTTTTCAGCGTCAGCACTTTTATAAGTCGACATTTTACTGAAAGTAATTAAACTTGGTACTCCGTTCCCAGATAAACTTTTCTGACTGATTCTTTTATCTTTCTCCTGAGCTACTCCGGATAATGAAAATGCAACAACAGTCACTGTAACAATTTTGGATAAAATACGTTTCATAAGCAATATTTTTTAATTGGTTAAAAATTTACAAATCATTTTGTAAGATTTGCTTTATAAAAGTAATTATTTTCGTACGTAAAATAATTAAATATTTATACTTTCAAACAAATCACACCTTTAAATCTCCAAAAAAAGGAAAGAAACTCAGTGTAAATAATAACTTACAAAATAATTTATTACTTAATTGACAACTAACAATTTATAAAAAGTGACATGTGTTTTTCATTTTTAAAAATGTAAGAATATTAAAACAAAGTGTTTTGAGCTGATTTTATGATTTAAAAAAAAAAGAATTTGACTCCGTCTTTTCAATTTTTCAAAATAAATCTTAGAATAAATCTTTAAATTAATTGGATTGGCATTTATTAATGATCTTGCTTTTTGAGAAGATCAATATCAATTTGTCAATCTATTACAACGCAAACCCACTGCTGATTTCATCCTTTTTGGTTAACATACAGCAGAACGTTTTCTCTCCACTATTTTTAAAATATGTTTTTTAGAAAATTCTTCTCCCCACTGATGATTATCAATTTATCTTCTTTATTTTTGTTCTTCTACACGAAAGAAAATAAAATGCGAACATTTGTTATTGGTGACATACACGGAGGTTTACTTGCACTTGAACAGGTGTTGAGTAAGGCTAAGGTTACTCAAAATGATACTCTTATATTTTTAGGCGATTATGTCGATGGATGGAGTCATTCAACTCAGGTAATCGATTTTTTAATTGACCTTAAAAAGAAACAAAAATGCATTTGCATCAGAGGCAATCATGATCAGTTGGCTTTAGACTGGCTAGAAAACAGACATGAGGAATTTGATGAGGAAATGTGGTATAAACATGGCGGAAAAGCCACTGTTGAAGGATATGCTGTTCTTTCTGAAGAACGAAAAGAGGAACATATCGCTTTTTTGGCATCGCTGCAGGATTTTTATCTGGATACTGAAAACCGCTTGTTCATACACGCCGGATATACCAATCTAAGTGGCGTAACCTATGAATTTTTCTCCAAATTATTCTATTGGGACCGAACACTTTGGGAAACTGCACTTTCTCTAGATCCGAATTTGAAACCCGACGATTTATACTATCCAAAACGATTAACCGTTTACAAAGAAGTATACATCGGTCATACACCGGTAACGCGAATTGGAGAAACCGTTCCCGTACAGAGAGCCTGCGTATGGAACCTTGATACAGGCGCCGCCTTCAAAGGTTCGCTGACTATAATGGATGTTGATACCAAGGAATTCTGGCAAAGTGATCCGCTAAACGAACTGTATTCTAACGAAAAGGGTAGGAATTAAATCTGTAAATGGCTATTTTTGTGCTTTAAAATAATTAATATATAAATTTATGAAAAAGGTAATTACACTTTTGTTTCTGGTAACAGTTGGAATCACACAGGCACAAGAAGCATTTAAAGGAAAAGGTGATGTGAAAGTTAATGTTGGTGCTAATTTACAAAATGGTGGTTCTGGTATTCAGGGTTCTGTAGATTTTGGATTGGGAGAGAATTTCTCGTTTGGTTTTGTTGCTAATTATTTATTAGGAGTAGACAACTTTTCAGGGTTTTACCACAATGATGTAACGTTATACAATGATTCAAAAGCAGATTTCGGTGATCGTTTTGATGCTAAAGCAAGAATCAACGCTAACTTATCAAGCGTGATCGGTATTAAAGAATTAGACGTTTATCCTGGACTAAGTTTAGGTTTACATAATTTTGGAGGTCATGTAGGAGGACGTTATTTCTTCACAGACGGATTTGGAGTATTTACAGAAGTTGGATTCCCTATAGCGAAATACGGTAATAATAATGATCCTTTTTACAACTTAAACAATCAGACTACATTTAGCTTAGGAGCTTCTTTTAATCTATAGTTTTGTTAAGGTTCTTGGAACAAAGGTGCTCAGGTACTGAGGTACTAAGCTGCTAAGGCTCTAAGATTCTAAGATTGTTACAACTAAAAAAACCGTCCAAATGGACGGTTTTTTAGTATAAACTATTTTCTAAAATTTTCTCTGTACCTTAATACCTTCGTACCTCTGCACCTTGCGAACTTAGCCTTTAAATCGCCATTTCAGGAATATCACCCTCAATAATCAAATCAGCTTCGGTTGACGCAATGATATGTTCCACAGAAACGCCTGGCGCTCGTTCTAAGAGCTTAAAACCTTTTGGAGTTACTTCGAGAACTGCAAGCTCTGTAACAACCTTTTTAACGCACCCTACACCTGTTAATGGCAAGGTACATTTTTTTAAGATTTTAGATTCGCCGGCTTTATTCACGTGCATCATGGCTACGATGATGTTTTCGGCAGAAGCTACTAAATCCATAGCGCCTCCCATCCCTTTTACCATCTTGCCCGGAATCTTCCAGTTGGCAATATCTCCATTTTCAGAAACCTCCATCGCACCCAAAATAGTTAAATCTACTTTCTGACTGCGAATCATTCCAAAACTAAAAGCGGAATCAAAGAAACTCGCTCCCGGAAGTGTTGTAATGGTTTGTTTTCCCGCGTTAATGATATCGGCATCTTCTTCTCCCGCAAAAGGAAAAGGTCCCATACCCAGAACTCCGTTTTCACTTTGAAACTCCACCGCAATATCTTCTCTGACGTAATTGGCAACCAAAGTCGGAATCCCGATACCCAGATTGACAAAATACCTGTCTTTTACTTCTTTAGCAATTCGTTTTGCTATATCTTCTTTTGTTAACATATGTCTTAAATGTATCAATTTAGTAATTAGATAATTGGTCAATTAGATAATTAGATAATGATTTACTGGTGCCGTCTAAACAACGATTACATTTCTCAACTATCTAATGGGCAAATTATCACATTTTCTAATTATCTAATTATCTCTGTCTAACAGTACGTTGCTCTATACGTTTCTCAAATTTCTCTCCTTGAAAAATACGTTGTACCATAATTCCCGGAATATGAATCTGATTGGGATCTAATGTTCCAACAGGAACTAACTCTTCAACTTCTGCGATAGTAATTTTTCCGGCACCGGCCATGCATGCATTAAAGTTTCTGGCAGTTCCTTTGAAGATCAGGTTTCCGGCTTCGTCGCCTTTCCATGCTTTTACAATGGCGAAATCTGCTTTGAAAGCTTCTTCCATGATATGCATTTTACCATTGAATTCGCGAACTTCTTTTCCTTCTGCTACTTCGGTTCCATAACCAGCAGGTGTAAAAAAAGCAGGAATTCCTGCTTGCGCTGCACGGGAACGTTCTGCAAGAGTTCCTTGTGGAATAAGCTCTACGTCTAATTCTCCGGAAAGCATCTGACGTTCGAATTCTGCATTTTCACCAACATAAGAAGAGATCATCTTTTTGATTTGCTTTTTTTGCAAAAGCAATCCAAGTCCAAAATCATCAACTCCTGCATTGTTTGAAATACAAGTTAAATCAGAAATTGTGGTCGCAACCAAAGCGGCGATTGTATTTTCAGGGATACCGCAAAGACCGAAACCACCAAACATAATCGTCATGCTGCTTTCGATTCCTTTTATTGCTTCCTGAACATTATTTACTTTTTTTGTAATCATAATAATTAGTCTTTTATTGACAAATAATTTTGATAAAAATACTATATTCTTATCATATTATATCGATTTCGTAAAAAAATAAAACCATAGAACAAAAAAAATCCTTTTGTACTCTTTCCGGTTTGGAAAGCACAAAAGGATTTTTTTATTATAAGAAAAAACCGGACTACAATTCGAATTCGTCCGTGTTTTGATCTGTTTGTGTTGTATCTTTTACTACAGCAGGCCTGCTATAACAATCTACTTTTATAGAAAGATTAGCCGGACGTTCAAAATCAGATTTAGAAACCTGAAGTGTCGGATCGGCATAACAAAGTTTCATGAAATAACCCCAAACCGGTAATGCTGCTGTTGCGCCTTGTCCGTAAGTCAAACTTTTGAAACGTGCTGAACGGTCTTCACAACCAACCCAAACTCCCGTTACTAAATTCGGAACCATTCCCATAAACCAACCATCAGACTGGTTTTGTGTTGTTCCTGTTTTACCCGCAATCGGGTTTCTGAACATATAAGGGTAACCTGTCCAACGATTATCACCACTTCCACCGCCTTCTGTACGCAAACGCGCCCCTGAACCGGTTTCCGTAACTCCTTGCAGTAATTTGATTACCGCAAAAGCAATATCTTTATTTAAAACGTCGTGTGATTCCGGAATTGGTTCGTAAATAACCTCTCCGCTTTTATTTTCAATACGACTTAAAAACTGTGGTTTTACATAAACTCCTTGATTGGCGAAGGTACTGTAAGCCGCAACCATATCTTCAACTGTAATATCTACCGCTCCTAATGCGATGGAAGGTTGTACAGGAATCTCTGTTTTTACACCTAATTTTTTCGTTAATTCTACAACCGCCTCAGGTCCGGTTCTGTCAATTAATTTAGCAGAAACCGTATTGATAGAGTTTGCCAAACCTTGCTTTAAGGTCACCATTCCACGGTATCTGTTGTCGGAGTTTCTTGGTTCCCAATCTGCCGTTACATGGTGACGCCCTTTGTGAATCATGAATGGTCCATCCAGTATAGAATCACAAGGAGACATATTTAATTGTTCGATAGCAGTAGCGTAAACAAAAGGTTTAAAAGTAGACCCAACTTGTCTGGCTCCCTGCCCTACGTGATCGTATTGGAAATATTTATAATTAATTCCACCAACCCACGCTTTAATATTTCCGGTTTGAGGCTCCATCGCCATTACACCTGCTTGTAAAAAATGCTTGTAATAACGAATAGAATCCATTGGAGTCATGATCGTATCGCGCTCTCCTTTCCAGGTAAATATGCGCATTTTTGTTTTTACTTTGAATGAGCTGATAATATCCTCCTCACTTTTATCCAGGTCTTTCATGATCGCCCAACGGGTTGAATTCTTCATGGCCTGCATCATAATTCGATCGGTTTCAGCTTGCGTAATATTTAAAAAAGGCGCGTTTTTGTTGTTTTTCATCTCAATAAAAAACTGCTCCTGAAGGTTTTTCATGTGAGCCGAAACTGCTTCTTCTGCATATTGCTGCATTCTGGAATCGATAGTAGTGTAGATTTTTAAACCATCTTTGTAGATATCGTAATCAGATCCGTCCGGTTTTTTATTCTCAGCAACCCATTTCTTCATATAATCACGAAGATATTCTCTAAAGTAAGTGGCCGTTCCTTCACGGTGGCTCTCTAGTTTAAATTTCAAAGCAATTGGCAAAGCTTGTAATCTTACCTTTTCAGCAGAAGAAATCATCTTTGCTTTTTCCATTTGAGAAAGCACCACATTACGACGGTTTTTTACTCCTTCCGGATTTCTAACCGGATTGTAAAGCCCTGAATTTTTGAACATTCCAACTAAGATAGCCGATTCGTCCATCGTTAAATCTTTGGGATCTTTAGAAAAGTAGGTTTGTGCTGCAGAACTCACTCCAACAGAGTAATTTCCGAAGTCGTAAACGTTACAATACATCGCCAAAATTTCATTTTTGGTATATTGTCTTTCCAAGCGAATGGCAATAATCCACTCTTTTATTTTTTGTACAATCCTGAAAGGCAAAAACTTAGACCCTTCACCATGAAACAATTGTTTAGCTAATTGTTGTGTTAATGTACTCGCTCCACCATTTGTTCCTAAAGTAAAAACAGCTCTTAATGTCCCACGTCCATCAATTCCGGAGTGATCGTAAAAACGGGCATCTTCGGTAGCCACCAAAGCTTCTACCAAACTTTTTGGCAAATCAGAATATTTAAGTTGTGATCTGTTGGTTTTAAAATACTTTCCAATCACCACTCCGTCAGACGAAATGATTTCTGTTGCCAAATTAGAATCCGGGTTTTCTAAATCTTCAAAAGAAGGCATTGACCCAAATAATCCCCATGAAGCAAATAGGAAAAAGGCCAGAACACCTAATAAACTATAAGCAAAAATTCTCCAGAATTTCTTTTTGTAGTAATTAATATCTTTAGTGTTGTTGGTTGCATTGTTTTTTTTAGTAGCCATAAATATATTCGTCTAATCTTTTTGTTCTATTCTAAAACCTACGTCTGTAATACCATCTAAAGTCTGAACACCAGGGATTTTACCTGATTCTCTAACCGCTTGTTTGATATGTACTTTGTATTTTCCTCTAAACTTTACATCTTCTTTGTAAAACAGTTTACTTTCTTTAATGTCTGTAAAACCGTTTCCTAATAATGTCCCATCCGGATTTGCCATTTGGTACTCTAAGGTATCCACTTTCGTGAATCCGCTTGGGGTTTCAATAGCAACAATTAAAAACAAATTATTGAAAGGATAATTGTTATTGTCTCTCAAATTCACAAACAAATTGTACTTTTTGGTAGAATCTAAAACTGGCAAATTGAAGGTAACCACACTGTCTTTATGCCAGGCACTGCCAACAGATTTGTACTCATCAAATACTCTTTTTTTATCACAGGAAAAAAGAAGAATGGCAACCAAAAGTAGAATACCGCTATTTTTTATTCTCATTTTTAGTAATAATTATAGGTTTTCTTGGCTCGGCTGGTTTACCATCATTCGATTTGGGCTTATTCGATTGATTTGACCTATTGTTGTTATTATTTGGCTTATTCCCTTTATTTTGGTTTCCACCGGCCGGCTTCGCGTTATTATTGTTATTGCTATTATTGTTGCTATTCCCTTGTTTTGGTTTCTCGGGAGCTGCAACAACAGCATTCTCAGCATTGGGTTTACGTTTTCGAGCTGGCTTTTTCTTTCTTTTTGGCTGATCAAAACGTGTTAAACTCTCCTGACCCATTGCATTATTGAAATCTTTTTCAGGCTCTTCCGTCACCTCAATTGCAAAATCTTCAAGTGAAGACACTTTATTTTTTTGTTTGTTTTCGGCAATAATTTCTTTTACCTGATCAATTTTCAAAACATGCCAGTTTGCAAAATTATTTGTGTAGGCAAACCACATTAACCCTTTGAAAATGTCTTGTTTCTGACAGATTGCATCTCCTTTTTCGGTCACTAATTTAGTGTCGTAATCCGGAAAATCTTTCAAGGCATCCATGTAAGTATCTAACTCATAGTTCAAACAGCATTTTAGTTTACCACATTGTCCCGCTAATTTTTGAGGATTTAGCGAAAGTTGCTGGTATCTGGCTGCCGATGTATTGACGCTTCTAAAATCTGTTAACCAAGTCGAACAGCAAAGCTCTCTTCCGCAAGAACCGATGCCGCCCAAACGAGCTGCTTCCTGACGAAAACCAACTTGTTTCATCTCTACTCTTGTACTGAATTCTTTTGCAAAATCCTTGATCAAAAGTCTAAAATCGACTCTGTCGTTTGCGGTGTAGTAAAAAGTAGCTTTTGATCCGTCACCTTGAAATTCAATATCAGAAATTTTCATCTCCAATTTGTGCTGAATTGCCAATTCACGTGCACGAACCTTCATAGGCTCCTCACGTTCACGTGCTACAGACCAAATATCAATATCTTTTTGAGATGCTTTTCTATAAATTTTCGGAACTTCGTTACTCTCAGGATTAACTCCTTTTTTCTTCATTTGAATTTTTACCAATTCTCCTGTCAAAGTAACAATTCCAATATCGTGTCCCGGCGATGCAACAGTTGCTACAATATCACCCATGCTTAATGTTAATTTCTCCGAATTTCTAAAAAATTCCTTACGTCCGTTTTTAAAACGAACCTCAACACAATCAAAAATTGCTTCTCCATTAGACGGACTCATATTCGCGAGCCAATCAAAAACCGTCAATTTATTGCAGCTATCGGTGCCGCAAGTCCCATTATTTTTACAACCTTTTGGCGCACCGCCATCTGAGGTTGAACAACTTGTACATGCCATAATTATATATGTAGTGTTGCATAAAAGCAACTTAAGTTCATAAACATTCGATCGGTAAAGATAGTATTTTTTTTAGTTGTCTTTTTATAGATTAAATCTAATGGTTTGTTAATTGTTAAAACTTTATGTTTTACCGTATTACACCAGTTTTTTGGCTTAAAAGGACGATTTAATATTGTCATCGGATTTTTCTTTGCAAGAAAATATTCCATACAAATCTGTTTTTATAATAATTCAATTTTAAGATCAGGTTCCATTTGCAAAGTATTCCCATATGATCTTCAAAAAACTTCACCTACTGACCTATCACAGTCTGTCAATTTACAAATCTTCTTTAATCCAACGCTTATTTAAGAGAAAAAAAAATATTTCGGCAATAATGAGCGCTATCAAATCAGCCGGAATTCTCTCTCTTTTTCTTTTCTCTTCTTTAACACACAGTCAGTGTACGATTCAAACTACAAATTCAGATTTTGAATACCCAGTTATAGCTTCTGGTAGTATTGCTTTTATAAATCAAACTCAGCATCCTGCAGCTTTACTTGGCTGGAGAACGACTGCTACAGATAACATAATGGAGTTTTGGAGTAATGGTTACGAAGGTCGAAATGCCTATTCCGGAAATCAATTTATCGAACTTAATGCCTATCAATCTTCAGGTCTATTTCAGGATTACGACACCTCTACGACGCCACATTTCAATTATTCGTTTAGTCACATGGGAAGATTTGGAGTTGATACCATGATATTAAAAGTGGGTCCCCCGGGAGGCCCTTACACTACTATTAAAACTGCCGTAACAGCCAAAGAATGGAAAGTATACTCCGGAACTTACACTGTCCCGGCAGGTCAAACCAGAACACGATTTATCTTTGAATCTTCTGCAACTGCAACGGGAAACCCAACTGCAGGTAATTTTCTGGACGCCATAAGTTTTACAGCCTCTATTAACTCTCCTGTGGTAGCTGACAAAACAATCTGTTATAACTCATCTACCACGCTTACAGCCACCGGAGTCCCTAACGCCTCTTTTTACTGGTACGATGCAACAGGAACCAACTTACTTCATCAAGGTGCCACATTTACAACTCCTGTTCTCACATCTGACACCACTTACAAGGTCAAACAAATAAACAGCTCGAATTGTGAAAGTAACTTTCTCGATGTTAAAGTCAGCGCAGCTAATATTGATCCCCCTGTGGCAGCCGACAAAACAATCTGCTCTAACTCATCTACCACACTTACAGCTACCGGAATTACTGGTGCCTCTTTTTATTGGTATGATGCGACAGGAACCAACTTACTTTATCAAGGTGCCATATTTACAACTCCTATTCTATCATCTAATACTAATTATAAGGTTAAACAAATAAACAGTTCGAATTGTGAAAGTAACTTTCTGGATGTTAAAGTCAGCACAGCTAATATTAGTCTCCCTATGGTAGCCCACAAAATAATCTGTAGTAATTCATCCGCTACGCTTACAGCCACCGGAGTCCCTAACGCCTCTTTTTATTGGTACGATGCAACAGGGACAAACTTACTTTATCAAGGTGCTACGTTTACAACTCCAGTTCTCACATCTGACACCACTTACAAGGTTAAACAAATAAACAGTTCGAATTGCGAAAGTAACTTTCTGGATGTTATAATCAGCGCAGCCCATCTTGGTCTCCCTGTGGTAACCGATAAAACAATCTGTTATAACTCACCTGCCACACTTACAGCCACCGGAGTTCCCGGTGCCTCTTTTTACTGGTACGATGCAAGAGGAACAAACTTACTTTATCAAGGTGCCACATTTACAACTCCTATCCTTTCATCTGACACCACTTACAAGGTTAAGCAAATAAACAGTTCAAATTGTGAAAGCAACTTTCTGGATGTCGAGATCAAAATAAATAATCTAGCTAGTCCGCTTACTTTAACTTTAACAGACGATGGGAAAAATGAGATTGTAGCAACTGCAAGTGGCGGAAAACCGGGATATCAGTATTCCATAAACGACGGGCCTGGCAGCCAGACTAACAAATTCGCCGTTTATGAATCAGGTACGTATACGGTTAACACTACTGATGAAAATGGATGTACGGCATCGGTTTCAAAATATTTCGAATACACTAAAATTGATTTGTGCATTCCTAACTATTTCACACCTAATGGAGATGGACAAAATGATGAATGGGGTCCAGAATGTGAATTAAACTACAAAAACTTAACCTTTACTATTTTTGACCGCTACGGCCGACCACTAGCAAATTGTAGCTACAACAAAAGATGGGACGGGAAATACAAAGGAAAAGAATTGCCTACGGGTGATTATTGGTATACATTGAACCTCAATGAACCTAAGCACGACAGCGATTTTATTGGACATTTTACTTTATATCGCTAAATATAGGCAGCAGTACTGACAAGAGTTGTACAGTTCAAAAACCCGCAAAAAAATAGGTTATAATTTTAACCGGACAGGGTTTTACAACCACTACAATGTATAAAAAAACTCATAGCTCCCAACGAGAGCCATGAGTTGTTTATTTTATTTTTTTGTTAGAATTACCTAGTCTAGAACTTTATAGATTTTATCCGATAATCGTATTCTGAATGGCAATTGAAATGTACAGGTATCACCGGAAACGGCTGTTTCTGATTCAATATCATTGACAAACATCTTTTCAATTATCAATTTTTGCTCTCCGGTTGTTGATCCTTTGATTAAAACAGTGTCCCCAATTTTGATTTCGTTTTCTTCAATTAAAAACTGACCAATAGAAGGTTTCGGAAAAAAGTGGGTTCCTTTTCCGATGTATTGTTTTTTTATTTTTGGCTGTTTTTTAGCAACCGCTTTCGTTTTCACTAAATCAGAAAGAGTCGGAACAGCTGCTAATGGGTCTAAATTGTTTTTGAAAGTCAAAACATCTGATTTTCCTTTTTTGAAAATCATATTTCCGTTTTTAATCCCTCTTCGGATTGCTTTTTGCTCTTCTTCCGGTAAGTGAATTACAGAAATACAGTCGGTAGAACAACAGCCTTCCATTGCCTGTGCACATTCTTCACATTGAATAAAAAGCAAATGACAGCCTTCATTCACACAATTCGTATGTACATCACAAGGTTTCCCACATTGATGGCATTGCGAAACGATATCGTCAGTAATTCTTTCACCTAAGCGATGATCAAATACAAAGTTTTTACCTATGAATTTACTTTCTAAACCTTCTGCTTTTACCTGACGGGTATATTCTATAATTCCTCCTTCAAGCTGGTACACATTTTCAAAACCTTTGTGTTTAAAGTAAGCACTCGCTTTTTCACAACGAATTCCCCCTGTGCAATACATCAACAATTTCTTATCTTGCTTATGTTCTGCTAATTGCTCCTCGATAATAGGCAGACTTTCTCTAAAAGTATCTACATCTGGTCGTATTGCTTGTGTAAAATGACCGATTTCGCTTTCGTAATGATTACGCATATCGACCACAATTACATTTGGATCTTCTAATAAATCGTTGAATTCTTTGGCTTTCAGGTGAATTCCGATGTTTGTGGCATCAAAACTTTCATCTTCCAAACCATCGGCAACAATTTTATCACGCACTTTTATCGTCAATTTCAAAAAGGAATGATCATCATGCTCTACCGCAATATTCAAACGAATCCCTTTCATAAAGTCATATTGCTCTATGGTATCTTTAAATTCATAGAAATGATCCGCCGGAAGAGACAATTGAGCATTGATTCCTTCGTTGGCTACATAAATTCGACCCAAAACCCCAAGCGGATTCCAAGCTAAAAATAAATCATTACGAAATTGAGTTGGATTTGAAATTTGCGCATAAGCATAGAAAGACAGAGTAAGACGTTGTTTACCTGCATCATCAATCATGATGGCTCTTTCTTCTGCGCTCAAAGTGTTATACAGTTGCATGCTATAAACAGATTTAAGTTGAGAGATATATTTTAATGAATTCCTATTCTGAATTCGGCTGCAAAGGTAGACCTTTATTTACAATTTAAAAATCCCTGCCGGTTTCTTATCTAAAAATTAAGAGAAACGGGGCCGAATCCCGAAATATAAGTTACAAACAATCAAGGGCTTACCTTTTTTTACTATATTTATGTTAAACAATTTTAACATTTATGACTTATGAATGCTTTAAAACTCTCTAAAACACTGCTCCCAATCTTTATCTTTTTAACCCTCTTAAGTTCTTGTAAAAAGGAACAACCAAAAGCGCCACCGCCCATGCAGGCGCCTTTTGTAACCGTAAAAAGTGAAGACGTTCCGATCTACAAAGATTTTGCCGGACAGACTTTTGGAGACTTAGACATTGAACTGATCGCCAGAGTAGATGGAATTTTAACAGGAATTCATTTCAAAGAAGGTCAAAAGGTTAAAAAAGGACAATTGCTTTATACAATAGATCCACTTGAATATGAAACCAAAGTCGAACAGGTTCGCGGACAAGTTGCTGTTGCTCAGAGTAATTTAGTAAATGCTAATGAAGAACTGAAAAGAATTAAACCGCTGGCCGATATGAATGCGGTAAGTAAACGGGAGCTCGATGCGGCAGTTGCCAAAGACAAAGCCGCAAGATCTAATTATGCCAGTGTACAGGCGAGTTTAAAAAATCAGGAAATTGAAAGAGGTTATTGTAATATTAAATCACCAATAGATGGTGTTATTGGCCTTTCGAATGCGAGGTTAGGCGACTACATTACAAAATTAGGCAACGCCTCCCGATTGAATACCGTTTCAAAACTCGAAAAAGTCAGAGTGCAATTTACGGTTAGTGAAGCTGATTTTCTCAGATATCAGAAACAAACGAAAGAAGGCGAAAGAATCACAGATCTTCAATTGATATTATCCGACGGTAGTTTTCATCCTCAAAAGGGAACACTCAATTTTTCTGACAGTAAAATAGACCCAACGACAGGAACTGTAACCATTGAAGCACAATTTCCAAATCCGGACGGAACTTTGCGTTCGGGACAATTTGGTAAAGTCCGTGTTTTAATCCGAACCGAAAAAGATGCCATCGTGATTCCACAAAGAGCCGTTACCGAACTTCAAGGACTTTTTCAGGTTTCTGTAATTGATGCACAAAACAAAATCGAGACACGAGTGGTTGAAGTTGGTCCCAAAACCGGCACCGATTGGGTCATTACCAAAGGATTAAAAGCGAATGAAAAAGTAGCCATAATTGGAAATCAGTTTATTCAGCCCGGATCGACAGTAGTCCCGGTTCCTTATGTGCCGGACCCGAAACAAATTGCTTCAACTCAAAAAAACTAAATTATGGATAATTTTTTTGTACGAAGACCGATAGTCGCCATAGTATTGTCCATTTTTATTGTTTTAATTGGTGGACTTTCTATACTCTCGACCCCTGTTGCGCAATATCCCGAAATTGCACCGCCTTTGGTACAGGTATCCACCAGCTATCGTGGAGCCAATGCCTTAAATGTCGAGCAAGCCGTAGCGACACCTATTGAGCAAAAAGTAAATGGTGTTGAAAACATGCTTTACATGCAATCGACCAATACCGGAGACGGAAGTATGTCTCTTTCGATCACCTTTGATATGGGAACCGATTTGGATATCGCCACGATGTTAACACAAAACAGAGTTGCCGAGGCGACCAACAAACTCCCGCAAGATGTAAAAACCACCGGCGTGACTACCAAAAAGTCTCTCGCCATGCCGTTGTTGATTTTGTCCTTGTATTCGCCCAACAAAACCTTCGATAATAACTTTCTAACCAATTATGCCAACATTAATATTGTGGATGCATTGGCCCGTATCAAAGGAGTTGGAGAAGTAACCCTTTATGGAGGTAGTAGTTACGCCATGCGAATTTGGGTCAAACCCGATATCATGTCCAAATACAACCTGACAGTTCCCGATATTGTCCGATCAATTCAGGAACAAAATGCGATTGCACCGGGAGGAAAATTTGGTGCACCACCTGCAAAAGACAAAAACGATTTTACTTATAATGTAACCCTTAAAGATCGTCTGGTAAATCCGGAAGATTTTGAGAATATTATTCTAAAATCAAATTTGAGCAATCAGCAGGTTCGATTAAAAGATGTGGCCACCGTTTCGTTGGGAACTGAAAGTTACGCTTCAATAGCCAAATTAAACGGAAGTCCTGCCGGAACCATTGGTATTAAACAAATGCCGGGTTCAAATGCTCTCGAAGTTGCCGAGAATGTCAAAAAAACAATCGAAGGATTAAGCAAACGCTTTCCACAGGATCTAAAATACAAAGTTTCTTTAGACACGACCCTTGCCATTTCGGAAGGAATAGATGAAATCCTGCACACTTTGTTTGAAGCCATTATTTTAGTGATTCTGGTTGTTTTTATCTTTTTGCAAAACTGGCGTGCGACTTTGATTCCTCTTTTAACTGTTCCCGTTTCGCTTGTTGGTGTTTTTATGCTCTTTCCGCTCTTAGGATTTTCGGTCAATGTACTTTCTCTTTTAGGCTTAGTATTGGCCATCGGGATTGTGGTCGATGATGCCATAGTCGTCGTCGAGGCCGTCATGCACCACATTGAGCAGGGTATGTCGCCCAGGGATGCCACCAACCAAGCCATGAAAGAAGTTTCGGGCCCTGTAATTGCCATTGCCATTGTATTAACGGCAGTATTTATTCCCGTAGCTTTAACACCCGGAATAACAGGCCGACTCTACCAACAATTTGCCATTACAATTGCTATATCGGTGATTTTCTCTGCTTTAAGCGCTTTAACTTTAAGTCCGGCTTTATGTTCTCTTTTATTAAAACCCAATCAGGAATCAAAAGGATGGTTGGGCCGATTCTTTAAAGCCTTCAATCAAAAGTTTAGTGCGTTCACCGATAAATACACAGGTTTCTCCGGTTATCTTATCAAGAAAATGACAAGAAGTTTTATTTTCATCGGAATTTTAATTGTTGCCATTATCCTTTTAGGTGGAAGAATTCCAGGTGGATTTGTTCCCGAAGAAGATCAGGGCTATATGTTTGTGAATATTGAACTTCCCGGCGCTTCTTCCTTGGAAAGAACCAATAAAGTCATCGACAAAGTAGAAAACATCCTCTCCAAAAACGAAGGGATTGATTCCTATACTTCGATTGCAGGATTTAGTTTGATCAAAAACTCTGTTGCTACTAATAATGGTTTCTTTTTTGTTTCGCTAAAAGAATGGAAAGAACGTCAGCAAGACGTTTTCCAAATCCTCAAAGAGGTAAATGGAAAAGTGGTTTTTGGAATTCCCGAAGCTACTGTTTTTGCCTTTGGACCTCCGCCAATTTCCGGAATTGGAAATGCCGCCGGATTTACAATTATGCTTCAGGACAAAGAAGGACAAACACCACAATATCTCTATCAGAACGCACAACGTTTTATGGCAGAGGCTAAAAAACGTCCGGAAATCGGAACCATCAGAACCACTTTTAATCCCAATGTACCACAGATTAGTCTGGATATTGATCGGGAGAAAGTCAGCGAACTTAATCTTTCGTTGTCTGATGTCAATCTTGCTATCGGAGCAAGTTTAGGAGGACAATATATCAATGAGTTCAATAAATTCGGCCGACAGTATATTGTGCTGTTACAGGCTGCACCAAATTATACCGTAAATCCGGAAGATATCAATAAGATTTTTGTTCGCAGTAAAGACAACAAAATGATTCCGATCTCGAGTATTGCTACGATCCGAAAAGAAAGTGGTCCTGAATTTACAACTCGTTTTAATTTATACCGGGCCGCCGAAGTTGGCGGAACTCCCGCACCGGGATATACCTCAGCGGAAGCCATGGATGCCTTACAGGAAACCGCCGAGAAAGTATTGCCTTCTGGAATGGGATATCAATGGTCGAATATGAGTTTTCAGGAAAAACAAGCCGAAGGAAAAGGGAATACCGTATTCCTCATGGCATTGCTTTTTGTGTTCTTAATTTTAGCTGCGCAATACGAAAGCTGGAAATTGCCTTTTAGCGTGCTTTTAGGAACTCCTTTTGCCGTTTTCGGCGCTTTTCTGGGACTGTTCCTCTGCCGATTAATCAGTCCCGACTATGTCAATAATGTTTTTGCCCAGATTGGTTTAGTCATGTTAATTGGTTTGGCTGCGAAAAATGCCATTTTGATCGTAGAATTTGCCAAAGAAGAGTATGAAAAAGGAATGCCTGTAAAAGAAGCGGCGCTATATGCCGCCAAACTGCGTTTCCGCCCTATTCTTATGACCGCTTTTGCTTTTATCTTAGGTGTTGTGCCTCTTTTAACCGCTAGTGGTGCCGGAGCTCAAGCCAGAAAGGTAATGGGATTAACGGTTTTCAGCGGTATGCTGGTTGCCACAATTTTGGGAGTTTGTTTGATTCCTGTCTTATTTGTATTTATTGAAAGTTTTGGTAAAAAACCTTCAGAAGAAATTGATGAAACTAAAAAGGAAGAATGATGAAAAATCTAAAATTAGTACTCGTATTACTTACAATAGCTGTTTTTCCTTATAGCTGTATGGTGGGTCCAAAATATTCAAAACCGGAACAACCCAAAACCGACAGTTTTCAATTCGGAAACAAAACAACAGACACCACTGCCAATGTAACGACCCTAAAATGGTCCACAATTTTTAATGATGAAGTTCTGATTGGATTGATTCAGAAAGGGATTCAGAATAATTATGATTTAAAAATTGCTTTAGCACGTTTGGAACAGGCAAAAGCTAATTTAGGCATCGCCAAAGCCGATTTATATCCGTCCTTTCAATATTCAGGTCAGGTAAATAGCGCCCAGACTTTTCTGCAGCAAACTTCTTTGACCGCCAACATGTCGTGGGAATTGGATTTTTGGGGGAAATTCCGTCATCAAAACAAAGCGCTTCAAAGTGAACTTCTGGCAACAGATGAAGCCCGAAAAGTAGTGCTTTCCACTATTGTCAGCACCATTGCTGTTTCGTATTTTGAATTGCGTGATTTCGATAATCAGCTGGAAATCACACAGCACACTTTAGAAACCAGACAAAAAGCATATGATATCATTAACGAAAGATTCAAAAGTGGTTATGTTGCGGAATTAGATAAAGTACAAATCGAACAACAGGTCGCAATTGCAGAAGCCAATATTCCATTGATTAAAAGGCAGATTACAGCTTTAGAAAACTCCATTTCGGTATTAATAGGTCAGGTTCCCGCTCCTATCGAAAGAGGTAAAACCAACAATGATTTATTGATTTTGTCTACATTTCCGACTTCGGTACCTTCGGCCTTATTAGAAAACCGTCCTGATGTAAAAAGAACGGAACTTTTGTACCGCGCTTCCAACGAAAGAATTGGTGTTGCACAAGCGATGCGGTATCCATCGTTTAATATTGCAGCGCTTGCGGGTTTTGTAAGTCCAACGATTGGTGATTTGTTTACTGATGCTTCTTACCTCCAGAATATTGGAGCTGGCGTTAGTGGACCGTTGTTTAACTTTGGAAAGAATAAACGCCGTGTTGAGGTAAACCGCCAGATAGCAGAAGAAAACAAACTGGTTTTTCAGAAAACGTATTTAATAGCCATCTCAGAAGTAGAAAACGCCTTGCAAAACGTAGCCATGTACAAAGAAGAATGGACCGCCCGAAACAGACAAATTGTAGCCGCGCAAAAAAACTACGACTTATCTAACGCCAGATATTACAACGGATATGTTTCATACCTCGAAGTTCTGGACGCCCAACGTTCCTTATTTGAAGCACAATTAAGTCTTTCGCAATTAACCCAGAAACAGTTAAGTTCGATGGTTCTGTTGTATAAAGCACTTGGCGGTGGATGGAATTAAGGTATTGTCTCTTTTGGAAATTTGTGAGATGTTAAAACAAAGAATCACATACACAAAACACTTATTAACAGCAACTTAAAACGAATAAACACGCCTAACGCAACAATGTTGCAAATAATAGAAAGAGGTTTTTACACGCAGATTTAGCAGATATGGCAGATTTTTTTCTTATTCATACAATTGAAATCGATGTGTTAGCGCAAAAAACATTCGCACAGATCCGCTTAATCTGCTAAATCTGCGTGCTAAAAACTTTGCGGCTCTGCGAGAAAAAAACACCACGCATAGTCCTTCGACTTCGCTCAGGAGGACAACTCTAAGTATTTAATAAAACTCCGAAAATCCCAAAATTAAAAGATGAAGGTCTCGCACGCAGATTTGGCAGATTGAGCAGATTTTCTTCTTATTGGTACAATTGAAATCGTTATGCTTAAAAAAAACATTCGCACAGATCCGCTTAATCTGCTAAATCTGCGTGCTAAAAACTTTGCGGCTCTGCGAGAAATAAAAAAACACCGCACATAGTCCTTCGACTTCGCTCAGGAGGACAGCTCTGAGTATTTAATAAAACTCTGAAAATCCCAAAATTAAAAGATGAAGGGCTCGCACGCAGATTTGGCAGATTGAGCAGATTTTTTTCTTATTGGTACAATTGAAATCGATGTGTTTGCGCAAAAAACATTCGCACAGATCCGCTTAATCTGCTAAATCTGCGTGCAAAAAAAACTTTGCGTAACCCTTCGACTTCGCTCAGGGGGACAGCTTCAAGTATTTAATTAAAAGCGGAAACTTTTAAAATTAAAATAAGCATTCAAGACTTCTTACTACAGCTTGGAATCCAAAAAACAAAAAAAAGAGTGCGTTTCATGATGAAACGCACTCTTTTTTATAAAATCTTAGTACCTAAGAAACTTAGCCTCTCAGACTAGCAATACTCGTTAAAGGCATCTTGTAGGTTCTCAGCAATTAATTCAGCTGGACGACCTTCAATATGGTGACGCTCTAACATGTGAACCAATTCTCCGTTTTTGAACAAAGCCATACTTGGCGATGATGGAGGAAAAGGAAACATATGTTGTCTTGCAGCATCAACTGCTTCTTTGTCAACACCAGCAAAAACGGTGATCAAATGATCCGGTTTTTTAGCTCCTTCTAAACTCATTTTTGCTCCCGGACGTGCATTTCTTGCAGCACAACCACAAACAGAGTTTACAACAACCAAAGTGGTACCTTCAGCTTTAATAGCATTATCAACAGCGTCAGCACTATGTAAATCTTGAAAACCTGCAGCAGTAAGTTCAGCCTGCATTGGTTTTACCATTTCTTCTGGATACATATTTTTATTTTTTAAATTTTACTTTTGAACTGCAAAGTTACAAAGTTTAGCGGCAACTACTTAATTTGAGGTATAAAGTTTTGTTATAGTTCGATTGTTATTTCCTAAACTTCACTTGGTACGGATAGGTTTCATAAACGGTATTGTCTTCATTTATCGTAAATCCTTTAGCAGCATCTTCTTTTGCGCTATCAATTAATGCCACGACCTCTGCTCTGGATTTCCCTTGTTTCAGCCAACAAATGGCCTTATAATACTTTACATCCGAAAATTCAGGGTAAATCTTCAGTGCTTTATCAAAAACGGCGATTGCTTCGTCCCACTTCTTCAATTCATATTTGGCAATTCCTTGGTAAAAATAAGCTGTCGGATGTTCTAATTGCTGCCTGTTAGTATAAATATCATCTACATAGTCACCTATAATTTTTTCTGCTTTTTCATATTCATTCAACTGTAAGTAACAAAGTCCAATATAAAAACGATACGAATGGTCCATTCTGTACCCGTTACCATACAGTTTGATACATTCCTCAAAATCGGCGATTGCTTCTTTGTAATTCTTTGAAAAGATGCATTTCATAAAACCACGATAGGGCAACCATTCTTGCTTATCATACAAAACGGCTTTGTCTAAAAAGGACATTCCTACTTCATACTTTCTGCATTTAAAATAGGGCATTGCCTTTTGCTGCCATAATTGAGCAACTGTGCTGTCTTTTTTCAGACCTTCATCGAGGCAATTTTGCCATTCGGTCATTTCAAAAATATAGTTGTGTTTTTCGGCTCCATTAGTCAAAAACTCTTCTATAATAGCATCATGTGCTTTGTTTACAGAAACTTGTCCAAAAGAGAAAAGGGTAACAAGGAAACTTAATCCTAAAAAGATATTTTTCAAAGTTTATTGGTTTTGGTTGTATTTATTTGAAAGAAAAATCAACCCAAATAACGCTTTAATAAATGGTGTTTTCGGGCACTTTAAAATAACTTTAACATCTTGGATTAATGTCGTTTCTTCATCCAAAAATTTAAAAATCAAAACCGGATTTCCTTTTTTGAATAAGGCTGAAAAAATACGATTCCCTAATTCATTATGGCGATAGAGAATATCCAGCAACAATAGATCGTAAAACCAAAATCGGCTCTTTTTATGAAAATCTTTCATTTTCATTGAAGTCGAAGGATTATCTAACAAAAACGCCACCAGCTCTGTTGATTTTTTATCCGAATTTTTAAATGTATAACCTGTACTCGCCTTTGTCCATCCGCCGGCAGTACCGATATTAAGCACTCGTTTGGTATTTCGCTCCCAAAAAGGAAAACAGGTCATTGGAATACTTCCCTGCTCCTTTTCCAGAATTTCATACGCAGTAGCACCTAAATTCTTTAAATAGTTTTGAATCTCCTTTTCATACTCTTCTTCCGGAAGTAATTTCTCCGAAAATAGTGTATACTCAACCAAAGCCTCTGTTTTTGATATTGGCAAAACATACATAAAACGGGTATTCCCTTTTTGTTCTACCGAAAAATCCATAAAAGTAACTTGCTCTGGATTGAAGATCTCCGATTCGCTCTTGACCAGCCATCCTATAAAATGCTGTTGCAAAACGGGATATTGGGATTGGTTTTCAGCAAAAGCTTTAGTGTAAATGCTATTGAATAAGTGACTGCAAGTGTAGCTGTTATCCTCTGTACCAACATAAACATGGGTATCGAGTTCGTTGATATCGGTTACTTTATCTGTTAAAAAAGTAATGTTTGAATGTTTTAAAAGAGCTTTCAAAACAAAACTATAAAAATCCAATCCTCTAATCTGATTGTACTGATAAGGACGAAGGTCTAAATCGCGTTTAAAATCCTGATTGGCAAACAAAGCAGCATCCCACTTTTTTGAAATAACCGAATCCCAAATCGTTTCCTTTTCCGACCAAAAACACCAGGTTCTGTCATTGGATTGTTTTGAACTTGCATCTAACAACAAAATCGATTTGGTGCTGAATTTACCGGACAAAACCATTTTATAAACCGTCATTAAAGCCGAGAGACCCGTTCCGGTGATAATGTAGTCGAAATGTTTGATTTGTGAGGAATGCATGTTCAAAAATAAGAAATTTTATTCTTTTGCTATTTCTAAAAACAGTTTAAAATCCGCCTCATTTAAGTAGTTGTTATATTGCAGAATGATTTCATTATTCGCATTCAAAACACACAAAACCGGATACGCAATTTGTTTATTAATCGTTCCTAACTGAACGGCCAGCTCGTTTATGCCCAAATTATTACCCGAGGGTCGGTATTTGAAAACCTGATTATTAAACGAAATGTCTCTTTTTTCTTCTGCATTCAAATCAATAAAATAAAAATCCGAATTCAGCTTGTCGATGATTTCGTGATTGTTGAAGGTCGTACTTTTCATTCGCTGACAAAACTGACACCAATCGGTATGGATAAAAACAATTACATTTTTCTTTTGAATTTGCTGCAAGCTGTCAATCGCCTCAAACGGGGTGCTTTTGAGCTGGCAGAATCCTGTGGAAGTAATCCCGAGGAAGAAGATAATAAGGGTTAGCTTTCCCATTTTGGTGTTGTTTTTTTTGCCACTGATTTCACAGATTAAAAGGATTAAGCTTGTTCTGAATATTCTTTTTTAAATCTGTGAGGTCTGTGGTGTAACTTATTCTTATCTAAATACATGATGAATAAAAATAATTCGTGACAATTCGTGAAATTCGTGTCTAGAATCTTTTATAATCTTTCAAATCTGTGGCAACTTAAATCCTTAGTTTAAATTATATCTCAAACCAAAGAAACCGCGAATGTTTTGATTTTCATGTTCTTTTCAATACATCGCTTAAAAGGTTGCCACGAATTACACTAATTTACACTAATCTCAGCATAATGAATAAAAAAAACAATTCGTGAAAATTCGTGTAATTCGTGTTCAAAATTATTTTTAAATGGCAACTTAAATCCCTACTTTAAATTATATCTCAAACCAAAGAAACCTCTAATGGTTTGGTTTTGTCCATAAACATAAGTTGTGTCAAAAGTCAAACCGTACGGATTATCTGAAGTAGTCACAATTTGCCCTTTTGGAACTACTTGTCCATTTAAGCCAACATTTGTTCCATCTGATGTTTGCACATTTTTATCGAAAGGATCATTTGTTCTTGAAATCAAAAAGGGATTATTGCGTTTTGGTGTAAAATTCAACAGGTTTTTAATTCCCCCGTACACTTCAAAATTCTTCCATCCGAAATACGTAAATTGAATGTTCTGAATACTATACCACGGCGATTTCGGACTTCTTGGGTCTAAATCACTTAATAAAGGTAACTTCATCGGGCTGTACACATTCCCCGTATAATCTAACAATAAATTTAGTGAATCTATTTTATATGAAACACTCCAGGTTGCTGTGAATTTCTCGGTTAAAAAAGGTGTTGCCGAAACTCCATTTTCTACATTTTTATTATCCAGTAGCGTTGCACCAACAATAAACTTTAAACCTGACAGAAAATTAAGATCCACATTCGTACTGATTCCCTGACTTAACGCATAACCATTGATGTTATCGTAAATGATTTTATTCGGATCGCTTTCGTAATCTGAAATGATTTTATTGCTGAATCGGGTATAAAAAGCCGTTGTTTCGATCCCCATAAAAGTTCCGTTTCCAAAATTGATTTTCTGTATGTAATTCAGATTCACATTGACGGATTGCTCCGGTTTTAAATCACTTTTGATCACCACATCTCTGGAACCTGTAAGTGCTGCGTGGTCTTCGGTAAACAGATTCACTACTCGAAATCCGGTTCCCGCGTTCAATCTGAAAATAGTATTTGGATTTTTCTTCCATCGATAGGCCACTCTGGGAGTATAAATAGAACCGTGAATCGAATTGTAGTCGTATCGCATTCCCAACAAAACCTGACTTTTTGGAGAAATCGTAATTTCATCCTGAACAAAAATTCCGGGTAACCACGTACTTTCGGCCTCTTTAGTTGCGGTTGTATTGTCATCATAGTAGGAATAACGATTGGCAATTCCGGCCAGAAAATCGTTTCTACCCATTTTTTTATCCCAAGTCAATTGCAAAAATCCAATTTTCTGATTGGCGATATAAGAGGTCGTTCCGTAGCGACTGTCCTGATAATGCACATTTCCGGAGAAAGACACCATCAGTTTTTCTTCAAAAGGCAATTGATAACTTCCTATTAATTCTCCTCTTTTGGTGTAAATGCTTTCTCCATAAATTTCATCCCCTCCGCGGAATTTCTTCTCCCAACGCACATCTCCACCCCAGCGATCTTCGTACATTCCTCTTGCAGCAATGGTAAACAAACGGTTATTGTCCCTCAAAAAACTCCACTTATTAAAAACTGAAATTCGTTCTGACAAGGTTACATCGGTAAAATTATCACGATCCTTATCGATAATCTGATTGTAATTGAAGTAATTAACCCCTAAAAGCGTTGTTGCTTTTTTTGACGGATTGAATTTCATTCCTAAATCGACATTGGTTTCTAAATAAGAAGTCGTAAAAACATCAGCAGAAAACAACGGTGCATTAATCGGATTTTTGGTAATGATATTGATTAAGCCTCCCACAGCCTCACTTCCGTACAAGGAGGAAGCCGGGCCTTTTACGATTTCAATGCGTTCTACAAGCGAATTTGGAATTCCAGACAGTCCATAAACCGTTGATAGACTACTCACAATTGGCATCCCGTCAATTAAAATCAAAGTATATGGTCCTTCAAGACCATTAATATGAATGTCTCCCGTATTGCAGACCCCACAATTCAACTGAGGCCGAACACCGTTTATATTCTGAAGTGCCTCATAAATACTAGGCGTTGGGTTTTTCTTGAAGAAAACCGTAGAATAAACCTCAACCGGAACGGCACTTTCTAATCGCTTTACGGGTTTTAGAGTTCCGGAAACCACCACTTCATTGAGTTCGTTATCGTTGTCTTTTAATTCAAAATCAAGATTCAGTTTTTCGTTCTCTGCTACCAAAATCCTTTGGGTTACGGGTTTAAATCCCATAGAGGTAACCTGAATTTTATATTCTCCCTGAGGAATGTTATCTAATTTATAATACCCTAAACTATCTGCTTCTGTTTTAAATACGGTATTTAACAAGGTAATTTTAATCAATTGAGCGTCATTATCCCTGTTTACCTTTCCCGAAATAGTTTGCGAATGAACCATTTTCGCAGAAAATAAAAACAAGACTAAAAATAAATATTTCATTTTGTGTAAATTAATTTTTAGACAAATCTAAAAATTAAATTCGACAAATAATGTTCATAAGGCTAAAAACTTAAAAATGAAATCATTTAGTGGGTTTGGATAAAAGAAAAAAACACACAGAATCATAAGAAAAACCGAGCTAAACCTAACCAAAAACCTATTTAACTCTGTAACCTTTAAAAAACAAAACCCCTTTTAATTAAGTAAAGGAAATTATGATTCCATGTGTTATAAAAGAATAAGGAGATCCTTAAACGAAACTTTCGTCGATAAGTTCTCTATTAATTGAGGCTCCTGCAAAAGAGCCTGAAGAAACTGCCATTGCAACAGATCGTGCCTGAATGGTACTATCCCCGCTGGCATAAATTCCGGGAACGTTGGTTCGCTGCAACAGATCTACTTTTAGCAAACCTTGCTCGGTCAATTCACACCCTAAAATTTCAGGTAACGGACAGTGCTGTACAAAAGGAACTTTGGCATAAACCGCCTTTACTTTAATTTTTGATTTGTTTTTGAAAACTACCTCACGAATGCTTCCGTTTTCATGAAGAAATGAATCAATCTCCTCTTCAATGATCTTAATTCCATGTTTTTGAAGCAACTCTATTTGCGCTATACTAAAATTTGCTTTTCCGTTTGTCAGCAAACTAAGCTCTTTTGTCCAGTTTGAAATCATCTTCACATATTCAAAACCCAGATCACCGTTGGCAATAACCGCCGTTTTCTCACCTTTCACTTCATAACCATGACAATACGGGCAATGCAAAACGGAGATTCCCCAACAGGCACCAAAGCCATTAATATTCGGAATCAAATCTTTTATTCCGGTTGCGAAAAGAATTTTCTTTGCTGTAAACGTTTTTCCTGATTCTGTTTTAAGTTCAAAACCATTTTCTATTTTGACAGCGCTAACTGCTAATTCGTTCTGAAATTGAACTGTATCATAAGAGCCAATCTCTTCTTTGGCTTTCTTCGAAATAGTTGCCGGCTTCTCTCCATCCTGTGTAATAAAATTATGCGAATAGGGTGTTTGTCTGTTACATGGCAGGCCACTATCTATCACCAAAACCTCACGCAAAGAACGCCCCAGACTCATCGCGGCAGCTAGTCCGCTATAACTTCCTCCTACAACAATAACTTCAAAATGATTTTGCTGTGCCATAATTGTTATCTTTTATGTGATTTATAATTTAAAAAATGTCCCACAATCATCCCTATTCCTCCAAAAAAGATCCAATCAAGATGAATTTCCAAAAAAATATCGACCAAAACACTGATCCAAATCATGGCCATAGAAATAATAAAAATGCTGGAGACCAAAAGGTTCGATTTTTTAATTATTTTTAAAATCGCAAAAAGTCCAATTGAAGCAAAAACCAAATCGATAAAAGGATTGTGAGTTAATCCTAATGGCAGAATGGTTAGCAAAGGAAAGAGCAAGCAATGCACCAAACAAATGGTAGCGCTCGAAATTCCTAAAATATCGTAAAGGGCCATGGTCGTTTTCTTCATTTCTCGTACTTTTGCTTAATGCAATTCTGTTGCAAATATATAAAATTATTTCAATCGCAACATTGTTGCGTTAATATATTTAATTGATTTAGAATGAAAAACACTCGAAATACCACCGCAAAGACAGCCGTTACACAGATTCTCACCGAATCGAAAACGGCATTGTCACATACAGAAATTCACAAATTAACAGCAGATTTGTGTGATCGTGTTACAATTTACAGAATATTGGATCGTCTTGTAAATGACGATATCGTACATAAAATTGTAGATCTTGACGGTACGGTAAAATATGCCAAATGCCATCATGCACATCCTGTACACATTCATAATCATGCTCACTTCAGCTGTGAAAATTGCCACGAAATAACCTGTCTTGAAAATGTAAAACCAAGTTACATCATTCCGCACAACTATAAAGTAAATGATATTAACTTTACGTTATCAGGTTTGTGTCCCAATTGTTTAAATTCTAACATTTAACTTTTAGACTTGTCTAAAAATATTGTTGAGCGAATGCAATTTTTCTATATATTTGGAAAATCAATATTTTGACAATGACCAAATCTTTAGAAGAAGTAAACCAATCGGTTCCCACCGAGAACAAAAAAACAGGATTCAGAAAAATACTAGCCTTCTTCGGTCCGGCATACTTAGTAAGTGTAGGTTATATGGACCCCGGAAACTGGGCTACCGATATTGCCGGAGGGAGTCAGTTTGGCTACACCCTGGTTTGGGTTTTGCTTATGAGTAATTTGATGGCTTTACTACTTCAAAGCCTAAGTGCCCGACTTGGAATTGTGACACAGCGCGATCTGGCGCAAGCTTCGAGAGAAACCTACTCTAAATACATCAATTACATTTTATACTTTCTGGCAGAAATTGCCATTGCAGCTTGTGATCTGGCAGAAGTTCTCGGAATGGCGATCGGAATTAATCTGTTATTTGGCATTCCGCTTCTCGAAGCGGTTTTAATTACCGTTTTAGATACCTTTTTACTGCTTTTCCTGATCAATAAAGGAATTCGCAAGATGGAAGCCTTCATTATTGCTTTGGTTGCCATTATCGGCTTCTCTTTTATTTTTGAAATGATTTTTGCAGAGCCGGAAATGCATAAAGTGCTCGAAGGCCTCATCCCTTCTATTCCAAATTCTGCTGCTTTGTATATTGCCATCGGAATTATTGGGGCAACTGTGATGCCTCACAATTTATATTTACACTCTTCTTTGGTGCAAACCAGAAAATTTGACCGAACACCGGCGGGTATCAAACAAGCTTTAAAATACAATTTCATCGATTCGACCATCGCTTTAAATCTGGCCTTTTTTGTGAACGCAGCCATTTTGATTCTTGCTGCGGCGACTTTTCATAAAAACGGTATGTTTGAAGTAGCCGAAATTCAGGATGCACATCAATTTCTGGAACCGCTGTTGGGAACCAAGTGGGCTCCCATTTTATTTGCTGTTGCGCTGATTGCAGCAGGACAAAGTTCTACGGTTACCGGAACGCTGGCCGGACAAATTGTAATGGAAGGCTATCTGCATTTGCGTATTCAGCCTTGGGTTCGTCGTATCCTTACGCGTTTAATTGCCATTATTCCTGCCGTTATCGTTATTTTAATTTATGGCGAAAGCGTCACCGGAAAACTATTAATTCTAAGTCAGGTCATTTTAAGTTTGCAATTGGGTTTTGCGATTATCCCTTTGATTCATTTTGTGAGTGATAAATCAAAAATGAACGGTTTTCATATTTCCAGAACAACACAGGTAGTTTCGTGGATTATTGCGGCAATTATAGTTTCGTTGAATGCAAAATTAGTATACGATGAAATTACTTCCTGGCTTGAAAACTCCAGCAATCCAATAGTACTGTGGCTTACCGTTGTTCCATTGGCTTTCGCATTCCTTGCTTTGCTGCTTTATATCGTGGTTGGACCTTTTATCGCTAAGGTAAAAAACAAGATAGTGAACCACTCCCCTCATCATTTAAAATTACAGTTTTCGCCAAAAGAAAACCAAACGATTAAGAACATAGCCATTTCGGTCGATTTCTCAAATGCTGACGAGCCTGCATTAAACAAAGCCTTTGAATTGGGGGGCATTGACACACAATATACCTTAATTCACATAGTAGAAACGGTTGGCGCTTTAATGTACGGCGTCGAAATACAAGATCATGAGACTACTATTGATGAAAAATTATTATTGGAATACAAAGAAATGCTTTCCAAAAAAGGATTTAAAATCAAAACCGAGCTTGGCTTTGGAAAACCCAATACGATTATCGCAAAAATTATAAATGAAGGTGATTTTGATATTTTGGTAATGGGAACCCATGGCCATACGGGTCTAAAGGATCTTCTTTTTGGCACAACAGTAGACAAACTGCGTCATAAAATTTCAATACCTTTGTTGATTGTTAAAAAATAGTAGCTAAGATCCTGAGTTACTAAGTGGCTAAGATTTTGAATCTTTACACTCAGAACCTCAGCATCTCAGCCGCTTAGAACCTTAAAAAAGAATGACTTTCTCAGAAGAAAACTACTTAAAAGCGATATACCACCTTACTGCTTCTTTAGAAACAGAAGTGAGCACAAATGCTATTGCCGAAATGATGGAGACCAAAGCTTCATCGGTTACGGATATGCTTAAAAAGCTGTCCGAAAAGGATTTAGTAAATTATAAAAAATACCAAGGCGTTTCTTTGACGGAAAACGGCAAACTGGCTGCCAAGATGATTGTTAGAAAACATCGTTTGTGGGAAGTATTTCTAGTTGAAAAACTAAATTTCAGCTGGGATGAAGTCCACGATATTGCAGAACAGTTAGAGCATATTAAATCCGAGCAACTGATTAACCGTCTGGATGATTTTCTTGGAAACCCAACAGAAGACCCGCACGGTGATCCTATTCCGGATGCTAACGGTCGTATCGTTAAAATTGAGAAACATCTGCTATCAGAGTTAAACGAAGGTCAAATTGGCGTTTGTGTCGGCGTAAAAGATACCTCCTCGGAGTTTTTGAAGTATCTGGACAAACAGGAAATTGCTTTGGGCTCTAAAATTGAACTCTTGTCCAAAGAGTCTTTTGATTTATCAGTAAAAATAAAGGTTGACAATAAAGAACTGTCGATTTCTAATAAAATTGCTTCCAATTTATTTGTGAAACTGGTTTAGAAACAAAAAAATCCCAAAACTTAAAGTTTTGGGATTTTTTTTAATCTTTCAAGCTGTAGAGTATCTTTTGAAAATCGCCCTTGAACTTGTCTTTATTTGCCGTTGAAGTCCATGAAAACACTTTATAAAAGGCTTTTTTAGTTTCAACAATTCCAACTAAATAATAAATATCCATCGCGGCATCTTTATCATAATAGCTAATATCGGCTTCCAGAAAATTGGTTTCATTGATCTTCTTTGAAACAGGAGTCGAAACCGTTTTTTTCTCTACATCACTAAGGAAATCCTTCATAAAGTCCTCATAAAAGTCATTTGCTGAAGCATAATTTAACTCTACAAGACTCAAATCTTCTTTCAAATCATAGATTACAAACCCATAGGTTTCTTTGACTTCGCTTTTGTATTCAATAGCCGATGATGTATTTATACCGGCCGTTTTATTCATATAGTCAGGCAAATTAACGGTAAAAGTATGTCCTGCTTTATATTCTTTCATTTTCGTTTGAGCAGAAACCGTTGCAGAAGCAAAAGTCAATGCCAACATAAAAAGAGTAATTCTTTTCTTCATTTGGGGTAAACTTAAATTATAATTTTATGATTTATTCTAGCGCACCATGCTGTTCAACAACACTTAAACAATCCCTTTCTCAATCATTTCAAGCATTACAGGCGAGGCATTTTTAAAAGTCGGCGGTTGCTCGATGATGCTACCGGCATTTTTCTTGTTGACTTTAAACGTCAGGTCATTGTCAGTTGTAAACAAAAGTGCCGTCAAAAATGGATTTTTAATATACGAACCTAGCACCAATAAAGCCTCGTCTAAAGTATGGATACTTTCTATTTCTTCGGTTTTATAACGGGTTGTTAACGATATCGAATAGGTATTATCTTCATTCAGAACCAGTCTGAAATAGATGTTTTTGATCTCGGTATCACCAATGGTTTTGGCTAAAGTTAATTTGGCAAAGGTGCCGCTTTGAATGCTTTCTTTCACGCGTTCGCTGAAAAGAGCAAATATTGGTTCGTAGGACATGATAATTATTGTTTGTTTTTTTAACCGAAAGATTCGCAAAGCTTTGCGAACCTTGCGGTTAACTATTTTTATTACTTCCCTGTAAATTCAGGTTTTCTTTTCTCCAAAAAAGCAGTAGTTCCTTCTTTAAAATCCTGAGTTCCGAAACATTTTCCGAATGATTTTATTTCCGTTTCAAAACCATTTTTACCATCCACAAAATTCGCATTGATCGACTTGATGGCTTTGCTGATTGCAAAAGGAGCATTTTTGATGATTTTTTGTGCAATTCCTTTAGTAAATTCTAAAAGTTCTGCCTGAGGGACTACATGGTTTACTAAGCTGTATTGTTTAGCTTCTTCGGCAGTAAGCATTCCGGCTGTCATTATTAATTCCATCGCTCGTCCTTTACCAACAAGCTGCGGCAAACGTTGTGTTCCTCCATATCCCGGAATTAATCCCAGACTTACTTCGGGTAATCCCATTTTAGCATTCTCTGAGGCTACTCTGAAATGACATGCCATCGCTAATTCCAATCCTCCGCCTAAAGCGAAACCATTGACAGCAGCGATAACCGGTTTTTTCAAATTCTCAATATGATCAAACAACGCTTCCTGTCCTTCGGCAGCCAATTGTGCGCCTTCAATAATCGTGTAATTTGCAAATTCTGAAATATCGGCTCCGGCCACAAATGCTTTTTCGCCGCTTCCGGTCAAAATAATAACTCTGACATCGTTATTTTTACCTAACAATTTTATAGCTTTATTCAGGTCACTAATCGTCGCTTTGTTTAACGCATTTAGTTTCGTTGGCCTGTTAATAGTAACGGTTGCAATATTTTCTTCAATAGAAATTAAAAGATTCTCGTAGTTCATGACGCTTATTTTAAGAGTTTATGATTGGTAAAGAAACTCTGAATGTAGTTCCTTTTCCATATGTTGATTCAAAGGTAATTGTTCCTTTGTAATTTTCGATTATGTTTTTTATAATTCCTAGTCCAAGACCCATTCCACTGGTTTTGGTGGTGAATTTTGGTTCAAAAATTCTGCTGCTATCTTGTTTCTGAATCCCGATTCCATTGTCTTTTACCGCTATTTCGACATTATTATTCCGACGTTTCACAGTAACTAAAATAGATTTCTGAGTTTGATTCTCCGGAATAGCTTGTGTGGCATTTTTAACCAGATTGGTAATCACACGGATCAATTGTGTACGATCCATTTTAGAGATAATTTCCTCTTCCTGGCTTTCAAAAACGATATAATCTTCATTAAAAATATCCAATGCCAACTCCACAACCTCCACTACATTTAAGGTTTCGTTCTGTTGCGCCGGCATGGATGCAAAATTCGAAAATGCCGAAGCCACGGCCGTCATAGTATCAATTTGCTGAATCAGCGTTTCGGAGTAATCATTCAGCTTTTGTTTGACATCGGGAACTGTGGGATCGAACTTTCGTTGAAAACTCTGCACCGTCAGACGCATTGGCGTTAGCGGATTTTTAATCTCATGCGCCACCTGTTTTGCCATTTCTCTCCATGCCTCTTCCCGCTCACTCTGGGCTAGTTTTATAGCACTGGTCTCCAGTTTATCCACCATTCCATTATAGGCTTTGATCAGGAAGTTTACTTCTTTACTATTCGCCTCCAAAACAATCTTCTCATTCTTCTGATCTAAATTGGTTTCTTCCAATCGGTCTGAAATGGTTTTCAATGATTTCGTAATATAGGTCGATAAAAAGTAGGCTAAAGCAAAAGCTACCAGAAGCATAAACGAGTACACCTGACTCAAACGAATCAAAAAGGTGTTTAACTCATTGTCATAATAGCCGTCATCTTCGAGGTAAGGGAGATTCAAAATCCCCAAGGGCTTGAATTTTTCGTCCTTAATTAAGCTATAGGAAGATCTGTTCTTGACTCCATCGATGGTTTTGATATCTACAAAACGCTTTTCGATAGAAGAGCGAACCAGTTTAAGAATGTATTCCGGAATTGGCGGTGGTGCTTTATCTACAGCAAAAGACTCTTTGGACGATTTTAGCAATTTCCCGTCCAAACTGTAAATATTGATCTCAATTTTATGAATCTGAGCTAATTCGTGGATTTTATCTTTAAAAATTAAATCCAGATTCCCGGTTTTCAGCGGATAAGTTGTAGTCGACAACACATAATTGATGTGTTCTTTTACCGCATTTTCCTTGCGCTCTAAACGTTCCTGATGGTATTCTTTGGCTTCATTTTTAAACTGAATAATCGAAATAGACGCCAATAAAAAAGATGCCACAACAATCAATACAATCATCGACAGGAAAATCCTGGTACGCAAAGAAAGCATCGACATTTTGAAGTTGTTCAACATAGTTTTTTTTGTTTCAGGTTCAAAGTTTCAGGTTTCAGGTTTCAGGTTTAAACTTGAAACTTTGAACCTGAAACAAAAACTCTATTTCTTCTCCCGAATTCTTTTGTAAAATCTAAAACCTAACATGATTAAAATCGAGAATGCCATGATTCCGATTACACCATAGATCCAGTTGATTGCGCTTTTTAACACTACTAAAAAAACGACTGCGAATAATATAATCGTTGCACCTTCATTCCACAAACGCATAAAATTATTGGTGTATTTCACCTCATCATTTTGCAGTTGCTTGAAAATCTGATGGCATTTGCCGTGATACAAATACAATAAAAACACGAAACACAATTTAACATGCATCCACGGCATTTTGAGCCAGGCATTTCCTAAATCTGTAAAAAACAGCATCCAAAAAGCAAAGATACTTGCCAAAATTGCAGACGGCCATGTGATAATATACCACAAACGGTAGGCCATAATTTTATACTGCGCTTGTAAAATTTCTTTTTCAGGAGAAGGCTTTTCGTTGGCTTCTATTTGATATACAAACAAACGTACAATATAAAACAATCCCGCAAACCAGGTAATTACAAAAATAAGATGTAAGGATTTTAGGTAATTATAATATTCCATTTAGTACTTTCTTTTTTCTTAACTCTTTGTTCTATTTTCTATTTCGCCCAATCATTAATCCAGTTACTAACTGTCTCGCACCACTCGTCATCATCATTCAAACATGGAATGGCCAAAAACTCTTTCCCTCCGTTGGCTTCAAAGTCTTCTTTGGCACGCATTGCAATTTCTTCCAGTGTTTCTAAACAATCGGTAACAAAGGCAGGGGTTACAACTGCAATTTTATTAATTCCTCTTGAAGGCATTTTGTCAATTTCGACATCTGTATAAGGCTCAAGCCATTTATCACCGGCCAATCTGGACTGGAAAGTCACACAATATTTGTCTTTTGGAATTCCTAATCGCTCTACTACCAGACGTGTCGTTTCATAACAATGTGTTCTGTAGCAAAATTCCGCTTCTGGCGTTCCGACTTCGCAACACATTTCGTTAGTAACAAACTTTTTATGTGATTTTGTTTTATCTGTTTTACGAACGTGACGTTCCGGGATTCCGTGATAAGAGAAAACCAACTGATCGTAATCAAAACCTTTTAGATTTTTCTCAATAGAATCGGCAACGTTTTTAATATAATCCGGTTTGTTGTAAAACGCAGGAACATCTGTAAACTTCATGTTTGGAAATTTCTTCTTGCGAATCTCTTCTGCTAACACTAAAATGGTCAAAGTCGAAGCCATCGCATATTGCGGGTACAGCGGGAAAAGCAATACCTCATTAACTCCTTTGTCATGCAATTCCTGAAGTCCTTTTTCGATTGTCATCGATCCGTAACGCATCGCTAATGCAACCGGAACAGCCGTTAAAGGTTGTACTTTTTTCTTCATTCTCTCGGAAAGCACTACTAATGGTGAACCTTCATCCCACCAAATTTTTGCATAGGCATGTGCTGATTCTTCCGGTCTTTTTCTTAGAATAATCCCTCTAACCAAAAAGGCTCTCAATAAATACGGAACATCAATCACGTATTTATCCATTAAAAATTCATCTAAATAGGGTTTTACGTCTTTTGCAGTTGGACTATCCGGAGATCCTAAGTTTACTAATAATACGCCTTTCATTATCTTTTTTATTGCTTTAGGCTTTAAGCTCTGGGCTTTAAGCTTTTGTTTAATTAAATTTTCTGCAAAAGTAGCTCTTACAACTTTTTAGAAATATGATAAATGTTATTTTTTATTTATTGTTGAATATCAAAAAACAATCTCTTAGATTCTTTTATGCCGTTTCAGCAGATTGTACATTCGTGTAAATTCGTGCAATTAGTGGCAAAAAACCTAAACATTTGTATTAATCGACATTAAATATTTTTTTGGAGTTGTGGCAAACTTTTTCTTGAAGGCCGCTATAAAGTGACTTCCTGTACTATAGCCTATCTTCAATCCAACTTCGTTTACATTATAAGAACCGCTGTCGAGTAGTTTTCTGGCGAAATCCATTTTATAATCAAACAAAAAACCATAAACGGTATCGCCATAAATTTGTTTGAAACCCATCTTTAGTTTCTTCAGATTCAATCCAATTTCATCCGCCAGTTCTTGTAAACCGGGTGGTTCGGCCATATTGGCTATAATGATTTCTTTGGCTTTTCTGATTTTCAAAACATTGTCTTCATCAATCAAAAACGGACATTGTTCTGCATTTGGGTCTTCGGTTCTGTTAAAATACAAACTCAGTAATTCGTATCCTTTTCCTTTATAATACAGGTTTTTAATAGACGGATGTAAATTATAATGAAACAATTGACTCAATACAATCGCCATAGACGGACTAATATTCCCCTCGTTATAATACTTTTTATCCTTATTATCAGGACTTAAAAAAGTAATATAATCGGCTTCGGCAGAAAATAACGCATGGAATTTCTTTATTGAAACAATTACAGAAATCACCCATGAATTTGGAGCAAGTTCTAAATGAAGCGGTAATTCTTTCTGCGGATTGTATAAAAGCAGCGATTTTTCTTCCTTCAATTCCAAAGCATAATTACCCTGATTGAATAAAAATTTAGCGTTCCCTTTTATACCGAAGTGAAACTGTATCAGACCACTACCAACTTCATGCTGTGCAAAAAATGGCTCCGGACTGTCATTCTGAAAACGGATTAGCGTAAAATCGTCTTCAATTTTTATAATTTCCTGAGAACTCATAGCGATATTTTTTTGAAGGATAAATTGCTTAAAAAACAAAATCTTATTTAGAATGACTCTAAACAAATCAATTCTAACAACTTGATTTTGCTACAAAAATAATCCTTTTTGCATAAAAACAGCTGTTTAGAATCAAAAAAACATATAGCGACACAAAAAGTACTTTGAGCGTTACTTTTATAAAAGCTATAATGATAATTTTGTTGCACTTTTATGAAAGTGGATTTATGGAAAACAACAACGCACCAAAACATCTTTATTTTTACTCAGTTGGTCTGAGTTACAAAAAAGCCGATGCAGAGGTCAGAGGTAAATTTAGTTTGGACGCAATTGCCAAAACGCGTCTATTAGAACAAGCCAAAAACGAAGGGATCGAAAGCTTAATCGTAACTTCGACCTGCAACAGAACTGAAATTTATGGTTTTGCAGAACACCCGTTTCAATTGATAAAGCTAATCTGTGATAACAGCAATGGTTCTGTTGATGCCTTTCAAAAGGTGGGTTTTGTTTATAAAAACCAAGAAGCGATTAATCACATGTTTCGCGTAGGAACAGGATTAGACAGTCAGATTTTGGGTGACTTCGAAATTATCTCTCAAATAAAAACCAGCTTTTCGCATTCAAAATCAATGAATTTGGCCAATGCTTTTTTAGAAAGATTGGTAAATGCAGTCATTCAAGCAAGTAAGAAAATCAAAAACGAAACGGAAATCAGTTCAGGTGCTACTTCAGTTTCTTTTGCATCTGTACAATACATTCTTAAAAATGTTGCCGACATCAGTAATAAAAACATATTGTTGTTCGGAACCGGAAAAATCGGAAGAAATACTTGCGAAAATCTTGTAAAACATACCAAAAACGAACATATCACTTTAATTAACAGAACGAAAGACAAAGCCGAGAAATTGGCCGGAAAACTAAATCTGATTGTTAAAGACTACTCAGAATTACACCTTGAACTTCAAAAAGCCGATGTTGTTGTTGTGGCAACCGGAGCTCAGAACCCAACGGTTGATAAAGCGATTCTAAATCTTAAAAAACCATTACTAATTCTGGATCTTTCTATTCCGAAAAATGTAGATGAAAATGTAGAGGATTTAGAAGGTGTTACTTTAATCCACATGGATTATTTGTCTCAATTAACAGACGAAACTTTAGAAAACCGTAAACTGCACATTCCTGCAGCAGAAGCGATTATCGAAGAGGTAAAGGAAGAATTTATAACCTGGACTAAAGGAAGAAAATTTGCTCCTACCATTAATGCTTTAAAAGAAAAACTGAATGCCATAAAAAATTCAGAACTGGATTTTCAAAGCAGAAAAATAACTGATTTTAATGAAGAACAAGCTGAAATTATCAGTGCAAGAATCATTCAAAAAATCACCACTCATTTTGCCAATCACTTAAAAGACGACAACACCATGGTCGATGAAAGCATCGAATGGATCGAGAAAGTCTTCAAAATAAAGGCTTCATAAAGCTTGAGAAAATATTTAAACCATATAAGTTATATAAGTTCATATTAAAAAAAGCCGCTACTATCATCTTGCGGAAAGCTTAAATGAGCTCATATAACTTAAATGGTTAAAAAAATAAGTTATGAAAATTCAATAAAAGCCGCTAACATCATGTTGCGGAAAGCTTAAATGAGCTTACATAACTTATATGGTTAAAAAAAATAAGTTATACAAATTCAAATAAAAAGCCGCTAACACTATACCACGCGAAACTTAAATGAGCTTACATAACTTATATGGTTTAAAAAAACAATAATGAACAAAAAAGTAATACGAATTGGAACTCGCGATAGCGAATTAGCACTTTGGCAAGCACATACCGTCGAAAAACAACTTAACGATTTAGGTTATGAAACCTCAATTGTAGCGGTAAAATCTACCGGTGATATTATTCTCGACAAACCTCTTTACGAACTTGGAATTACAGGAATTTTCACCAAAACCTTAGACATTGCTATGATTAATGGTGATGTTGATATTGCGGTACATTCGATGAAAGACGTTCCGACCGCTTTGCCAAAAGGAATCGTTCAGGCGGCAGTTCTGGAAAGAGCCAATGTGCTGGATATTTTAGTTCATAAAGGAAATCCTGATTTTACTACACCAAGTACCATCGCCACCGGAAGTCTTAGACGTCAGGCGCAATGGTTCAATAAATATCCTAATCATACTGTGGTTGACTTACGTGGAAACGTAAACACCCGCATGCAAAAATTACAAGACAATAACTGGGATGGAGCTGTTTTTGCCGCTGCAGGTTTGGAGCGCATCAACCTAAAACCGCAAAACTGTATCGATTTAGATTGGATGATTCCTGCGCCGGCTCAAGGAGCAATGCTTGTCGTGGCAATGGAAAACGACAATTATACTCTGGATGCATTATCCCAATTAAATCATATTGAAACTGAAATTTGCACCTATATCGAGCGTCAGTTTTTAAGAACTTTAGAGGGTGGTTGTACTGCACCAATTGGAGCTTTAGTCACGTATAATGAAGACGAAGACACCCTTCACTTTCAAGGTGTTTTGCTTTCTATTGATGGAAAACAAAAACTGGAAATCAACAAAACTGTTGGAATTGAAGAATGGAAAAAACTAGGATTCTTTGCTGCTCAGGAAATCCTGAACAATGGCGGAACCGAATTGATGCAAACAATTAAAGAATCCCTGAAAAAATAATGACAAAATCAATTCAAATACTGTCGACTAAAACGCTTTCGAACATTCAAAAGCAAGAACTGCGAAAAGCCGGTCTTGAACTTACCGAAGCCGATTTTATACAAACCGCAAACAAACCTTTTGAAATTAAAGATCTTAACGACAATTTGATTTTCACCAGTCAAAATGCTGTTCACAGTATTTTAGCAGATCCAAATTGTGAAAAATTAAAGTCTAAAAATGTTTTTTGCGTTGGGTTAAAAACTAAGATTCTTTTATCCGATAGCGGATTCAACGTTGTCGCTTACACTGGTTATGCCTCAGATTTAGCTGAGATCATCACGTTGATCTATTCTCAGGAAAGCTATACTTTTTTCAGTGGAAATCTTCGTAGAGAAACGTTGCCTAAAGCTTTAAAAGATGCCAATGTAAAGCTAAATGAGATTCAGGTTTATGAAACTTCATTAACTCCACAGAAGATAAAAACCACAGCAGCTGCTATTTTGTTTTTTAGTCCCTCTGGCGTTGATAGTTATTTAAAAGAGAACACAATCAAGAAAGAAACCTGTTTCTGTATCGGAGAAACTACAGCTCAAGCATTAGAGAAAATTACAAAAAACATCATAATCGCCGATCAGCCTACTATTGAGGATGTGATTGAAGATGTGATCAACGAATATAAATAATTATAACACAACACCTAACCGGTTTTAAAAACCTGTTAGGTGTAAAAATAAAAAACATGTTAAAAAACGATCTATTTTTAAGAGCATTAAAAGGAGAAACTGTTCAACGTCCACCCGTATGGATGATGCGTCAGGCAGGAAGATATTTACCGGAATTTAGAGCTTTACGTGATAAATACGATTTCTTTACCCGTTGTGAAACTCCGGAATTGGCTGCAGAGATAACGGTTCAGCCTATTCGCAGAATTGCTCCCGATGCTGCTATTTTGTTTTCGGATATTTTGGTGGTACCCCGCGCTATGGGAATTCACGTTGAATTGAAAGATAATCTGGGCCCAATTATTCCGGATCCAATTCGCACAATGGAGCAAGTAAATCAGGTTTTTGTTCCGGATGTGAATGAAACTTTAGGGTATGTTTTTGATGCCATTAAATTGACTAAAGAAATGTTGAACGACGAAGTGCCTTTAATTGGTTTCGCCGGTTCACCTTGGACGATTTTCTGTTATGCTGTTGAAGGAAAAGGTTCTAAAAGTTTTGATACTGCGAAAGGATTCTGTTTTTCAAATCCGGTTGCAGCACATACTTTATTACAAAAAATTACAGACACTACCATTTTATACTTAAAAGAAAAAGTAAAAGCAGGTGTTAATGCCGTTCAGATTTTTGACTCTTGGGGAGGAATGCTTTCTCCGGTTGATTATCAGGAGTTTTCATGGAAATACATCAACCAGATTATTGATGCTTTGGCAGAGGTTACTCCGGTTATTGTTTTCGGAAAAGGATGTTGGTTTGCTTTGGGTGAAATGGGTAAAAGTAAAGCTTCGGCTTTAGGTGTAGATTGGACTTGTTCTGCAAGAAATGCACGTTACTTGTCTGGTGGAAACATCACACTTCAAGGAAATTTTGACCCGTCAAGATTGTTTTCTCCAATTCCAACCATCAAGAAAATGGTTCACGAAATGATCGACGAATTCGGAAAAGACAAATATATCGTAAATTTAGGTCACGGAATTTTACCAAATATCCCTGTAGATCACGCCAAGGCATTTATTGACGCGGTGAAGGAATACGGGAATTAGTTTTCAGTCTCAGTTTTCAGTTATCTCCTAACAAACTGAAAACTGAAAACTGAGACCGAGACTGAGACTGAGACTGAAAACGCTATAAATCATGCTTAACAAAGGTTTACGAGACGAAGAAAAAATTAGAATCGATAATGTTTTAAAAACGTTGCGAACTATTGTCTTTGTACCTCAGCCATTAAGCAACTCAGATAAAATTGACCTCGATAATCAATTAAAAGAATTCGGTTTAAACATTGAAACATTAGTTGACTATTCAAATGAAGATTTGATCACCTTATTGCTCCGACTTCATTTTGACTGGGATCATCTCGAGCAATTTGCTGATTTTCTAATGAGTTTTTCCAAAGTCGAAGGTTACACTTTTCACGAAAAAGCTTTGGCTGTTTATCAATACATCCAGCAGGAAAGCAAGGTCTTTTCTTTTGGAATTAATACTAAAATCACTGCTGCTAAAAACAAATAGAGATGAGTAATACCGATTGGAAAACTGACCGAATTAAAAACATTCTTCCCCAAGAGTTCTACCAACTTATTGATAAGAATAAAAGTCATATTGCACAAACCTTTCCGCTAACACTGGCCAACTCTGACACGCTCAAGAAAACAGAGGGCTTCCTGACTGTCAATCTTGAGAAAGAGAAAAACAAAGAAGGTTATTTCTTTTTCGCGAGAGCCGTCGAAACCAATGCTTTAATTGGTTATCTGTGTGTAAAATCTATAGACTATCGCAACTCTAAATGCGAACTCGGCTATTTCATTGACGAAGATTTTCAGGGAAAAGGAATAATATCAAAAATGGCTTCTGATGCGCTTGATTTTTGTTTCAATGAATTATTGATGAATAAAGTTTTCATCTGTACTTCAGAAATTAATTTCGCAAGTCAGCAGATTGCATTAAAAAACAACTTCAAACAAGAAGGAATTTTACGCGACGAATTTAGAAACGGTGATGGCGAATTGCAGAACACCGTTTATTTCGGCTTGCTTAAATCAGAATACGAAAACAATGAAAGATAAATTTTACGCCTACATTCAAAAACTACAAGACCAGATTTGCGCCGGATTAGAAGCCGTTGATGGAACTGCAAAATTCCGTGAAGACCTTTGGAAACGTCCGGAAGGTGGTGGCGGAAGAACCCGTGTGATCGAAAATGGAGCTGTTTTTGAAAAAGGTGGTGTCAACATTTCAGCCGTTCACGGAAAATTACCGGAAGCCATGCAAAAGATGTTTGGTGTTGGCGAAGCAGATTTTTTTGCCTGCGGACTAAGTTTGGTTTTACATCCAAAAAACCCAATGGTTCCTACAGTTCATGCCAACTGGCGTTACTTCGAAATGTATGATACTTCGTCTTCGCTCAGTACAGAACCAAGAAAAGTAATCGAGCAATGGTTTGGTGGTGGACAGGATTTAACGCCTTATTATTTGTTTGAAGAAGATGCAAAACACTTTCACCAAACCTGTAAAACAGCTTGTGAGAAACACAATCCGGAGTTTTATCCAAAATATAAAAAGCAATGTGATACTTACTTCTGGAATGCACACCGAAATGAGGCTCGCGGACTAGGCGGTTTATTCTTTGATTATTGCAAAGCAAATGAACAGATGTCAATGGAAAACTGGTTTAATTTTGTTAGTGAAGTGGGAAATAGTTTCCTTGAAGCTTACGTTCCGATTGTAGAAAGAAGAAAAAATCTTCCATACACACCCGAACAAAGAAACTGGCAGGAAATCCGTCGTGGCCGTTATGTTGAATTTAATTTAGTTCATGACAAAGGCACTTTATTCGGTTTAAAAACCAATGGAAGAATCGAAAGTATACTGATGAGTTTACCACCTCATGTGCAGTGGGTTTACGATCATCATCCGGAAACGGGAAGTGAGGAAGAGAAATTATTAAATGTTCTTGAAAATCCGATTGATTGGATTTAAAATATAAAACTAAAACAACAACACGATTTTAAGAAAGCAGATCCATGACTTATGATTTCAAGAAGTCAAAATCTAAAATCTAAAATCCAAAAATCTAAAATTATATGTTCCCATTACACAGAGGCAGAAGATTAAGAGTAAATGAATCCATTCGTTCTTTAGTCCGCGAAACCAGTTTGAGTCCATCAGACTTTATGTTTCCTATGTTTATTGCTGAAGGCGAAAATGTAAAAGTAGAAATTCCTTCTATGCCGGGAATTTATCGCAGATCAATTGATTTAACCGTTGAAGAAGTCAAAGAAGTTTATGCTTTGGGTATTCGCGCCGTTAACATTTATGTAAAAGTCAGCGAAAACTTAAAAGACAATACCGGTAAAGAAGCCTGGAACAAAGACGGATTGATGCAACAGGCCATTCGTGCCATCAAAGCAGCTTGTCCTGAAATGATTGTTATGCCGGATGTGGCTTTAGATCCTTATTCTATCTACGGTCATGACGGAATTATAACCAATGGCGATGTAGAAAATGACAGCACCGTTGAAGCTTTGGTCAAAATGGCCGTTTCTCACGCTCAGGCCGGAGCCGATTTTGTCGCGCCGAGCGATATGATGGACGGACGTGTTTTACGCTTAAGAGAAGGCTTAGATGCAGCCGGTTTTCATAACGTTGGTGTCATGAGTTATTCGGCTAAATATGCTTCTGCTTTTTACGGTCCTTTTCGCGATGCATTAGATTCTGCACCAAGAGAGGCTGATGTGGTGGTTCCAAAAGATAAAAAGACCTATCAAATGGATTATGCCAACCGTATTGAGGCTATCAAAGAAGCTTTATGGGATGTAGAAGAAGGAGCTGATATGGTTATGGTAAAACCGGGAATTGCTTATTTGGATATTGTTCGTGAAATAAAAAACGCTGTGAACGTTCCTGTTACCGTGTACCATGTTTCGGGAGAATATGCCATGATCAAAGCAGCCGCAGAAAGAGGTTGGTTAGACCATGATAAAATCATGATGGAACAGTTAATGTGTATCAAACGCGCCGGAGCCAGTTTAATTTCGACTTATTTTGCTAAAGAAGCCTCCATACTTTTAAATAAATAAAGATGAAAAAAACGATCTGTATTCTAGTACTGTTTATATCGGCCGTTGTTTCTGCTCAACAAGAAATCACAACAACCTTTATAGAAAAGTGGGACAATTCTAAAACCTATCTTTATGACATCGCGAAAGCAATGCCTGAGAGTCAATATGATTTTAAGGCTACTGCAAGAGAAATGAGTTTTAAAGAGCAAGTATTTCATATTTTAGAAAATATGGATTGGTTGAGTACTACTTATTTTTCGACCGCTAAATACCAAAAGAAAGATCGTTCAAAAATCACATCAAAAGAAGCTATTTTAAAAGAAATTGAAAGCGCTTTTGATAAAGCAAAAAACACCGTAAAAGAGGACAAGAATCCAAATTTAAATGAGAAAGTAGATTTTTTTGCCGGGCCGAAAACAAGGCTCCAAATTCTAAATTTAATGCAGGATCATGTCACACATCATCGCGGACAACTAATTGTCTATTTAAATTTAAATCAAATCGAACCCCCTAAATATGTTGGTTGGTAAAATTAATTAATCATGAAAAAAATACTATTTCTATCTGCCGTTTTAGCTTTGGCTTCCTGTAAAAAAGAAACTGCAGAAAACCCTGTTCCGGAAACAACAGAAGCGTATTCAGAAGGAGAAACGGCAAAAGCAGCAACTCCGGAAGCTTTAGGACAACAAATCTTTGAAGGAAGAGGAAACTGTACTTCCTGTCATCAGGTAGATCAAAAAGTGATTGGCCCAAGCATTAAGGAAATTGCAAAAATCTACAAAGACAAAAATGGGGACATTGTTACTTTCTTGAAAGGAAATGCAGAGCCAATCGTAGATCCAAGTCAGTTTGCCGTTATGAAAACTAATTTTCCGGTAACTCAGGCCATGTCTGATGAAGAACTAAAAGCTATAGAAACCTATATTTACAGTAAACTAAAGTAATTCAGAAATACATAAAAAAGTAAAACGGCGCTAATTCAGCGCCGTTTTTTTATACTGTTCTTTCAAAACTATTCCTTAAACCGCAACAAAAAGCCAACCCCTGACATAAGGTTGTCACAGCACTATTTTAGCTTTGTATCATATTAAACTAAAAATTAAAAAACATGTACACTCAAAAATTCAATGTAATTGGTATTTCCATGCGAACGACTAATGAAGAAGGTCAATCCGGTAAGGACATTCCGGCACTTTGGAACAAATTTTTCTCTGAGGCTGTCGGTGAAAAAATTCCAAACAAGATATCGCAGGACATCATCTGTATGTACACCGATTATGAAAAAGACCACACCAAACCTTATACCACCATTATAGGTTGCGTGGTAAACAATTTAGAGGTTATTCCTGAAGGAATGATCGCAAAAACAATCGAAGGAGTACAATATCAAACGTTCACCGCAAAAGGAAATTTAGCAGAAGGAGTCGTCTATAACGAATGGATGAAAATCTGGGACTCCAATCTGAACCGCACTTTTACCGCCGATTTTGAAGTTTATGGAGAGAAAGCCCAAAATCGCGAGGATGCGGAAGTTCCTATTTATATCGCTATCCAGTAATAAATAAAGAAATCAGGTAGTATATTTTCTCTTACACAAAATTTGCAGATTAGGCTGATCTTTTAATAGAGAAAAAAAACCTCAATCTGCAAAATACGCGTGAAACTCTTCCACAAACGAAACACTACCACACAAAAAAACCGTCTCTTGTTAGGGAGACGGTTTGTTTATTTTATAGTTTCTGATTACCAGATTTTAACTCGTTTGTCCGGGTCAACATACATTTTATCCCCTTTCTTAATTCCGAAAGCATCATAAAAAGCATCTACATTCTGAATTGGCACATACGCTCTGTACATTCCAGGAGAGTGCGGATCTGTTTTCACCTGACTTTTGATTGCTTCGTCTCTTGATTTTGTTCTCCAAACCGTAGCCCAAGAAATAAAGAAACGTTGCTCCGGTGTAAATCCATCAATTAAACCAGGATTTCCGTTTGCTTTTAAATACAATTGTAATCCATCGTAAGCAGCGTTTATTCCACCTAAATCACCAATATTCTCCCCTAAAGTAAATTTACCATCTACGTGAATTCCAGGTAACGGCTCTAAAGCACTGTATTGTGCTGCAAGTGCGCCACCAAGTGCTGTAAATTGTTTCAAGTCATCAGCAGTCCACCAATCAACTAAATTTCCGTCAGCGTTGTAACGAGCACCTGAATCATCAAATCCGTGTGAAATTTCGTGACCAATTACCGCTCCGATTCCACCATAATTTACCGCTTCATCAGCTTGGTAGTTATAAAATGGAGGTTGCAGAATAGCTGCAGGGAAAACAATTTCGTTATAAGAAGGATTAAAATAAGCATTTACCGTTTGTGGAGACATTCCCCATTCTGTTTTGTCAACCGGTTTGCCCAATTTAGCTAAATCTTCTTTGAAATCCCATTTAGAGAACGTTTGCATGTTAGAGAAATACGTTCCTCCTTCAGCAACATTTTTGATTGTCAAAGCAGAATAATCTTTCCATTTGTCCGGATAACCAATTTTAACGGTAAGTTTCTTCAACTTTTCAATTGCTTTTACTTTTGTCTCAGCCGACATCCATGCCAAAGCATTGATTCTGTTTTCGTATGCCAAAATCACATTTTGGATCATTTTCTGCGCTTTCACTTTTGCTTCAGCAGGAAATAATTTTTCAACATATAATTTCCCTAACGCTTCTCCAACAGTGTTATTAACTACCTGCAAAGCTCTTTCTTCACGTGGACGTTGTTTTAACGTTCCGGTTAATGTTTTTCCGTAGAAATCAAAATTAGCATTTTCGATATCAGTCGATAACAAAGAAGCTGATCCGTTAAGAACAGACCATTTTAGGTATTCTTTCCACTCTTCTACTTTTTTTGCTGTAAAAATCTTTTCCAGATCGGCCATGTAACGCGGTTGAGTTACAATAACAGTATCAACTTTTGCCATTCCGATTCCGGCAAAATATTTATCCCATTGAATAGAAGGAACTGTCTTTTTTAAATCAGCAACAGCAGTTGGGTTATATTGTTTTCTACGGTCTCTGCGTTCTACACGATCTAATCTTGGCGCAGACATAGCGGTTTCTAAAGCTAAAATCTGAGCTGCACTTTGTTTTGCTTTTGCAGGAGACTCGCCAATAAACTGCATCATTCTGGCAATGTGAAGTTCATATTTAGCACGTTTTTCTTTAGAATCTTTATCATCAGCATTGTAATAATCTTTATCCGATAAACCTAAACGTCCTGGGCCCATACTTACCGAATTCACATTACTGTTTTTCGCATCAGCACTAACTCCAACTCCAAAAAAACCAACACCACCCTGAGGTTCCATTTCGATAAGGAAATTTTGTAAATCCGCTACGTTTTTAATAGCATCAATTTTCTTTAAAATAGGCTCAATCGGTTTTATACCTTGTTTGTTTCTTCCAACAGTATCTAAAATAGTATTGTATAAAGCAATTGCCTTACCTTGATCTGTGTTTGATTTGTACTTTGGATCTTTCGAAGCTTCTTTTAATATAGCAAGCGAATTATCATCCGTTCTTTGTCTCAATTCGTTAAAACTTCCCCATGAATTTCTGTCACTAGGAATTTCCGTTTTGTCTAACCAACTTCCGTTTACGTAGCGAAAAAAATCTTCACTTGGACTGATTTTGGTATTCATGTACGAAACATTGATACCCGGTTCCTTTGGTTTTGCATCCTGAGCCTGCGCAGCTAAAAATGTAAACATTGCAGAAACAACACAAAACATAGGCTTGTTTAGCTGTTTAATCATTATAATTTATTATTTAAGGTTTAACACAAACATATTGTTATTATTTCAAACTTTATGTTAAAATTGAACAATAATCTGCCACAGCTTTTTTAATGCAAATATTTCATCACAATAAGCTAAAAATTTCATGAATATATATTCCCTTTTTACCTTCTATTTGAAATTGTTTTTGGAATATTTGCCAAACCAATTCAAACAAAAGTGAAAGCAAGAATACAAGCCGCATTATCCGGTAGAGTTGAAGCTATCGGACTACCAATTCTCGCCTTATGTTGGGTAAGTTTCTTTTGGGGAACCACCTGGCTGGCTTCAAAAGAAGGTGTAAAACATATGCCTGCTTTACAACTGGCAACCATTCGTCAGTTTTTAGGAGGGATACTCTATGTTGGTTATTTCTTATATAAAAAAGAACCTTGGCCCAAAGGCAAACAATGGACAACGATTTTGATTTTAGCCATCTTAAACTTTGTTTGCAGTAATGGTTTAAGTACCTGGGGAGTAAAATACATAAGCAGCGGACTTGGTGCGATCATTGGTGCGATCTTCCCGATCTGGATTGTTGTTATCTGTTTCTTTAAAGGGGAGCGAATAGCAAAACTGGCCGTAACCGGACTTTTAATTTGTTTTGGGGGAATCTGTATTATTTTTATGGATCATCTGGGTGATTTTCTGCGACCGGATTTTCAATTTGGAATCTTCCTGTCTGTTGCATCGACCATTACGTGGGCTTTCGGGATTTTACATACCAAGAAAAAAGCAGCCAGTTTTAATCCGTATTTTAGTTTGGGATTACAAATGTTGATTTCAAGTTTTATCCTTTTGAGTGTAACAGAGCTTTCCGGAATTAATATCCCTTACAGTCAAATACCAACAACTTCCTGGTGGGCGATTGGTTATTTGGTAATCATTGGTTCTGTATTAACTTTTATTGCTTTTATATATTCTCTGCAACATCTTCCAACTGAAGTTAGCAGCATTTATGCGTATATCAATCCGGTTGTAGCTATTTTATTAGGCTCCTTTATTTTTGGGGAAATGCTTACGCAAGCCATTACAATTGGAGTAATCGTAACCTTGATTGGATTGTATCTCGTAAACAAATCGATTCGAAAATTAAAAAAATAATATAAAATAGTACATCGCCAAAGTTAAAAAAACGAGGAATAAGGGTTTTAAAAACTGCTTTTTGTATTTTTGCGCCAAATCAAGTTTATGAAATCCTTACTTTACAAATACCGCAAATTCTTTATCGTATTAACTGTATTTTCTGTTATAACTCTTTCTTTGTTTTATTCTGCTTTAAAACCGCAAAAAACATTACCGATTTACAATCCTGCCGATGTAAATCCGGAAATGGTCGACAGTACGGTTCAATACAAAAGTAAGTACCACACCATTGCCGATTTCTCTTTTGTAAACCAAAACGGAGATACTATCACACAGAAAAACTATGAAGGTAAAGTATATGTAGCCGATTTTTTCTTTACAACTTGTGGTTCTATCTGTCCTAAAATGACAACCAATCTGGCCGATGTTCAAAAGGCCGTTCTGAATAATCCAAAAGTGATGTTATTGTCTCATACTGTTTTTCCTGAAGTGGACAGCATTCCTGTTTTAAAGGCTTACGCCATAAAACATGGTGTAGTAGACAGCAAATGGAATTTGGTAACCGGAGACAAAAAAGAGATTTACACCATGGCCAGAAAATCCTATCTGGCAGTAAAATTAGGCAGACCCGATCAACTATACGATATGGTTCATACTGAGAATTTTGTTTTGGTAGATCAAAAACGCCGCGTTAGAGGTTTCTACGACGGAACCAATAAAGAAGATGTAAAACGTCTGATAGAAGACATCAATTTCCTTTGCGAAGAGTAAAATCTCTCAATTTTTAGAAACATTTAGCATTTGTGTAAGCATTAAACGCCATTAAATACAGAATAATTACCTATTTTTGCAATCTAAATTCAATCTAAATAAGCTTGCAAAATACTATCCACACTCTGAAAAAAGGCGAGAAAGCCATTATCAAAGATTTTGATATCGATGTTATTCCTCTCAAATTATTAGAAATGGGTTGTTTGCCGGGCAGCATAGTAGAATTACTTCAGATTGCCCCTTTTGGAGATCCTTTGTACTTGGACATTAATGGTTCTCATGTGGCTATTCGCATAGAAACTGCTCGTGAAATTGAAGTTGAACTTATCAAAACCAATTTGTAATGAGTGTTCAAAATATCAATGTTGCCCTTATTGGGAATCCAAATACAGGAAAAACTTCAGTATTCAATCAACTTACCGGACTAAACCAACACGTTGGGAACTATCCGGGAATTACCGTTGAGAAAAAAATGGGTTTCTGTAAACTCCCACAAAACATCAAAGCAAACATACTGGATCTTCCGGGAACGTATAGTCTGAACGCAAGTTCTATGGATGAAAGTGTTGTGATTGAGCTTTTGCTTAACAAAAACGACAAATTATATCCCGATGTTGCCATTGTTATTACGGATGTAGAGAATTTAAAACGAAATCTTCTTATTTATACCCAAATAAAAGACCTTGAAATTCCAACGATATTAGTCATCAACATGGCCGATCGTATGGAAACAAAAGGAATTACGCTTGACATTCCGCTACTTGAAGCGCAACTTAAGACTAAAATTGCTTTGGTCAGTTCGCGCAAAGGGCACGGAATCGATGCGTTAAAAGAATTAATTGTTTCGTACAAAACACTTCCAACAGAACCTTGCCTGAATGCATCGGTTATGGATAAAGCTTATTTTGAAAGCTTACAACAGGCATTCCCGAATCAATTGTTATATAAATTGTGGCTGGTTATTACCCAAGATGTAAACTTTTCGAATTTAGATCGACATGAAATTCGCAATACGTTTACAAAATCACATTCTGAATTAAAACGTCTGCAGCAGCAGGAAACCATAAAACGTTATCAATTTATAAATAATGTTTTAAAAGAAGGATTGAAAGTGGATGCCTCAATGGCAAAAGACATCAGAGCCAAATTAGATCGTGTATTGACCCACAAAGTATGGGGATATGCTATTTTTCTTGGAATTTTGTTTCTTATTTTCCAATCTATTTTTTCGTGGTCTACCATTCCAATGGACTTTATTGACGGTAGTTTTGCGGCATTAAGTGCCTGGACAGCCGAAACATTACCAAGCGGTATTCTAACAGACTTACTCTCTGAAGGAATAATTCCGGGAATAGGCGGAGTAATCATTTTTATTCCTCAAATTGCCTTTCTGTTTTTATTCATTTCGATTTTAGAAGAAAGCGGTTATATGAGTCGCGTCGTCTTTTTGATGGATAAAATCATGCGCAGATTTGGGCTTTCAGGAAAAAGCGTGGTGCCTTTAATATCGGGAACGGCTTGTGCTATTCCTGCAATCATGGCAACACGTAATATCGAAAACTGGAAAGAACGTCTTATTACCATTTTAGTAACTCCATTTACAACCTGTTCCGCAAGATTACCGGTTTATGCGATTATTATCTCTTTAGTAATACCAAGTAAACGAGTGTTCGGAATCCTGAATCTTCAAGGTTTAACGCTGATGCTTCTGTATGTTTTAGGGTTTGCAGGTGCGATTATTTCAGCCTATATTTTAAATAAAGTTCTAAAATTAAATACGAAAACGTATTTCGTTGTCGAAATGCCAAGTTATAAACTACCCCTATTTAAGAATGTTGCCATCAATGTTGTTGAAAAAACCAAAGCGTTTGTTGTAGGTGCAGGTAAAATCATTTTGGCCATATCGGTTATTTTGTGGTTTTTGGCGTCTTACGGACCAGGAAAGAATTTTAACGATGCAGAAGCTATCGTAAAAGAAAGAACCACTGAAAAGCATTTGAATGAGGTTGAATTTCAAAACGAAGTAAACTCCCAAAAACTAGAAAACTCTTATATCGGATTGATGGGAAGAGCCATCGAACCGGCAATCGCACCATTGGGCTACGATTGGAAAATAGGAATCGCACTAATCAGCTCTTTTGCAGCCCGTGAAGTTTTTGTGGGGACTTTAGCGACGATATACAGTGTGGGTGACAGTGAAAACGAAGACACTATAAAAAGTAAGATGCAACAAGAAGTTAATCCACAAACCGGTGAAAAGATCTTTAATTTTGCTTCGGGAATTTCACTCTTGTTATTCTATGCCTTTGCGATGCAGTGTGCCAGTACACTTGCCATCACAAAAAAAGAAACCAATTCTTGGAAATGGCCGGCTATGCAGCTATTCCTTATGAGTGCTTTGGCTTATTTTGCCGCATTAATTGCTTTCCAAATTTTAAAATAAAAAGCCATGGTACAAGAAATTATTGCCTTCGCCATATTAGGATTCGCCGTTGCCTTTCTGATCAAAAAATTCTTCTGGAAATCTAAGAAGAAAAAAGATTGTGGTGATGACAATTGCGGGTGTGGGTGATTTTTTTTAAAGGTTCTGAGGTTCTGAGTTGCTAAGATTCTGAGATTTTATGCTTAGCAACTATATTTCCCTTGAGATTTAACTGCAAGCAACGCAAAGTTTGAGTATAACATTACGACTCCTTTTTACTTTTATACCCTATTTTTTCTGCACGCAGATTTAGCAGATTAGGCTGATCTTATTTACCTTTTATAAAAAATGTGTGCAATCTGCTATCCGAGTGATAGCGAACTGGCGAAGCAAATCTGCCTGCAAAAGAAAATCTTTTCGAGCCTTGGTTAATTTTTTAATTACAAAGTAAAAACACAGTTCGCAAAGGTTTTCCGCAAAGTTCGCTTTCACTCATGAAAACAGAAAGATGGTCATCGAAACCAAAACTGAAAACTGAGACTGAGACTGAGACTGCAAACTACTTAACACCCTCCCACTCTGCATAGAACTGCGACAGGAACAACTCCATAAAATGATGTCTTTCTGCGGCGATTTGTTTTCCGGTTTCGGTATTCATTTTGTCTTTTAGGAGTAAAAGCTTTTCGTAGAAATGATTTATTGTGGGCGCATTGTTATTCTTGTACTCCTCTTTGGTCATGTTTGTAACCGGAGCAATTTCGGGATTATACAATGCTCTGTTTTTAAAGCCCCCATAATTAAAAGCTCTGGCCACTCCAATGGCTCCAATGGCATCTAAACGATCCGCGTCCTGAACAATATCTAGCTCTATAGAAGAAAACTTCTTTTCGAAATTACCGCCTTTGTAAGAAATGTTTTCAATTATTTTTATAACGTGTACAATAAGTTCTTCGGAAACATTTTCTGATTCCAGAAACAAACGAGCTGTTTTAGGCCCAATCGTTTCATCTCCGTTATGAAATTTACTGTCGGCAATATCATGAAGCAAAGCTCCTAATTGCACAACTGTAAGATCACAAGTTGTGTTTTTAGCAATTAAAAGCGCATTTTTATACACACGCTCGATGTGAAACCAATCGTGTCCACCTTCAGCATCGTTCAATTTTTCTTTTACAAAAACTATCGTTTTGTTTATTAGGTCTGTAATATTCATAACTTTTTTACTGTTAAACGAATTCTATTTATGTTTAGTATCGGCACAAAGATTTACTTGAGCTCCCTTATTTTCATTTAAATCTAAACTGAAATTAACCTTATAAAAAATGTTGATTATCAAAGACTTGTTAGCTTCAACAATCAACATTAATTTATTATTTTTATTAAATGCAACTTAATTGCAATATCAAAAATCAATCAAAATCAGAAATTCAAGCTTCGCCAAAAAATCTAAAATCTAAAATCTAAAATCTTAAGTCTAAGATTTACAATCTAGCCGGTTCTACCCATTTGAAGATATGTGACTCCTGTGGAATAACCAATCTCTCCGAGATTCTTGCCATACGAGCCGGTAATTTCATTAAATAATCACGTGCTTTTTCGGCTTCATCTGTTAAATTAGAAATCTTATCAATTTCCCATTTATCGATTAGTTTTTGCATAATATCCACATAATCGTTTGCTGTATAAACACCGATACGTTGTGCTGAATCTGAAAATTGTTCAAAAGCTGAACTAATCTTTTGACCAGATTCTCTTAGGAAATGTGCCGGCATAACGATTTTTTGTTTCATCATATATTGAAACGCCAACATCATTTCGCTTGGATCAACCTGGAAAATTCTAGTTACAAATTCGCTATAAGCATGATGATGACGCATTTCGTCACCAGCAATCATTTTACACATTTTAGACAACTTATTGTCACCAAACTTCTTCGCCATTTGAGCAACTCTATTGTGCGAAACATACGTTGCTAATTCCTGGAAACTGGTGTACACAAAGTTTTTATACGGATCAGATCCCGTTCCGATATCAAAACCATCGTTGATTAAATGCTGTGTGGTCATTTCGATTTCACGCATGTTCACACGTCCTGACAAATACAAGTATTTATTCAATAAATCTCCGTGGCGGTTTTCTTCACCCGTCCATTGACGGATCCATTTTGACCAACCATTTCCACCATTTTCTACCTGATTTATTCCTTCTACATCCATCAACCAGGATTCGTAAGTTGGTAAAGCTTCTTCTGTGATCGTATCACCAACAAGTGTTACCCAGAAATCATATGGCAATTCTTTAGCAATCTCGCGCAACTCTCTTACCTCTTCAAAGAAGTTATCTCCTTCAGAATTAGGCAAAAAATCAGACGGTTGCCAAATTTTTTCCACTGGAATTAAATACTGCTCAACGAAGCTGTCCACGTTTTTTTCCAAAAACTGCATTACTTCTAATCTAATGTTTTTTATAGACATTACTTATTTTAGATTTGGGATTTAAGCTTTAGCATACACTACAAGCAAAAATCTATTTATATTCATTTACTCCTTCTACAACTGCCTTTTCTGTAAGCGCCATTAACTCGGCAAAATCATAATCCTTTACCGCCATCGCTTTATGAGCTGTAAAGGTAAGGTGATTTCCTAAACCAACAGGAAAAAAACCAAAACGTACCATTTTCCATGAATTGTTGATACTTATCGGTACCACATAGGCTGATGGTGCATATTTACATAAGATTTTTAATCCACTTTGGGCAAATTCTTTCGGTTTTCCGGTTTTGCTTCTTGTGCCTTCGGGGAAAATAACGGCAGATCTCGTGTTTTTTTCAATATATTCAGACAGACCCTTGATTACCGGGATCGCCTGTTTAGGGTCTTTACGGTCAATTAGCACAGATCCTCCATGTCGTAAATTGAATGAGACACTTGGAATTCCACTACCTAACTCTTTCTTACTGACAAATTTACAATGAAATCGTCTAAAGTACCAAATCATTGCCACGATATCGTACATACTTTGGTGATTCGACACAAATATTAAAGGAACTCCGGTAGGAATTATCTCCCTGTTCTCTATTTTATACGTTGTTCCCGCAAGATTAGTACATCTTAAAAGGAAGAAGTTTAAATAATCAACGCTTTTTTTATGAGCCTGATAACCAAAAACGTTTAGGCAGATCCATTGAATTGGGTGAAAAACAACCAGACACAATCCAAAACATAAATAATAAATTACGGATATGGGATACGAAATTATCTTTTGCATGCTTGAAAAAATTAAAGGCCAAAAGTAATAAATAAATTTTTAGCGCTATTAAAATTAAAAACAATAACCGTATTTCTGGTTTAATTGTACCTTTGCCTGATAATTTTGCAAATTTTTTCTGAACTAAATGAACTTTACCTATCCCAAAAATGAACGTTTAAAAAGCAAAACAACAATTGGTTTACTGTTTTCTGAAGGAAAATCGGTTTCAAAATACCCATTGCGTTTGGTTTATCATGTTGGAGAAGTGGAAGCTGAAGAAAAAATCAAAGTTGGCGTTTCGGTCTCAAAAAAGTACTTCAAAAAGGCCGTCGACCGCAATTACTTCAAACGTGTTTTAAGGGAAACCTATCGCCTCAACAAACACTTACTTTGGGACAATCTGGAAGGAAACTATTCTTTTATGCTTTTTTACCAAACTAAAGACCGATTATCGTACGAAGAAATCAATACCAAAACAATCCAGTTGTTTGAAAAATTCCTTCTGCAGCTAAACAAAACGAACGATTCTGAGAATAAAACTGAGTTATAAGATTCGAAAGACAACTTAATTTATCAAATTAGATAAAAAATTCTAAAAAAATTGTAGTTTTAGCTCTAAATTGAAATTTTATGCGATATATCTTCTACGTATTCTTTTTTGTATTGTTTTTAGCGGGTTGTGGAAAGGAACAACAAGATGAAGTTAATAACGACATTAAGATTTCGGCTATAAAACTGCCTGCCAAAAAAATGGAATCGGAAGTAAGTTATGACAAAGAAGTTCCGCCGCCACCTGAAATTCCACAAAAAATAATCCGACAAGCCACTTTGCGATTTGAAACGAGTGATTTAGAAAGCACTTTTGAACAAATTCAAAAAGCGATAAAAGACAACAAAGGAAGTGTACAGAATGATACGGAAGAAAAAGGATATGGTACAGCATCCAGAAACATAACCGTTCGTGTTCCCAGCCAGAATTTTGATGCTTTTTTGCAATCCATTTCAAAAGGAGTTTCTTATTTTGATACCAAGCAGATTTCAAGTGATGATGTAACAACAGAATATATCGACCTGGATTCCAGATTAAAAACAAAACGCAAATTAGAAACCCGTTATCTCGAGATCCTTCAAAGAGCCACTAAAATCAGTGAGATATTAGAAATAGAAAAACAGATTTCTGCTATCCGCGAAGAGATTGAAGCAAAAGAAGGGCAATTAAAATACTTAGAAAGTCGTGTTTCGGAAAGCACTTTTTATATTGAGTTTTATAAAACAACAGCCGAAAGAGAAGGCGTTAAGGTTTCCTACGGTTCAAAAATACTAAACGCTATAAAATCCGGTTTTTTCGAATTATCCGGTTTATTTATCTGGATCATAAGTGTCTGGCCGTTTATACTATTATTTGGCGTGTTGGGTTATTACATTAGAAGAAGATTTAAAAGAAAAAAAATATAATCATGTATCCTTATTTCAAAAAGAAGTTTGTCATTCCTGTCGTTGCGGCCGGGTTTTTATTTATCGGAACCAGTTTCAAAGACGATTTTTTCGAAATAGCCAAGCAAATCGAAATTTTCACCACCTTATTCAAAGCGGTGAACACCAATTATGTGGACGACACTAATCCGGGAGATTTGATGGATAAAGCCATTAAAAGCATGTTGGGCAGCTTAGATCCGTACACGGTTTATTTTAATGAACAGGATGTTGTCAACTTCAAAATCAACAACACAGGTGAGTATACCGGAATTGGTGCTCTGATTGCCCGAAAAAAAGACCGTCTGATTGTTCGTGAACCTTATAAAAATTATCCAGCTGACAAAGCCGGACTAAAAGCGGGAGATGAAATTATCCAGATTGGAGATGTCTTAATCGCCGATTTTCAAGATGATGCTTCGCAATTATTAAAAGGTGCAAAAAACACTAAAATCACCATAAAATACCTACGTCAGGGAAAACCATTTACAACAGAACTTGTTCTGGACGAGGTAGATATTAAATCGGTACCTTTTTACGGAAAAATCGATGATAAAACCGGTTATATCGTCTTGGCTCATTTTAGCAGAAAAGCTGCTGCTGAAGTAAAAGAGGCTTTGGAAAAATTAAAAGCGGACGGCGCCAAACAAATTGTACTTGATCTACGAGGAAATCCCGGAGGTTTGCTAAACGAAGCCATCGATATTTGTAATTTGTTTGTTCCAAAGAATGAGGTAATTGTGACTACAAAATCAAGAATTGAAAAACACAACAACATTTACAAAACACAACGAGAACCTGTAGACACAGAAATTCCGTTAGCCATCTTGGTAAACGGGAGAAGTGCATCGGCATCAGAAATTGTCTCAGGAGCTTTGCAAGATTTAGATCGTGCGGTAATTCTCGGAAGTCGCAGTTTTGGAAAAGGTCTGGTACAACGTTCTGTTGATCTGACTTATGGAACACAGCTAAAAGTGACTATTTCACGTTATTACACCCCTTCCGGTCGTTGCATACAGGCTTTGGATTATGCGCATAAAGACAAAAATGGTGTGGCACAAAAAACGGATTCCAAAAACTTTACTGCTTTTAAAACCCGAAAAGGCAGAACCGTATATGATGGTGGTGGCGTTTTACCGGATATTGAATTAGACGAGGCTAAAATGAGTCCGATCACCACTGCGTTATTAAAAAACGACGGTATCTTTGATTATGCCACTACTTACTACTATAAAAATCCGAATCTGGGTGATAAAATCCCTGTTGTAACCGATGCTGATTACACCGGTTTTAAACAGTATTTAAAAACCAACAAAATTACTTTTGACACAGAAACAGAAGTGGCTTTGAAAAATACTTTGGCTGCAGCCAAAAACGAAAAAATAGACGAAACAATTGCGCCTGAATACCAACAATTATTAAACGCCCTTGAGAAAAGCGAAACTACTTTGCTAGATAAAAACCAAAAAGAAATTAAAAACCTGATTCAGGAGGAACTTATCAAAAGGTACCAATATCAGGAAGGTTTGTATCAATTTTACATTAAAAACAATTCAGAAATTAAAAAGGCCGTAAACGTTTTAAACAATCAGACTGAGTATAAAACGATTTTAAAAATGTAAAAATGAAATTTTGTAAAACACTGTTTCTTTTCTTTATTTTCATCCACCTGTCAGCTCAAAAGAAACCCGTCGAAACGGTTTATTTTGATTTTGACAAATTTGATCTTACTGAAAAACAGACAGACGTTATTACAAAATTTATAAAAACCATCGACACTTCAAAAATCGAATCGGTACAGATCTACGGGTATTGTGACGATCGCGGTAATGATGAATACAATTTTCGATTGTCTAATAATCGTGTAAATACCATTCAGAAATTATTAATAGAAAATGGTTTTAACCAAAGTAAAATAATTATCCTTGAAGGAAAAGGCCGGGTGATCATCAAACCCGATACGGTAGAAAACCTACACGAAACCCGTTCGCAAAACCGCCGTGTCGATTTGATCGCCGTAAAAAAGAACTCGTTCGGAAAAGGGATTCATACCTCGTTTAAAAACCGCCTGAAAGTGGGCGATAAAATCTATTTAGACAATATTCTCTTTGATTTAGGAAGTTCTAAACTCACGAATAACTCCAAAAAAGAATTAGACAAAATCGCCAAAATTCTTGAGCAAAAGAAAACTCTTGAGTTCGAAATTCGAGGACATGTCTGTTGCACACCTGAAATTTATAGCGACGGAATTGACAAAGTTACTAAGGAAAGAAGACTTTCCTGGAACCGGGCCAAAACCGTTTTTATCTATTTGATGGGTCGAAAAATATCCAAAAGTCGCATGATGTATCAAGGTTGTGGCAATAAATATCCACTGGGCAAAGGAGACAACTTAGACCGACGCGTGGAGTTTGTGATTACCAAAGTTTGATTTTAACTTAAGTCCGTTGCATTTCAATATGCGGGATATCGTCTTCCAGATACATTTCGCTAGTTTGAACAAAACCGTGACTTTCGTAGAATTTCTTTAGATACAACTGCGCTCCGATTGTAATTTTATCGGTGCCAAAATTGGCTTTTATTCCTGCAATGGCTTCGCGCATTAAATCGTGTCCCCATTTTTTATCTCTATAATTGGCATCGACCACCACTCTGCCGATTGACGCATAATCAAAACTAATTCCGGCGTCAAATAATCGCGAATAAGCGACTACTTTTCCATCGTACTCACCAATTAGGTGCAAAGCGAGCTTGTCTTTACCATCAGGATCTAAATAAACGCAGTTTTGCTCGACTACAAAGATCTCGCTCCTTAGTTTGAGCAAATCATATACCTCATGTGCTGTTAATGCCTCAAAGGGCTTTATTTTCCATTTTATTTCCATCTGATTCTGTTTTTGTGCTATTCTAAAAATGGATTCCATCTTTTCTATATTTCAAACATAGAAAAATTATTCTTTAGAGTTGTGTTAAAGAACTAAATTAATTTTACAGACTTAATGGGTCGCTTAACGGTTAAATGATATCCTTAATTTGTCCTTTCGATTAAGGAGCCTTATTAGTTCAATGATAAAAGCGGAATACGATCATTAAAGAATCAAAATGTATGGCTTGCAAAGTTTTTTTGCACGCAGATTTTGCAGATTTTGCGGATTGTTTTATTGGGGAGGCTGACAAACCGAACGACACTCAATAGTCGAAGCTCATCTGCTTGAAAATGTTAATTGCAAATTGCTTGAATTAATATCTGAAGGTGTAGACAAACTTCATATCCTTGAATAGCCCTGCGAAAGGATTTCCCGGGTTTCAAACTATAGTTGCCCTTATACCAACAGGCTGTTAAACGAGCATGCTAATGCAATTATGATTAATAAAATACCAGCAATTAAAAAAAAGCAGGAAGCAAACAACAACCACTTACAATAACGCAAATCTTTCTCAAAGCTTATTTCTTCACTATTTATGACTTCCTTAAGTCGGATGAGTTCCGGTCTGTTGTTTATTACTTTCTGCTCCATTTCTGACAATTTTTGTCGCAAGCGAAAGCCTCTTATGAAATGAGTCATACAATCAGTCGAAAAATAGCGGTGACTTAATGCTACCAGCGCTGTTGCTATCAATGTTATTGCGCCAAGAAACAGCAGTATTTTATTTTCGGAAAATGGATCGATAAATATATTTTTCTTTCCATCATCTGTAACTTTAAATAGTACATTGGTAATTAAAAATCCATATATCGTTAAACCAAGTAATGAAAGCCTCAATATTTCTGAGGAAAAACTTTGATACTTCTCTAAAATTATAAAATCAACCTTATAGTTATCCTCGCTAATTGGGATGTTGCTTAAATATTTACTTCGAAGTGTTCTCATAAGTTAAACGTTAGGTAGTTACATGCAACTTCAAATGTACAAAACTCTTACAAAGTGTGGTAAAAATATCTTAAGACTGATTTAACCGCAAGGGGCGCAAAGAGGTTACGCAAGTTTCGCTAAGTTTTTTTTCCCCGTATGTCAGGCTGAGCGAAGTCGAAGCCCTCCTTTTTATTTAACTAGCCTTCGACTTCGCTCAGGGTGACAGTAGTATGAAGTAGAAATTGATTGTTATTTTGTGAAAACTTGTTTTCAACCACAAGGACCGCAAGTTTTTTTTGATATGTGGGGCTTTGTAAAAAACGCAAAGTTCGCAAAGCTTGATCTGAAAAACTTTATGCAAGGGCCACAAAGTTTAAAAAAAGTGGCCATCCCAATAATTTGAGACGGCCACTTTTTTTCCTTGCAGAAAATAGGGTTACTGTTTCTTCATCAGGATTTCCATACTCTTGAATTCCTCCCCTTTTTTGACTTCAAACATTTCCATTTTACGGGTCGTGGCGTCTACGAAAGTGTATAATTCTCTGTAGGGTGTTTTTTTGCCGTTTAATGGGTTTATCATGTCGCCTTTAAATTCTATACTTTTACTTTTTTCATCGTACTTGCCTATGGCTACCAACATACCGGTTCCCATATTATCAATAAAAGTAGTGGTGTATTCTTTACTGGCATTATTGTAGGCTAAGGTGCTTTTACCCTCAAAGGATTGTCCCATCATCATTCCTTTGTAACTAGATTCCTGATAACGACCGCCAAGTATCATTTTGATGACTGCTGTAGAACTGGCTTTCTGAGGTTTCCCGTTCGGTTCCATCCAAAAAGTCATGTCACACTTCCAGGTACCGTTTTCGTCAGCCATCATTTTGTGTGGAGTTCCGGGGGTTCCGTAAGCAATCCACGCTTTTTCTTGTGCCGCAGAATCGAGAGGTCGTTCTGCAATTGCTTCTTCTGTTTTTATACTGTCCGCAACTTTAGCATTATCGGCTTCGGTTTTCCCATCCTTTTTACAAGAAGAAAAACAAAATACGGACATCGATACTATCACATAAATTTTTTTCATAATTATCTCATTTAAAGTTTATTAAACAAAAGTAACGAAAAAACAGAAGCTATCTTTTATCTACTTTAACTGATTTTATGATCGCTTCAAGATCCAGCATTAAATCACGTTCTTCATCGGATGGGGAATAACAAAATCCTTCAATAACCAAAATTCTATTGTATGCCTCATCAATAATAGCATAATTGATAAACGGACCGGTCATGAAATCATTTTTTAGTTCCCAGGTTCCTTTGGTCTCAAAAGTCTTCTTTCCGTTTAATTCCGTCACTAAAAAATAGGGTGCATAGGCTTCACCCGTTATCATTTGTGTATTGGTTTCCCGTCCCTTTATATATCGGCCAACAGAATCTCTCATTTTAACGATATCCTCTACAACATTAGACCCTCGTTTAAGTTTTTTTAAGGGAACTTGATAGATAAGCAAACTTGTACTGCCACTAATGATCTCCTTTTTTAGCCAGATAAAATTCTTTTTATGCAACATGTATTCGTATCCGCTGGGAATTTGCAAATCGATATGAAATTTATTCTTTATAATAGTCGGATGCAAAAGTGATTTGCTGTTATCTTCCTGAATTTTCTGAATTTCGGCATCGCGGATCATTTTGATCATTTCAGCCGAATTTAATTCGATGCTGCAAATGATATCATCGACCGATTTTGCATAAATCCGAAAGGTGTTGTGCGGTAAAGAATGGGGATTGTGTTTTATCTCGAACTTATCGATCGTGCCTTTTTTTATGACAATAATACTTCGGCTGTCGGTAACGAAGCCTTCAAGAAGTTTGGCAGGATACTGATTGATCGTAAACAAAGGTTCTTCCTGTGTAAGACCAAGAACCGGAGAGGCAAATTTATTTCTGACGCTGTCTCCCACTTCGCCATACCACAACTGATCGTCGATGATAACAGAAATGGTGTTTGTTTTGCCTGATACAGGCTCAGGATGTTTGTCGTTTTTAAAACAAGAAACGAACAAACACGAAAGTAAAAGCAATAAAAAATGGGTTTTATTCATTTTTTTAATTTATGAAATAAAACCCAAATTTAGTTAAGATTTTTTATTATCCGTTTATTTTAAGTTTCATTCCCGGTTTTAAATCATCATCTTTAATTCCATTCCACTTTTTAATATCTGAAATTGTTACTCCAGGATACTTTTTAGAAATGCTATACAATGAATCTCCCTTTTTAACGTAATAGTCTTTACCTAAGTCTTTGGATGCTGCTTTCTTTTTGAATGAATCAACAGAATTTGAAGCAATTGCTTTCGTTTCTACAGTAACCTCTTCAATAACAGCCGTATTTTTAGAAACTACCAAAGTTTTTCCTAAAACAATATTATTTGAAGTCAGACTATTTAGTTCTTTTAAGTCAGCAATAGTCGTACCGAATTTTTTAGCAATACTGCCTAAATTATCTCCGCTTGCCACAATATACTCCTGAGACTGTTCGGTTGCTTTTTCTTTATGATCTGCAGCTGCAATAGCTTCTTCATTCGCTTTTCTATCCAAATCCGGAGTTTTCAACTCTTTCGAATTTTTAACTATCGGATCATTTGATTTGATTTTTAACGTTTTACCGTAAGCTACCGTGTTCGTTTTGATATTGTTCCATTTTTTTAATTCCGGAATCGAAACATCATATTTACTTGCAATTGAACCTAGATTGTCTCCTTTACGAACTTTATAAAATTGGATATCTTGTATGTCTTTTTCTACTTTCGTATCCACTTTTACTTTCGCTTTCGCTTTAGGCGCAACCTTCATAGCCAGTTGGGTAGGAAGACCTTTAAATTCAGAATCGTGTTTTACGTATGCGTAAATTTTATCCTCGTTAGAAACAAAAGTTGCTACCTTATCTTTTGGTAAACGCAGATAATGCGCTTCGTTTTGATAAAACGGTACTATATTTAATTTGTATGAAGGATTTAAAAGTTGAATCTGTGCTTGTGGCATATCTAACAAATCAGCTATTTGTTTGAATGACATTTGCGACTTAACTTGAACCGTATCGGTTTCGAAGTTTTTTACTACAGCTCTTTGTGGATTAATACCGTGTTCTTTATGGTATTCAAAAAGATACATGGTCGCCAGGAAAGCAGGAACATACCCTTGTGTTTCTTTTGGAAGGTGATTGCGAATATCCCAGTATTTTGTTTTTCCGCCGGAACGACGAATTGCTTTAGTAACATTTCCGGGTCCTGAATTGTAAGAGGCTAAAACAAGTTCCCAATTGCCAAAGATGTTAAACATCTTGGTCATGTATTCTGAACAGGCTGCAGTTGCTTTTAGAGGATCACTGCGTTCGTCAATATAGGAATCGATTTTAAGCGCGTATTGCTTTCCGGTTCCGTACATGAATTGCCAAATTCCTGTGGCGCCCATTTTAGAAACTGCTTTAGGATTTAAAGCAGATTCTACAACGGCTAAATATTTAATTTCCAAAGGAACATTTTGCTTGGCAAAGGCGTCCTCAAAAATTGGAAAATAGTATTCTGATAAGGACATCAATCGTGAAAACGATTTTTTCCTGTTTTTTAAGAACGATTTTATAATATTCTCAAGTCCCTGATTGTACTCAATTTCAAAAGGCGATTTCCCATTCATGGCCTGCAGTCGCTGCTTGAGCAACTCGGTTGGCAATTCTTCATTGACCGACACATCAGAATTGATGGTTTGAATGTCTTTTGTTAAATCGTCGTATATATCCAGGCTCACTAATTCATTCATCCAGAGACTGTCTACACGTGTAGCCAGTTCATCTTTTTTGAAAGTACTCTTAACCGAATCTAAATACGATATTTTTACTTCAGGCTTAATCGGAGCGTCTGTATTTGCAACATCTTGTGCAAAAGCAGCGATCGAAAAAAAAGCTGAAACCGCTAAGGAAATTTTTTTTACAATCATAGAACATTTATTTCAATAGGCTATAATTCAAAGCATTATAACACCATCATTTTGCAAACTTAAATGGTTTACAGCTGAAAACTATCTAAAAAAATGTTAAAACTACGATTTAATCTAAAATCGCAGCGATTCCCGGAAGTACTTTTCCTTCTAACATTTCAAGCATAGCACCACCACCTGTAGACACATAACTCATTTTATCTTCGAAACCAAATTGCTTTACTGCTGCAACAGAATCACCCCCTCCAACTAAAGAGAAAGCTCCGTTTTCTGTAGCTTCTGCGATATAATCACCAAGGGCAATTGTACCTTTAGCAAAAGATTCCATTTCAAAAACACCTAATGGACCATTCCATAAAATTGTTTTTGACTCTAAAATCACTTTTTTGAAGCTTTCTAAAGATTTAGGACCTGCGTCAAGACCTTGCCATCCATCAGGAATTGCTGTAACATCTACCACTTGCGTATTTGCCGTATTAGAGAAATCATCAGCAGCGACAACATCAACAGGAATGTGAACCTGTACCCCTTTTTCTTTAGCTAATCTTAGGATTTCAAGCGCTAATTCTTGTTTATCATCTTCACAAATAGATTTTCCAATTTTACCACCAAGCGCTTTAACGAACGTAAAAGTCATTCCGCCCCCAATGATCATGTGATCTACTTTGTCCAAAATATTTTCGATAACCGTAATTTTAGAGGATACTTTAGATCCGCCTAAGATAGCCGTTACCGGTTTTTCACTGTTTTTAAGTACTTTGTTTAAGCTTTCTATTTCTTTTGCCAATAAGGTTCCAAAACATTTTTCAGTTGGAAAGAATTGGGCAATAATAGTCGTAGAAGCATGCGCTCTGTGCGCCGTTCCGAAGGCATCATTTACATAGATGTCTCCAAGTGACGCTAATTCTTTCGCAAAAGCCACATCTCCAGCTTCTTCTTCTTTATGAAAACGCAAATTTTCCAATAATAGTACTTCTCCCGCTTTAAGATTCTTTGAAGCAGTCTGAGCAACATCTCCAACACAGTTTTCAGCGAACTGAACAGGAACTCCTAAAATTTCGGACGCTGTCTTTAAAATATGTTTTAATGAGTATTTCTCTTCAACACCATTTGGTCTTCCTAAGTGCGACATTAAAATTACACTTCCGCCTTGTGCCAAAATAGCATCAATGGTTGGTTTTGCAGCTTCGATACGCGTAGCATCCGTTACATTAAATTTTTCATCCAGCGGCACATTAAAGTCAACACGGATTATTGCTTTTTTATTTTTAAAATCGAAATTGTTTAAAGTTTTCATTTGATACTTATTTAATATTTTGAAAGAAAAACAAATATAGAACTTTTAAAGTAGTATTAAATTCGAAAAAAACAAAAATAGCGGGTCTATGAAAACGAAAACGTTGTAAATTATGAAAAAAAACAAATTTATATTTAAAAAAGATAAAAATGCTTATTTATATACTAACCGTTAAAACATACTGCAAACTAAAACTCCTGATCTTGTCAGAAAATTAGTTTGCAGTATACCTCAACTGTAAATTTTATTAATCGTGAACCGGACTTTGTGTACAAGGACAGCTACTAATAGATCCTAAGAAATCGAATCCGATAGTGACCATGTGCGTTCCTGAGTTGTAAGCTCCAAGATCATTGAACATCACCTGATACGAATACCCGAAGTAGAACTTAGATTTCATAAATCCGGCCATTGGCCCTACTGCCAAAGGTTTTCCAAACTGATCGTTCAGGAATCGATACGAAACCCCAACCCAGTAATAGTCTTCGTAACGGTTGTAATGTCTGTACTTGAAGTTAAAATCGGTACTGGAACGTTTATCATTTGCAAAATACTGGTAGTACACAGATGGTTCGTATTCTATTCGACTGTTTTCTGAATCTCTAAATACATATCCGGTATATACCTGATAATTGGATAACAATCGTGGTTCAAGAGCTCTGCTGGCATCCTTGCCGGTAACACCAAACTTGTCTATATTTTTCTTTAAGAGGTTGTTGGCATTAAAACTAACATAAAAATCTTTGAAACGATATAAGGCACTGACATCAAAGTTATTGTTTGCTGTATATCGATCGTCTGTAACATAGGCATCCAACGGTCTATCGGTCGAACTATCGAACTCATTAACATCAATTCGGAAAGTATTGAAGTTATATGAAATACCAAATGATAAATATTGTTTAGAATAATAATCTAAGATCAAATGGTGTGCAAAAGAGACTTTAGCACCGGTTTGTCTGGTGTATCCATTTTTATCATTATACATCGAAATACCAACTCCCGAACGATCGAGAATCCTGAAATCTGCATACACAGACTGGTTTTGAGGAGCGTCTTTGACACCAACCCATTGTGTAAGTCCATTGGCCCTAATTCTAAGATTGTCGCCAATACCTGCATAGGCAGGAGAAAGAACAAAAGGGTTGTCGGCAAGATACTGCGTAAATACCGGTAGGTTTAACTCCTGGCTGTAACTTGTCGTTACAGCCATAAGTACTAAGGATAAAATTAATTTTTTCATTGTAATAATTTTTTTAGATAACATCATAGGGGCTATTATTTTGTTATCTGTATAAAGTGAAATGTCCAACAAACTCTCTCATATCTCTCTCATCATTTAGTTTAAGAACATACCAGTAATCACCTGAAGGTAATTCGATACCATTGTATTTACCGTCCCATTTTTGACCGTAACGGTACTTACCAACTTCACGACCGTATCTGTCAAAGATAGAGAACGTTAGATTGTTGTAAATATTGGTACAACCAGGACCCCATTCGGTATAACTACCGTTTGGTGTAAAATAATTGTCAAGACAAACGTCTACAAATTCTCTGTAAAGATTTAATTCAGCTTCACAACCATTCTGATCTCTAGCTATAATTTTATAAGTTCCTGTTTTGTAGAACTTAAATTTGTTAGAAGATGTAAACGGTCCTCCTTCAAAACTGTATTCGTAAGCAGGAGATCCACCAGCAGCCGTAACAGAAATTACATTCATTTCCTGTTGACCGGTAGTCTCAGCTAAAGTCAATTTTGTGTAAGCTTTAACCGTGAAATCGTCAGTGAACTTGAAACAGCCGTTGGCATGAATTGCAGTCACCTTATGAAGACCAGGAGCAACATTTAAAAATACCGGATCATTCGGATTTGTATTAGCAACACCGTCAAGTTCATATGTGATAAGTGATAAATCATAATTACTAGGATCCACACTTACAGTAACAGTAGCTGTTGCCTGATCGCTATCAACACATGGATAATCAATTTTAACTTTAGGGTCAAGCGTAACCGGGAATGGTAATGTTACCAACTGCTCACCAAAACAACCTTTACTGTCTATAATGTAAACCGTGTGTCCACCACCTATTAGGTTAGGGAAACTAAATACCGTTTGTCCAACTGCACCAACTGTAAATGGTCCTTTATCATTATCCAGACTATAGCTGTAAGGACCTGTTCCGCCTTTTACTTCTACTTCAAAATAACCATCTTTATCATCTTTACATAGTTCTGGTCTTGTATTGGCTACAATTTCAGTAACTACGATTGGATCCGGTTGTTTAACCTCAACATCTTTGATGATGATATAACAACCATTTTCATCCTGAACCATAACATCGTAGAATCCTGGTTTCAAGTTTACGAATCTATTATCATCAAAGAACTGTTTGAACTCAGGCTCTATAGCATATTTATAAACTCCTGTTCCTCCTTGTGCATTTACTGTTATTACTCCGTTATTGTAACCGTTACAGCTAATATCTGTAGCAATTGCTACTGCCGTTAAAGGTGCTTTTGGTTCTGTAATATCGATTACAGCCGAAGGTTGCTCACAATCTACACTGCTTACCTTCACGATATATCTTCCAACTTTTAAATCGGTAAAGACACCTGGTGTAAGCTGAATCGGAGCCGGAGCAATATCTTTTCCTGCAGCATCTTGTAAAGTATAGATATAGTTTCCTAAACCTCCTTTAGCAATCGCGGTAATAGCACCCGTAGCACTTCCACTACACATGATATCGATATCAACTAACTTGTCAAATGTTAACGCTGGAATTACAGGCATTTCTACATAATTAGACTCCGAACTTGTACATCCGTTTGCATCTTTTACAAAATACTTATAAGTCGTTTTAGTAGTTATAAATGGTAACGTTATATCAATTGACGAACCTGTCATTGAAATATAGTTGGTACCATCTTCACTATAGAAATAAGGTGCAGTACCTCCTGTAGCACTAAGTGTAAGAACTGGGAAAACTTTACAAGTTTCGTTCGTTTTCGTATCTAGTGAAGCCTTAACTTTTGTAGGCTCAGCAATAGTCACTGTATTAGAAACTCCTTTACAAGTCCAACTATCATTAACCGTTACAGAATACGTTCCGGCTTTAAGTCCTGTAAATTGCAGGGCTCCTTGTGATTGTTGACTGATTACTGTTCCGTCTACTAAAGTTCCGTTCAAAGTATACGTATAGTTACCTGAACCACCTGTTACTGTATTAATCGTAACCACTCCATTTTCGTCATCATAACAAGCAAGTAATGGTGTAGCGCTGATCACAACGTCAATTGGTTTTGGAATCTCTAACACCACTGGTGTAGAAACTTCACATCCTTTACTGTCTCTCACAAATACCGTATAAGATCCCGGAATTAATCCTGGGAAAATTCTATCTGAAGAGTAAGCCACATTTACAGGTCCTACCAATTTAAACTCATAACCACCTGGCCATCCACCTTCAGCAGAAGCTGAAATTCTACCGTCTTTATTCCCTACAGCACAAGTAATATCATCTTTAGACGCTAAAATTGTTAATTCAGCTGTTGGTCCTTCAATACTAAATTCAGTTTGAACTGGACAGAATGGAGTGCTATTTAATGTAGCATCTACTGTATAAGTACCACTTACCAAATTAGTAAGATCTAATTTAGCCGAAGTAGTAACTCCATTACGAGTTGCACCTGATTCTTTGTGTGTAATCACATAAGTAAAGATACCTGCTTCATCTGTTGGAACAATGTTGTCAACCAATGTTAAAGTAGCGCTACCGTTAGCCTCACCAAAACAAATAACATTTTTCACATTTGAAGCTACGATTTTGAATGTATTTGGCTCATTCACTTTATGGAATTTTTCGATGCTACATCCCGTTACCGTGTTAGTCACGATAATTTTATATAGACCAACTTTTAATCCTGTAAACAATCCTGTAGGACTAGATGTAATAGGGTAAACCGTACCGTCAACACCTTCTAGAGTATACGTTAACGTTGGTAATGTTCCTATTGTCGAGATTGCCGAAACACGAATCGACTCATCGTCTTTACAAGTAATTGTAGTAACATCAATTTTTAAATCACTGATGTTAGCATATGGGGCAATAACAACACTGTTAGACTGACCTTGACAATTGTTAGAATCAAAAACAGTTACGGTGTATGTACCACCTAAATAATCAAATTCTGTAAAGGTATTTCTGCCGTCTTTTTGAACAGAAACTCCATTTCTAAAGAATTCGTAAATCACATAATTACCTGAACCTCCTGCAACAGAACCCGGGGTTACCGTGATTGTAGCATTGTTTGCGTCATTAGTACCCGCAGTACAAAGGTATTGCGTAACTGTTGGCAACAATACTGTAATAGCTTGTGGTTGAGGCACTGTAACAGTTGCTGTACCAGGACATCCTCTTCCTGACAATACACTTACGGTATATAATCCGAATGGTAAGTCATTGAAAATTGGTGAATCCTGAGCTGGTCTTGGAGTAAATCCGGCTGGACCAGTTAAACTGTACGTATATTTAGGATTATTATTTGATGCAGCTAACGTTACTGTAATAGTTCCGTCTGAACCACCATTACAAGAAACAGCTGTTGGAGCCAACTTAATTCCGGTTACCAATGTAGGAACCTCAATTTCTTTTACTACTTCTTTTTCACATAATGTAACAATATCTCTTACTTTAAAAGTATAAACTCCCGGAGCAAGATTTGTAAAGTTAGGTTGAACCTGACTTGTAGCCCAATTGTCTTTCGTATATACATAGCTGTTTGGAGGTGTAACTGTACCACCCAAAGCTTCTAGTGTAATCTCACCATTCGTAGCATTACAAACCGGCATGATACTAACTCTTGCACGCAACTCAAGTGGATTTAAAATCGTAACCGGAGCAGCTGCTGTTGTTTTACATTGGTTTGCATCCATTACCGTTACGGTGTAGTTTCCTGCTGCTAAAACAGTAAAGAAACTATCGTCCTGGAATTGTTTTCCGTCTAAACTGTATTTTAAAGGACCAACTCCATTTGCAGTAACATCAATTCTATACCCTGCAGCGCTCGCACATTGGCTGGCCACTTTTACATCGGTAATTACCGGTAGAGGGTCAACAGAAATCTGTACGGTTTGGAAAGCAAAACAACCGTTAAGGTCTTTCACATAAACATCCCATGCATCAAACAATGGAGCGATCTTAGTCGTTGCAATTGTTTTAGTTCCTGATGCATCGTAGTCTGTAGCAACCGGTAAAGTTCCTGCAGGTACAAAAGCAAAGATATAATCCGGTGTACCACCCACAATAGTTGTTTTATCTACCGTAAGCACTGCTCCTTTTGTATTACAATTCTGATTAGCAACATTTACTTTCAATCCACTAATATTTAATACCGGTGGTTGTGTAAGAGTTACTTTATTTGAAAGTACGGTACAAGCAGGGTATGCTGTTTGTGTAACCTCAACTTCATAATCTTTTCCTGCTGCTAATCCTGTAATGATATACGGATTGTTAGTACCTGCATTTATAGCTGTTCCTGAAGCTACAGGCGCTCCTGCAAGAAGTACTCTGTAATTGTAAGTTCCTGTATAATTTTCAATAGTGATCGTAATTTTTCCATCACTAAACCCGTCACAGGTTACCATTGAAGAGGCATTTGCAATTACTTTCATAATATTAAATAACGGAACGTTATAAACATCAGAAAGAACAGTACATAAAGTCGTTTTATCTTTGATTAAGAACTGGTATGAATGACCGGCATCTGCAGCTATATATTTGAACGTACTTGTTCCAACCGGAACCTGAACTACGCCACCAAACAATACACCATCTTTATATACCTGGTATTCAAAATTAGCAGTACCACCAGCAATAACTACGTTTATAATTTCACCTGCATTGGTACAATCTGCTTTAGTATCTAAACTAGTTGTAGCAGAAATCAATGTAGGGAATGCATTTATTGAAATTTGAACATCATCAACACATCCGTTTGCATCTTTCACATAGAATGTAAGAGTTTGAGCAGATTTGTTGTCTACGTTGAATACATTCGTAGTCTTCCAATTACCAGTTGCGATATCGCTATACGTGTAATCTGAAACTAAACCTGCTCCTACACCACCTGCACCTGTAACGGTAACAATTGTTGTGTTAACAGTATTTGTAGCAGAACATGTAAATGGCGAAGCAACAGCCGAAGCAACAACCGGATTTGGTTCATTAATTACCACGTTATCAGAATCTGAACAACCTCTGGCAGAAGTTACCGTAATTGAATACGTACCTGCAATTAAATCTGTAAATAATGGATTATTCACCTGAGTAACAACAGTACCAACCGTTGGCGCTGTACGCTGAATAGTGTAGGTATAATCCGGATTATTATTAGAAGCAGCCAAATTAATTAAAATTGAACCGTCTCCTGTAGTACCCTGAGTACCTGAACAACTTGGCGAAGTTGGAGTAGCAGTAAACACAACCGGAGTTGGAGCTGTCATAACAATCGCTGGAATTGGGTAAGAACATCCTTTAGTATCGTATACTGTAAATACATAACTACCTGCAGCAGTTACCGTATAGTCAGCAAAAGTAGCAGCGGCATTAGCAAATGCTACCGGTGCAGAAGGAAGTCCTCCGTTTATTGCTACTGTGTAGCTGTAAGCAGGATAACCTCCAACAGCTTTTACTCTGATTGTTCCGTCAAGAACACCTGTACAATAAAGGTCTTTTCTGTTTTCTACCGAAGCAAAAAGCTGACCATTGATCTTAGTTGTTGCAGTAGCTGTACAACCAAATATATCTCTAACTGTAATGGTGTAATCACCTGGTTTTAAACCTGGGAATGAACCACTAGTTTGCCAATTTGTACCATCAATACTAAACTCGTATGGTGTTACTGCATGTGGCGCACCTACAGAAGTAGCACTAACGTTTATAGTTGTTGAATTATCACTTACATAACAGTAATTTGAAGCATCTATTGTAATAGTTGGCTTAACCGGTGCAGTTAACGTAAATGAATCTGTTAACACGCAACCGTTAGCATCTCTTACAGCAATAGCATACGTTCCAGTTTGTGTAAGACCACTAAAAGTTCCGTTGGTATTTGTCAAAACAACTGTATCAGGTTGCGTCACACTAAAAGTGTAATTACCCCAACCATTCAGAGCTGTTATAACAACCCCACCAAAAGTAGTACAACCTAATGGCGTAACCACTTTACTCATCGTAAGTGCAGCTGGTGGAGCAGTAATTGTAAATGGCTTAGTCATTTCACAATTTGTTACATCATCGTACACTCTTATAGAATGCGGACCAGCAGCTAATCCTGTCAGATCAATTTTTGCTGCAGTTAAACCTGTTACGGCAGCTAAACCATCTAATTCATAACGATAAGTTCCTCCTACCACTGAACCAAAACCTGATACGAAGAAAGAAGCTTTCCCGTCTATGGCTGTAGAACAAGTGATACCTGTTGTAGATTGTACAACAATATTAATTTTTGTAACGTCATTAATACGCAATGGTCTTTGGAAAATACAACCATTTGCATCTTTAACCTGGAATACGTAATCTATATTCGGTTTAATATTTCCGAAAGTAGCAACTGGACCATTGTCAATCATTTCACTAACAGGTGAAACAATTTGATACGTAAGGGCACCAACACCATTATCAACTCCTGAAACAACAACAGTTGTTGTCAATTGTGTACACGTAATGGCTACTCCTGGTGTCAAATCAAAATCCGATGGAGGGTTTAATTTAAGGATATCAACAGTACCTGACTTAGCACAACCATTTTTATCTCTTACACTAAATGGAATATTTAATTGATCCGCTTTAGTATCAATAACGTAATAGGTGTTTTGAGTAGTGAACGCACTATTGTTAAAACTATATTCATAATTACCACTACCTCCTGTTGCAGACAAAACAACTTTAGCGTCTTGTCCAACATTTGCAGGGCCGCAAGTTAATGGGTCAATAACCGGAGCAGAAATAATTACTTCTGTTGGCTGACCTAAAATTACAGAACCTGTAGCTTCACAACCTAAATTATCTTTTACAATGTAATTATAAGTTCCGGCCGCAACGTCATAAATAGTTTTTGTTGTGAATAATGATCCATCAAAACTATATGTATAAGGTCCTTTCCCACCTGTAGCCGATAACTTAACACTTCCTGTACCTCCAAAACATAAAGGTTGAATAGGATTTGCAGCCGGTACAATTGGTACAATGGCGTCAATAGTTATAGGATTTGTGTCAATAGGACAACCATTTAAATCTGTAATTCTGAATACATACGTATCTGCAGCAGCTGCAGGAACCGTATAATCAAATGAGGTTACACCGGCAACAACAGTTGTTACAGGAGTAAATGCTGTAAAACCACCAAGGCCTCTCTTAACCTGGTACGTATATGGAGTTGTTCCGTTTTTAACTTCAACATGAATAACAGCATCTTCAACAACAGCTCCTGTCACAGAACAAGCCAAGACTTTGTCGATAGTAGCCACCGCAATTGGTGTTGCATTGATGTTTATAGTATGTGTAATTGGACAACCATTTTTGTCCGTAATAATAATAGTTTGCATTCCGGAATTAAGACCAGAAGCTGTATAAATTAATGTGGTAAGTGGAACTGGATTTCCACCATTAACACTTACTTTATATGGCGCCATTGAAGGTGTTGGGTCTGTTACTGTAACCGTAACAGCAAATGCTCCTTCTACAGCACAATGATTCACTACACTTAAAGCAAATATCGGATTTGGATCCAAAAGAACTTTAACTGTTTTTTCTGTAATACAGTTATTGGCGTCTTTAACCCAAACCAAATAATCTCCTGACTCCACATAGAATGTACCTGTGCTATGAGTAGGTAAAAATGAAGCTACAGTTGGTTTAGTATCATCAGCAGCATTAAAACCAATTGATCCGTTATCCGTAACAATTTGGTATAAATAAGAACCCGCTCCACCAGAAGCCTGAGCACTAACAATACCAGCCTTTGGATTACAGTTATCATTTTTAAGAGAAGACGCCAGTAATGTTAAAGGTGTTGTTGCTTCTTTTATTTCAAACATAGTTGAAGCAGCTTTACATCCAATAACAGCTCCGTTCTTTTCTGTGAATACGATATAATATCTTCCCGGAATTAATGTTCCAGGCCCTGTTGCAGGATATGTTTTAGTAAATGATGTACCTGTAATTACTTCGTTTAATACAGGGCTTATTACTGCATTATCCTGATCTCTGAAAATTTGGTAATCAACAGAAGTTGTCCCTGCAGCATATCCGGTAACTGTAAATGTTACTTTACCATCACCAGCTCCGTTACAAGTAACGTTCTGAGGAGTTGGAGTTCCAACTAAACTAGAAGCTGGAGCTATAGGACCACTTGCCGTTTTTAAGAAATAACAATTTGTAGTTAAATCATGTACCACAAAGGTATAAGTTACACCAGGTATAAGAGGATTAAATGTTTTGGTATTACCATTAGCAACATCTGGTCCTGAATAGTTATTCGTATAAGGAGGCGTATTAAATTCTAGTATTCCAAACGCATAATTTCCACTACCAACCGAAGCAACAGCCTTAACAATCGCAGTTCCTCCTGAAGTACAATCAGAAGCAGTAGAAATATCAATTTGCAAATCGTTTGGCGGCGATGCCATAACTTTCTCTACCGATACCGAACAATCGTTTTGGTCTTTCACTTCTACCGTATAAACACCAAAATTGATAATATCAAACTTGTGATTTTCTCGAGCGGTAGTTGTATACGAAGCTTTATACCCAAAATTATTACTAATATAGTAGGTATATTGTCCTGTTCCACCCGTAGCGCTAATTACTGTGATGGAACCTAAAGTTGATCCCGGAGGTGTTGACGTTGGATCACATTCTATATTTGCCACAACAGTATCAAAAGTAATAGGATCCGGTGCCACAACAAATACTTGTGCCGTTCCTGACACCACACAACCTTTAGCATCGCGAACTTGGTAAGTATATCCTAAACCAGTTCCTGTTGCTCCCGCTAAATCTGTAAAATACCCCGTAGTATTACTTGTAAGCCAATTATCGATTGTATAAGTAAACGGAAGAACTCCACCAGAAGTAACCGAAATTTGAATTGTTCCTTCTTTAGAAGAAGTACATTTTGTTCCTGTCGCTACTGCAGTAATAACAGGAAGTATAGGCGTTGTAACGGTTACCGCAACTGTGCTTTCTGCCTGACATCCGCCAGAAATAACTCTGAAATAATAGTCACCGGCAGCTGATGTAGTATAAACATTACCAGCAATTGGTGTATAAACCATTGAAGGTGCTTTTCTAACCTCATATGCATAAGTAGCTCCACCACCAATAGCAGACAATGTTACCTGCGCATTTGTAGTTGTAAAAGGTGGAATTACGCTACACGTAACATCTTTATCTTGTTTTACTGTAAGCTTTAATTGGTTACTGATATTTAAAACAAAAACAGGTGATATACATCCGTTATCATCTTTAATAGTCAAATCATAAGAACCAGGTCCCGGAATAGTTTTAACTGCGTTTGAAGAGTAATTCCCGTCAACACCATATAAAATACCTGAACCTGCGTAAACAGTTCCTGACATTGTAATACTAAGATTACCTCCTGTATAACAAGTTACCGGAATCGGATTTATTGTTGGTGTTGCATCACGTACTACAGAAACAGTTCCCGTAGCCGGACAACCTTTAGTGTCTCTAACAAATACATTGAAACTTTCACCATCTACAAGCGTATTTTTAGTAAATATTCCGCTTGTATTTGTAAAATCTGCCGGGAATACCGGTGTTGGTGTTCCTGCTTTTGCAGAAACTACAGCATAATACAATGTACCTGTACCTCCAGAAGCAGTTACTGTAATTTCTGTGTTAGGCTTGTCACAGTACACTTTGGTACCCGTCGCGCTGGCAATAGTAATTACACTTGGGTTAGCAAGGTCTACAAAAGCCGTGTTACTACATTTTGTAGTTGGGTTTGTTACCGTAATCGTATATCTTGTTCCTCCTGGTAAGTTACTGAAAACAACATTATTTCCTGTTTTAACTCCTCCAGCAATAGTAGCGTTAGCGGTGTTTTTTAACACATAAGTAAATCCTGTTGAATTTCCTCCAACAGTAAACTTAATTTTACCATCGCTTACTCCATTACAACTTACGTTTGTATCAACTACACCGTTCACATTAATTGGTGTCACATTGATAATTTCAAAATTATCACTTACTGTACAACCGTTAGCATCTGTAATAGTAAAGTAGTATTTACCAGGTGCTAAATCTGTAAAAGTGTGCGACTGCGCAACAATTCCTGTTTCAACAGGTCTTGCCGGTGCAATTGCAGCTGTTGTACTAGTGATTTCGAATTTAAATGGTGATATACCATTCGTTATTGTTACTGTTAAATCAGTATCTAATTTCGTAGGATCACAACTGATTACTTGTTGCTGTGCAAAAATCAAAGCACTTGGTGGTTTTAATGCAAGTATAGTAGTAGTTGCTGTTGTTGTACAATCATTAGCGTCTTTTACTGTAATTGTTACCAAACCAGGCGTATCGGTTGTAAATGTATTTGAATCTACAAACCCTCTTCCATCACCATAATCGTATTTGTATTTTCCTCCTGTAAATGGAGTACCATTAATTGCTGTTACAGTGACTGTAGCAGCTTCTGGTGCATTTGCCGGGCCACATTTTAATTTTGTTGCATTTGCAGTAGCACTCAGAGCAATCGCAGGTTCTGTAACTGTAACGGATACAGGTAGAGAAGGACAGCTTTTTGCATCTATCACAGTAACACTATATGTTCCTGCTTTTACATTTGTAAATACATTACTTGTCGTTTGTGAAACTACTGAACCTGTTGTTGGTGCAGTTGGTGTTAAAACATAGGTATAACTTCCTGCAACAGGATTTGTTACTACCGTAATTGTTCCTGTAGCGCCTCCTTTACATTTTATAGCAGTAGGAGTTGCAGAAGTAACAATCGGTTTTACCAATGTGTTTATCTTTTGACTTACCACTACAGTACAGTTTTTACTGTCTGAAATTTCGAAATAATAAGTAGCAGCACTACTAACTGGGTGAGTAAATGAAGTTTGACCAGCCGAAAGTGTTGTGTAACCACCTGTAAATGGAGCTCCCGTTGTATTTACTCTGTATTTATAATCCGGATAACCCGCATTAATATTATATACTCTAATTACCGCATCTGGCGAAGCAACAGAGCAATCCAAATCTTTATCTAAAGTAATACTTGCTGCTATTGGTGAAGCCACAGTTGGTACCGTTAATATTACAGAACATCCTGTAACAGTATTTGTTACCGTAATAGTATGATCCCCAGGAGTTACTTTTGTAAAAGTTCCATTAGTCTGTGTTGCTCCACTGTCTAACTGATAGGTAACATTTGTTGCTGCATTAGGAGATACTTTTATGGTAGCTCCGGTTCCTGCAGCACAGAAATCTGAATTGACAAGATCAATACTCGCTATTGGATCAACTTTATCATTGATCGTGAAGTTTTGAGTTTTTGAACAGCCATTTAAATCGGTTACGACAACAGAATACGTTCCTGCTGTTAAATTATTAAAAGTTTTAACCGTTTGTGTAATAGCAGTACCTGCCGGAGCAGTTGGTGTCACTACATAAGTGTATGGCAACCAACCTCCAACTGCGTTTATGATAGCGGTTCCTTTTACCTTACAAGTAACATGCGTTAATGTTGGTAAATTTAAAGCTAAAGCTACTGTCGGTGCTAAAATATTTACCGTTTGCGTAGCAAAACAAGTAGTTGCTGTATTAGTAACAGTAATTGAATGTGTACCTGCATTTAAATTTGGTACAGAGATCTCAAATGAAGTTCCTGCTGCCGGAGATGTTCCGGTTTGAACTGCCCCTGAATCTACTGTATAACTATAAGCTACATTATTCCCCATTCCTGAAACGGTAAATATGGCTGATCCTTTAGAATCTCCCAAACACATCACATTGATTTGTGATTTAACTGTTACCGAAATAGTTGGCAATGAGGCAATAGAAATTTCTTTCTCGAATTTACAATTATTTGCATCTGCTACTTCAAACTTATAAGTAATACCGGCATCTAAACCAGCGAATACGTTACTTGGCTGATAAGCACCAACTGTAGGTAAAAGCATTCTATATTTTAACCCTGTAGTTGGCACAGCAATTCCTGCTGCATTGACAACATTTGAAATGGTTACATCCGCTTTATTAGTTGGACAAGTTACTGCTGTAGGAGTAAGTGTCATTCCCTTAGGCGGGTTTAACGCTACTATAGTTCCCGCAGGAATTGTTTTAGGACATGATTTGGCATCTGTAATAATTACGGTATAAACACCCGCTGCTGTTAAATTACCAAATACATATGTTGATTGTGGACCGGCTACTGCTACTCCATCTTTATACAATGTAAACTTATAAGAACCATTTCCACCAAAAAGACTTGCACTTGCAACTGTAATAGTCGCAGGATTATCGCAAGTATATGGGGTTGTTATTGAAGCTGTACCTGCTAAATCTGCAGGTTGGAAAACCTTAAACGAATACGATTTCTCACAACCTTTAGCGTCTTTAACGATATAAGTATAAGAAGTACCAGCAACTGAACCTACCAACGGACCATAAGTATCTGTAGTAGTAAAGGCTCCAACACCATTAAACTGGTAAGTAAACGGAGCTACTCCTGTTAAACCTATAAGTTTAACTTTACCATCGTTAGCCCCAAAACAAGTTACATTTTCTACTTCTTCTTTTCCTGTTACAGCTACTTTACCGTCAACTTTTCTGTCAATACTAAAAGTACATTTGTTAGCATCTTCTATATCAAAAGTATATGTTCCGGCTGTATCTGCAGAATAGGTAAAGGTTGGTCCTGTAATAGCACCACTTGTAAATAAGATAGTAGCACCTCTTTTAACCACATACTTATACGGCGCAGTACCACCTTCTATAGTAACTTCTATAGTAGCATTTGGTGCAACCGGGTCACAGCTTAGTGTATTTTTAATTTCTGTTTTCGCCGTAATTTTGGCGTCAATTTTTTGGCTTACTGCAAGAGCTTCACAATTATTATCATCTGTAATTAAGAAGTCATACGTTCCTGTAGCAGTTGCCGTGTACTTAAAACTTGGCCCTGCAAAACTAGGACTAGGATCGCTGTAAGTTCCGCCGTTAACTTTTACCTGGTAGGTATATGGTCCTATACCACCCTTAATAGTAACCGTAATTTCCGCTTTATTATTATCAAAACACAAACCTGTATTGGCTACTACTTCTGCTGTAGGTTTTACCGGTTTATCAATAATTAAATCTGTACCTGTGGTACCCGGACATAAATTTCCGTCTGTTCCAGTTACCGTATAAGTTCCCGGTGGGATATTCGTTAGTATTCCATCCGCCGGGAAAGTTTTAGTAAACGGTGAATTTTTATCTTTTAATGTTAAAACATAAGGTTCAACCCCTCCGGCCGCCGTTACAGTAACGGTTGCATTGGTTTTACAATTTGCAATACTTGCTTTAGCAGTTAAAACAAATGAAGTAGGTGTCGTAATTTTTGTAAGTATCGTAACACTACAAAGTATTCCAGATGGTGCTGCAGGATTGTCGTATCTCACACGAACATCATAGTCACCAGCTGCTTTACCTGAAATATCAACTTGAGCAGTTGTTGATTTAGCCCATGTCGCTCCTCCATCTATGGAATAAAAGTAACCTTTCGCCGTATCGAAATTTTCAGCAACAATACTGAAACCACCATCTTTGTCTCCGTTACATTTTATATTTTTAATTCCTTTTACAGTAGCTGTAAATGCTTTTTTATCTTGAATAATAAGTTTAAGCTTCTGCTCAGACAAACATGATTTTGGTAATTGACGGACCCAAATATCATCAATAACTAAGTCATTACCATCATAAACTTCACTTCCTGAACGTACGACAAAAGTTAAGTTTGTATTATTACCAGGGTTCATTTTTATACTAATTGGAACCCATTTTCTCCTGTTTACATCATAAGTACCAGGTGCAATTGCCCCAGTATTATCTGTTGCAACAACTTGTCCTGAAGAATTAACTAATTCAACTTTAATATATGGAGCTTTAGATGCATCGCCAACACCCGGATTTAATAAGTTTCCGACGTAAAAATCTACGATTATATCCTGATTAGGAATAACGTCTACAATTGGTTTACTATAAAGAACACCATATTTTCCAGCTGCAGATCCAATATTTACCAATAAAAATCGTCCATTAGGATCTCCAGTATTGTTTAAATTATTTGGATTTGTGGTATGATCTTTAAAGTGAAACCATGCTCCTGTATTATTGCTTAACAAATCGTCATCTCTCCAAAAGAAACTTGCAACAGAATATTGATTATCTTCAACCGACCTTGTTGGGTTAGGACATTGATAAGGCTTTAAAACTCTTTGATCATTAAAACAATATGCAGAAGCAATACCTGGCGAAGTTGTTGGGGCTCCGCTACCAAAATCTTCTTTCAATAAATTACTGAAAGTTGGAGCAGATACCAATTTATATTTTACAATAATATCGTAAGTACCAGCCGGAACATCTTTAAAGACATTTGGTGGCACATTAGTATTTAAGGTTGTTCCTAAATAATACTCATAGGTATAAGTTGTACTTGGATCGGTTGTTACGGTAACCGTAGTGGTTCCTTTTCCGTCACAAGTATAGGCTGTTGGTTGTACAGTGAAAACCGGATCAGACGGTTTCGGGTCTAAAACAATACCCGACATTTCATAAATACAATCTGCAGCATCCTTAATCAATAAAACATAAGGTGTGGCTCTTGGCTCTACATAAGCCTGATTTGAAGTTATCCATGTACCTCCACCATCAAAACTATAACGGTATAAATTTGGCGCAGCGAAAGGAATACCTCCCTGAGCATTTGTAATTCTTACCAATCCTTGGTTTTCATGACCAGTTGGTCCGCAACCTGATAATTCGGCAACTCCCGCTGATGCAGTCAATTTTGATGCTGGTCCTCCAACAATTACTTCTCTGGCCAGATCAAAACATTCATCTGTACCATAAGTATATTTAACGATTACACTGTATTTACCCGGATTCAGGTTAGTAGTAGGCGATGTAGTATAAGCACCACCATCTACATTATAAGAAACTGTATAACCAGAATTTGATGGCGTAACCACCATTGAAATTTCACCTCCGTTATCATTATAACATTTACCATTTTTGGTATTGAATGTTACAGTAGGTTTAAGAATATCCGTAACTTTTATTGGTGGTATTGTAACGCGACATCCCTTATCATCTACTACCACAATATTGTATTCTCCACTAGTCGGCAAAGGTCTTGTTACCGGAATTTTAGGATCTGTAACATAATCTGTACTACCATTTACATAGTATAAATAATAAGGTGGTGGTCCTGGTCTTGGAGTTCCACCGCTTACTGATACTAAAATTTCACCATTAGCACAAGCTGTAAGTGGTTTAGTAAGATTAGCCGAAGCTGTTAAACGATAATCGAAAACTTCTATTTCGTCGATTTTGTTACAACCATTATGATTTGTTGCGCTTAAAACCTCATACTTACCTGGTGCAACACCTGTAAATGTGACATAATTATTATCAATAAGTCCTGAATTCTGAATCTCAACCGCACTTCCCACTGCTCTTAAGATAAATCTGAATTGTCCCGGTACATTATTAATAACCGCTTTTACTGTCCCTAATTCACCGTTACAACGTGGATGTGTTGCTGTAATTTCTGTGCTAAAAATAAGTTCTTCGACATTCACTTGAACATGAAACGGACAAGATGAAATTTCTCCATTTACAAATACAGTCTGTCTGATCTGAACATCATAAGACCCTTTCGCTAAATTATTAAATACATTTGAAGCTTGGTAGTTTACACCATCAAGACTATAAGAATATCCGGTATTTGGAAGTGGATTTGTAACCGTGATCGATCCCTTAGTATCACAAATAATATCTTGTTTATCTGCTTTTGGATCTAGTAAATTTTGATATACATTAAAATAATAAGTAGCGATACAAGTATTACCATAATTCACTACAAGTCTAAAGACACCAGGTCTGTCGGCAATATAGTCAGGTCCGGTTTGAACAGTTGTCCAGTTTGTTGCTCCTTCATAAGGACAGGTATCCGGGCCTGGAGTTGCCGGAAGATCTTTAGTTTCTTGCCAAACAATACTTTCTGCTCCAATAATTCCGGTCACTAATGGTCTTTTATCGTTTAAACCACATAAAAAGATCTTAGGAAAAGGTTTACCATCTCTTACGCAGGTAATCACCTCACCTGTTAGGGGATCAATGTTGTCTCCTTTTATTGGATTCTTCTTAGCTCCTGTAAGATAATCAACTACGTTAAAAGTTTGTTTGATCGGTTTACAATTTACCGCCCCGCTATTTTCAACGGTATAAGTCCCGGCTTTAGTTACCGTTACCTGTTGGTTATTGCCTCCAAAAACAACTCCGTTTTGATCTTTCCATATATAAGTGGTATAACCGTTGGCTGCTTTTAAAGTTGCAGTATCACATAATGACACGTTTCTATTAAACAAACATTCGTCAATACCAACTAAGAAATTGGTCGATGTAGGCTCTCCAACATTACAAGAAGAAATAGTAGAAAAACTACCTTCACCAAATCCTTCAGGACTGGTATTTTTATCTCCATAATATTTAGAAATAGCCGTGTTTTTTATTTCATTAGAACAGGCATCCACTAATTCATTACAATCTTTTACGACTCTAACTTTAAACTTAAGAATGTACTCTGCTCCATCTGCAGGAACAAAACTATCCGGTATACTAAATACCAGCGTTCTTGTTGCTGCTGTATAGGTAGCGGTAATACCCGGATACGTTTTTAAAATATCCGCTGTACCGTTAAAAATTACATTATTAGGAAGAACGTCGGTAATAGTAAACCTTTTAGCATTGTCATTACCTTCATTTCTAAATTTAATTTCATATCTAAGTTCCTGATCCAGTTTTACCGGTTGTGATCCGATATTATTATCATCTTCATCTAATACATTCTTTTTAAGAACTATTTTCGGAGCGATAATTTCTACCGATAATGCATTAAAAAACATAAAATAAGAGTCTCCTGATGTACTAATCCTAAGCGTAGCATTGGTCTCATCATTCTGCATTATTTTATTCTTATCATTATCAACCTTAATAACACCGGCATCATAACCTAATGTATTTCTACTGGCTGGTTGTCGACCCGCCAGAATAATATCTCCATCAGTTATGGTACTGTTAAAAAAGTTTGGCTCACTGGACGTAATTGGTCTCACTAGAGATTTAATCGGTCCGTAAGCAGCTGATTTTGCTCCTTTAATGAAAAGACCATCACCTGTAATTCTATTATCCCCTTCTAATGCACTAAAAGCTAATTTTACATTTACGTCTCCAAAAGGATTCGTTCTAAAACCCGAAATAGGAATATCTAATGGCGGATCAGCATCTCTAATAATACTAAAACCATCAAAACTCGTAATGTACTTACTTGGGAGCAATGGATCTTTATAAATCACAAAAATTGACCAACCGGCAGAATTACCACCGTCACCATTTAATATCCCCTCAGAACATACTAAATCAGCGACCGTGTAAACACCTTCTTTCGCTGCTTTAACCTCGTCTGTAATCTCTTTAAAACAAGCATAGGGCTTTGATTTATATACACCAGTAACACCCGTACCTCCTTCATCATAAATTAATGTACCCGTTAATGCTTTATAAGCAGCACCAGCTTCAGGTGTTTTTAATCTAATTTGATTGATTTTGCTTCGATCAGACCCTTGATAGGTTCCTGACCAATATAAAGCAGCATAAACAATTTCAAAACAGCTTTTACTGGCTTGTGGAATTGTTAATGTTGCTGAACTTGAATTAAAGCTGGTTTCATTGTCGATATCAATATTTCGCATATCGAATCGGTCATTGTACTGGCTTCCACTACCAACATCATTATACGCATCATTTGGCTTTTGCCCAGTTCCGTTATCTCTATTTAAGATATTGTTTCCAATAACTAAAATATCTCCATTCAAACTGGTCGTATATCGCGAACTGAAGCTTTTTCTTAACTGAGAATAAGAAGAAAAACTTAGCAATAACAGTACAACTGCGATTAACGTTTTAAAAATAGTAGGTTTTTTCATAGTCCTTTTTATTTACTTAAACTTTATTCTCTAAGGGGCATTAGCGAATAAAAACAATTAGTATTTTAAAATTTTATTATTTAGACTCTTCCCAAAAATTAAGAAGGGCACAACTTTTTATTGATGTTAATTTTCCACTTTAGCGATAACCATTTTCCCATTGTATGGTTTGCTGCCTTTAGCTTCCAGTGCTTTTTGAGCATCTGATAATCCTTCGAATTTATCGTAATAGATGTAATATTTACTTGTTGTCACATTATAAAAGAAATTTACATTTGAAACTCCTGAAGCTACTGCTTTGGCAAGGAATTCATCTCTCTTCTCCACACTGCTGTGTACAGCAACAATTAAATAATACCCATTGTCAGAATTTTTAATATTCTTAATAATCTGCATGTTTGACTGATCTTCTCCAAAATCAAAATCACTTGCCGTTAGTGGTGTATTACTTAGCTTTGTTGTTTCTTTTATACGTTTAAGAGCAGCCAAATCCTGTTCATATCTTCCTTGATCATTTTCGTATGCAGCTCGTTTAATTCTACGTTTTTTCTCAATTTCAGTTTCTGCCTTAATACGTTCTAAATTGGCAAGTAAAGCTGCACTGTCTTGTTCCATTTTAAGCTGTGCTGCTTTCAACTGATTTATTTTCTCCAAATAAGCTTTGTTTAAAGCATCATTTTTATTTGGTACTTTTTTAAGTCTTTCGTTGTATAAATTTGTCAGTTTAGCAATCTCGTCTTTTTGTATTCTGTTTGCATCAGCCAATTGTGATTTTAAAGCTTCTAACTGACTGTTTTCAGCAGCAACACTTTTGAACGGTTTAGGCTCTTTGTAGATCCCTTTATCGCTTAAGTCATTCTCTTCTCTTAAGTCGTCCAAATCTTTTTGTTTGTTGGCTACCGTTGCATTAAACTGTTCCAATAAATCACTTTGTGTTTTTCCTGAAGCATCTAAAGACTGCGTTAAATTGTCAATCGCTCTTGCTGTATCATCTTTCGGTGCTGAAGCCGCTTTTGCTGCTGCTAACGCTGCTGCATCTGCCGCTAGTTTTGCTTGTAGCGCTACCGCATCAGCTTTGGCTTTAGCATCTGCTAATAATTTTGCTTCACGTGCTTCTTCAGCCAATTTTAATTGTCTTGTTTCTTCTTCAGCTTGTAATTTTTCATTTGCTTCTGCATCCGCTTTAGCTCTGGCATCTGCCAATAACTTAGCTTGCGCTGCTTCCATATCTGCTTTAGCTTTAGCATCTGCTGCTAGTTTTGCCTGAAGTGCTTCTGCATCGGCTTTAGATTTGGCATCAGCTTCTAATTTCGCTTGTAATGCTTCTGCATCGGCTTTCGCTTTGGCGTCGGCTGCTAATTTCGCCTGAAGTGCTTCTGCATCCGCTTTCGCTTTAACATCGGCTGCTAATTTTGCTTGTAATGCTTCTGCATCGGCTTTCGCTTTGGCATCGGCTGCTAATTTTGCTTCTAATGCTTCTGCATCAGCTTTCGCTTTAACATCGGCTGCTAATTTAGTCTGAAGTGCTTCTGCATCGGCTTTCGCTTTGGCGTCGGCTGCTAATTTCGCTTGTAATGCTTCCGCATCAGCTTTCGCTTTTGCGTCTGCTGCTAATTTTGCTTGTAACGCTTCTGCATCAGCTTTCGCTTTGGCATCGGCTGCTAACTTAGCTTGTAATGCTTCTGCATCAGCTTTCGCTTTTGCGTCTGCTGCTAACTTAGCTTGTAGTGCTTCTGCGTCAGCTTTCGCTTTAGCATCGGCTGCTAACTTAGCTTGTAATGCTTCTGCATCCGCTTTGGCTTTGGCATCTGCTGCTAATTTTGCCTGGCGCTCTTCTTCTTCTAATTGTAATTTTTTAGCTTCTGCATCAGCTTGTGCTTTGGCAGTAGCTTCTGCATCCGCCTTAACTTTAGCATCTGCCAATAACTTAGCTTGTAATGCTTCCATATCCGCTTTCGCTTTGGCGTCAGCTGCTAGTTTTGCTTGTAGTGCTTCTGCATCGGCTTTCGCTTTGGCATCAGCTGCTAATTTCTCTTGCAATGCTTCTGCGTCGGCTTTCGCTTTTGCATCGGCTGCTAGTTTTGCTTGTAATGCTTCTGCATCGGCTTTGGCTTTTGCGTCAGCTGCTAATTTCGCTTGTAATGCTTCTGCATCGGCTTTGGCTTTTGCATCAGCTGCTAGTTTTGCTTGTAATGCTTCTGCATCTGCTTTGGCTTTTGCATCAGCTGCTAGTTTTGCTTGTAGTGCTTCTGCATCCGCTTTGGCTTTTGCGTCTGCTGCTAGTTTAGCTTGTAATGCTTCTGCATCCGCTTTCGCTTTGGCATCGGCTGCTAGTTTTGCTTGTAACGCTTCTGCATCCGCTTTCGCTTTGGCATCGGCTGCTAGTTTTGCTTGTAACGCTTCTGCGTCGGCTTTGGCTTTTGCATCGGCTGCAAGTTTTGCTTGTAATGCTTCTGCGTCGGCTTTCGCTTTAGCATCGGCTGCTAATTTTGCTTGTAATGCTTCTGCGTCGGCTTTCGCTTTAGCATCGGCTGCTAGTTTAGCTTGTAGTGCCTCTGCATCCGCTTTAACTTTTGCGTCTGCTGCTAATTTTGCTTGTAATGCTTCTGCGTCGGCTTTCGCTTTTGCATCAGCTGCTAATTTTATTTTCAATGCCTCTGCATCGGCTTTCGCTTTGGCGTCGGCTTCTAACTTAGCTTGTAATGCTTCTGCATCCGCTTTCACTTTAGCGTCTGCCGCTAATTTTGCTTGTAACGCTTCTGCATCGGCTTTGGCCTTAGCATCTGCTGCTAATTTTATTTTCAATGCTTCAGCATCGGCTTTCGCTTTGGCGTCGGCTGCAAGTCTTGCTTGCAGTGCTTCTGCATCGGCTTTAACTTTTGCGTCAGCCGCTAATTTTTCTTTTAAGGCTGCTTCTTCGGCTGCTTTAGCTTTAGCATCAGCTGCCAATTTTGCTTTGTTTGCAGCATCAATGCTAGCTTTTGTTTTTGCAGCTGCTGCAGCTTTTGCTTTTGCATCTGCAGCAATTCTTGCCTGAAGTGCATCAGAATCAGCTTTGGCCTTAGCATCGGCAGCTAAGATGGACTGTAAATCCGCTTCTTCCGCTTTTGCTTTTGCATCAGTTTTACGTTTCGCTTCAGCTGCGTCAGCTTTGGCTTTAGTATCTGCTGCTAATTTTATTCTTAAAGCTTCAGCATCTGCTTTCGCTTTAGTATCTGCTGCTAATCTTGCTTTTGCAGCGGCTTCCGCGTCTGCTTTAGATTTATCAGCCGCTAATTGTGCTTGTGTTTTTTGAGGTGTTACCGGTGTTGCTGTTTTAGCTTTAGCCGCTCCTTCTGCGTCAGCTTTTGCTTTTGCAGCTGCTAATCTTGCTTTCGCAACAGCCTCAGCATCTGCTCTCGATTTATCAGCCGCTAATTGTGCTGCTGTTCTTTGAGGTGCTGCTGGTTTAGCTACAGTTCTGGTTCCGGCAGTTTTTGCTCTTGCTTCAGCTACAGCATCAGCTTTGGCTTTGGCATCGGCTGCTAATCTTATTCTTAAAGCTTCTGCATCTGCTTTCGCTTTAGTATCTGCTGCTAGTCTTATTTTTGCAGCAGCTTCTGCATCTGCACGAACTTTTTCGGCTGCCGCAAGTCTTGCTTGCTGTGCTTCTGCATCTGTTTTAGCCTTCGTGTCAGCTGCTAACTTCGCTTTTTCTGCACCACTCACTCTTGTTACCGGAGTTGTAGAAGCAGTAGTCTTTTTAGACGGTACCGGCTTTGATTGTGCAGGATCTATAAGAGAACCTTCTTCATCATCACCATAATAATAGTTTCTGTTTTTAAATTTATAAGCAATAGCAAATTCATGAGAACCTCCTAAATTAGACAGATTACCCAATCCTCTTTCATAGTTATATTCAATAGCAATGCTTGGTGAAATATTAACACCAAGACCTGCTGAAACACCGTATAATGAATTATATCCTGCCTGTGCCCAAACTCCTTTTGGAATCGCCACCATAGCAAGTCCAGAAATGATAGTTTTATCTTGCTTGATTTCTGTTTTTAAGATTCCCGAAAATTTACTTCTGTCAAAAAAACCATAAGCATCAATATAACCGGTATACATAGCATGTAACTGAATGGCTCTTTCCGGATCTTCTTTAACTACTCCTGAACCAAAATTGTACAGCACTAAATTATTCACAGACAATCCAAAATCAAGGAATGCAGTACCATAATTAATCCCGGGATTGATCGTTAACATCGTATTTGAAGGATAATCTGCGTTTAAAACGTCCTGATCATCAGATACAATCTTTCCTTTATTCAAACTGCTTTGATAAATGCCCGCGTTTAAACCAAAAGTCAAATTGCTGTCTTCCTCCAAAACGATATTGTGAGCAAAGTTTCCAACTCCGCCAAACACTGTCATTAGACCATAGTTTTGTTGAAAAAGACTAAAAGCAAAAGCTTCATTTTCTCTAAAACGTCCCGAATAACCGAAAACATAGGTATTTGGGGCGTTCTCAAACTGAGTCCACTGTCTTTTGTTGTAAAAACTTATATAGGCATTTTGCTCTCTAACAAAGCTAAATGCTGGGTTGATTAGGTATCTATTAAACTTTAAAGAATTTCTGATAGGTAACGAAAACGAAACAACTCCATTCTCAGGGACAGCTGTGTCCTGTGAATAGAGTACATTTGAAAAACCGTAAAATAAAGTTATGAATAGGTAAATTTTCTTCATATTATTTTATCACAGTTATTGATCCTTTTTTATCACCCGAGCTGGATTTAATGACGTAGTAATAAACAGGATTAACATTTTTAAAATCTTTTATAAACGAATTGAATTCGGGATCGTAATTACTTCCAACATCATCATACATTACTTCTCCGTTTGAACTCAAAATTGTAATTTTTGTATCAGGCGTTTTGTATACTTCCGGTACATTCCAATAAGGAGAACTACTACTTAGTTTCACAATATTTGGAACAACATTCGTTTTTGCATCTTCTTCAGAAGTAACTCTGAATGCAAATTCTTTAGAAGAAATACAGCCTGAAGACTGTGAAATTTTTGCTCTGTAGCTACCTCTTACCGCTATCTGATAGGTATCTGTGTTAGCACCATCAATAAGATTGTTGTTTAGATACCACTCGTAAGTTGGATTGGTAGCATCAGAAGTTATGGACACTTTTAAAGTTTCGCCAGCTTTAAGTTTATAGGTATCTGCAACATCAATACTGGCAGAAAAACTATTGCTTTTTAAGTCGATAGTTCCATTGGCCACACATCCTCCAAAATCTACTGCAACCGAATATAATCCGCTCTCATTTGCATTGATAGAACGTGTTGTTTGTCCTGCTAATACTTTACCATCTTTACTCCAAACATAACTGTTTCCCGAAGTAGCAGTCAAAACTGTACCCGCTCCGCTGGAACAAAAAGGATTCCCTAAACTTGAGGTTACTGAAACCGCTGAACCGGAACCTGATGACGAAACTGTCACACGATTTGAATACGATTCAGAACTACAAGTTCCATAATTTGTTTCTACATAATAAACTCCCTCGGCAGTTACGCTGTAACTAGGGCCGGTCGCAGCAGCGACTAAGGTTGGAGGCACAGAAACACCATTATCTTTGTACCAGTTATAGGTTAAAAAATCATACTTTAAAGGAGATTCATTTAAAGGATCTGCTCGATCAGGATCAATCGTTAACAAATAACTTCCTCCCGCACAAAATGTAGCGGTTCCTTTAAAATTATTTATAGTATACTGATTGTCATGCGCTTTAAAATAAATTGGGAACGCCGTTTTATGAGCAAACGAAGTGAATTTAGGACTTGCATAACCGGCAGTTGAAACTCTAAGACTATAAGTATCCGATCCCTTAAGGGTTGAAGGAACCGCAAATTTTATTGTTTTCTGAGTAGGAGTATCGTTTATAACAGGCAGAATTGTAGCAGCAGGAATTACCGTTACAAAATTATCGGTAGATAACTCAACTGTAAACTCTGTTCCTGCCGGAAACCCGCTATAGGTAAAAGTGGCATTATATTCATTGTGCACCGTACCCGCACAAATCCTATCAAAAGATAGTATTTCCGGGTTTACAACTTTCGTTTGAGCAAACAAACTCGAGTTGGCACAGAATAACATGCCAAATAAAAGAAAAAATTTGGTAAAAATTAGAGTAGTTTTTTGAATCATATAGTGCGTGTTCTGGCTAAATCTATATCTTCAAAAAACAAAATGTTTATAAATGATTCTGAAAAATCATATCTGTAATTCTCAATAATATCTTTTGCAAGTACTGAATAAGTAGCAGCTATTGATGAATTCTCTTCACATTTAAAAGTAATTAGATTACACTCACCAGTTGTAGCAAGGCTATCCTTGGGGATGGATAGCCCTTCTATAAACTGATTAGAATCAGTATCTAATTGGCTGATACGTTGCTCAGCTATATCTTTGTTTTGGTCAAGCGTTGACGCTGTCTTTTTACATTTATTAAGTACAGAAAAAGTAGGTTCTTCTATTGTACTTTGTGCATATAGACTTAATGTCATAGGCAAAGCCAAAAATATAATACAAGTAAAATATTTTTTTATTGTTGGGGCCATTATATTATGATCTTTATTTGAGTCCGATTTAAGACGAATACATAAATTGTGTCTGGGGACTTAATTAATAAAATTTACGCTCTAAAATAAAAATCTATGTCTTATCTATCTGTTTCCGCTAGAAGCCGTAATCTTTCCTAATTGTAGTCTGAAATCAGGTTTCTTTGGGTTAAAGATGTCAATAAATGTCTCTTTGTTATCACTTTGTGAATACACGTTAAAGAATACGCTATTACCATACCAGCTCTCTAAATCTTCATTGTTAGAATTGTATTCTGTAAAGATATTTCCGTTACATAGGTTGAAATACATTTCTTCAAATCTGATTTTTTTAAGATTGGCATCATTAATCTCTGTTTTACTGTCTAATAATACAGCTGGATTAAATCCGGAGATCACGCTACGTTTCATTTCAAGTGATGCAGTTTCTGCAACATAAATAGCTTCTTTTACTAAACCAGACTGAATGTCAGCTTTAATATTTTCACTATCGTTAAGCATTGTAATATTCGAAGCAACTACTAAAGTAGGTTTTTTAGTAAAATCTGTTTCGCTTTTCTTATCGTATGTTCTAACCTCCATACAACGAGATCCGTCTTTTGTACTAGACAAATAAGAAGATCTGATTGCTAATGAGTTGTATAAACGACATTGAACTCCTTGTGTGAATTTAAAATCATCATTAATTGATTTATAAGAAACCAATTTAGTTGCATTTAAGTCTCCACCATAGAAAGCAAATGAATTACCACCTGAGTAGCTAACCATTACGTTTTCAATTATTGTTTTATTTCCAACACCTGCAACAGTTAATCCGTTGAAAGAATCTAAACCTTTTACTTTTTTACCTGCGAATTCGATTCTAACGAATCTTAAAATTCCTGAGTTACCGGCAACATTATCACCACCATAAGTAGTAAGAGTAGGGTCTAAGTCAAGGTTGTAAGAACCGGCGTTTCCGAATTTATTAATTGGAGAATCACCAAGAATTACAAGTCCTCCCCAATCACCAGCTTTTTTCTGGCTACGGTTTGAAGTAAATACAATAGGATCAGTTTCTAATCCGTCTGCAATAATTGATGCACCTTTTGTAACTACCAATGTTCCTTTAGTTTCGAAATCACCAATGATTAACGTACCAGGCTCAATAGTTAAAACAGCATTATTAGTAACATAAACGTTTCCTTGTAAAACATAAACATTCCTTTTCATCAATTTTGTATTAACAGAAATGTTTCCTGCTAAAATTTGATTTGCTTCTCCATAGTCTACTTTGTTAGGCTTAAATTCGGTCCAGTTATTCAACCAATTGTTGTAGCCCATAATTCCTTTCTCTTGCTGAGCACTCATACTGGTTACTGTCAAAAGGATGCAGATGATTTGAGTAATTTTTTTCATGATAAGGGGGTATTACGGTTAATAATAAATTTGGGTATGCGTATGCGTAATATGATAAAAACTCATCTCGAATTATCTGATCGTAATCAGGATGCTTCGAGAACGAGTTGTTATTTGTACTTCTACTTTTAAAATTTTATGAAACTCTAACAGATCAAATATTTACATTGTTTTATGGCTCGCTTAGAGTAAGAGCTTCAAGCACACTGTTTTACAGTACTTTAACACTTCTTTTTCTCTTTACAAATGAACTTAAAAAATCAATACATAGCTTATACAAACAAACAACTAAGTTGTTATAGTTTATACTCGTCACCATATTAATCATTTAACAAGTAAAATACTTTGACAAAAAGGTTTCAGAAATTTTAAAATATTACATTTCGTTCAATTCGTTGAACTCATGTAAAGATTTTAATGTGCTTTCGTAAAATAAAATGGCTGCGATTAGATTTCCTTTATCAGAATATGGCATCATTTTTCTTTGGAATTCAACTGTAGTGTCCAAAAACGTAGCAGTTCCAGTTGCCTGAGAATCCAATACTTTTTTGTGCTCACTGTCGTCCGGAATACCTAAGTCTGCCATCGTAACACCTGGTTTAGTCACCAATGCAATGTAAGGGAGAGTTTTAACTAGTACTTTAATACGCTCGATATACAGTTCCAAAAGTTCACCTTTTTGCATACCACTCAATTCTTTTTGATCGTGATACTTGCGAATAAGCGCTGTTGTACTGATTATACTTCTAGGAGCATTCTTAGCCTGGGCAGAAATTGCTCCAGTTGTCATTAAACAAAATAAACTTAAAAAAATAATTTTCCCTTTCATAGATTCTTATTAAAATTGGTTGTTGATGAAAACAAAAATATGTAAATTATGTTAAAACGCAACTTTAATATTTTCTTTTTTGAAAAATTAAGCTTTTAGATCCTCCGAAAAACTGCCGTATGTCGAGAAAATATGCGTTTTAGCGAGTTTTTTGTTAATTTTGTTAAAATATATATTTGTAGGAATTGACTTTATATATGATCCTCTTTACGCATTATTGTAGGTAAAAAAAAGATATGTTTTAAATATTTTTATAAAAACTATTAACAAAAAACCATTAATATCTCACCAAATCCCACCCAGTACTTACCCAAGGCGAGCCAAAAAAAATAAACAATTTAACAAAACGCTGCCTGTTAAAAATAAAAAAACAGAAACATAATTAATCTTTAATTCCGAAAATTTTTGACTACATCATTTTCTTCTATCTTTGCTACATGCAATTTTCTCAAATTTTAGGTCAAGATTACATCAAAAGTCACTTGATACAAAGTGCATCTTCCGGAAGAATTCCGCACGCACAATTATTTGTCGGGCCAGAAGGAAGTGGTACGCTATCAACTGCTATTGCTTACGCGCAATATATTTTATGTAACAATACGGGCACTGAAAACTCAAACGGAAATGATTCCTGTAATCTCAAATTCCAAAACCTTTCACATCCCGATCTCCATTTTATTTATCCAACCGTCACCACCGAAGATGTAAAAACGAAACCCAAAAGTTTAGATTTTATTCAGGACTGGCGTTCTTTTATACAAGAAATGCCTTACGGAGGTTTATTCGATTGGTATAAAATTTTGGGTGTTCAAAACAAACAAGGAGAAATCAGAGTCGAAGACGCACAGGAAGTTTTGAAATCACTTGCCTTAAAATCGTACGAAGGCGGTTATAAAATTATGATTATCTGGATGGCCGATAAAATGAATATCGCTGCTTCAAATAAATTATTAAAACTTCTCGAAGAGCCTTCAGATAAAACTATCTTTATACTGATCTCTGAAAATGAAGAAGATATCATTCAAACGATCCGTTCTCGTTGTCAAGTGATTCATTTTAACGGATTACCCGAAAAGGTGATCGCTGAAGCCTTAGTGGCGAAAGAAAATATCGATTTAAACTTAGCTTTAAAAATAGCACATCAGGCACAGGGAAATTTTAGTAAAGCACTTTCTATACTCAAAGAAGATGACTCGGAATATCCTTTTGAACAATGGTTTGTCAATTGGGTACGCGCTGCTTTCAGAGCCAAAGGTAATGCCGCTGCCATTCAGGATTTAATTTCCTGGAGCGAAGAAATAGCCGCTCTTGGACGTGAAAGTCAGAAGAAATTTATCCAGTACTGCATCGAAATGTTCCGACAGGCGCTTTTGCTTAATTATCAAGCACCAAGCCTCGTTTACATTGAGCCGAAAGTAGATAAATTTAAACTCGAAAATTTTGCACCATTTGTTAACGGAAACAATATTCATGACATTTTCAAAGAACTTTCGGAGGCGATGTATCACATTGAACGGAATGGAAATGCAAAAATAATTTTAACAGATCTATCTATAAAACTCACACGTTTAATTCACAAAAAATAATTTGCTAATGAACAATACTGCCACAATTTTACTGCTAGTTTTTCTGGCCTTAACTTTTTTGCAATCCGGTTATGAAAAAGTTTTCTACTGGAAGGATAATGTTTCCTGGTTGAAGGAGCATTTTTCCAAAACAATCTTAAAAAATCAAGTACCACTAGCCCTGTTTCACCTTTTAATTTTAGAATTAATTTCGGGAATTTTATGCGTGGTTGGTGTCATACAATTGCTTACAGACAGCGGTCGTGAATTTGGTTTCTACGGCGCTATTTTCTCTTGTATTTGTTTGTTAATGATGCTCTTCGGTCAACGATTAGCTAAGGATTACGATGGTGCAAGAACCATTGTTATCTATTTTATTCCGGCAGTTATGGCGGTTTACTGGCTGAATTAAATCTGCCAAATCCTATTTTACATAATGTTTGAATAGTTAAGATAAAACATCAAATCTAAGAAAGTCTATTTATGCACTTTGATAAAGATTTGCTAACCTCACTCAATTATGAGGAAAAAAAACCACAGAATAAAGGATTAAAATGATTAAATAATCTGTGCAAATCCTTTTAATCAGTGGTAAAAAAACAATTAGTGCCAATTCGTGAAATTCGTGGCAAAAAAATAAATTTTTACATTAAAAAAATGAAATCAAAACATCCTGCAGAATCTCTAACTATTTTAACCGATTTAGTTTTACCAAGCGAAACAAATCCTTTGAATAACCTTTTTGGTGGTGAACTTTTGGCCCGAATGGACCGTGCGGCAAGTATCGCAGCCCGAAGACATTCACGTCGAATTGTAGTAACAGCTTCTGTAAATCACGTTGCTTTTAACAGAGCTATTTCTTTAGGCAGCGTTGTTACCGTTGAAGCAAAAGTATCCCGTTCTTTCAAAAGTTCTATGGAAGTTTTTATTGACGTTTGGGTAGAAGACCGCGAATCTGGAAACAGAACAAAAGCCAACGAAGCCATTTACACCTTTGTTGCGGTAGATGATACCGGCAGACCGGTTGAAGTTCCGGCGATCGAACCTGAAACGGAACTTGAAAAACAGCGTTATGATGCCGCTTTACGTCGTAAACAATTGAGTTTGTTGCTTGCCGGTAAAATAAAAGCTGAGGAAGCTACAGAACTAAAAGCATTGTTTTTATAGCAATAAAACAACGTTGTAACTTCAAAAAAAAGAAGTATTTTTACAAAATTACAAGCCCTTTCAAATCTAAATCAGGACGTTATTTGCGATTTTGATTGGCTTTGAAAAAGAAAAAAATTATAACAATTTAGATGAAAGAAAAGATGAGTTCAGACAAAGAGGCCAAATTAAAAGCGCTACAACTTACGCTTGACAAACTTGATAAAACTTACGGAAAAGGAACCGTAATGAAAATGGGCGACAAAGCCATTGTAGAGGTAGAAACCATTTCTTCTGGCTCTCTTGGTGTTGATTTAGCTCTTGGGGTAAATGGTTACCCAAGAGGAAGAATCATTGAAATTTACGGGCCAGAATCGTCCGGTAAAACCACACTTACCTTACACGCGATTGCCGAAGCTCAAAAAGCGGGTGGAATTGCTGCTTTTATAGATGCCGAGCATGCTTTTGACAGAAATTATGCTGAAAAATTAGGCGTTGACATCGAAAACTTAATTATTTCTCAACCGGATAATGGAGAGCAAGCTTTAGAAATTGCAGAAAACCTGATTCGTTCAGGAGCAATTGATATTGTGGTAATTGACTCGGTTGCAGCCTTAACTCCAAAAAGTGAAATTGAAGGAGAAATGGGAGATTCGAAAATGGGGCTTCATGCTCGTTTAATGTCTCAGGCTTTAAGAAAATTAACCGGAACAATCAGCAAAACAAACTGTACGGTTTTCTTCATCAACCAGTTGAGAGAGAAAATTGGTGTAATGTTCGGAAATCCGGAAACCACAACAGGTGGTAACGCCCTAAAATTCTACGCTTCGGTACGTATTGATATTCGTCGTTCTTCACAAATTAAAGACGGAGAAAATGTAATCGGAAACAGAACCAAAGTAAAAATCGTTAAAAACAAAGTAGCTCCACCATTCAAAACTGCCGAATTTGACATCATGTATGGCGAAGGAGTTTCAAAAACAGGAGAAATTTTAGATTTAGCTGTTGAATTTGAGATCGTTAAAAAAGCAGGATCATGGTTCAGCTATGGTGATACTAAATTAGGTCAGGGACGTGATGCCGTTAAGTCTTTAATAAAAGATAATCCAGAATTAGCTGACGAATTAGAAGCAAAAATTAAAGCGCACATCAAAGAATTAGCTAACGCATAAAACGTTACAAATCTGATTGTTGCAGATTCTTATACTATAAACCCGACCGTTCTAAAAGCGGTCGGGTTTTTTATTTTGAAAAAAAATGGAAAAAAATCTACTTCTTGACGCAACCATTTTCCTTTTTATTCATCTAATCATTATCATGTGACTTTTATTACAAGTTAAAAATCTAATTACCAAGGCTATTTCCTTTAAAACAATTAAGGAAAAAACTAAAAAGCAATTGATTTTGATTTCGATAAAAGTATTGATAAAATAAGATTTTGAATATAAAAGGGGTTTTAAATTCAAAAGAAAACCCGGCATGATTCATACTCAATGCCGGGTTTAATATTTAATCGTTTTTGCTTTTACTTTACGCTCTTAAATTCCAGTAATTTATTGTAAATCACCTGTCTTACCTGATCTCTCAACTCTTTTCTGTTCTCGCCCGTAAGTCCTTTAGTTTCAATAAATGATAATATCTTACCTCTCATTTTACCGGGACTTCCGCTTAAAAAAGTATACGAAAATCGTTCTTTATTATCCGCAAAAACAATCGGAACAATTGGAATTTGATGCTCTATGGCCAATCTAAACGCCCCATCCTTAAACTCGTCCAGTAAAATCGATTCATCATCAGGAACTCCGCCTTCCGGAAAAATACAGATGCTTAATCCTTGATTTAGACGATCCTGAGCTCGTTTGAAAACATCATTTTTACTCTTCGACGAATTTCTGTCTACCAAAATACAAGTTCTTTTATAGAAAAATCCGAACAACGGAATCTTTACAAGCTCCTTTTTTCCAACAAAAACAAATGGATTTTTAATAATGGCCAGCATTAACATAATGTCTGTCATTGAAGTATGATTGGCCACAATCATATAACTTTTGCCTCTTTCAAGCTTTTGTTCCCGTTTGATTTTGTAATAGAATCCCATTCCGTAGAGGATGAATTTCGCCCAAATTCGCGCCATTCTGAAAAAATACGGATAACCACTTTCGGTTATAATGGAAGCCAGTAAAAACGGCAACATAATCAATATCGGGATGGCCATTAAAATATAAAACCAAATGCGCCAAATGACCCAAAAAACAATTTTTATTCCTTTCATGGTTTCAAAAGTAATAAATCGAAGGTGATTTATTATAAAAGAATTTATTTTCGTAAAAACTTTGCCAACTTTACGCCAAAGAACAAATAAACTTTGTGTACTTTACAAAAAACTTTGCGAACTTTGCGATCAGGAAAATAAACCTGGCAAACTTTCCAATTAAAAAATACGAAATTTAGGGTTAAAATCAACAATAAACCATGCGAACTTTGCGGTTAAAACCTTGCATCTTTGCGGTTAAGAGAAAACTAGAATGGCAAAAATACTTACCGGTGTTCAAAGTACAGGAACACCACATTTAGGCAACTTATTGGGAGCAATTATTCCCGCAATTGAATTATCTAACAATCCGGCAAACGAATCTTTTTTGTTTATCGCTGATTTACATTCAATTACACAAATCAAAGATGGTAAAACATTAAGAGAAAACACCTACAGTACAGCAGCAGCTTGGTTGGCCTGTGGTTTAAATCCCGATAAAGTTACTTTTTACAGACAATCTGATGTAGCTCAAACAGCAGAACTAACCTGGTATTTAAGCTGTTTTTTTCCGTTTCAACGTCTGACATTAGCGCATTCTTTCAAGGATAAAGCAGATCGTTTAGACGATGTAAACGCTGGACTTTTTACTTATCCGATGTTAATGGCCGCTGATATTTTATTGTATGACGCTCAATTTGTTCCTGTTGGAAAAGACCAATTGCAACACTTGGAAATTACTCGTGATGTAGCCTCTCGTTTCAATCACCAAATGGGTGAAACTTTTGTAATTCCAGAAGCTATAATTCAGGAAGACGGCATGTTGATCCCCGGAACTAATGGCGGAAAAATGAGTAAATCTGCCAATAATATCATCAATATTTTCCTTGACGATAAAACCTTACGCAAGCAGATAATGAGCATCGAGACAGACAGTACGCCACTTGAAGATCCAAAAAATCCGGACACTTGTAATGCCTTTGCTATCTATTCTTTACTGGGAACCGAAGCACAAATTGCCGAAATGAGAGCCAATTATTTGGGCGGAAACTATGGTTATGGACATGCCAAACAAGCCTTGTTTGAATTGATCACAGAAAAATTCAAAACCGAAAGAGAAAAATACAATTACTATATCACGAACCTTACTGAAGTAGAATTACTTTTGAAAAAAGGAGCTGATAAAGCAGCACTCATCGCGAACGGTGTTTTACAACGTGCTCGCATTAAACTTGGCTTTGAACCATCATAATTAGTCGTTTTAAGACATTGTTTATCCCTTTTCGAGCGGGAAGCTTGGAAAGGGATTTTTGTTTGAAAAAATCACCGAAATCCGGCATTTTATTTATGTCCTTTCTAACTTATATTTACGAGAAACAGAAAAGACGTTATTCTAAATAAAACATTAAAATTTACTCAAAAAAATAACTACTTAGCTAATCTTGCTATAAAGAAAATCACTCTTAAAACAAGAACAATTATTCCTACTATTGCCCATGGCGACATACCTGAATCACTTGAGGATGATGTTGTTTCATATGATTCCGTAAGTTTTTCTCTGTTTGCTTTTAAAAAACTATCCAATTCCGGATTAAGGGCATTATAATTACTCATCGCAATTATTGTAGCTTCCGTAAAAATCGATTTTATTTCTTGATTTAAAATGGGGCTGGTTATTTTCTTTTGCAGCAATCTAATTTTCATATCTGTATCAACTGATTTAAAATTTGCAAGCAAAGCATAAAAAGGTCTGAATTTTATAAAATAAATAGACTTAATATTGTGATCCCCCATCGAAAAATTTTGATCTAACTTGTCTAAAACAAAATCTAATTTACCTGTAACTCTCTCACGCAAAAGGTCTAATGATTCTTCCGGCAAGTATTCTTTGACCATTAAAATGTCTTCAATAGCTTCAAAATCGTTCTGAGCCATTCTTTCCTCAATAAACAACGTCAATGCTTCTGATAAAAATCTAATAATGAATACTTTTACGGCCTCTAAACTAACTGAGACAGCATTATCAGAACTAAATCTATTACGTGAATAATTTTTCTTAGAAAATAAATTATAAAGTATTCGATTATTTGAAATAGACAAAAGCTCATTTGGAAATTCATTCATTGCTAAAATCAAATTTGAAGCTACACTTGAATCTAAATTAGAATGCTGTGCACGTTCAATTTCAAATTGTTTCTCAATTTTTGCAATATCCTCAGGGTTAAATTCTCTTAAATTTGTTCTATAAATTCCGGCATTTTCGAATAATTCAATAATATTCATTAAAAAAGGGTTAAAAGTGAGGGGCAAAAATAAAATTTTAATATTTCAAACCTAATCTAATTAAAAATAAAGATCAAATAGCCTCAAACAATTTACCCGGTAAAGATCTTATTACTCCCTTAAGCTCCATTTTTAAAAGGATTCCGGAAATTTTATAAACAGGAAAATCACAACGAAGCGCAATGATATCCAGTACTTCTTTTCCGTTTTTTATTAGAAAATCGTAAATGTTTTGTTCCTCTGCATCTAAAGCTACAAACAGCTGTTTTTGAATTGTTTTTACTTTATTTTCAATATCCCAGTTCAGCATGTAGATCAAATCTGCGGCACTGGTAAGCACGTTGGCCTTCTGGGTTTTAATCAGATCATTACAACCATTACTGTACACATCTGTAACGCGGCCCGGAACAGCAAAAACATCACGGTTGTACTCATTTGCAAGATCGGCTGTAATGAGAGACCCTCCCCGATCTGCAGATTCAATTACAATTGTGGCCTCCGAGATTCCGGCAACAATGCGATTTCGACGAACAAAATTTTCCCTGTCCGGATTAGACGAACTCCAAAACTCGGTAATAAAACCCCCTTTTTCTTCCATTCGAGCGATATACTTTTTGTGTGCTTTAGGGTAAACCTGATTTAATCCGTGGGCTAAGACACCAATAGTCTGTAAGTTATTATCCATTGCAAATTGATGTGCAACAATATCAACTCCATAGGCAAAACCGCTAACAATTACAGGATCCAATGGCGCTAAATCTTCCAGTAGTGTCCTACAAAATTCCAGACCATAGGAGGTAATCTGACGCGTTCCGACTATACTAATTATCTTTCTGTTTTTTAACTCAATATTCCCCGCAGAAAAAATCAAAACCGGCGCATCAAAACAATGTTTCAGACGCTCCGGATACTGTTCTTCCTGAAAAAAAGAAACCTTTATTGCATTTGCTTTTATAAATTCTAATTCGGCATTTGCTTTTTCAAAAACGGTTTTGTCTTTTACATTTTTCAATAAAACAGAGCCGATTCCGTCAATAGCAGCTAGCTGATTGGTTTTCGTTTTAAAAAAAGCCTCCGCACTACCACAATGCAGCAACAATCTTTTTGCCAAAATATCTCCAACTCCATCCACTTTAAGTAAGGCTAATAAATAAAATAATTCCTGATCTGACATCTTGCTAAAATATTATGTAAAATAGAGTCTATTAAAAATTCGATTTGAGGTAGCAAATATCCATAAATTAAAGTAATTTCTTAATAAAAAATAAGATAAATCGTTTTCGCATCCTACTCGACATGAAGCAAAAACACTTAACCATTTGAAAATTAATTGTATATAAAATAAAGCGAATTGTTAATAACAATTGTGAATAAAATTTTGATAACTATATTCATTACCTAACTTTGTTACTATGAAAATCGAAACTTACATATCGCAGTTATTGTATCGTTATCAGTGTGTAACGGTTCCAGGGTTTGGAGCATTTCTAACCGAAAATCACCCGGCAAGACTTAATGAAAGCACCAATTCGTTTTCTCCACCTAAGAAAACGATCGCATTCAATAGTCTTTTAAAAAACAATGACGGATTATTAGCCAATCATATCGCTCAGACTGAAAATACTTCTTATGGTTTTGCCGTAAGTGCTATTACACATGAAGTTCTAAATTGGAAAAAAATATTAGACGAACATGGTGTTCTGAATTTTAAAAACATTGGTGATATTCGTCTAAACGCTGACCAAAACATGGTTTTTACACCTAATGATCAGACCAACTTCTTATCTACTTCTTTTGGGTTAAGTCCGTTTGTTTCTCCTGTAGTAAAAAGAGAACTGTTCGAGAAAAAACTGGAAAAAATGGAAGAAAGAGAAACAGTTGCTTTATACGATAATGAAGAGCACGTTAGAACTTCAAAACCATACTTGAGATATGCTGCTATTTTTGTTCTAGGTTTAGGAATTACCGGAAGTATCGGATATCCTTTGTACCAGAATCAAATTGCAAGTCAGACTCTTATTGTAGAAAGTGCTGTACAGAAAAAAGTACAAAACAAAATCCAGGAAGCGACCTTTTTTATACAAAGTCCATTACCGGCTGTCACACTTTCTGTAGATTCTGCTAAAACTGCAACTGAAGAAGTAGAAATAAAAACAATGCCTTACCACATTATGGCAGGTGCTTTCAGAAGCGAACAAAATGCCAGAAAAGCCTATAACCAATTGGTAAAAGACGGCTACAAAGCCAGAATGCTTGGCGAAAACAAACATGGTCTGTTTCCTGTTTTATACGGAAGTTATGCCACAATGAATGAAGCACAAAAAGCACAGAAAGAAATTCAAAAAGGAGAAAATCCGGATGCCTGGATTTTAGTCGAAACGTTATAAATTTTCAATTGCCACTTACTTAACTAAATCCTTTTTTCTTAAACCGAAAAAAGGATTTTTTATTTATACTCGTGTCAGTTTTACAAAATCTACTTCTCGTATATCTGTTCCACGTGAAAATAACTTTTGACTTCAGAAGTTTAATTATTTATGAAAGTTTGTTGAAATGAAAATGATATTTTTTTATCAATTACTTTTAAATATTGCCAAGACGCTGTTTAAAAAAACGAATTATCAAAGGCAAAAGTCTTTACATCCTGCTAATTTTGTCCCGCAGTCGTTTTAATTTCGACAAAAAACTCCCCGATTTAATTCACAAATAACGCCGAAGGCGCCGATTTTTTTTTTGAAAAAATTGACTTCTAAAAAAATTACATCCCTAAAATAAGTTACATAATTCCCTATCTTATTACTGCCTAAAATCTATGATTTAATCCAGCTGTCACCCTGAGCGAAGTCGAAGGCTGCGTTAGAAAATTTACACCTTTTTCACTTTCTCTGTGCTTCCTAAAGTTCAGAATTTACTAGTTACTTATCCCTAGACCAGCCTTCGACTTCGCTCAGGGTGACATAACGTATATCAGCGAGATTTGAAGGTGTAAAACTAACGTACAGTAATTTGTAAAGCTTAGCCGTTCCACGTGAAAACTACATTACAAAAATGGCTTTAGATCTTGGAGATACTTTTATCAAAAACGAAATAAAGAGATCAAAGGATTGTTTTTTTGTTTCACGCGAAATTTTTTGTTTTTCTACGGCCTAAATCCACTAATTTAACCCAACTGTCATCTTGAGCGAAGTCGAAGGCTGTGTTAGGAAATTTTCGCCTTTTTTCAGTTTTTATGTGCTTCCTAAAGTTCAGAATTTACTAGATACTTGTCCCTAGATCAGCCTTCGACTTCGCTCAAGGTGACATAACGTACATAAGTGAGATTTGAAGGTGTAAACCTAACGTACATCATTCTGTAAAGCTTATCCGTTCCACGTGAAAACTACATTACAAAAATTGCTTTAGATTTTGGAGCCACTTTTATCAAAAACGAAATAAAGAGATCAAACGATTGTTTTCTTGTTTCACATGAATTTTTTTTGTTTTTCTACTTCCTAAAGTCTCTAATTTAACCCAACAGTCACCCTGAGCGAAGTCGAAGGCTACGTTAGAAAATTTTCGCCTTTTTTCAGTTTTTCTGTGCTTCCTGAAGTTTAGAATTTGATAGACACTTATCCTCCAGACCAGCCTTCGACTTCGCTCAGGATGACATAACGTACATCAGTGAAATTTGAAGGTGCAAAACTAATGTGCATTCTTTTTGCAAAGCTTAGCCGTTCCACGTGAAAACTACATTACAAAAATGGCTTTTGATCTTAAAGTTACTTTTACAAAGAACAAATAAAGAGATTTAAAGGCTTGTTTTTTGTTTCAGGCGGAAGAATGGCTTTTTATTGTAAAAACAAAAAATACGGCTTAAAAAGCATGGTTTTGCGACTGTTTTCAAACTAACCAACCATTTTACTTTTATCCAATCACTATTTGTTGTTATTAATACTAAAAAACGCCGAAAGCGCCGATTTTTTTTTCGAATTTAAGCAAAGCATAACTCACTCTTTGAAATTGTGCAAAATTCAATAAGTTTCACAACAAACTCCCTGCCTCTACTCCACAACTAAATCGTTTTGATAAAAAGCTCAGGAGTTTATCCAAACTGGTCATGCAACTTCTACCTAAAATATTCCTGCACAGGGTTTGCGCGAGTGATTCACTTATCTTAAAAATTGCAAAAATTATCGATTCAAGAATCGTGTTTTACCACTATTTTTCCGTCGTTTTGGCATTTAGAAACCAAACGAGTATTCGTCAAAAAATTATTGTTATAAATTAATACACTAATAATCAATATATTAATAGAATAAAACAGGCAATTAGTATACTATTTTAGTAAATCCAAAATGTTCCACGTGAAACTATTTTCGAATCTAAGGCGTTTTAATTTTTCAAAATAATTCAAAAAAACAAAATGAAAGCAATACAAAACGTTCTTTTTAAGTACAAGCACAGCTAGGTTCTCTTTTGCTATAAAATCGCATTAACAAAACAACAACAATTAACCGTTATCAAAATAAATTTTTATTAAACATATTACTTTTATTTTCGAATATTTCAATAAAATATTTCATCCCCAGCCTTCGACTTCGCTCAGGGTGACACCCGTCTAAAATTAACCATTAAACAACTTATAGTGCCAATTTATCCCGCATTTGGAACTTGAAACTTGGAACTTGAAACTTGAAACTTGAAACTTGGAACTTGGAATTTGGAATTTAAAAACTTGTAATTTTAGTTTATGCTTGCCTTAAACATTTTAAGTTCATCCCAGGTAAATTCGTCACCATATTTTTCTTTCAATGGGTTAAGTGATTCTTCTTGATAAAATTGAAAAGCCTCTCGCAAAGCCAGTATTTTATCGTACGGCAATACATCTGAAATATCCACTTTTTTAGACTGAATTAGTTTGACAAAATGCATCTCAATTGTCTGCACCGTCAGCTTTCGAATTCGGGCAATATCCTGAATCGAATTCTTTTCTATCCATAGGTCGTAGGTTTCTTCTACCGTGGTTTTTTTGATCGTTTTTGGCTCATTATTGTCGCGCTTTTTTGAAGTGTAACGTACAACCGGTTCTTCCACATTGAAGATATCCGTGTTGCTCATTTTAAACTCTTCACGAATCTTTTCCAGCTTATTTATTTTGAAATTTTTAATAGCTGATGAAGTCAATTTTTCTTTGCAAATCGTTTCTCCCGCAACCACAATTTCGATCAATAACTTAGCTTTCATTAAGCGCAAAACCGCTTTTGTTTGCAAATCATCCAGCAAAGTCAGCTCTTCATAAAATTCTTTCACTTTTTTAAACTTCTGAATTTCAGCCATTTTTTGTAGAAGATCCGTCACTAATTTGTCCATTGGACCGAAAAAGTAATCATATGCTGCCACCATTCTTTCTTCAACAAAATACAAATCGACTGTTTCTTTATTGAAAATTTTGTTGAGTTGTTGGATAAACTTTTGCGAAGGATCTATCAGCTGCTCTATGGTTTCTAAGCGCTTTTGTGCCCAAATAGCATGTTTGGCTTTTTCTGACGCAGCAGCATTTTCGTTGTAACTAAAACGGTGATTGCGCCATTCTTGTGCCAAATCCGACCAATTAAAACTGTTAATCAAATAGTTATGAATAAAGTTTTTTGTTTCAAAATGCAACGATTTCTCTAAAACGTCCTCCGTAGCTTTATTCAAAGCATAATCCATCACATCCTGATCGTTAGAAATCCCATTCATACGCATCGGAGAAAGCAAAATAAGCCCATTTAAGGACCTTAAACGCGATAATGCTACATACGCCTGTCCGGGAAGGAAAACTTGCGATACATCAAGCGCAGCTTTGTCAAAAGTTAATCCCTGGCTCTTATGTACTGTAATGGCCCACGCCAATTTGATCGGATAATGCGCAAATGTGCCCAAAACTTCCTCTTCAATCTCCTTGGTGAGCTCATTTACTTTGTAACGAATGTTTTTCCATTCGTACTTTTCTACTTCAATTGTTTTATTCTCTTCGGGGAAATGCACAAAGATTTCTTCCGGTGAAAGGGACTTAATAATCCCCATTTTTCCGTTAAAATAGCGTTTTTCAAAGCTCAAATCGTTTTTTACAAACATGACCTGTGCTCCCACTTTCAACTTTAGATTTTCTTCTACCGGAAAAATTTTCTCCGGAAAATCACTCACGATAAAGGGTTGAAAAGAATACTCTTTTCCCGCTAAATCGTTTATCGCCTGCTCGTTAATAGAATCTGCTTTGGCATTATGAGTCGTTAAAGTAATATAACCCGGATTACTCTTTAAATCAAAATCAGGCTGTACATATTGGTTCAAAAACTGCACATCATCTGCTGAAATCTGATTGTTACGCAGGTTATTCAAAACCGAAATAAAGGCATCGTCTGTTTGACGGTAAATTTTAGATAACTCAATGTACAAAGGCGGATTTTGCTGCATTACGTGAGAATGAAAAAAGAATTTTCCTTTGTAATAATTGCGTAACGTTCGCCATTCTTCATCCCTAATTACGGGCGGTAACTGCAATAAATCACCTATAAAAAGCACCTGAACGCCACCAAAAGCATACGAATTTCTGCGAACAGTCTGCATCATAAAGTCAATAGCATCAAGCAAATCGGCCCGTAACATACTTACTTCATCAATAATCAGTAACTCCATATTGCGGATTACATTACGCTTCAGACTGTTCATTTTAAAGTGCCTGCGCAACGTATCTTTATTCTCAAATTTCACCGTTTCGGTAAACTGCGAATTCGCCTCAAAAGAGGGTATAAAAGCGGAAAATGGCAGCTGAAACATCGAATGAATCGTCACGCCGCCCGCATTTAAAGCCGCAATTCCGGTCGGGGCAACCACCACAGTATTCTTGTGCGTTGTGGCAATAATTTCCCTCAAAAGTGTCGTTTTTCCTGTTCCGGCTTTACCCGTCAGAAAGATCGACTTTTGCGTTTGATTGATAAATTGTAAGGTGTAAGCTGCTGCTTCTGAAACGTTTTGCATTATGGCTTGTATTGAAAAACTAAAAGTATCGTATTTTTTATAAAAGAAAAAACCTAAATCCGTGTAGATTTAGGTTTTTAGAAATTAGTTTGTTTTGTGTTTTATTTTTTAGCTTCCATACCCTCTTTAGCAGGAGCTTTTTCTTCTGTTTTCGGTGCAGATTTGTACTTATCGTTCAATTCTTTAACGATTACTTTTGTAATATCGTATTTATCTTCAGCATATAATACTGTTGCAGCATCACCTGTACCGTAGATATAAGAATAACCGTTTTTCTTACCGTATTCTTTGATGTATTTTTTCACTCCACTTACAAGAGAATCCATTTCAACTCCGCTTTCTTGTTGCAATTGTTGCGACAAAGCTTGTTGAGCATAACCCAATTGTTGCTCTCTTTTTTGCAATTCAGCACCTCTTTGTTGTGCCCATGCCTGACCGTTTGCTTGCGCTTGACTTTGAAAATTAGCAGCGTCTTGTTTAAAACGAGTAATTTCAGCTTGCAGTTGTCTTCCTTTTTCTTCTGCTTGAGATTTGTATTTTGCTTCAAGATCTTTTGCTTCAGTGTACTCTTTCATTAAAACCGAAGTATCAACGTAAGCTGTTTTTACTTCTTTAACTTCTGCTGTTTTACCACATGAAACAACTAAAATTGAAACCGCGATAATTACTAATGCTTTTTTCATTTCTTTAATTTCTATTTTTTTAATGTTGAAGACAAAAATATAAAAAAATAAATAGCATCAACATAAAGTTTAAAAAATGCTCTTTTTTTCTTGTATCAATTTTTGTTATCGGACTTAAGTTATGTATAATTTACTGTTATTAATAATGGATTTCATAGCTCGTTTTTAAGCGAATTTCTAAAAAAAGACATATTCAGAGTCCTTCTTGCCTAAAAACGTCGCTAAAACGCGCTAAAAATAAGTTTTAGCTGTTTTTTAGCACGTAAATGTGCGAAGAATATTCCATCGTACGTCTGGCTTTTAGATTTGACTTCAAACCGATCAAAAAAGCACTGATGTAGTTCATTTTTCCTGTTTTGTATTTTTCGGATAATAAACTCACATAAAAAGAATCAAATTTCATCGGAAGCACTTTTTCCAATTTCATATCCACTTTTTCAAAAAGCGATTGAATGGCTTTTTTAGAGAAATGCCAAAAATGAATCGGCACATCATAAGCTGCCCAAAATGTATCGTAATGTTTTGCGTCGTATGATTTAAAATTTGGAACCGCAACAATTAAAGTTCCAGTTGGTTTTAATAAACGTTTCAATTCCGCAATTTGCAATTCCAAATTTGGAACATGTTCTAAAACGTGCCACATTGTAATTACATCAAACGAATTATTTTCCAGAGCGTTGATTTCGTCCACAAATGAAATTCCTTTTTTAACTGCAATTTCTTTTGCTCTTGCGCTTGGTTCTACTCCAATCGTTTCCCAACCATCATTTTTTGCTGTTAATAAAAAATCGCCAGTTCCGGCACCAATGTCCAAAATTCTGCCTTTCTGAGCCTGCTCTGCGTTAATCAAATTCAGCTTATTTTTTAAGGCAATATTTTTCACAAAGTGATAGGCTTTTTCAAATAACGAACGTTTGTTGTCTGTGTGCGAAATATAATCTTCACTTTCGTAATACCTTCCTAAATTTTCTAAATCCGGCTGTGGAGACGTAATTAACATGTCCAGGTTTTCATCATAATACAATTCGAAAATTTCTTTAGAAACGGAATGATCTTTTACCGTAAGAAAGTGTTTTTTATTTAAAACGTTCATTTTATAAATATTGGGGTTTTGATTTAACTTTATAGCAAACCCTAAAAATGAAAAATTCACTTTTAGGGCTTATTCTATTTTATATACTTTTTTAATACTTCCAATTTATTTTGACGGCAGACATTTTCTCGCCTTCATATCTCTTGTCTTCAATCACTACAAATCCATTTTTAATATAAAATGGCAATGGAGATTTGTATGGCTCTTTATTTTGTTTCAAGTCATTCTCATGATCGATCACCCAACCATTCAAACTTTTTTTATTCTTTTTTAATTCGTTTATCAAAAGCCTGCCGTTACCACTCCCTTGAATATCGCTATCCAAAATTATAGCAAACCAATCCTCTTCCTCTCGTAAAAAAGTAAAAGCCCAGCCTTTGATCCTGCTATTCTCATTAAGCAACAAATAATGCTTCTTTTCCGTCAAAGCATCCAGATACAAATCAAAGTCATGCATTGCCTGATAATTTAATTTCACCGGATATTCGTTATTCCAAAGTTGCAACAACGTTTCTTTATCTTGCAATGATAAAACTTCTTTCTCAATTATCTTCATCACTAAACAATAACTTAAATAAAATCTATCACAAAATAGTTTCACGTGGAACAATTTAAATTTTAGATTGCGGATTTTAGATTTTAGATTGCGTGAAATCTAAAAATTCAGAATCTAACCTTTACGCTCAACAATCTAAAATCTAAAATCCACAATCTAAAATACCTTTATCTTCCCATATAAATCAATAACACCGAAATATCACTTGGTGATACGCCGCTGATTCTTGATGCTTGCGAAATGGTTACGGGACGAATTTTGCTTAATTTTTGTTTTGCTTCTATTGACATTGATTTGATTTTGTTATAGTCAAAATTCTCCGGAATTTTTACTTCTTCAAGTCTTGTCAATTTGTCTGCGTTATTTCTTTCCTTCTCGATGTATCCGGAATACTTCACTTGAATTTCGGCTTGCTCTAAAATTTCCTGATCAAGATCGTTTGCTGCGATGTATTCTTTCACTTTCTCAAATTTCATGATATCCTCCAAATCAATTTGTGGACGTGAGAACACTTTAAACATTTTATCACCTTGTGTAATCAATGCTGTATCCTTCGCTTCTAAAATAGGATTTGCCTCTCCAACCGAAACACTTGTTTCTTTGAAAAAGGCAACCATCTTTTCAGACTCATTTAATTTGTGTTCCATTCTACGCAAACGCTTTTCAGAAGCCAAACCAATTTCATGTGACATTGGTGTCAATCTAAAATCGGCATTATCCTGACGCAACAAAGTTCTATACTCTGCTCTTGAAGTAAACATGCGATATGGTTCTTCTGTACCTTTCGTAATCAAGTCATCGATCAAAACTCCGATATACGCTTCATCACGTTTCAAAATCAATGGCGCTTTTTCGTGCACTTTTAAATGCGCATTTATACCGGCCATCAAACCTTGTGATGCAGCTTCTTCATATCCGGTCGTTCCGTTTATTTGTCCTGCGAAATACAATCCTTCCACCAGCTTTGTTTCCAAAGTATGCTTCAATTGTGTTGGCGGGAAATAATCATATTCGATCGCGTAACCAGGACGGAAGAACTTCACGTTCTCAAAACCGGCAACAGAACGCAATGCTTTAAATTGAATATCCTCAGGAAGCGAAGTCGAAAATCCATTCACATAAACCTCACAAGTATTCCAACCTTCCGGTTCAACAAATAACTGATGACGTTCTTTATCAGCAAAACGATTAATCTTATCTTCTATCGAAGGACAGTATCTTGGGCCGATACTTTTTATACGACCGTTGAACATTGGTGAACGATCAAAACCAGATCTCAAAATATCATGCACGTCCAAGGACGTGTACGTCATATGACATGATCTCTGATGAATCAAAGGTGACGTCACATCGGAGTACGAAAACTTATCCGGCTTCGCATCTCCCTTTTCTTCGTTCATTTTAGAATAGTCCAAAGAACGTCCATCGACTCTCGGTGGCGTTCCTGTTTTCATTCTTCCAGATTCAAATCCTACCTGAACTAAATCTTCGGTGATTCCGTACGCAGCACTTTCGCCTGCTCTACCCCCACCAAACTGTTTGTCTCCAATATGAATCAGACCATTCAAAAAAGTACCATTCGTCAAGACCACCGATTTCGAACGAATCTCAATTCCAAGCGAAGTTTTCACACCTTTGATTTTGCCATTCTCAATAATCAAACCTTTGACCATCTCCTGGTAGAAATCCAAATTCGGAGTTCCCTCCAACATCATTCTCCATTCTTCGGCAAAACGCATTCGATCACTTTGAACTCTTGGCGACCACATTGCAGGACCTTTTGACTTGTTCAACATCTTAAATTGAATTGCCGTCCGATCTGAAATAATTCCGGAATATCCTCCGAGTGCATCAATCTCACGAACGATCTGTCCTTTTGCAATTCCACCCATTGCAGGGTTGCAAGACATCTGCGCAATGTTCTGCAAACTCATTGTAACCAGCAGCGTTTTGGATCCCAAATTTGCTGCCGCTGCCGCGGCCTCGGAACCGGCATGACCAGCACCCACCACAATAACATCGTATTCTTCTAAAAACATTTTGTTTTATTATTCTCCGGAAACCCTTTAAGATGGCTCTCAGAATTAACTTTATACTCTTTTGTTCCACGTGGAACTGTTGTCAAATTAAAAAAAAATGAAAATCCAAATTCCAAAACTTGGGGTTTTAGCTGCGCTAAAACGAGGTTAAAACTGTTCCACGTGGAACGGATTTGATTTCGAAATTTCAAAACTGAGCGTTCCACGTGGAACGTTTCAAGAACTCAATCTCAAAATTTCTTTATGTTTCACGTGGAACGTTTTCTCAATCTGTCTACAAAAACAAAATATGTTTCACGTGGAACACCTTATTTCAAACTTTAAAAAAGATGTTTAAGCTATAGTTCCACGTGGAACATGGCGATTTTTTCATCTTCTTTTGAGCGCATTAACGCTGCATCAGCATCACTTTTATCTTTGTATCCACAGTAATGTAAAATACCGTGGGCTAAAACACGCTTCAATTCTTCATCAAAAGAAACATTAAAATCTTTAGCATTGTCTTCTACTCTTTCAACAGAAACAAAAATATCTCCGTTTAATTCGTTACCAACTGTATAATCAAAACTGATAATATCCGTTAGTGTGTCGTGATCCAGATACTCTACATTTATTTTATGAAGATATTCATCGTCACAAAAAATGTAATTTATCTCTCCCTCGTTTTTGTTTTCAGAAACAATTACAGCACTCAACCAATCAGTAAAGGCTTCTTCGTTCTCTAAATTAAATTCTGTTTCGTAATTAAAATTGATCATTTTGTATTAAAATATTCTTGAACTTTTTGATTAAAATTCGAGCGCAAAGGTAGTGATTGTCTATTTAAAATCTCCACACTGTTTAAATAATCCAATAACGAGCTTGGCAACGCATTAGTTCTATTTGTAAATTCAGCTTTATTTGTTTCAGATTGGCGCTTGGTATCTTGACCTTGTTGCTGCACTGCATTGTTTAATTTCAATAATTCTTGTTGGATATTTAATATTCTTTGCAAATTTTCATTCTTAAAACCTTTATTCAAAAGTTGCTTTTCGGATTGTTTCATTTGCTCAATAACAGATCTTCCTTGAGAATCTAATCCTTGTTTGGCTAACTCCTTTTGTAATGCTTCACGAAGTTTAACTTGTTCTTTATAAATTTCCATTATCGCTTCAGCATCTCCTTCTCCATCCTCACCTTCTTTTCCGTCCTTTTCTCCTTTACCATTTTGGTTTCCTTTGCTTCCTCCATTTCCACTTTTACCATCTTTACCTTGTCCATCTTTACCTTGACCGCTTTGTCCCTGACCTGATTTTCCGTCTTTACCTTCTCCCGGTTTTTGTCCCGGTTGACTGCCCGGTTTCATTCCTTCTTTCATTTTATCCCCTAATCCTTTTTGCTTTTGAATGATATCCGGCAATTGCATTCCTTGTCCATCACCAGGTTTTGGTTTTCCGCTTCCGGGTTTAGACATTGACATCTGCATGTTGTTTAATAAATCACTTAAAAAATCAGCTAATTTATTGGCAGATGAAACAGCATATTGTTGGTGCGAAACTCCTTTTGGAACCTGAACATCGGTTAACGACTCTATAGCTTTATCAATATTGTATTGTACATTCCCAATTTCCTTCGTTACATCTTCGGCTACTTTAGGGTTTCTTAAAGACAAAGCAAACAGACTATCGTCAACGTGTTTGAATTGTTGTTTTAGATTTTGCTGCACTTTTATATTCTTCGTATATATAGATGATCCCAATTTCATCGATCTAAATTGTTTCATTACATCTTCCTGAGATAAAGAATAAGCTAAAAGATTATCCAGAATCTGACGCAGCATAGCTACATCTTCTTCCATTTGTTCTTTCTCCTCACCTTCCATACCGGACTTCATCTCTTGTGCCAAGCTTTTCATTTTCTTAGCAGCACTCTTTTGTTTTGGTTTGGCCGAAGAAGTATTCCTTTTATTCAATTCTTCGGAAGCTTTATTCAAATCTTCTTTTACGTCTTTTTCTTTTGAAGCATCTGAAGGAATTTCTAAAGGAGTTTTTAATGATTTATTTTCTTCTTTTAAGTCCTTTAAATCATCCTGAATTTTCTCGAATGCTTTATTAATTTCTTCTTGTTTATCGGAAGTGTTTTCTTTTTCTTTATTAGAAAGCTGTTCTTCTTTCTCAGCAAGCTTATCTAATTTATCTGCCACTTGTTCGGCTTTCTTTGAAACATAAAAGCGCTTTGTAAGTTCTACCAATTGCTCTAAGTTTCTCGATTGGTTTTTACTGATTTGTTTGAACTTTTCCATCTTATCAAACAACTCTTCGTTGTTTAATTTATCGTTTAAGTTCTTCAATTCGTCTAATAACTTTTGATTTTTTTCTAAATCTTTATCTGCATTCTCTAAACGCTTTTGTAAATCTTCTGCAGTTTTATCCTTTTTATCTTCTTTGAATTTATCCAGATTCTTGTTCATCTTCTCTGCAAACTGCTTCATCAATTCATCCTGTTGCTTCTGACGTTTCAGAAACTCATTTATCTTTTGCTGATCTTTAAACTCTAAATTATCTTTCTCTTTTCCGGTATTCTGAATCTTATCCATTTCAGAAAACTGTTTGGTTTGATTCTTTAAAGATTTCTCTAAACTATTAATGTTTTGATTTTGCTGTTGTAATTCTAAGTCTTGCACTTCATCAGTAGTAGCCACTCGATCTGAAAACACAGAAGACTTTGTGCTCTTAAAATTATGAGGCGCGTCATTGTCAAAAATCTCAAAATAGTACTCATACGATACTCCTTCTTCAACTGCCAAATTGCTTGGAAACGAAAAAACGAATTGATCAAAAACAGCTTGTTTTACCGGAATAGTTCCACGTTTGGCAGTCTGTGGTTTGTTGCGTTCGTAATAAACAATCTGTAATTTAGATAAACCATAGTCGTCACCCAATCTTCCTAAAACATAATTTTTGTCTAACTTCAAACTGTCCGGTGCCGGTGCAACAGTGATCGTTGGATGCTGATCTTTGATAACAGAAAGCTGATAATCGAGTTTTTCGTAGTTTTTGACCTTATTATTGGAGGTAAGAATTTGATATTCTGTATTTTGACCTATGTTTTTACTCAATTTAAACTCATTTTCGGCTTTATTGAACTTAAAAACTGATTTTTCATCCTTCCAAACGATCTCTTCCGTAGCCTGAGTTTTCATTTTCCACGTCACTAAAGTTCCTTCCGGTACAATAGCATTTCCTGTTCCCTGAATGGTTTCTGACTTTTTCTTTAAGTAAGATGGGAAGTTTAAAATCATTTCGAAATTGGCAATGGATGGAACGGTGATTACTTTCAATTCATATTCATTAGATGAAACCGAATTTCCTTCAAACGAAAAAGTAACATTCTCTATCGGCTTCTCGATTTTAAATTCAAACTTTCCTGGTTCAGAAGATTCCATAAAATAACTTTCATCACCAATATGAATCATAACATTCTCCGGAACGATCTTTCCAACAGATTCCATTTTTACAACAAAATCTTTGTTTTGTTCTGCTTGCAAATTCTGATTTAACACCACAAATTTGAAAGGTGCAGGAGGTAAAAAAGTAGCATTAAAATGGACTACCCTATTTAAACTTTGAGAAATAATCGTGCTGTTCCCTGAAATATAAAACACTGCAAAAAGCAAAATTGGAATCAATGCCAATGGCAAGTACTTTTTATTCGAATTAAAATTGATTGCATTTCCAAATGGAATTGGTTGCAATGAATTTGCTTTTTGCTCTATTGAAGCCAGCATTAATTCTGAACTTTCTGCCGAATTCTCAGAGGCTGACAATTGTAAAAAGTTAGTCAGTTTATCACTTACTTCTGTAAAATGATTTCCAATAATAGCAGAAGCCTGATTGTAATCTATTCCTTTTTGAAGTTTGAATAACTTAAAAATTGGAAACAAAATAAAACGAAACAAAAGGAAAACTTCCACTCCTATAAAAAGCCAAAACAAAAGGGTTCTTCCCAATGGTTTTAACCAAAGGAAATACTCAATAAAAAGAGTAATCAAAAAATACAAAAGTCCAAAACCGGTAAAAAGAAGCATTCCTTTTATGAGTTCATTGGTATAATATTTTTTAATAAAGGCTTCTAGCTTTAGATATATGGCAGACGTTGTTTTCAAAATGAATCTGTTTTACTTATAACCTATAAAAGTACTAATTATAGCAATTCAATTTCCAAAAAATAAATTCCAAATTCCAACTGCTGTAGTCTTTTGGAATTTGGAATTTTAAAAAATTTGGATTTTAACTAATATCGTATCTTTGCATCAAAATTTCAAACAAATGTCAAAGCAAGTTCGGGTGCGTTTTGCACCAAGTCCAACAGGGCCATTACATATTGGTGGTGTTCGTACTGCCCTATTTAATTATTTATTTGCCAAAAAAAACAACGGCGTTTTTTACCTAAGAATTGAAGATACAGATCAGACTCGTTTTGTTCCCGGTGCTGAAGCTTACATAATGGAAGCATTAGAATGGTTGGGAATTGCTCCAGAAGAAACCGTTGGAAAAAATGAAAAATTTGGTCCGTACAGACAAAGTGATCGTAAAGCAATCTATCAAGAATATGCCGATCAACTGATCAATTCGGGTTGGGCTTATTATGCTTTTGATACTCCGGAAGCACTTGATACTTTAAGAAAAGAACATGAAGCAGATGGAAAAACATTTATTTACAACCATCACAATCGTGAAAAGTTAGATACATCGCTTGTAATTTCTACTGATGAAGTTGCTAAAAGAATCGCAAATGGAGAACATTATGTGATCCGTTTTAAAACTCCGGTTGATGAAACTTTACATTTGAAAGACATCATTCGTGGAGATGTAAAGTTTGAAACGAATCTTCTTGACGATAAAGTTTTGTTTAAAAGTGACGGAATGCCAACCTACCACTTAGCTAATATTGTGGATGATCATTTGATGGAAACTTCACATGTAATTCGTGGTGAGGAATGGTTGCCATCTATGCCACTTCACGTTTTATTATACAGAGCTTTTGGATGGGATGCTCCTGAATTTGCTCATTTACCTTTGATATTAAAACCAGTTGGCAATGGAAAATTATCTAAAAGAGATGGTGATAAATTAGGATTCCCTGTGTTTCCGTTAGAATGGAAAACCGAAGAAGGTATCTCATCGGGTTACAGAGAGAAAGGTTTTTTCCCGGAAGCTGTTATCAATTTCCTTGCTTTATTAGGTTGGAATGACGGAACGGATAAAGAATTATTTTCATTGGAGGAACTAGTAGATGCTTTTGACTTAAACAGAGTGCACAAATCAGGAGCAAAATTTGATCCTGAGAAAAACAAATGGTTCAATCACCAGCATTTGATCAAACAAAATGATGCAGATTTAGCTAAAGACTTTACTCCTATTTTGGAAGAAAAAGGGTTCTCGACTTCGCTCGAACTGACAACACGTATTGTGTCTCTTATTAAAGAACGTGCTCATTTTGTTTCTGAATTTTGGGATCTTACTGATTTCTTTTTCCAGGCACCGACTTCTTATGACGAGAAAGCAAGCAAAAACTGGAAGGAAGAAACACCGGCTTTAATGCAGGAACTGATCTCTGTTTTAGAAAATATTACTGATTTTACTTCTTCGAATATCGAAACAATTGTAAAAGATTGGTTGACAAAAAACGAAATTGGAATGGGTAAAGTAATGCAACCTTTCCGACTGAGTTTGGTTGGAGCGCTTAAAGGCCCTCACCTATTTGACATTGTAGAAATCATCGGAAAAGAAGAAACTATTTCGAGAATTCAGAAAGCAATAAGTTCGATATAAAACCAACTTTCAATAAAATTCAGACGCTAAGAAACATCCTTTAAATGTTCTTAGCGTTTTTTTATAGTTGCAAAAAAAATAAATCCGAGGAATTTTCGTAATTTACCGGATCATAAAACTAAATCAAAATCATTATGTTCACACCATTTATTATCATTTTAGTATTTGCGTTCTTTATTCTAATGTCTTCCTTTTTTACTGTGAAACAACAATCTTCAGTAGTTATAGAAAGATTTGGAAAATTCTTGAGCGTTAGAAATTCAGGATTGCAATTGAAAATCCCGATAGTTGACCGATTAGCAGGACGTGTTAATTTGAAAATTCAACAGTTAGATGTTATCATTGAAACCAAAACTAAAGACAACGTTTTTATCAAAATGAAAGTTTCGGTTCAGTTTAAAGTGATCCAGGAAAAAGTATACGATGCTTTTTATAAACTGGAATATCCACACGATCAGATTACTGCTTATGTATTTGATGTGGTTCGTGCTGAAGTTCCTAAACTAAAACTGGATGATGTTTTTGAAAGAAAAGATGATATTGCCATTGCAGTAAAAAGAGAATTAAATGAAGCGATGACTACTTATGGGTACGATATTATCAATACTTTGGTGACTGATATTGATCCGGATATCCAGGTAAAAAATGCAATGAACAGAATTAATGCGGCCGATAGAGAAAAAACTGCTGCTGAGTTTGAGGCAGAAAGTTCAAGAATCAGAATTGTTGCCAAAGCAAAAGCCGAAGCAGAAAGTAAACGTTTGCAAGGTCAAGGTATTGCAGATCAACGTCGTGAAATTGCAAGAGGTTTAGTAGAAAGTGTTGAAGTTTTGAACAATGTTGGAATTAATTCTCAAGAAGCTTCTGCCCTAATTGTAGTGACACAACATTATGATACGTTACAAGCCATTGGAGCTGATGCCAATTCTAATTTAATACTTCTTCCAAACTCTCCGCAAGCCGGAAGTGATATGCTAAATAATATGGTTGCTTCGTTTACTGCTTCTAACCAAGTTGGTGAAATGATGAAGAAAAACAATAAGAAAATTGAAAAACCGAAACCAATTCAGCCACAATCGGGTTATGAAGATGATATAACACCGGAAGAAAAATAATCATAAAAACAAAAAAGAGGCTTAATTGCCTCTTTTTTTATTGATAAACCACCCGATAATATAGGGCAAAATAGACTGTAAAATACTCACATAAGAATTTGAAAAGTACTCTTTGTACGAGGACAAAAAGCCATTAACAATATTCTGTGGTGTTATCGTCTCCTTAGTTTTCTGAAAACTTAAAACTAATTTCTGATAATTAATGTCTTTTTGAAGTTTCAGTATTTCTAACTCTCTTTCAATTTCAGCGTATGAAGCGTATTTTTTTGTTTCCATAATTAATCATTAAAAAAGATTTCTGAAAATTTCTCCAAAATTGGTCCTTCAACAAACTTGTCTTTGATAAAGAAAAGTAAAATAGTCGCCACCAAATACATCCCTCCTACTGTTAAAAATCCTAAGGTATAACTCCCAAACATGTTGCTAAAAGCAAACGCTGCTGCAACAGAACCAAATAACAAAACCATAGCAAAACACAATAAAATTAAAGTAAACTTAAAAATTAGTGTGGTAGACTTCATGGCTACTTTAAAACCCCAAAGTTTGTAATATGCTAAGTGACTGTCTAAATACTCTTTAGCCTGATCTTGCATATTTTCGGTATGTTCTTTTAATTCTTCAAAAGCCATAATTTGATTTTTAGTTAAATAATAAAGCACAAAACGCACTTTAAAAATTGCCATTTCCTTATTAAAAGTAACCAAATAAACTGGAAATGCAACCTATTAAAAAATTCGTTTTGTGCCTGACTTAGAAATTTACTTTTGAAGTTTGGCGTTTTGCGCTTTCAAATCCGCAAGCTTAGATTCTAAAAATGAAATTACTTCTTCTGTTTTGTAACTCATATTCGAAAGTAAATCATCGTATGTTCCGTCAAGATTCTTTTTTGCATGTGCAAATTTTTCACGTAACACTTCTGAACTTGCTCCTATTGAATCCTTCAAATTATGTGTTGCATCATCTAAACCTTCTTTAAGTTTTGCTCGTGTTTTAGATCCTTTATCCGGAGCAAATAAAATTCCTACTGCGGCTCCTACTGCGGCACCGGCCAAAATTGCGGCGATTGTATTTGATTTATTAGACATATTATTAGATTTAAGTGATTAATAAAGATACTCTTTTTTATAATTATAAAATATTGATTAAAAGATGTTTACAAAAAATTAACAAACTAATTAATACACATAAGCAACTGCTTCGTATTTCCCGTTATCTTTCTCGACAATACTTACAAACGGATAACCCTTTAAAGCTGATTTTGTTTTAATCAACATCGCAGTTTGCTTTTGCTGTCCCAATGGTCCCTCTCCTTTTGTCTTAACAGAAACTCCTTCAAAGTTTGCCACTTTTTTTAAACCAACCGTTTTATCCTGAGACAAAACCTGAACCTTATTGTAATCAGATTTTGAAACTACTTCTACCCTATCTGAAACTTTTTGAGTTTGATTGGTCTGTTTGTTGGTAACTTGAGAAACTGCATATTTGCTAATTTTCATTTCTTCAGCACTTCCGTTTAAAGAATAATAAATTAAATCATTTTCACTTTTAATGAAATTAACATCCATTTGTTCTCCATTGTGTTTTGCAATTTGATGTGTTTGAGAAATTGCCACATTGGCAAATAATACGGCTAATGTAAAATATAGTGTTTTCATAAATTTAGATTTAAAATTAAAACTAAAAATCAGAACGAAATTTAAAATTCAAAACTATCGCATAATCAATGTTATGAAATTTCGAAAATTATGAAACCAATTTGAAAAATGTTTTATAGAAAAAACAGCATCAAAATTGGAACACAATAAGAATTAGATCATAAAATTATTATTTTAAGAAATCAATTTAGAGTACACACTAAAACAAAAATTGCTTTTTTGATTCCAGCGAAACTCTCTTTAACATCTTAATACGAAATCATGAATTTTTAAAAAATCATTACTGACTTCTGGTATGATCGTAAAAATACCAACTTTATAAACAATTCTATGTTAATAACCCGTTAAACTAAGAAAAACGAAGATAAAAACTTAAATAAAGCACCCAAATCAACAATAATTTAAAATACACCTATTGCTATAAAAGAAAATAAAAAACAGCTTACGATAGTTTTATGAAGGTCAATTTTAATTACAAACAACTATAAAAAATCAAAAAATAATAGTTTTTATAAATAATTGTAAAATACTTACTCAATTGATTTTATCATAACTAAAATTGATTAAAACTTAGCGTTTCTCTTTTTACAGAAATTCACACACATTAAAAATGACAAATCTCTCAAAAAGTAGGAAACCAATTGTATTCTCAACTTTATAAACAATTTGGTGTTAATAAACCAAAAATTCAAGCAAAAATAAGGCTAAAATTAAAATAAAGCTCTCTTTTTAATGATTTTAAAAAAGAGGAATTAGGAGTCGGAGGAAATAAAAAAACGTCTTAAAATACATTTATGAAAGCCGTTTTTAATTATAAATAACTATTAAATTTTAAAAATCAATAATCATAATCAATAATAAATGAATACTCAAAATAATAAAACAACTATCAGCATAATTGATGATTAGTCTAAAAACCCATTTAGTCCTCTTCTATTTTTTTTAGGAGTCAAAATCTATAAAATAAATTGCATTCTTAATTTTATAGAGGATTCAGTGCTTCACAACCCAAAAATGAAGGCAAAAAAAGGTAAATTTAAAATAAGGCTTCTATTTCAAATATTTTTCGAAATACGATTTAGTAGTCGCAAGAAATAAAAAGATGCCTTAAAAAACATTTATGAAAGTTACTTTCAATATATAATAATTATAAATATTAACTTTATAATAGATAAAATATATAATAATTAAAATATACAATTACAAAAAAAATTATCAATAAAATTTATACTAAAGTATGAAAGTCTCTTTTTAAAACTTAATCCATTCTTCGAGTGGCAAAAAACTACAAAAGGACTATAATTCTCAACTTTATAAACAATCTAATGTTGATAACCCTAAAAGCAAGGTGAAACAGACGCTAAAATTAAAATAAAGCTCTTTCTTTAATTATTTTTCAAAAGATGATTAATGAGTCGACAAAAACTAAAAGACGTCTTAAAATCAATTTATGAAAGCTATTTTTAATCTATAAAAATTATTAAATTACAATTTTCAATAGAAAAACTATATAATAAAAAAAAGCGCTTATAAAAGCGCTTTTAATAAATAATCTTGATATTATTTCTTTACCATTTCTCCAAGAATTTCAATTTCTCTCTCAGAAGCATTTTTCGGCGGATTTGAATATAATTTCAAAATATCATCTTCAAACTGATTTTTGAAAGCTTCATTTTCCAAATCTCTTAAATTTAAAAGTGCTTTTGATCTTACATAAGTCGATTCACTTCTTAAAGACATTGTATATAATTTTTTGATTTCTTCTTCTTCAAAATCAGAAGATTTCAAACTTGAATATTTCAAAATAAACTGAGCAAATAATAACGAACTCTTATTATTATTGCTATTTTTCTTTAAAGAATTTTGCAATAAAGAGAAACTACTAACATTTTTTATGCTCTCCCCTATTGCACTTTCAATTGCAATACGTTCTGCTTTTGTTTCCACTTTGAAATATTTGTTGATATCTTTCAAAGAATTATTAATACTGTTTTCTTCTTTTTTACCTTTTTCTTCCCAGGCATCTTTCAATCCAACCGTTTTGTTAAAGACTAATTTTGAAGCAGTTGAATCTTTATCAACCGTAAAATAACCTAAACGTTGGAACTGAAATTTGTCTTCATTTTGTGCTGAAGCCAAACTTGGTTCTACAAAACCTGTCACAATTTCTAATGAATTTGGGTTCACAAAATCCAAGAAATTCTTGTCTTTATAACCATCCGGAGCTTCATCTGTAAACAAACGATCGTACAAACGAACTTCTGCTTTAACGGCATGAGCAATAGAAACCCAATGTAAGGTACCTGATACTTTTCTTTGGCTTGCTTCTGTCCCACTTCCGCTTAAAGAATCCGTATCATAAGTTACATGAATTTCGGTAATATTACCTTCAGCATCTTTTATAACACTCTCCCCTTTAATGATATACGCATTTTTAAGACGTACTTCTTTTCCTAAAGTCAAACGGAAATATTTAGCCGGAGCTTCTTCTAAAAAGTCTTCTCTTTCTATAAACAATTCGCGTGAAAAAGGTACTTTTCTGAAACCAGCACTTTCATCTTCTTGATTGTTTTCGGCTTCTAACCACTCTTCTTTTCCTTCCGGATAATTTGCAATAACCAATTTTACAGGATCTAAAACAGCCATTACACGAGGTGCAATTTTGTTCAAATCTTCACGAATACAAAATTCTAAAACCGATACACTAATCAAATTATCTCGCTTTGCAATACCAATAGTATTAGCAAAATGACGTAAAGAAGCAGCAGTATATCCTCTTCTTCTTAAGCCCGAAATAGTCGACATTCTAGGATCATCCCAACCATTAACATGTTGTTCTTTAACTAATTGCTGTAACTTTCTTTTACTTACAACAGTATGCGAAAGATTACGTCTTGCAAATTCTCTTTGCTTTGGACGTAACTTATTTTCATCTAAAATCTGATCTAAAAACCAATCGTATAATTCACGGTGAGGCAAGAATTCAAGCGTACAAAACGAGTGTGAAATTTGTTCTAAATAATCACTTTGTCCGTGTGCCCAATCGTACATTGGATAGATTTTCCAGGTATCTCCTGTTCTATGGTGTTCTTTGTGCAAAATTCGGTACATAATAGGATCACGCATCAACATGTTTGTCGATTTCATGTCTATTTTTGCACGAAGAATATGAGTTCCGGCTTCAAATTCACCGTTTTTCATTCTTTCGAATAAATCTAAATTTTCTTCAACAGAACGATTTCTATACGGACCGTCTACTCCTTCAGTTGAAGGTGTTCCTTTTTGAATGGCCATATCTTCAGAAGACTGACTGTCAACATAGGCTTTATTATTTTTAATTAATAAAACTGCCCAATCATACAATTGTTGAAAATAATCTGAGGCATAACGTTCTTCTGACCAGGTATACCCTAGCCATTTAACATCTTTTTTAATTGCATCAACAAATTCCTGCTCTTCTTTTTCCGGATTAGTATCGTCAAAACGTAAGTTTACAGGCGACTGATAATCAAGTCCTAAACCAAAATTTAATGCAATAGAGCTTGCATGTCCGATATGTAAATAACCGTTTGGTTCGGGTGGAAAACGAAAATGAAGTTTGTTATTTGACAGACCTGATTTCAGATCTTCTTCTATGATTTGTTCAATAAAATTGAGTGATTTCTCTTCTGATGCCATTATTTTATAGTAATTTTAGCAAAGATAAAAAAAAAGGTTTCAGGTTTCAGGTTTAAAGTTATTTTAGTCACAGTAAACCTGAAACTTAAAACTTGAAACAAAGATAAAATGGGAGTTATAAAATTAAAAAACATCCGTACTTTTTCGTACCATGGGTGTTTAATTGAAGAAGGAAAAATTGGATCTGATTACACTGTCGATCTAAAAATTAAAGCTAATTTACAGCAATCAGCAACTACAGATCACTTAGCTGACACGGTAGATTATGTCCATTTGAACAAAATTGTAACCGAAGAAATGGCTATTCGTTCGCATTTATTAGAGCATGTGGCTAAAAGAATCGTACTTCGTGTTCTGGAAGAGATAAAATCTATAGAAAAAACTACCGTTTGGGTATCTAAAATAAATCCTCCTATTGGTGGTGATGTTGAGACGGTTACCATAAAAATGACGGAAAAGAGAAAGTAATCCTTTTTAAAAAAGGCGTATTTTTTTAAAATTCTTCTCTTTAAACTTTTGAAATTTAAAGATTTTAGTTACTTTTGCCATCCGTTCAAGTACGGCGTCGTGGCCGAGCGGCTAGGCTGGGCTCTGCAAAAGCTCCTACTCCGGTTCGAATCCGGACGATGCCTCAAAAACCTTCAAAGCAATTTGAAGGTTTTTTTTATGCTGAAAATTTTCTTAAATCCCAATTTTTTAAAATTCCAAATTCCAATCTCCTAAAATACTGTAAAGGTTGTAAAGTTGCAAAGCTTAAAGGTTCCGTTTTTTCTTTTGATGAAGGAGAAAAAACAATCAATACATTACACCTGACAGGTTTTAAAAATCTGTTAGGCATAAAATTATACTACCTTTTTGTATTTAATAAATTATGTTAAAGCAAGTTACATTTAATAGGTATTATTCCCTATTTTTATTTAAAAAACATAAATATGAGAAAGCTACTGTTTATAATTCTATTTTCAAGTTTTGCATCTGCTCAAAACATAGCCCGAGACACTTTGTTAAGTAATAACCAACCTGCAACTATTCTAAAATTAGGAAAAACTAAAGTTTATATCCTTCAAAACAAAGATAAAATAACACCATACGTGTTGCAAAAAGATGGTAGTTATATATCTAAAGGTGTCCCCTTTGTTTCGATTTTAATTGATAAAAAGTATTCAGGAGATACTAATGAGCTTATTAAGGCATTATTTGAAAATAAACAATCAGTACCGGGAGAAATCAATAAATCGATTGTTAAATCTGACGAAACAAATGTCTTTATCAGAACAATTAAACTTAAAAAAGAAAAAAAACTAAGCTTACATGTTACTTATCCTTTAAGTGATCGTTTTATAAATATGTCTTTTGCTGTTAATTATATCGATGATAAAGATGCTGAGGAAAAAGATAATGCAATGAGAGATATAATTCAAAATGGATTTATCGTTCTGGAAAATTATTACGAAAGCAGGAAAATATAAACTAACTACAAATTTAGATTAGAATCTAAAAGATATTATTTACTACACCTAACAGGTTTTAAAAACCTGTTAGGTGTAATTTTTATAAAACATAAAAAAACCTCTCAAATTGAGAGGTTTTCTATTTTTATCTAAATGCTAAACTACTTATTTTCAATCTTTTCAAAGGCATTTTTTACCATTTCTTTTTCTTTAGGAAACCAGCCTTGTACGATTAAAACTAATCCGAAAACCATTAAAACGATGCTAATTACCTTTTTGATTTTTAAGATATTTGTCGGTGTCATTTTAGACTTTAATTGCTTGGCTAATAATATTTTAATACAATCAACTGCCAAATAAGTAATGATAACTGAAGTAAAAAAAGTCATCATCCTTGGAGTCTGCATTTGTAATTTTGGTCCGACAGAAATAATAACCGCTAACCAAAAACCAAGGACACCAATGTTGATAACGTTCAATAAAAAACCTTTTACAAACAAACTGGCATAATTTCTTTTTATAATATCGCGATCAATTTCTTCGTCATTAATCTTTTCTTCTTTCTTTAGTTTTACAAAGGAGATAATACCGTACGCCAGCATTATAATTCCACCAAAAATAAAAAGAGCCGGTTTATCTTTTAAACTCTGGATGAGTCGATAACTCCCTAAATAAGCAATAGCTATAAAAAAAATATCACCTAATACTACTCCGAAATCAAAAACTATTGCAGCTCTAAATCCCTTTGTAATACTGGTTTCCAGCAGTATAAAAAATACTGGACCTACCATAAAACTCAGAAAAAGTCCCCACGGCAGTCCAGCTAAAATATCATTTATCATTCAAATACAATTAATTTACTTTACTTCTTCAATTTTTCCTCCGAAAACCGTTTTCTGATTGATTTGTTTTGGTTTTCCATAAATGTAAATAGAGCCTCCTGCGCTTACTTTTGCATCTACAAGGGTAGAAGCATTCACATCTGCTTTTCCTCCCGCAGAAACGCTTACTTTCGTTTGAGAGGTACTTAATTTACTTGCCAGAAGATATCCTCCTGCTCCCAAACTTGCATCCTGATTCGCTGCTTTACCTGATAAAGTGATTTCACCACCGGAAACAGAGCTTACATTTAGTTTATCTACCTCTAATACTACATTGATTTTTCCGCCTTCTTGTGCACTAACTTTAAAAACAGTAGCTTTTATAGCTTCTTTTCCGTCTACAGTTGCGCCTTCATTAACATCTATTAGCTCAAGATGTTTGTAATACAGCGTAATATCCAAATCATTACCGGATAATAATTTAGGGAAAGGCATTCTTAATTTTAATAATCCTTTTTTGTTAACCACTTCAACTTCTGCTTCACGAGTCCCTTTTATAACAATTTTATTTTCTGAAGACGGCACCAGTTTTACACTTAGCTTATCAAAAACTTTTACAGAATCAAAATCTCCTAACTCTTTGGTTACTTGTCCAAAAGACAATTGTGCCACTAATATCGCGGCACCTATAATTAATTTTTTCATGTTACTTTTCTTTTAATTTAACAATTATTCAGCTCTTCTTAAAAAATGAAAATCCAATTGTTTCTTAACTAAATCTGCATTTTTTACTTTAACGTAAATTTCATCTCCTAATTGTAAAATACTGTTTGAAGTCGCACCAACTAAGGCATACTGCTTTTCATCAAAAGTATAATAATCGTCTTTTATTTCGCGAATTCTAACCATTCCTTCACATTTGTTCGAAACGATTTCAACATAAATTCCCCATTCCGTAACACCTGAAATAACACCCAAAAACTCTTCGTCCTGATGGTCCTGCATGTATTTCACCTGCATGTATTTGATACTATCACGTTCCGCATTAGTCGCTAAACTTTCCATATTTGAGCAATGCAAACATTTTGTTTCATACACTTCTTCGTCTACAGAAGCTCCTTTGTCTAAATAATACTGCAATAAGCGATGCACCATAACGTCCGGATAACGACGAATTGGCGAAGTAAAGTGACTGTAATAATCAAAAGCCAGACCATAATGTCCAATATTCTCTGTCGAATATTTGGCTTTACTCATACTTCTAATGGCAAGAGTATCAATTAAATTCTGCTCTTTTTTACCATTTACTTCTTCCATCAAAGCATTCAATGATTTCGAAATATCTCCTTTGTTTCTAAAATCAATCTTATAACCAAACTTCGCAATAACCGATTGCATGGCAATTAGTTTGTCTTCATTTGGCTCATCGTGAATTCTGTAAACAAATGTTTTCTTTTGTTTTCCAATGTATTCGGCCACTTTTCGGTTGGCTAAAAGCATGAATTCTTCAATCAGATGATTGGCATCTTTTGAAACTTTGAAATAAACACCTTCCGGTTCTCCTTGCTCGTCTAAATTGAATTTTACTTCTACTTTATCAAACGAAATCGCACCATTGGCCATTCTTTTTCTTCTCAGAATCTTAGCTAATTCATCTAATTTTAAAGTAGCCTGAACAATTTCATCTGAAACTAAATACGAACTTCCGGTAATTGAAATATCAACCGGGATGGTATGATCTTTTGTTTCAATGATATATTGTGCTTCTTCGTAAGCAAAACGCTGATCAGAATAAATTACAGTTCTTCCAAACCATTGGTTGATAACTTGTGCATTTTCTGAAACTTCAAAAACAGCAGAGAATGTATATTTTTCTTCATTCGGACGTAGCGAACAGGCAAAATTAGACAAAACTTCCGGAAGCATTGGCACTACCCTGTCAACTAAATAAACCGAAGTAGCACGTTGATAAGCTTCATCATCTAAAATAGTTCCTTCTTCCAGATAATACGAAACATCGGCAATATGGATTCCGATTTCATAATTTCCATTCTCTAACTTTTTGAAAGACAAGGCATCATCAAAATCTTTTGCATCTTTTGGATCTATCGTAAACGTAAGCGTATCACGCATATCACGACGTTTTGCAATTTCAGCTTCCTGAATGGTAGTGTCTATCTTTTGTGCATAGACCTCTACTTCTACCGGAAAATCTGCCGGCAAACCATATTCTGCTAAAATAGCATGAATTTCTGTATTGTGTTCTCCGGGTTTTCCTAAAACACGAACCACAGATCCAAACGGACTATCGGCTCTTTTTGGCCAATCTTCAATGGTAACCAAAACAACATCACCATTTTCTGCTTCGCCTATTTTATCTTTTGGAATAAAAATATCGGTATACATTTTAGGATTTGCTGTAGAAACGAAGGCAAAATTGGCCTGAATGTCAATAACTCCGACAAAATCAGTTTTATTTCTTTCTACAACTTCAATTACTTCACCTTCAGGTCTTTTCCCTTTTCTTCGGTTGTAAACGTATACTTTAACTTTGTCTTTATCCAGGGCACGATTCAAATTATTCGTTGGGATAAAAACATCTTCTGTAAAATCAGGGCAAATGAAATAAGCTGTTTTACGGCTTGTCATATCAATTGTTCCTTCGTAGTAATCCTGACTTTCTGCTTTTACTAAATATTTACCGGGTTCAGATTCTATAATTTTTTTTGAAGCAGCCAGAATCTTTAAATCTTTAATAATCTGGTTTCTGCTTTTGGTATCATCAAGTTCTAACTTTGCTCCTATCTGTTTGTAATTAAATGCTTTATTCGGGCTTTGCGATAAAATCTTTACTATCTTACTGGAGAAATCTTTCTCATTTTTTATCGGCTTTCTAATTTTCTTACTCATATATCTTTTCTTATAAGGTTTAAAATTACAAATAAGATATCAGATAACAGATTTTAACAAATAGAATTATTAAAAATATAACTTTCGTATCTTTACAAAAAGACCTTTTATGGAAACCTTTAAAACGATTGCCATATTCAATTTCGAGCACGAAACGGTAATTCTCAAACACTTACTGGAGCAAGAAGGAATTCCTTATTTTTTTGAAAACGAAATCACTTTATCTGTGGTTCCCTTCTACTCTGCAGCGCTGGGTGGAATCAAACTCAAAGTACATCCCAACGATTTCGAACAAGTTCAGGAAATCCTGGACAATCTCAACAATCCTTTGAAAATCGTTTGAAACAATTTACAATTTCAAAAATCAATTTCAATTACAAATCAATCTGAAAACTCAAATTCAGTTTTTTTTCTTTTTAAACTTTCAAAGTTGTCAACATATATTAAATACAACAAAAAAGAAATTTTAAATTTAATTAAATTTTGGTTGTTATTATAGCGTGTTAATAGGTACAATAATTTTATTTTTAAAAGTATTGAAATGAAGTTTCTCTTAGTTATCTAGAGTTATCAACATACTTATATTTTGTTAAAGGATTAGTTTTTAAGACTTTTTGAATTTTAATTAACAACGGTTGACAACCTAAAATGAATTGATTTTGTAGATAAGTTCATATGTCGATTTTTGTTGAAAATGGTATTTTTGATCTTGATAACTTTTCTAAAAATTCATGAAACTTTATTAGGTTATTTCATTCCGGTTTTGGATTAGGTTTTTTTTCGACACGACCAAAAAAAACTTCTAATTTTCTATCTTTAGTTATTAACAGATAATGTTAATTTAAGGTTAACTGAATATCAATGAATTAGGTTTCAGTATTAACATTCTAAAATTTTAACAAAAACATTGTTTATTCTTAATTGATAATCAGCTTCTTATGGAGATACTAAAATTGTTAATAACGTTAACATTTTGAAATTAAGGCAGTTGTATTAGATGTTTTTTCGCCACGAATTGCAATAACTTCCACGGATTGAAAAAAGTGTTTATAAAGTGGCTATTTCTATAAATTTTAAAAGAAAAATTGGTAAAGATTGGTGTAATTCGAGGCAAACTTTTCTTTTAAAATTGGCTTAAAATAAAATGTACTACTGATATATTGATAATCAGTAATTTATACAGATGTTGATAATTGTTAATAACGTTAACGTATTTAATATTAGGTAGTTATTTAGCTTTTTTTTGCCACGAATTACATGAATTACCGCAAATTGAAAAAAAATGTTGATAACGTGTGTATTTCTGTAGTTTTAAAAGAAATATTAGTGAATATTGGTATAATTTGTGGCTAACTTTATATTTTTAAGTTATTTTATTTAGTGTTTGTTATGTTTAGTATCAACGAGTTAGATATAGGTAATAATTAGGATATGGTTTAGAATAAAATACACTAATTGTATATTGATTATCAGTTATTTAGATAGATGTTAGCAATTGTTAATAACGTTAATTTATTTAAAATCAGATAGTTATTTAGTGTTTTTTTGCCACTACTTACACTAATTTTCACTAATTGGAAAAAAGTGTTTATGAAATATCTATTTATGTAATTTTTAAAAAGAAAAATCAGTGAAAATCGGTAGAATTCGTGTTCAGCTTTGCGTTTTAAGTTTGTTTATAATAAAAATGCACTATTTGTATATTGATTATCAGTTATTTATGTAGATATTAATAATTGTTAATAACCTTAATGTGTTGAAAATTAAATAGTTATTTAAACCACGAATTACACTAATTTACGCGAATTTTATAAAATGCCCATTCCTGCAATTTTAAAAAGAGGAATTAGTGAAAATTAGTGTAATCGGTGTTGAATTTTACGTTTTAAGTTAGTTTATAATAAAAGTGCACCATTTATGTCTTGATTATCAGTGATTTATATGAATATTAATAATTGTTAATAACCTTAATGTATTGAAAATTAAATAGTTATTTCATTCCCGAATTTCGTAAAATGCCCATTCGTAGAATTTTAAAAAGAGGAATTAGTGAAAATTAGTGTAATCCGTGTTGAGCTTTAGGTTTTAAGTTAGTTTATAATAAAAGTGCACCATTTATATGTTGATTATCAATTATTTATATAGGTATTAATAATTGTTAATAACCTTAATGTATTGAAAATTAAATAGTTATTTCAGTCACTAATCGCGCTAATTTTCCCAAATTTCATAAAATGTCTATTCCTGTAATTTTAAAAGGAGGAATTAGTGAAAATTAGTGTAATCGGTGTTCAACTTTTCTTTTGAAATAGATTTACTTCAAAATTCTTTGGTTAAATTTGTGCCACACAACTTAATAGTATTTAAAAATGAAAATCTCGATAGGAAACGATCACGCAGGACCAGAGTATAAAAAAGCAATTGTTGCGATGTTGAAAGCAAAAGGATATGAAGTAACCAATTATGGAACTGATTCTGAGGATTCTGTTGATTATCCTGATTTTGGACATCCGGTGGCCACTGATGTATCTGAGGGGAAAGCCGACTTCGGAATTGTAATTTGCGGCAGTGGAAACGGAATAGCAATGACAGCAAACAAACACCCAAAAGTAAGAGCTGGTCTTTGCTGGACTAAAGAAATTGCTTATTTAACCCGTTTACACAATGATGCTAACATTGTTAGTATTCCGGCACGTTTTACTTCTATTCCTCAGGCTGTAGAAATAGTTGAAACGTTTTTAACTACAGCATTTGAAGGTGGAAGACACCAAAATAGAGTGGATAAAATAAGTTGCTAATATATTTTGTGGTATGTTTAAAACCACAATTACAGAAAATAAACATTTGGTTATAAAATAGATAAATTGATAGCCGCTTTTGTTAGTGTTTTAACATTAATAATTGTGGCTTTGTCTTTATGATGAAATTGTGCGCTATTTTGCCCTCAAAAAATTGAATATAAATTTATTGGTTGAATTTCTCTTCTAATACTGTTGCTAAAAGTATAGAGGAGAAAAGTTACTAGTCAGTATTCAATCAAAAATATAGAAAAGTAGAAAATTCTTAAGATTTTATAGTTTAAGAAAAGTTTTCTGCGGCTATTATTGAAAAAAGTTATTTCAAATAGTAGTCATTTTAAAGAATATCTTATAAAAAAAATGAAAAAATACATTACAATATTCCTGTTTTCCTTTCAATTGTTTTCTCAGGAAAAGTCTAAAATAAATTTGGCAAGCGAAACCATTGTTATTAATTCTGATAATGGTTTAGAAATTGAATCTTTTGTATATGAAAGTAGAGTAGTTTCGAAAAGTAAAAATACAGAAGAATATTCGATTCGAATTCCATTTGATAGTTTTAATGAGATTTCAGATATTAAAGGATCTACTTTTGTTGTAGAAACTCAAAAAAGAACAGATTTAAATTCTTCATCTGTTCAAACATATGATACAAAAATTGAAAATATTTATAAGAGCGATAGTCAATTCAAATATTTTGTACTTCCAAAAGTAGAAGACAACTCGATAATTGAATTCTCTTATAAAAGTAAAATTAAACAACCTCGTTTGTTATCCTTTTTTCAATTTCAACATTCAATAAAAACAGAAGCTTCAAAATTTCAAATTAAATGTGCGCCCAGTATAGAAATTGGGTATAAAGTTTTTGGGAATTACCAAGACAAAATTGTTTTTACCAAAACAAAAAAAGATGGCTTTGATGTTTACACTTGGGAGGCAAAAGATATTCCGGAGTTTAAAAAGGAAGAAAACATGCCAAGTTTACTATATTTTATGCCACACGTTATTTACTACATCAAAAGTTATACTTATGAAGGTAACAAAAAGGAACTATTAGGCACACCGGAAAGATTATATGAATGGTATTTTTCACTTTTAAAAGATATTAATAAAACAGATCAAACAGTTTTAAAAAACAAAACATTAGATATAATAAAAGATAAAAAAACTGATTTTGAGAAAGCTAAAGCAATCTATCAATGGGTGCAACAAAATATGCATTATGTTGCTTTTGAAGATGGAATGGAAGGTTTTATTCCCAGAGATGCCGGAGCTGTTTATCAAAAATTATATGGTGATTGTAAGGACATGGCCAATATTTTGAATCAAATGCTACGATATGCAAATTTAGATTCTAATATTACCTGGATCGGAACTCGTGGGAAACCTTACACCTATGCCGAAGTTCCAACTCCTTTGGTTGATAATCACATGATAACTAATGTTGTTATTGATGGTAAAAGTTATTTTTTGGATGCAACAGATAAATTTTGCCCTTTTACATTTCCGTCTCCTTTTATACAAGGAAAAGAAGCTTTAATAGGTGGTAAAACGGAAAATGATTTTAAATTAGAGATTGTTCCGCAAGTCGAATCCGATAAGAATAAAGTGGCAATTTTTATGAAATTGAATATCGAAAATAATCATATTTTAGGAGATGTAAGTGCAACAGTTTCAGGACTAAAAAAAAGTGAATTATTAAATAATCTTTCAGCGTACAATCAAAAAGGAAATGAAATTTGGAAAAATACGGTTACAGCTTATAATCAAAAAATACAATTAGAAATAAAGGAATTACAAAAGAATGATTATGAAGAACTTCCTTCAAAAGTAAATTTTAAATTAAAATTAGAAGACGGAGTAAAAGATGTTAATGGTAAATTATTATTAAAACCGGTATTAGTTTTTCCTTTAAAAGAAAGTTTAATAGATGTAGAAAACAGAAAACTTTCAATAGAAAATAGTTTTACTTATGTATACGAAATCCAATATGAGTATGAATTACCTTCAAACTATAAAGTTGAATTTTTGCCGGAAAGTGTAAAAACAGAAAATGATTTAGGAAGTTTTGCCATTCAATACAAAGTACAGAAAAACACAATCAATGTAACACAAAGGGTTGAACATAAAAAATTATTGCTAGAAACTAAAGATTTTGTGTTATGGAATTCTTTTATAAAAGCAGTAATTAAACAATACAATCAATCTATAATTCTTTCAAAATGATAAAAAAAATTACCTTAATTCTTGTCTTATTTTTTTCTGTTCACAGTTATTCGCAAGAAATAAAAAATTACGCATGGGATGAAAAACCTATTTTTAATGAAATTCCGGAAGAATATAAAAATCAACCCGCAGTAGTTCTTTTTGATAAACGTTGGATACATACGCGAGTAGGATATTATGCCTTTGCTACTTTTGCAATGAACCACACTGCAATAAAAATTAATAAAGCGGAGGAAATTAATAAATACAATAAGATTAAAGCTCAAGATAATGGGTATATCAGAGATGTTAGGGATTTTCATGCACGTGTTATAAAACCTAATGGAGATATAAAAATATTACCTGAGGATAAAATTATTGAAACTGAGATCGATAAAGTAAAATCGATTGTTTTTGAAGGTGTCGAAGCTGGAGATATTTTAGAGTATTATTTTATTGTAAAAGAAAGTCCATCTTCGTATGGAGTTGAAATTTTTCAAAAAGATATTCCCGTTTTATTAGCTGAGTTTACCACTACAAAAGATGGAGTAACGTTCAACACTTTCGCTTCATCAGAATTTGAAATGAGCAATTTTAATGGCAAAACCATTGCAAAAGCTTCAAATATTCCTCCATATAAAGAAGAGGCAAATGCGCGAAATGTAAAGAATTTAATAAAATTAATTTATATGGTTTCTACACCACCGGTAGATACATATAGGTGGAATTATTTTTTACCTACTTATTATAAGAAGCCATTTTTTCAATATTTCAAAAAAAATCAAGCTCGTGATTTTATAGAAAAATTGAATATTAATAGTCTATCAACGGAAGAAAAGTTAATTACAATAGATAATTATATAAAAGAGAATTTTGATTTTGTTTGGAGAGGAGAAACAGCCAAAAAGATAACGAATTTGAACGATGGAAAACAAAAATTGAAGTCAAGTGATCTTTTTGAATTGTATGGATTTGTATTAAAAGAATCAAAAATCCAATACGAAGTTGTTGTTGGTATGTCCAGATTTTTAGGTGAAGTAGATGGAGAAAGGTTTGTCTTGCCATTGTCACATGAGTTTATGTATTATATTCCGGAGACAAGGAAATTTTTATCTCCTTATGAGAAATATTTAAGTTATGGTTATCCAATGTATGAAATACAAGGATCAAAAGGGGTATCTTATAATCCAGCTCAAAAAGGAAATATAATTTCCAGAATTACTTTTCCAATAGCTCCCGCTGAATATACTGTAAACGAATCACAAAGTACGGTTTCGCTCTCAGAAGATCTGACTACTGCAACAATAGAAAAAACATATTCAAGCAGCGGGTATGATGGACAAATGTATAGAAATTGGATAAAATATCTTAAAGAAAATAAAGACGAAAAAGAACTCGTTGAAGCAATTAAGACGAAAACATTTGGGGATAAATTTAATTTAAAAATAACTACTTACAGCTTCGAAAATCAAGAATTTAAGTATAATTATATCAATACACCTTATGTTGTAAAAGTTAAGGCCGAAGCTGAGGAGTCTTTAATTGAAAATGCTGGTAATCTAGTTTTGGTTAATCTTGGAAAAATAATCGGTAGCCATATTAATTTATACCAAGAAACGGAAAGAAAATGGGATGTTGATCTAGGTTGTGCCAAAACTTTTAGGCATAAAATAATTTTTGATATTCCAAATGGTTACGAAGTAGAGAGTTTTAAGGACTTGATAATAGATAAAAAAATGGAAGGGGACGCAAGTAAAAACTGTTCTTTTAAATCTATTGCTAAAATAGAAGGAAACCAATTAATAGTTGAGGTTTTTGAAATCTATAATTCAATTAATTATCCAAAAGAATTATATCAAGATTATAGAATGGTTGTTAATGCAGCTTCAGATTTTACAAAAGCATCAGTAGTTTTGAGGCCAAAGAAATAAGTTTCAGCACAAAAACGGGTAAATAAACTATAATTATCTAAAAATTTGAATACTAATTATTTAGATTTTGTTAGTTAGTTTAAGAAAGAGTGCTAAAATTTGAAGCAATATAATTATCAAAAACTTTACAATAAAAGAGGTTTTACTCGTTTTATGTCTAAACAATATCATTGCCAGTAATAATCCGACTGAGCCGCCAATTAAGGCCATTGTAAACAATGTATTTTCGGAAATTCTGCTTTTATTTTTGATTGCCAGGTATTTATCATATCCAGCAATGAGAAAAGTGAGACTGTTTACAATTAAAAAATAGAGTAATAAAACTTTCATGGGACTAAAATTAGAAACAAAGATATTATTTTAGCCAAGTGAATGATCAATTTGTGGCTATCGTTTCAGGTTACAAATTATCTCATTTTATAATCAAGAAATTATTTCATTAAAGTATGACTAATATTCAATTCATTGCCAAGTCTGTTCAAACAGCAGCGATCAACATTCAAAACACGGTAAAATTATTAGACGAAGATTGTACAATTCCGTTTATCTCCCGTTACCGAAAAGATACTACGGGAAATCTGGATGAAGTAGTGATTGAACAAATTGCGAAGCTTCAGAAAGAGTATGATACGATTGTAAAACGCAAAGAAGCAGTTTTAAAATCTATCGAAGAACAAAAAGCGCTTACGCCGGAATTGAAGCAAAAAATTGAACAAAGTTTTGATTTACAGGAGATAGAAGATTTTTATCTGCCTTTTAAAAAGAAGAAAAAAACAAAAGCAGATGTGGCCCGTGAATTCGGTTTAGAACCGTTGGCCAAAATTATAATGTCGCAAAATGATGTTGACGTTGATTTTATTTCGACGCAATATCTTAATGATAACGTTATTAATGAAGAAGCTGCAATGCAAGGTGCGCGTGATATTGTTGCAGAGTGGATTAATGAGAATATTTATGTTCGTAAACAACTTAGAAGGTTATATCAGCGCAAAGCAACGATCGCTACAAAAGTGGTAAAAAAGAAGGAGGAAGATGAAAATGCCAAGAAATTCAGTCAGTATTTTGACTGGGACGAACCCTTAACCAAAGCGCCTTCACACCGATTATTAGCAATGCTTCGTGCAGAAAATGAAGGTTTTGTTAAAATGAAAATCGAAGTGGATCTTGATGAAGCCTATGATATAATAGACGAGATTGTGATCAAAAAACAAAATAGCACCACAGCACATTTACAATTGGCGATTGAAGACAGTTATAAACGGTTGTTAAATCCGGCAATTGGAAATGAAACCCTCCAGGAAGCCAAAGCCAAAGCCGATGCTAATTCTATTCAGGTTTTTGCCAATAATTTAGGACAGTTGTTACTAGCACCGCCTTTAGGTGAAAAAAGAATTCTGGCGATAGATCCGGGTTTTAGAAGTGGTTGTAAAGTAGTTTGTCTGGACGAACGAGGTGATTTGTTGTACAACGAAACCATTTACCCGCATGCCCCTCAAAATGAGGAAACCATGGCAATTAAGAAAATCCGTTCGATGGTAAATGCGTATCAGATTGATGCCATTTCAATCGGAAACGGAACGGCTTCAAGAGAAACAGAGTTTTTTATTAAAAAAATTGCGTTTGACAAACCGTTGCAGGTTTTTATTGTTTCTGAGGCAGGAGCATCAGTATATTCGGCTTCAAAAATTGCGCGTGAAGAATTTCCAAATTATGATGTTACTGTTCGTGGTTCGGTTTCTATCGGGCGAAGACTTTCTGATCCTTTGGCAGAATTGGTAAAAATCGACCCAAAAGCAATTGGAGTAGGACAATACCAACATGATGTTGACCAAACGAAACTTAAAGAAGAATTAGACAATACGGTAATTCGTTGTGTGAACTCGGTGGGGATCAATATCAATACGGCAAGTAAACATTTACTAAGCTATGTGAGTGGAATAGGAGAGAAGCTGGCCGAAAATATCGTGCAATACCGTTCAGAAAACGGCCCTTTCGAAGATAGAAAACAGTTAAAAAAAGTGCCTCGCTTAGGCGAGAAAGCGTATCAGCAGGGAGCGGCGTTTATCCGAATTTCGAATGCAAAAAATCCATTAGACAATTCAGCTGTGCATCCGGAAGCTTATCCGGTGGTAGAGAAAATGGCAAAAGATCTGAAACTTTCCGTAAACGACTTAATTGCCAACAAAGAGAAAACAGCCCTAATTAAGGCCGAAAACTATATTACACCTGAAATTGGTTTACTAACGTTAAAAGACATCATAAAAGAGCTTGAAAAGCCCGGATTAGACCCTAGAAAGTCTGCAAAGGTTTTTGAATTTGATGCCAATGTAAAATCAATCAAAGACGTTAGAACCGGAATGATTTTACCCGGAATTGTGAATAACATTACCAATTTTGGCTGTTTTGTTGATATCGGAATCAAAGAAAGCGGATTGGTTCACATTTCGCAGCTAAAAGCCGGCTTTGTGAGCGATGTAAACGAAGTGGTAAAACTGCATCAACATGTTGATGTGAAAGTAACAGAGGTTGATGAGGACAGAAAAAGGATTCAATTGACGATGGTACTTTAAAAAAATTCCAATATTGAAATTCCAAATTCCAAATTTATTGGAATTTTTGAGATAAAAAAAATCCCAAGACTACAGTGTAGCTTGGGATTTTTAATACGTTTAAAAAAACTATTGTTTTGTTTCTTCCTCTTCTTTTTTGGCAGCAGGAGCAGATTGATCGTCTTTGGCAGCATTTTTAAATTCCTTAATTCCGCTTCCTAAACCTTTCATTAATTCTGGAATTTTTTTACCTCCAAAAAGTAATATCACAATACCTACTATTACGAGGATTTCTGTAAGACCTAATCTTCCCATGATTGTATATTTAATGCCGAAGCAAATTTGTATCTAATTTTAGGCAAAGGTATATAGAATTAGCATACGGGAAATGATTTTGCTGGTAATTTTTTATCTTAATAGGCGTTAAATATTCCATAAAATAGTAATTTACGAACATTCCCTTAATTTTGGCAGGTATCAGAAAGATGATTAATTCTTATATTTGCTCGCAATAAATAACGATAATGGCCAGGAAGAAATTCAATTTCAGAAAAAAATTATTCATCAAAAACCGGTTAATTATTTTGAATGAAGATACTTTCGAAGAGCAGTTTTCGTTGAAACTGACCTTGATGAATGTGTTTGTTGTTTTCTCCTTAGGCGGTATTTTTTTGATTTTAATTACTACTTTCATCATTGCATTTACACCACTGCGCGAGTTTATTCCGGGATATTCTTCTTCTGAATTGAAACGAAATGCCACGGAGTTAGCCATAAAATCAGATTCTTTAGAAAGAGCCTTAAAGAAAAATGAGGCTTATATAAAAGGAGTTCAGAAAGTGCTGAGGGGTGAATTGGAGTATGCAAAATTCAATAAAGATTCCATTCTCGCAGAAACCGATGAAGCTGCTGAAGTAAATATGAAAGTTACAGAAGAAGAGCTTAAATTAAGGGAAGAAGTAAATAAAGCAGAGAAGGAGTCCAACGGAAAAATAGGAGATAAAAATAAAAAAGAGAAGAAATAATATCATAAAGGATGTCTATTAAAGCTGTAGCGGCAAAATTATTTGCCAGTAAAATATACTATCAAACATTTGCCTGGGCCAATAAACCGGTCGAAACCCAGCAAGAAGTTTTTAAGCAGTTAATTCAAAGTGCTAAAGAAACTCAGTTTGGCGTTGATCATCATTTTGATAAAATAAAGTCTGTTCACGATTTTAAGAAAAGAGTTCCAATTCGGGATTATGAAGATTTAAAACCGTACATTGATAAGGTTAGAATGGGCGAAAAGGACATATTGTGGAAAGGAAAGCCTCTTTATTTTGCAAAAACTTCGGGAACAACTTCCGGAGCAAAATACATTCCGTTGACCAAAGAATCAATGCCGTATCATATTGAAGCTTCCCGAAATGCGATTTTGCACTATATCTACGAAAGTGGAAATGCAGATTTTGTTGACGGAAAAATGATTTTTCTGCAAGGAAGCCCTATTTTAGTAGAGAAATACGGAATTAAATTTGGCAGATTATCTGGAATTGGAGCACATTTTGTACCGAAATATTTGCAAAAAAACCGAATGCCATCCTGGGAAACCAACTGCATCGAAGATTGGGATACCAAAGTAAATGCTATTGTTGAAGAAACAATTGAACAGGACATGACCATTATTTCGGGAATTCCATCTTGGGTTCAAATGTATTTTGAGCGTTTGCAGGAAAAAAGCGGTGGAAAAAAAATAGGGGAGTTATTCAAAAATTTTAATTTGTTTATTTACGGCGGAGTTAATTACGAACCGTATCGGGCCAAGTTTGAAAACATGATTGGCAGAAAAGTAGACAGCATTGAGTTGTTTCCGGCCTCTGAAGGTTTTTTTGCCTATCAGGATTCTCAAAAAATTAAAGGAATGCTTTTGTTACTGAACTCGGGAATTTTTTACGAGTTTATCAAAGCAGATGAATTCTTCGAAAATAACCCAAAAAGTTATACAGTTGGCGAAGTAGAAATTGGAGTAAACTATGCATTGATTATTTCTACAAATGCAGGACTTTGGCGATATAATATTGGAGATACCGTTCAGTTTACTACCTTGTTTCCGCATCGCGTGATTGTTTCAGGCCGAATCAAACATTATATTTCTGCTTTTGGAGAACATGTTATCGCCAACGAAGTAGAAAATGCAATGAAAGAGGCGACAGAAGGAACAAAAGTCGTAATTAACGAATTTACAGTTGCACCACAAATCATACCGTCAAGCGGATTACCTTATCACGAATGGTTTGTAGAGTTTGAAACAGAGCCGGAAAGTATGGAAGTCTTTGAAGAAGCAATTGATAACGCAATGCGCAAGCAAAACATTTATTACGATGATCTGATTACCGGGAATGTTTTGCGAAAAGTAGTGGTGACAAAAGTTTCGAAAAACGGATTTCAGGACTATATGAAATCACAGGGAAAATTAGGCGGACAAAATAAAATTCCACGACTATCAAATAATAGGGATATAGCGGATAATTTAAAATAGAAATACAGCTTATTATTTATAAGTTTGAAAATTAAATAAAATGAAAGAGACAAAACACATATCAAGATCAAGAGCACAGGAATCATCAGCAGCGATAGAAAAAATGTACATTACCATGCGTCATTTGTTCAACCGTGGTTTTTACAAACCAATGGGAGTCTCAGGGGATAGTTTACGTGAATCTTTATTGGCGCTTCGTCCGGAAATTTATGGAAACATTGCTGAAGAGAAAGTAGAGTTAAATGGACTTTTGTACGTAATAGAACGTCTTCCAATTGGAATTGAACAATGCCGATTTATTAATTTAACCTCAGATGAAGGGTATTCTAAATCTCATTTTCAAGCGATTGTTCCTCCAAAAAGAAGAAGAAACTGTTACCGTATTGATGAGGAGCAAATGAATGTTGAAATCACACGTGGTCGTTCAGATATTTACGATATACTTACGCATTTGACGTTTATTTTCATTGAATCACATAAAATAAAAAACAGAGTTTTACTGGATGATGGAGGCGAAGTTTCACGCGATTGGATGAAACTGGAGCAAGCCGTAATGCAAACCAAAAAATTATCTTTAATAGAAAAGGAAAAAGCAATCTCGCATGTTGCGAATATTTTAGGAAGAACTTTTGAAGAGGTTTTGGATATTTATGATGCTTTTGGTTCAGATGACGTTCCGGATCGCTTTTTACATGTTATTTATTGGTTAGGAAAACTAGCAATCGAAGAAGTAATTGACAACAATAAACGTACGATTACCTTTAGTCCGGTTTTACGAGAGCGTTTAGGACACCATATTCACGGAGAGATCTGGGCAACAAATATTAAGGAAGTTTTAAAAGCAAATAATCTGCTAAAGCGTCCAATACACGTTATTAGTGCCAACATGCACAGTGTAATGAATTCTATTTTTGCAACTCCGTTGTTGAAAACAAAATTCAAGGACAAATCTGATTTCTTTATTTATGAAGAGTTAAGTAAATCAGGTGCTAAAGAAACCAGAAAAGGAGTTGAAGACCTGGCATTGAAAAACGGAATGATTTCGTTATTGGATACCTCAGGAACCAATATTGACGTTCAGATTTTTGATACCGCAAAAATTGACTGGACAAAAACAGCTTTTCCAAAAGCAAAACTGGAGGAAGAAAAACCGGTAATCATTGTAATGGATTATGCTTTTGGAGAACAAGCGTATGAAACCATTGATGAACTTTTAAAACCGTTCAAAAAAGACACTTTATTAGAAGTAAAATCAGTGTCAATAATGGGGAAAGCTGGAATTTTAGAGGGTGGAAAAGGAGATATCATGATTCCGACTGCTCATATAAATGAAGGAACAGCGGATAATTATTTCTTCGAAAATGAATTAACAGGAGCCATGTTTGAAGGAAATGACATTGCCGTTTTTGAAGGTGCTATGGTAACTGTTTTAGGGACATCATTGCAGAACAGAGACTTGTTAAAATTCTTTCACGAATCGACCTGGGGAGTGATTGGTCTTGAAATGGAAGGTTCTTATTATCAAAAAGCAATACAATCGGCATCAAAAATCAGAAAAAGTGTGCCACACGATATCAAAGTAAGATATGCTTATTATGCATCAGATAATCCTTTAGAAACAGGAAGCACCTTAGCTTCAGGAGGTCTTGGAACGACTGGTGTAAAACCAACTTATTTGATCACGATTAAGATTTTAGAGCAAATTTTTAACATAAAATAGAACTTATAGATGAGTACAAAAGTACCTCAAAGCCAAGAAGATCAGGAAATTGATTTGTTGCAGATTTCTAAAAAAATCGGTGGCTTTTTTGAATCACTAAAAACTTCTATTTTTAATGGAATCCAGTTTTTTGTCAGAAACTGGATTATAGTTTTAGTATTAGTTGTGGCTGGTTTTAGTATTGGTTGGTATTTAGATTTTTCAAAAAAAATATACGATAATAGAATAATTGTAACTCCAAATTTTGGAAGTGTTGACTATTTGTACTCAAAAATTGATTTATTACAAGCTAAAATCGCTTCAGGAGATACTGTTTTTTTGAAAAATGTAGTTGGAATTTCAGACCCGAAAGCGATCAGAGAAATTGAAATTAAACCAGTAGCTGACGTTTATAAATTTATAGAAGACAAGGAACAAAACTTTGAACTTATAAAATTAATGGCTGAGGTTGGTGAGGTAAAAAAGGTTTTAGAAGATAATATTACAAGTAAAAATTATACTTTTCATACGATATCTTTTGTTTCAAATAAAACCATAGATGAAAAAGATGTCGTTACACCTTTATTAAAATATTTAAATAGCTCAGTGTATTTTTCTAAACTTCAAAAAATCGGATATAAAAATCTGGAGAAGCAAATTACTCAAAACGATACTATAATTGCTCAGATTAATGCTGTTTTGGATGGTTTTTCGAGTACGAGAAAAAACACTTCAAGAAATGATAAATTAGTGTATTATAATGAGAATACACAGTTGGATGATATTATAAAAACGAAGCAGTATTTGATTAACGAGCAAGGCAATAACAAGTTAAAATTAATCCGTTTTGATAAAACGGTTAAGGATGTAAATTCAACTTTAAATATAAACAGTATTAAAAAGATAAGTAGTATTAACAAGTTTACACTTCCTGTTGTCTTTATTCTTATTTTTATTTTTATTCATTTGTTTAGTAAGTTTTACAGAAACGAACTTCTAAAAAGTAAACAAACTCATTCTTAAAAAGAGCAGACCACTTGAAAGCAATTTATCTGAATCTCAATTGAAAGCCAAAGCTATTTTTGAAAGGATTTCTCAAAATTCATTTCTGAAACAAAGTTTTTTTACCTTGTTTTTGAGGGTTTCAGGAGCATTTCTTTTATTTGGGTTTACCGTATTTTTAACAAAGTTCTTTAGTGCAAAAACGGTCGGACAATATGATTTTGTGCGTACTTTTCTTTTGGTCGTTGGTAGTATTTGTTTGCTGGGTTTTGATCAGTCAATTCTGTATTTTAAAGGGAAATTGGCGAGTCAGAATGCTTTAGAAGAAGTAAAAGTAATATATGCTAAAATGATTGCGATGCTCTTTTTCACATCATTAGCAACATTAATTATTGTTCTGATTATTGATAAGGAAACTATAAACGATTACTTTTCAGATCCGGAAGTATATTCTATAATTTTAAAAGCATCAGTAACGTTGTTTTTTTATGGAATTTCGGTTTTAAATACAGAGATTTTCAGAGCATTAGATAAATTGTATGTTGCTGAATTATTTAGAAATATAATTAAGTATGTGCCATTAATTTTGGGATCGTTTGCTTTATTTTATTATAAAAAAGAAACGTATCTGGTAGATGTTTTTTTAATTGGTTTTGTTGTTTTATCAATTGTCAGCACTTTTTTTGTTTTTGTTTTTTTTAGCAAAATTAGTGCTATAAAAAGAACAGAAAACTTTTCAACTAAAGAAATTTTTGTAAAATCATATCCCATCGCAATTAGCGGAATGGCGCTATTTTTACTAATGAGTTTTGATATATTGTTTCTAAAAAAATATTGGAATGATGAAACTGTTGCTTTTTACTCCGTTGGAGTTAAAATAATGACCATTGTTTCCATCATTATTGTTACGGTAAATATTACCGTGTCGGCTAAAATTTCGGAGCATTTTTCGGGTCAGAACAAGGCAGAATTAGTCAGGATTTTAAAGAATAGTGCTCGCGCAATTTTTGGTATAACCTTTCCAGTGATCTTGATTCTTAGTTTTTTTTCAGAGCATATTTTGTCCTTTTTTGGGAATCAGTATATTGCAGCGAAACAAGCCTTTCTGATATTGATTATTGGTCAGGGAATTTGTTCTGCATTCGGTTCTGCGTCAGTATATTTGAACATGACGGGGAGACAGCAGATATTTCAAATTATTTTGCTTAGTGCGGTAATTTTAAATTTTGGTTTAAATCGCTATTTAATTCCAATTTACGGAATGAACGGAGCGGCCGTTGCTTTTGTTTCAAGTACTTTTTTCTGGAATTGCATTTCGGCTATAATTATTTATAGAAAGGATAAAGTAAATATTATTTTGCATTAAAATGAAAGAGTCAAGTATTTCAAATAAAACAGTTTTTTTTAGCATTATTGTTCCTGTTTACAATGTTGAGGATTATTTAGAGCAGTGCTTAGACAGTATTCTAAAGCAGAATTACTCTAATTTTGAACTTATTTTAGTGAATGATGGTTCAACAGACTCGTCATTAAAGATTTGTAAAAACTATCAGCAACAGTATCATCAGATTAGATTGATTGATAAAGAAAACAAAGGAGTATCTGAGGCCAGAAATGTTGGTTTAGCAGCTGCAAAAGGAGATTATATTCTTTTTATGGACAGTGATGATTATTGGACCGGGAACGATGCATTATTGAATTTGAATGCTTTAATCGAAGAATCAAATCCCGACCTAATATTACATGAAGAAAGTCGTTTTTTTTCGGATAAGGATGTAAACTGTAAATACAATCAAAAATTTTTAAAAAATCTAAAAGGAAGTTTTAAAGAAAACATATTAGATTTGGTTTATTACGATCTATACGCTGCCGCTCCCTGGGATAAAGTAGTCAGAAGATCAATTTTGATAGATAATCAGTTATTTTTTCCACCGGGAAGAAAAGGAGAAGATATAGAATGGAGCGGGAAACTAATGTATTTTATTGATACATTCAGTGTTTATTCTAAATCATTCTACATATACCGTCAGGCTAGAAAAGGTTCATCAACTACCTCGGTAACAGAAAAAAATGTAAATGATTTATACATTATTGTTAAACATGGTCTACAGGAAGCAAGAGTGAGTTCGGTAGCATTAAATCAGGCTATAGAGAATTATTGGGCTTGCAGTTATGTCGTAATTTTAAAAGACTTTTATGTGTCGTCTTCCAAAATACAAAGACAGATGTGGAGTGATTTGGTTTCCTGGAAATATTTATTGCAAAGAGGACGGAATTTAAAAGTAGATAAAGTTATGGGGTTTTATAAGTATTTACCTTTTAGAGGATTGATATTTTTTCTAAACGGTTACCGAATAAAGACGGCTTTATCAAAACAATATAGAGCATCAAAATAAATCTATTTTATTATGCAATTTTTAATTAAAAGAAGTACAGCAGCGTTTTTGCTTATTGCGATGGCTAATTTAGTTGTTGCTTTTGCCACTTTTTTTGTTTTGCCACCTAAATTCTTTTATGATTCTGCGATAATTATTTATGATAAATTAAACGAGGTGGGATATATTGGGAGCTATCCGCTTACGATTTTGTTTTATAAGGTTACCGGATTACGGCATTTGCCTTTTCCTTTAATAGCTCTTTTACAATTTCCTATTTTAATGTATGTTTTATATAAAATAGGGATTCCCGAAGGCTTTGAAAAACTAAATGTAAAGAATGTTTTAGCCTACTTGGGTATTTTTATGATTGCTATTTTTATAGCAATGCCATCAAAAGAGTTTCTTACCTATTTGTTTATCACTCCAATTGTTTTTATGTGCGCAAATAAGCGGTTTTCTTTCCGAAAAACTGTTGTTCTGTCCGTTTTAATGTTGGTTGTTTTTGGAGCCTTCTACAGACCTTATTTTGCCTTAATTCCTATAATTGCCGGAGGGATGTATCTAATAAGTTGTATCAATTTTAAAAATAAAACGATGACCGTTATTTTTTATGGCCTGCTAATCGCCTTTTTTTTGTCCCTAAGCAGTGGGATTTTAAAAGGACAGTACTTTTCTGAAATGAGCCGTGAATTGGTTAACAAAACCCGTATGAATTCAGCAGATGCAAATTCATTAATCTTATCACCTGTCAAACCGGATACATGGTATGGAGAAATGATCGCAATTTTTTATGGTTTTTTTACAGTAAATGTCCCGGTAAATGGATTAAAGCACATACTTTCACCGCAAATTGTGGTATTCATTATATGGCAGCTTTTATTGTTTTACATTTTATTGGTTCGTTTTTCTAAGTGTTTGAGAAACAGAAATGAATATCAGTTTGAACTTTTTATATTATTAGTTTTGTTTTCTTTTTTTATTCTTCAAGGCGTTTTTGAACCTGATTTAGGTTCAGCAATTAGACATAAAACGGGTATTTTTCCATTAATTTATTTTGCGTTGTATTATGAACATTTCAGAAAAAAAATTCAATAATATAGTTCATCTTTTTTTGTGTTTAATAGCAATTGCCATGATTTTTAGAAAACCATGTTCGTTGTTAATTATTCTGTTTGCGGTATTTAATCTGCTTTTTTTTAAAAAACTAAAGTATACCAAAACATCTTTGATACTAATGGCCTGTATTGCTTCACCCGTTTTATTGGAATTACTGTTTTTTTGGAATAATGATTCCTTTGCAAAAGGATTAAAAGCAATTGAAAAAAGCACTTCTTTAGTAATTTTCCCTTTGTTTATTATAGGAAACTACCAGCGTGTTCATTTTTTTAAATTAACGAAGATTTATGTAGTGGCAACGACTTTAATTTTGTTGTTTTTCTTTATCAGATTTAATATTATTTTCCCCGAATTAATGAATAAATACCTAAACGGAGTTCATTTATGGGAAATGGGATATGAATTTTCTAAAACAATTGGAATTCATGCGCCGGCACTAAATATGCACCTGGCTTTTGTATCTGTTTGTGCTTTGTACTTTGTTTTTTCCAGTTTTAGAGATCAGGAGACTCTAAAATTAAAGATCGCAGCCGTACTGCTGTTTTTACTGTCGTTTTTCTTCGTGCTTTTTGTTAATACCAGAATGGCATTACTGAATGTATTTGTTGGGTTTTTAATTGTTTTATTTTTGGAAATTAGAGACAAAGTCAATTTAAAAAAACTGATTTTGGTAAGCGGAGTTCTTTTTGCGGTATTAGGCGTAATCTTATTTTTATTTGTTCAAAAAGATGCTTACATGAAAGAAAAATATTCAGCGGTTACATTTGCACATATGGATAAAGTTGGAAAATTGGACGAAATTGATCATCCCGAAGTCAAGGTTTTCAATTCGCTTGTGACCCGAGTTTCTATCTGGAAATCTGCTTGGGAATTAGCGAAAAAAAATCTTCCCTTTGGTGTTGGCGCTTCTGATGGCAAACCGGAATTAGTTAAGTATTATAAACAAACAAATCAGCACTTTTTAGCAAAGTATGAGTTTCCGACACACAATCAGTTTCTGGATTTTTTATTAAAATTTGGAATCTTAGGGCCGTTAGTAGTAACACTCTATATTTTTACTATTGCTTATTTGGGATATGATCTGAAAAACGCCATAATACTTTCATTTTTTCTAATCTTTTTCACTTCAAACTTAACGGATGATTTTTTACTTCGTTTTGATGGAATAGCTTTCAGCGGATTTTGGATTTCTATTTTTGGAAGCTATTGGTTGCAGGATAAATTAAGCATTGTAAATCGATAACAATTCTTGAAAGTTTTTGTCTTTATCGAATAAGTTGTTGCATCTTATAAATGAATTTTCTCCAAAAAGAGTTCTGTTCTTTGGATCTTTTAGAACCTCAAAATACGAGTTTAATTCAGCGATTTCATCAAAGAGGAACCCCGTTTCATTATGATAAACAATATCTTTATTTCCAATTATTTTGGTAGCAATAATTGGTTTTTTTAGAGCCATTGCCTCTAGAACAGCCAAGGGCAGGCCTTCCCAAATAGAAGTTTGTAAGTAAATATCAACTGCGTTTAATTCCTTCAAGACTTCATTTCGGTCCAATAACCAGCCGGTAATTCTTATGTTTGGAGCTGTAAGTGAAAAATTTAAATCACCGTCTCCTATCCAGACAAAATTAAAATCAGGAAAGCGCAATGCGATGAGATTAAATAAGTCAGGGTTTTTTTGAAAAGAAATGCGTCCGACAATACCAATTGTTAGTTTTGCATTTTGAAGAGGTGCTAAATGTTGTTGAATTTCGGAAATAGCAATACCATTTCGAACGAGTAAGGAATTACCTGTTTTTTTTGCGATCTCATATTCTGTATCTCCGCAGGCAATAGTAATTCCGCCAAATAATTGCTGAATTCTCTTTTCAATTTGCCAGTATAATTTCTTTTTTATGTCTGAGATATCAGTCCTCAGAAAAGAATACCCGTGCGGTGTATAGAATACTTTCTTTTTTCTAAACAGGAAAAAGTAAGCTATTCTGCCCAATACTCCGGCTTTAGAAGAATGAAGGTGAATTACATCAGGATTAATTCTTTTAAGCTCCTTCCATAATTTAAAAGCTGATTTTAAATCCTCAATAGGTGAAAATTCCCGAACCATATTAATCTCAATCAGATCGACCCCATTTGAAAAATCGGTTTTTATTTTCTTAGGGTCAATTTCTTTTCGATTTCCGCTATAAATAATTGTTGTGTAAATACTTCTGCTTTGCTTCTCTTCTCCAAAAAACGTAGAAAGATCTCTGAAATAAGTATAAACCCCACCACCTAAAGCCTCAATAACATGTACAACTTTCAAAATAGTTATATTTTTTAAGCGTAAAAATAGGTTAAACAGAATAAAAATGGATAGTAAAAAAGCTAAAGTTCTCTCATTGATATAATTTAAATTGTAACGTTAAAAAGGAAGGTTTTAGATGGTTGTTGTACTAAACATATTTGATTAATTGTATGAAGACGTTGTAAATGGAGTCAAATTAATTTTAGACAGTTTTTCAGAGAAGTCTTTATAATTTTCAGATATATTACATTTTCGATGTATGTATAATGAATGTGGGTTATAAGGAATCGATTGAAATTTGTCTTTTTGTAATGACTAAATAATAGAAAGATGTATTCAATCGATTTAATCCAAACCTATATAAAAAATCGTTTGTAAAGCGAATGGGAACATGCGAAAATTGGATTAAAATTGCATCATAAAATTATTATGGAATAAAATTTAATCGAGCTCTAAATGATTTCAAATAATATTTTTAAAAAGCAGAAAAGGTAAGTTATTTTTGTAGTTTTTTTCGTATTATTGAAAATTATTAAATAACTAACATTTTTTGCTATGAAACATTTATTATTTGCGTTACTAGTTACAAATTTGACTTTTGGGCAAATTTACACACAACAAGGAGCCATAAATTCAACTACAACACCGACATTAGGTAATGTTGGAATAGGTATCAATAATCCAGCTGCAAAACTTCAAGTTGATGGAGATATTTCAAGTACCGGAATTAATCAAAAGATTGGATTTAATACAACGGATAAATTAACCACTCCGACAGGTACTATTGCGCATTATGGAATGTCTATATCTAGAAATGCTGCAAATGAACCAATAGTATCTCATTCGGGTTATTTTGGGGTTAATTTTTTTACTAATGGACTAGAAAGAATAAAAATTGATATAGGTGGGAATGTCGGTATAGGTTCAATTAGGCCAGATGAAAAACTTACAGTGAAAGGAAAGATTCATGCAGAGGAAGTTAGAGTAGATTTACAAGTTCCCGCCGATTACGTTTTTCAAAGATATTACACAGGGAAATCTGATTTGAAATCGGATTACGTGATGCCGACTTTAGTTGAAATAGAAAAATTTACTAAAGAGAATAATCATTTGCCTAATGTTCCTTCTGCTCAAGAAATCAAAGAGAAAGGATTGCAATTGGGAGAAATGAGTAATGTGCTATTGCAAAAAATAGAAGAATTAACGCTTTATATTATAGAACAAAATAAAAGAATTGAAGTACTAGAAGCAAAAGTAAATGCCAAGTAATTATTATAAATATGGATCTTTCATAAGATTTGTATTTAAAGCAATCGGTGTGTTTACTTTCTTAATTGGTTTTACTGTTGCTGCCCAAACAGAAACGAGCAATTTATGTAAACAAATTTACGGTAAATGGGAAACATATTATATAGAACTTCCTTTTGCAATGGAGCCACCCAATAAAAACGAAATATGGGTTTTTAGTGAGGATGGAACTGTTACGATAAATGGTAAAAAAAGTACTTTTAAATTAGAGGAGGAGTGCTCCATATTATTTATTGACAGTACTAAGAGGTCTTTCTCCATGCTGTTACTTAAGGATACTTTGGTGCTGAAAAAAAGAATTATGGTTCACGAATCGTATGTTTTACGTTTTAAAAAATTAGTTAAAAATGATTAAAAAAATAACTCTTATTGTTTTTATTTTCACAGGTACATTTTGTTATGCTCAAGAGTGTTTATCGGACCACTATTTAAAAAGAATTAAAAGTAAAAATTCGGGATTAGAAAATAGAATTAAGAAAGTCATATCCACGTTCAATAGTAATGAAAAAAACTTAACGAATAAACAACTGAGCGCTCAGGAAATAATAGGTGAAGAAATAGTAGTAGTTCCTATTGTTTTTAACGTTATTCATAATGGAGAAGCTATAGGAACAGGGAGAAATATAGGACAAAACAAAATAGATGAATTAGTCACTATAGTAAATGAAGCCTATAGTGGGAAGTATGGTGGCGTTGATACCAAAATTAGATTTTGTTTAGCAAAGCAAAATGTACTTGGACAAGTAACAACTGGCGTTAATCGTTTTGTGGGTAATGCTTCGTATGATCTGTATGATATTAATACAGGCTTTAGTTTAAATACGGACGATCAAATAAAAAAGAATATATCTGCTGGTTTTCCAAACAATCTATTTTTAAATATTTGGATAGCGGATTTGAAACACAATGGTTTCAATACGTTACGTGGATATTCCAGTTTTCCATTTTTTTTAGAAGATAATCCATTAACTGTTGACGAGGATGAGAGTATCTTTAATGGTCTAGACGGTATTGTTTTAGATTATCTCCAAGTTGGAATTAACACTGTAAATCCACCTGATAACACGTCTTCTAATGGAACTGCAGTTGTACATGAAATAGGCCATTGGCTGGGACTTTTTCATATTTTTCAAGATGATGATACAATAGAATGTAATGAAACTTCTTGTGAAAATCAGGGAGATATGATTTGTGATACCGAAAGTGTTCGTGAGTCAGGTATCACAAATGTCGTAGCATCAGGAAACTGTTTAGGAAATAATTGCAATGGACAAACTACTACTGTGGTTCAGAATTTTATGGATTATCAATCTGGAGCAAGATTATATTGCAGAACAAAATTCACAGCAGGTCAGAAAAAGAGAATGAGAGATATAATTTCTTTTTATCGATCTTCATTTTATAATCAAGGTACTTCCTTTGATCTTACAGCATGTAAATCTACGTCTTTAGGTGGTGGAAGTAGTGGTACTCCGTGCAGTTTGGACCAAAACCTTCCGGTACAAAGATTGCCTAGGCCCAACATATATCAGGATTTTACACATGTTATTAATCCAAGTATAAAATTTGGTGAAAGATTTGAAGTAAATGATAAATGGTTGGTAACAGTATACGACACAAATGGTTATTACGAGACAGGGACACCCAAACCACCAACTATGTTAGTTAATAAAGTGGTTATATATAAGAGAGAAGGTTGTAAATATGCCTTACATCAAATGATAGATTTGGAATTAAGTAATTTGCAACTGAGAACAGATTTTGGTCTACTTTTGAATGGTGATGAAATAATAGTAACTTCAAGTATACTTGATGAAGTTTATATTTATCGTTTAAATGAATCTAGTGACATGTGGAGCCTTGTTCAGCAGATCAAAAATAATTCGTCGGATAGTGAAGTAGGAAATAGTGTTTATACAATTGGTAAATTTTTATTTATTTTAGAGAGGAGTACTACTTCAGACAACATTTTTAGAGTCTACTATAAAAACAATGTTGGAACTTATGTTTTTCATCAAAATATTGCAATACAAGGATTTAGTTTGCCTACTTTGGGGAAATTTTTGCAATCAGGTAATTTTATCAAAAAAAATGTAGATTTTAATTCAGACACTTTTACAGGATCTTATGATCCACCTGAAATTTTAGTTTCAAGAACTTTCGGAGTAGGTCTTGTTTTACTGGAGCTAGGTAATAACAATATGTGGAGTCTTGCCAGTACAATACAGCCTGTAGGAATGTCAAGCGCAGAACGAACACTGGATATCGAATTATCTAAAGATTTTATTTATATACTCACGAGTGCTCATACGGAGGGGACACCGAACGAGGATGTACTTTATTTCTATTCATATAGAGTTACCGACAGATCGGGTAGTAATTTTCCATTTCAAAATATTTATACCAGACAGGCAATAGTCTATAATCCCGGCCAAATATATTCAGACACTAAAATGCAATTGTTTAATGATCAATTTTTGCTTATCGATAATATAAAGTATATTTCCCCGACTCTATTTTATAATTTAAATTACGGATCGGGTAATTTTCCCAATTGGGAAAAAAGAACAACAAAGATAATTGGGTGTTCGAATCCATCTAGTACTTCAGATGATTTTGAAGTATTTGGTAACTTGTTGTATTATGGAAATTCAGAATATACAATAAACGTTTACAACATGTCTGATATTCTGAAAAGAGAAGGTTTTGATCAGACTTTTATCGATAATTCAGATTTTTATAATAAAAAGATAAACATTATACCTGATAATCATTCAACATCTGCTCAAAAAATAACAATAGGAGAATCCGGTAAAGTAGAGTTTAATTATGTCGAAAAAGAATTCATCGCAAACAATAGTATTGTATTAAAACCGGGTACAACATTAGCAAGAGGTTCAACGGTCAATTTAAAAATCACAGATATTTATGGCCTTTGTAATTCAATTGTAACTTCAAAAAAGAGTACTGACCAATTAGATTTGAACGATGATCATTTAAATGTAACAGAATCTGAGAATAGTATTAAACCAGTTGGTAGAGTCTCTCTTTCACCAAATCCTAATAATGGTGTTTTTACAATATATTCCGGAGCAGCTGGAGGAAAACAAATTGATTGTGTGATTTATGATAGCACAGGCAAGGAAATATTTTCTGAGAGTACAGATAAATCGATATTTAGTGTAAACTTACCATATTTACCAGCAGGTGTTTATTTAATTAAGCTTACAGGCGATAATTACAAAGAAACAATCAAGTTCATAAAACAATAAAATATTCTTTTTTTTAAAGATTGATAAAACTGTCCAAATTAATTTAGACAGTTTTTTTTTAGAATAGTTTTTATAATTTTCAAATAAGTTACATTTGCGATGTATAAATAATTACTATGAAAAGAATACTTATCACCGGGGCAGCAGGATTTTTAGGATCGCATTTGTGCGATCGATTCATCAAAGAAGGCTATTATGTTATTGGAATGGATAATCTGATTACGGGAGATCTTAAAAATATTGAGCATTTATTCAAATTAGAACATTTCGAATTTTACCATCACGATATTACCAAATTTGTTCACATTCCGGGTGATTTAGATTATATACTACATTTTGCTTCACCGGCGAGCCCTATTGACTACTTAAAAATTCCGATTCAGACTTTAAAAGTAGGTTCGTTAGGAACACATAATTTGTTAGGTTTAGCCCGAGTAAAAAAAGCCAGGATTCTGATTGCATCAACTTCAGAAGTTTACGGAGATCCGTTGGTTCACCCTCAGACAGAAGAATATTACGGAAACGTAAATACAATCGGGCCACGTGGTGTTTATGACGAGGCGAAACGTTTTCAGGAGTCGATCACTATGGCATATCATACTTTCCATGGTGTAGAAACCAGAATTGTGCGTATTTTTAATACCTATGGACCAAGAATGCGACTCAATGACGGTCGTGTAATTCCTGCATTTATTGGACAGGCACTTCGTGGAGAAGATTTGACGATTTTTGGCGATGGAATGCAAACACGTTCGTTTTGTTATGTGGATGATCAGGTAGAAGGTATTTTCAGATTATTGCATTCTGATTATGTGTATCCTGTAAATATTGGAAATCCGGATGAAATCACAATTAAAGATTTTGCAGAAGAAATCATTAAATTGACAGGAACCAATCAAAAGGTAGTCTACCATCCATTACCAATAAATGATCCCTTACAACGTCAACCAGACACCACAATAGCAAAAGAACTATTGGGCTGGGAAGCAAAAGTAAATCGTTCGGAAGGAATGAAAATTACGTATGATTATTTCAGATCCCTTTCTCCGGAAGAACTTTCTAAAGAAGAACACAAAGATTTCTCGAGTTATATAAAATAATGCACTTCATACAGTCCGGATTTCTTAATTGAATTCGGACTGATTTTTTTTAAATTAAAAAATATAAATTCCGATAGTCGTCTTCAAATGAATGAATTAGTATCGATTATAATACCCACCTATAATACTGAAAAGTTCATCAGAGCAACTTTAGAATCAGTCCAGAATCAAAGTTATCAAAACTGGGAAGCAATTTTGGTTGATGATGCTTCAACGGATCAAACGGTTGCTATTATTGCGGAATTTGCTCGAAACGACAACAGAGTAAAATTTTTTCAGTTAGCGAAGAACTCCGGAAATGGTTTTGCGAGAAATGTAGCCTTAGAAAAAGCAACAGGAAAATATATTGCCTATCTCGATGCCGATGATTTATGGTTTCCGGAAAAGCTGGAAAAACAAATCCGGTTTTTAAAAGCAAACAATTTGCCTTTTACCTTTTCATTTTATGATTGCATAGACGAAGAAGGTAACCATTTAAACAGAAGAGTAGAAGCACCATTAAAGCTAACATATAAGCAACTATTTTACTGCAATTATGTAGGCAATTTAACGGCAATTTACGATACCGCTTATTTTGGAAAAATTGCCTTGCCAGCCTCTCAGAAAAGACAGGATTGGCGTTTATGGCTGACGATTTTAAAACAAATCAAAGCGACGAAACCTATACCGGAACCTTTGGCTTTTTATAGAATTAGAAAGGATTCTATTTCATCTTCAAAATTCAAATTGATTAAACACAATTTTGGCGTTTACAGAGGATTTCACGGTTATAACTTTGTATTTTCTCTTTTGTTGATGACAAGATTTTTATTTACGCAGTTGGTTATAAAACCACGATATATAAAGAATAAATAGAGTAAGATCGGAGGTTGTAATTTGTAGCCTTAAAGAATATTATTTTTTATAACCAATTTTAATTCTTTCACTTTCGTTTTCCTTTTTCTCCGTTAATTCATCTAAGTAACTAAAAACCAATTCTATATTTTTATCGTGATTTTCTAATTTCTTTTGAATTTGGAGAATATCAATTTTCATTTCTGTGGTACCTAAAAGCAATTCTCTCACTTTTGTAAAAATGCGCATAATTTGAATATTGGTCTGAATTGCTTTATCGCTTTTCAAAACGCTTGAAAGCATTAAAATTCCGTGTTCTGTAAATGCCATTGGAGCATAACGTAAACCCATCTTATCAGAATTGGAGGTCACAAATTGTGACCTCCAATTTTTAAACTCTGATTCATTAAGTTCGAACATAAAATCTTCTGGAAATCGAGATAAATTTCTTTTAACAGCTTGTTTTAAAACCTTTGTTTCAACACCATAGAGCATCGCAAGATCACGATCAAGCATTATTTTTTGATTGCGAATAAAGTATATTTTGTTAGAAATTGTTTCTTCCGGAAGTAAAGATAGATCGTCCATAAGTTTTTAATTGAAAAACAAATGTAAGATTTTATTTATAAATAAGAATTAAACTGTTTTAGTTTTCCACGGTTCGTTCTTTCTAAAACCGTCTTTCGAATAAAACGGAAATTTAAATTAGGTTCTAAATACAGAGAAATTGCCTCCTCTATTTTTTGAATCTGATGGGTATCTAATTCATGTTCACTGATATATTCAATTTCGAACGTATCTAATTGGATTTGTTTGATGATAAACTCTTTTACATTACCATCGTCTTCAATTATGCTTTTGGTGACATAATAAAACGTCAATCCGGGGGATTTTTTCCCGCTTGGCAGGATAGCAACATCATTGGTTCTGCCAACCAGTTTTTTGAGAATCGGTTTTTGAAGCGTACTTTTTTCATCTAAAATTCCAATGTCGCCAATGTCGTATCTTATAAATGGATTTGCTTTGTTAAATAAAGAAGTAATCACAATTCGACCTTCTTTTCCATAAGGTAAAACCTGATTATGTTCATCCAAAATTTCAATAAAAAGCGTTTCGGAGTTTAATTGCCATTCGCCTTTTGGATTTTCAAAAGCAATCAAATCCAGTTCCGAAGCCCCGTATTCATTGATAATCGGAATTCCGAATTGCTTTTCTAATAGTTTTTTATCCGATTCAAAAAGCATTTCCGAAGTCACAAAACAGGCTTTTAGTGTTGGGCAAATGTCTTTTAAAACACTATTTTTTTTCTCTAATAATTTAGCAAACAAAACAATAGAACTGGTGTAGCCGTTGAGGTAATCGAATTTTTTTGTTTTGAATTTCTGTAGAAATCTTTCCAAAACTTCATCCGATAAATCAAAAACAGGAAATCGGAACCGGTTCCCTAAATAATCTTTAAAGCGCTCTTTTTGATAGCCAACGAAGTCCATTGGAATTCCGTAAAATCGCGCCTGATAAGAGTGATTAAAATCGATTCCGAACCAGCCAAAACGCATACTATTGGAAGCCCAGGTCAAGGCATGAGTATATTTATCTTTAGCAAAAACAAAAGGCGTCCCGCTGGATCCGGACGTTTTGTTGCGATAGACATTTTTTAAAGTATAGCCTTTTGAAAGTCTATGTTCGAGTGGCTTTTGCAAATTTTGCTTATTCAGAACGGGTAAATCTTCCCATTTTTGAACAATTTTGTTTCCAACTAATTCGTTATAAAATGGATTGTTTTGCAAGTGAAAACCAACAATATCATCTTTTTGTTTTTGAAGAAATTGTAAAAACTCCTTTTCAGAAAGACGAGTGATTGCATCTAAATGAGCCTTTGCTTTCTTTATCGGAAAACCATTTAATTGAAGCGAAAGATCAAAAAGAGAAATCATTTGAAGACTGAATTTTCATCAAAAATAATATTATCCAATTACTAACAGTGATGAATCAACAACTTTTTAAGATTTAATTATTTTTTACGTTCAAAAGCAATTATTTTTGCACCACAACTAAATACAACAACACATGACAATTTTACTATTGGGATCAGGCGGAAGAGAGCATGCATTTGCATGGAAAATGATTCAAAGTCCGCTTTGCGAAAAACTTTTTGTTGCACCGGGAAATGCCGGAACTGCCGGTATTGCCACAAATGTTGCAATGTCTCCAACCGATTTTGATGCTATAAAAACATTTGTACTACAGGAAAAAGTAGGTATGGTAGTCGTTGGACCTGAAGATCCGTTGGTAAAAGGTATTTACGATTTTTTCAAAAATGACGAAAGTTTAAAGCATATTCCGGTTATTGGACCATCTAAATTAGGGGCACAATTAGAAGGAAGTAAAGAATTCGCTAAAGAATTCTTAATGAAACATAACATTCCAACTGCAGCTTACGACAGTTTTACGGCTGAAACAGTTGAAAAAGGATGTGACTTTTTAGAAACATTACAACCGCCATACGTTTTAAAAGCAGATGGTTTAGCTGCCGGAAAAGGAGTTTTGATTATTCAGGATTTAGAAGAAGCTAAAACTGAATTGAGAAACATGCTGGTTCATCAAAAATTTGGTGCGGCAAGTTCAAAAGTAGTTATAGAAGAATTTTTAGACGGAATTGAATTAAGCTGTTTTGTTTTAACTGACGGGAAAAGCTATAAAATTTTGCCAACAGCTAAAGATTACAAACGAATTGGAGAAGGTGATACAGGATTAAATACAGGCGGAATGGGAGCTGTTTCTCCGGTTCCTTATGTAGATGCGGTTTTGATGGAAAAAATCGAAACACGTATCGTTAAACCAACAATTGAAGGTTTTCAGAAAGATGGAATCGAATACAAAGGATTTGTATTTATTGGTTTGATCAATGTGAAAAACGAACCAATCGTTATTGAATACAACGTGAGAATGGGTGATCCGGAAACAGAAGTTGTAGTACCAAGATTAAAATCTGATTTAGTTGAACTGTTCTTGTCCGTAGCAGATCAGAAATTAGATTCTTTTGAATTAGAGGTTGATCCAAGAAGTGCCACAACAATTATGGTGGTTTCAGGCGGATATCCGGAAGATTTCGAGAAAGGAAAAGTAATTACCGGTTTAGAAAATATTACTGATTCTATTGTTTTCCACGCGGGAACTAAATTAGAAGATGGAGCAGTTTTGAGTAACGGAGGTCGTGTATTGACGATTACTTCTTACGGAGATGATTTCCAACAAGCCATAAAAAAATCTTACCAAAACATAGATAAACTAAATTTTGATAAGATGTATTTTAGAAAAGATATCGGCTTCGACTTACTTTAAGAAAGAGTGAGCCGTAGTATCTTGATTTTCTGTTCCTGCAGCGTCAAAAATGCGTAATTGTTTAATCCAATATACGATTGCTGCAGAACAAATAATCATAAATATCCAGTTAATTGTGTTTGCACCAAACCAAGTAATTAGCTCTAAACGACGTAAAAAGTCAAGTGGAGCAAATAAAATGTTAACGAATAAGTATTGTATTCCTTCAAAAAAAGCTGTCATAATTTATAAAATTATATGTTATTTATTGTTTTGTAACGCATTGAAAACAAAATTCAATTGATCGAATCTTTTTCAACTTGTTGGTTTTCCTTTTAAACAAGTATTATATTTACAGTCACAAAAGTATAAAATATCCTTATGATAACAAGTGTTTTTAAAAAATCTACGCCATTAAATTATTCATTGGTCGTAATTTTAATACTGGTTTTCTTTTTTCTTTTTCAAATTCAGGAACCATCCTGGATCAGTTCCCCGTTTTTGGCATTTCAAAAAATAAGTCTTTTGTGTTTTATTTTTGCTTCTTTTTTCCTGATTAATTTTATCGTAAAGAAGAACGGACTCAGTAAAGACAACGGTTATTCGATATTTTTCTACTTATTATTCTTATTGTTTTTCCCCACAATATTTAATGATTCGAATGTAATATATGCGAACTTTTTTATTCTGTTAGCCCTTAGAAGGTTAATCTCACTGCAATCTCTGAAGGCTTCAAAAGAAAAAATATTTGACGCTTCTTTTTGGATTTTAGTAGCTTCTTTATTTCAATTTTGGTGTATTCTTTTCCTGATATTGGTTTTTATATCGATTATTTTTCACGTTTCACGTGATTATAGAAATTGGGTATTGCCTTTTATAGCACTTTTGGCTGTTAGCGTGATTTTTTTATTAATCTCTTTGGTCTTTCATATCGATGCCATTCAGTTTTTTGAAAAACGTGCTGTAGTTGATTTCAGTATTGATTATTTTAAGAACAATTACGAAAACGCTGCACTTTCAATCTACACTGCGGTAGCCTTGTTTTTTGTGTTTTCGATGTTAACAACCTTTTCAAACAGGCCACAAATTGTGCATTCATCATACAAAAAAGTAGTAGCCTGTTTTTTTATAGCGGTTATCGTTTTTATTGTTTCACCAAACAAAAGCAATGATTTATTGTTGTTTAGTATTGCGCCTTTAACCATTATGGCATCAGGACATGTAGAATATATACAGCAAAAGTTAAATAACGAAATTGTTTTTTACGCGCTCATTGCCTGTAGTTTATTTACATTTTTGTCCCAATTATAATTTACTGCCATAAGCAAGATCACCGGCATCACCAAGACCCGGAATAATGTAATTTTTTTCGTTTAATTTCTCGTCCAGCGAAGCAACCCATAAGTGGCAATTTTCGGGAAGATTCTTTTCCAGATACTGTATGCCTTCCGGAGCAGCAATCACGACTACAATATGAATTTCGTTTGGAGTTGCGTTCTGTACTAATTTTTCATGAACAGCAACGATAGATTGACCTGTGGCCAACATCGGGTCAAGAAGCAAAACCGTTTTATTGTTTATGTTTGAAAGCGCCTGATATTCAACTAAAATTTCAAAAGCATCATCATTATTCGGATGATGTCTGCAAGCAGAAACAAAACTATTTTCTGCATGATCAAAATAATTTAAAAACCCATTGTGCAGGGGTAATCCAGCTCTTAAAATTGAACATAAAACCAGATCTTCGCTTATTTCAGTTGTTTTTTTAATCCCAAGCGGAGTCTGAATTTCGACACTTTTATAAGCCAAAGTTTTACTCAGTTCATAGGCCATAATTTCACCAATTCGCTCTATGTTTCTTCGAAAACGCATACTGTCGTTCTGAACATTTATATTTCGAATTTGACCTAAAAAATGGTTTAAAACACTGTTATCTTCCGATATATAATGAATTTTCATAAGGAGTTTTTAGAATTGTTAGGATATAACCTTTATTAATGACGAAAAAGTAAAGTTTTTTTTCGAACTATAAAAGTATAAAAAGTATCTTTGTCTCTCTAAAAAATAAAGACATGTTTTCAAAATTAGCATATTCGGTTTTCGAACAAAGCATCAAAGATTATCACGAGTTTGATAATGTTGATCAACCTATAAACAATCCGTTTCCAAAAGATAAATTTGAACATTTATTATACTTAAAAAACTGGATTGACACTGTTCAATGGCATTTTGAAGATATTATTCGTGATCCGCAAATTGACCCGGTAGCAGCATTAACATTAAAAAGAAGAATTGATGCTTCTAACCAGGAACGTACCGATATGGTAGAATATATCGACAGTTACTTTTTGCAAAAATACAGCGAAGTAAAAGTAAAAGACGGTGCGAAAATCAACTCTGAAAGTCCGGCTTGGGCATTTGACAGATTGTCTATTTTGGCATTAAAAATTTATCATATGCATGAAGAAGCTACTCGTGCAGAGGCTTCACAAGAGCACAGAGATAAGTGTCAGGAAAAATTAAATATTCTTTTAGAACAAAGAAGTGATTTATCTACAGCCATCGATGATTTGCTGACAGATATCGAAAATGGAGATAAATTCATGAAAGTGTACAAACAAATGAAAATGTACAACGACGATGATTTGAATCCGGTTTTATACCAAAACAAAAAATAGTTTGACAGCAAAATTGTCTAAGACTATTCAACATATAGCCGTCATGCGACTCTCTGCAATGGGAGATGTTGCCATGACGGTTCCTGTTTTACGTGCTTTTGTAAAACAGTATCCGACGGTAAAAGTTACGGTGATTTCACGTCCGTTTTTTAAGCCTTTTTTTGAAGGAATTCCCAATCTTGATTTTTTTGCTTTTGATGAAAAGGAACGCCACAAAGGTTTTCTGGGGCTTTTGAGATTATTTTCAGATGTCAAAAAACTCAAAATTGATGCTTTTGCAGATTTACATAATGTTTTAAGATCTAAAATTGTGAGTTTTCTTTTTGCTTTAACCGGAAAAAAGAGAGCCACAGTCGACAAAGGACGAGAAGGTAAAAAGGAATTGACACGCGTCGAGAATAAAATTTTCAAGCAATTACCTACGATGTTTGAGAGACACGCAAAAGTGTTTGAAAAACTGGGTTTTCCCGTCAACTTAACGAATCCCGAATTTCCGAAAAGAGCAGTATTAAGTGCTGAAATTACCGATTTAGTGGGAGAAAGTTACCAAAAACTAATCGGAATTGCACCATTTGCACAATATGATTCTAAAGTGTATCCGTTGGATTTCATGGAGGAAGTAATTGCAAAACTGGCCGATAATAAAGAGCAAACCATTTTGCTTTTTGGAGGAGGAAAGAAAGAAATCGAAATTTTAGAGTCTCTTTCAAAGCCCTTTAAAAATGTAATAAATGTAGCCGGAAAAATTAAATTCCAACAAGAGCTAAAAATAATAAGCAATCTGGACGTAATGCTTTCCATGGACTCCGGAAATGCACATATTGCAGCGATGTTGGGTGTAAAAGTGGTTACGCTCTGGGGCGCAACGCATCCGTATGCAGGATTTTTACCGTTTAATCAAAGTCTTGATAATGCTTTGGTTTCGGATCGAAATCTGTATCCTAATTTACCGTCTTCTGTATATGGAAATAAAATAATAGAAGGTTATGAAGATGCCATGAGAACCATTTCTCCTAAGAAAGTGGTTAAGAGGATTCAGTCGCTTTTGGAAGAAAAAAAGTAGTTTCGGTTTGTAGTCTCAGTTTGCAGTCGCAGTCTCAGTCGCAGTTTGCGGTCACAGTTTATAGTTACAACTCGACAGCATTTATGTCACCCTGAGCGAAGTCGAAGGCCTATTAATTAAAAGGGGCTTCGACTTCGCTCAGCCTGACAGTCTCAGTTTTCAGTCACAGTTTTTAGTCACATCTTACTGTTTATATGTCACAATAAATAACAACAAAAAAAAGAGTTTGCAAAGCAAACTCTTTTTTTATATCTGTAAACTGCGACTGAAAACCGCGACTGCGACTAAGAAACTCTCCTAAACGTCATCAAAATCTACGTAAATAGTCTCCGATGTTGGGTGTGCTTGACAGGTCAAGACTAAACCGGAAGCAATTTCTCGGTCAGTTAAAATAGAATTTTTAGTCATTTCTGCCGTTCCTGTTGTGATACGTGCTAGACAGCTGCTGCAAATTCCGCCTTGGCAAGAATAAGGCGCATCGATTCCTTGTTTTAGTGCTGCGTCAAGAATCGTTTGTTTTTGAGACATTTCAAAAGTAACTTCATCATCATCAACTAAAACCGTAATTTTTGTATGTCCTTCTAATGAGGTATTGATTTGATTTTCTTTAGTAGAAGAAGTAAAAAGTTCAAACTTAATAGCAGATTCTTTTATGTTTTTCTCTTTTAGAATACCCGAAACCGTATTGATCATTTCCTCAGGACCACACAAGTAGAATTTATCAAATTGTAATTCTTTATGTTTGTTATTCAATACAAAATTCACAGCCGATTTGTCAATTCTGCCAAATAAAGCATTTTCAGCTTTAGCCTGACTAAATACATAATGCACAAATAAGCGCCCTACATATTGCAATTGTAAATCATGTAATTCCTGATGAAAGATCGTCTCTTCAGGTGTTTTATTTCCATAAACCAATACAAATGAGCTTTTTGGTTCACTTTTTAAAACGGACTTTATAATAGAAAGTACAGGAGTGATTCCGCTACCTGCTACAAAAGCTGCGTAATTTTTTTGTCTTTCAGCATCTGGTTCAAAAGTAAATTTTCCTTCAGGGTGACCTACTTCAAGAACATCTCCGGCTTTTAATTTGGTATTTGCAAATTGCGAAAACAAACCATTTTTAACCGCTTTTACCGCAATTCTTAATTCACCGCTTTCCGGTCCGGAACAAATTGAGTAAGCACGTCTAATCTCTTGATTGTCAAGGGTTAGTTTTAAGTTTATATATTGTCCGGCAACAAATTTATAATCCGGTTTTAGTTCTTCGGGAACATTAAAAAGAACAGAAACAGCATCGGCAGTTTCACGTTTTACCTCTTTAATTATAAGTTTTAAGAATGAAGGCATGATATGATATTTTCTGCAAAAGTAGCAAACAACAGCTAATTGATGGTAATGAAATTATTTTTTTTAACTTTTTTTGTAACGTTTACTTACATTTGATCTCTTACTATAAAACTGAAAACCAAAGAACCATGATTAAAAAGTTTATTTACCTGGAATGGAAAGCCTTTATTCGATCTGCGTCATTTGGTTCCAATTTGGCCATGAAAATTCTGATTGGTTTCTTGATGATCTATTTTTCAATCCTTTTTATAGGGATGGGTGTTGGAGCCTTTTATATGCTTAAAGAAATGAATCTGGAACCATTAGTTACGGTTAACAGATTTCTAATTTATTATTTTCTGTTCGACCTCGTTATTCGATTGCTGATGCAAGCTATACCGGTGCTTAACATAAAACCGTTATTGGTTTTGCCTTTTAAGAAACCAACAATTGTTCATTTTTCGCTGGGCAAAACAGCTTTGTCTTTTTTTAATTGGGTCCATGCGCTTTTCTTTCTTCCTTTTTCGATCGTATTAGCTATTGAAGGGTATGATATTGTGGGTATTATTTTTTGGCATCTGGCGGTTCTTTCGTTAGTATATATCAACAACTTTCTGAATATCATTTTGAGTAATATCGACAAGTTGTTTGTTGTTTTTGTAGCTGTAATTGTGGCCTTAGGAGCAGCACAATACTACAAGATATTCGACATTACAACTTTTACAGCTCCCTTTTTTCAAGGGTTTTATAACACAAAGGGAATGGTCTTTATTCCGGTCTTGGTATTAGTTAGTTTGTATGTTTTTACATTTAAATATTTTAAAAACAATTTATATTTAGATGCAGGACTTTCTAAAAAAGAAGACATTGCCAGCACAGAAAATCTTTCGTGGCTGAATCAGTTTGGTACTTTGGGGACATTTCTTAAGAATGATATTAAATTGATTAAGAGGAACAAGAGATCAAAAACAACTATTTTAATGAGTGTTCTCTTTTTGTTTTACGGGCTTATCTTTTTTGGAAATTCACACCAGCCGGCTGTGATGTATATTTTTGCCGGGATATTTGTTTCGGGTGGATTTCTATTTGTTTTCGGACAATTTGTACCGAGTTGGGACAGTTCGTATTATCAATTGATGATGACGCAGAATATTCCGTATCGCGGTTATATTACTTCAAAATGGTGGTTGATCGTGATTGCCACTTTTGTTTCAACAATTATTGCTTCTTTTTATCTTTTTTACGGATGGGAAGTGTACTTAACAATCGTTGTTGGAGCGATTTATAATATTGGAGTTAATTCTCACATGGTACTTTTAGGAGGTGCATTTACCAAAACGCCAATTGATTTGAGTAATGCAGGAGGAGCCTTTAGCGATAAAAAAGCGTTCAATGTTAATGCCATGTTATTGACTTTACCAAAAATATTATTGCCTTTGGGATTGTATGGTATCGGACTTTATTTGGGAGATAAAACGCTCGGATTAGTATTAGTTGCCGGAGCCGGTTTTTTAGGTTTTATTTTTAGAAACAAGGTCTTTTCTTTAATTGAAAAAAGATACAAAATAGAAAAATACAGTACGATAAGTGCTTATAAACAAAAGAATTAATTAGAAAATGTGTCAATTTGATAATGAGATAATTTTTATCGGATGAAAACAATCACTTTTTTAATCTAAAATCAACAATCTAAAATCTAAAATCCACAATCACAATGATACAAGTAAGTCAGCTTTCAAAAAAATACAACGGGACAACAGTTTTAAATATTGAACATCTTGAGATTCCAAAAGGGCAAAGTTTCGGATTAGTTGGAAATAACGGAGCCGGAAAAACCACTTTTTTCAGTTTATTATTGGATTTGATTCAGCCTTCGACGGGAAATATTAAAAGCAATGATATTCAGGTTAATACCAATGAAAATTGGAAATCGTTTACAGGTTCTTTTCTCGACGAAAGTTTCCTGATTGGGTATTTAACCCCGGAAGAATATTTTTATTTTATTGGAGATTTACGTCACCAGAATAAAGCAGATGTAGATGCCTTGTTGGCAAAACAGGAAGAGTTTTTTAATGGAGAAATCTTGAAAAACAAAAAGTACCTGCGCGATTTATCTAAGGGAAATCAGAAGAAGGTGGGGATAATTGCCACACTTATCGGTAATCCTGAAGTGATTATTCTGGATGAGCCTTTTGCAAATTTAGATCCTACAACCGTAAGTCGATTGAAAAAAATTATCAAAGAATTAGCCGAAGATCCAAACGTAACCGTTCTGGTTTCCAGTCATGATTTGCAGCACACGGTAGAGGTTTGCGATAGAATTGTGGCACTCAATAAAGGAGAAATAGTTAAAGATATTCAAACTTCAAAAGAAACCTTACAAGAATTGGAATCGTTTTTTGCAGTATAAATTTCGATATTACAAAAAGAAGCGTATTTTTACAAGTCATTATACTAAAAATCGTTTTTAGAAGTTAAATGATTTAAACTCTTTTCTATTGAAAAAGAATACTCTTAAATATAGCTTTTTTCTGGTGTTTTTCTTCCTTTTGATAGCCTGCTCTACCAAAAACAACACTTTTTTGTCTCGAAATTCTCATGCTTTAAGTACAAAATATAATATTCTGTACAATGGGGGTATAGGTTTAGACAAGGGATTAAAATCAATTCAAGGCAATAATCAGGATAATTTCTGGAAAATGCTGCCTATTGAGAAAATGCAGGTCGATGAGAGTTTCGCGGATGATACCAAAGCTAAAAATGCGGATTTCGAGAAGGCCGAAACAAAAGCAACAAAAGCCATTCAGAAGCATTCCATGAATATTGGCGGACGGGAAAAAAATTCTCAGATAGACGAGGCCTATCTAATGCTAGGAAAAGCGAGATATTATGATCAGCGTTTTATTCCAGCTTTAGAAGCATTCAATTATATTTTATACAAATATCCCAACAGCAGTAATATTTATACCGCAAAAATCTGGCGCGAGAAAACCAATATGCGCCTGGGAAATGATGCGATTGTTGTAAAAAACATTAACAAACTACTAAAAAATACAGATCTAAAAAAACAAACTTTTTCGGATGCCAATGCATTATTGGCAGAGGCTTTCTTAAATTTAGAAAAGAGAGACAGTGCCGTTACCAAACTTAAAATTGCGGAAGAGTTTAGCCGAATAAATGAAGACAAAGCCCGATACCGTTTTATTTTAGGACAGTTGTATCAGGAAGAGGGTAAAAAAGACAGCGCTATTTATTATTACGATGGGGTTATTGATATGAATCGAAAAGCCGATCGAAAATATATGATGCATGCTTATGCAAAAAAGGCACAACTGTATGATTATGAAACGGGTAATGATACCATTTTTATTGAAAAATACAATAAGCTGGTAGCAGATCGTGAGAACAGACCCTATTATGATGTACTGTTTTTCGAAATGGGTGTCTTTTTTGATAAAAGAAAAGAACAGGAAAATGCCTTAGAATTCTACAACAAATCATTGGACAGAAAATCCAAAGATCCTTATCTGATTGCTTCCACCTATCGGAATATCGGAAATATGTACTTTAAAAATACAGATTATACCATGGCTGCGAAATACTATGACAGTACATTGGTAAAATTAGATCCTAAAAGCAGAGAGTTTACATTTATAGAAAAAAACAGAAAAAACTTAGACAATGTTATAAAATACGAGGCCATTGCCAAACGCAATGACAGTATTATTACCGTGTATGGTTTACCGGCTCCCGACCGAAAGTTATATTTTGAAAACTATATTGTTGAGCTTAAAAAGAAAGACGAAGCCAAACGTATTCTGGAGGAAAAAGAAAAAGAAAAACTGGCTAATGTAGAGCGTAATACAAAAGCAGATAGTGAACCAACGGCTGTTAATCCACAATCTCAACCAGGCATCGTTCCGCCTGGTGTTGGAGTTTTTAATCCGCCATCTGCTAATGAGACAACAAGTACCTTTTATTTTTACAATCCAACAACGGTTGCTTACGGTAAGTTGCAATTTAGAAAGTCTTGGGGGAACAGAATCTTAGGAGGTTATTGGAGAATGGCTTCATCAAAAGCGGCAAATGATGATGCAATAGCAAAAGAAGCAGCAGAGATGACTCAGGATTCTTTAAATGCGGTAAAAGACACCATTGTTATCGAAAAATACACAACAGATTTTTATGAAAAACAGCTTCCGACTACTGAGTTGGCTATGGATAGCATTGGAAAAGAGCGCAATTTTGCGTACTATCAATTAGGGCTTATTTACAAGGAAAAGTTTAAAGAATACAATTTGGCGAGTGGTAAATTGGAGCAATTATTGAAAAATAATCCAGAAGAAAAATTGGTTTTACCAGCCATGTACAATTTGTACAAGATTTACGAAATTACGGATCCGCGAAAAGCTCAAGAGATAAAATCGAAAATTACCACAAACTATCCAAATTCAAGATATGCACAAATCTTAAATAACACAGGTAATGATGATTTGGCACTCCCGGAAAAAGAATATCAAAAATGGTATAAATTATTCCAGGAAGAACAATTTGATTTGGTCTTGGATAATATTGATAATTTAATCAATCAATATTCCGGAGATGAGATCGTTTCTAAGTATGAGTTATTGAAAGCGAATACATTAGGAAAAGTAAATGGTCTGGCAGCGTATAAGAAAGGCTTAGAAAATGTTGCCGATAATTATCCGAATAGCGTAGAAGGGAAAAATGCGCGTGAAATTTTGGAAAAACAAGTTCCAAACTTAGAAAAACTTGATTTTACAACTGTTGATGCAAAGAATTGGAAAATTATCTATCCAATTGCTAATGAAGATACTAAGACCGGTAAAAAAGTCGAGGAAGCAATTCACAAGTTTTTAGACATAGAGAATTTCCTAAAACTTAGAACATCTATCGATAGGTACAATAAAACCCAGAGTTTTGTGGTTATTCATGGTATAAAGTCGGAAGCTTATGCTAATGATCTTGCCGGTGTTTTCAGGGACGATAAAAAATACAAGATCTCAAATAAGGCAATTATTATCTCGAGCGACAATTATAAAATAGTTCAAATTAAAAAAAATATTGACGTTTACACAGCCCCCAAAATCCCATAATCTAATGTTTGATAAAGTAAAAAAAAACGGAACAGAACTTTTAGGAAAAACCAATAGAATAGTAGAAGGAACCTCGATTATAGGCGACATCGTTTCAAAAGCAGATTTTAGATTAGATGGCGAATTAATAGGTAATTTTACCTCACAAGGAAAATTAGTTATCGGAGTTTCCGGTGTTGTAAAAGGTGAAATCGTTTGTAATAATGCTGATATTGAAGGAGAATTTCAAGGAAAAATAAAGGTTTTGGAAGTTCTTAATATAAAAGCCACAGCGCAAATTCACGGCGAAGTTACCGTTGGAAAACTTTCGATAGAACCTGGTGCCGATTTTACAGCGACTTGCAGTATGTTAACCAATACCAACGAAGTAAAACTAATAAATGGAAAAGGAGCCGAACAAAAACAGAAGGAATAAGTGGTTACCGCTGATTAATATTCCTGTCCAAATGGGAGTCATCATTTTTCTGTTTTCCTATTTTGGTAATTGGTTAGATGAAAATCATCCCAGCCCTAAAGTTTATTACAACACCATTTTTGTGATGCTTGGTGTAGGCTTGGCTTTGTATAATGTCATTCGCCAGGTAAACGACATCAATAAAACAAAGTAATTTATCTTTTAAAAGCAGCTTTAAATAAATAGTGCATCTTTGTATAAAAATTATTTTAAGATGCTTTTAAAAAATTACAAATCAATTCTACATTTATTTTTATTTGCTTTAACAGCTTATATTTTACACAAAGCGGCGTTTTTTGCTTTTGCAATAAACACTCAAAACTTCTTTTATAGTTTAGAATTTCTGTATCTAATATTTTTTGGATTAGCCACATTATTATATGGTATACTATTAATAGTAAAAAACAAGAATTTCGAAATTGTCGGGATGGTTTTCTTATTTGGCACCTTTGCACAGATGTTATTGGGATATTTAATTTTGAGGCCCATTTTGGCAAATAAATCAGAGGAGGTTATGATGGAGAAAATAAGTTTTTTTATAACATTTATTTTATTTTTGTTATTTGAGACGTTTTTAACTATCCGATTATTAAACGAAAAGCAATAAAATAGGGATTCTTCAAAAGAAGACTCAAAAATAATTTTTGATATCCTTTTGAATATTAATAAAAAATGTACCTTTGCACCAAATTTTAGAAACGTAAAAAAATAAGATTTTTAACAGATATGGTGATTTCAAACAAACCTCTTAAATTTATTCTTGCCACTTTAGTAGCTTGTCTTCCAGTAACGAGCTTTGCTAACGCAGAGAACGACTCAACAAATGTACAAACCGAGGCAGTGCATGAAGGGAAAGTAGTTTCACATGAAAGTCATGAGGGAGGAGAGCATGTAGCTCAGGACCCAAAGGCTAAAGTTGATGCTTTTATTGATCATCACTTGCAAGATTCTCACGATTTTGTTTTCTTTTCAGATGAGAAAGAAAATAAAAATTATGGTTTCCCATTACCTGTTATCCTTATTGATGGCGGTTTGAAAATTTTCTCTTCTTCAAAATTACACCACGGTGAAGCAGTTGCAGAAGTTGACGGAAGCTTTTACAAATTAGCTCACGGTAAAATTTACAAAACAGATGCTGCCGGTACAATTAATTTTGACGAGCACGGACATCCAACAAATGAGAAACCATTAGATTTCTCAATTACTAAAAATGTAGTTGCAATGCTTTTCGTGTCAATATTAATGTTGTTAATGTTTACAGGTTTAGCAAAATCATATAAAAAAGGACCAATCCCAACTGGTTTTGGTAGAGTATTAGAGCCGCTAATCATTTTCATCAGAAATGAAATTGCTCTTCCTAATATTGGAGAGAAAAAATACAGAAAATATATGGGTTACCTATTAACTGTATTCTTCTTCGTTTGGTTGTTAAACTTATTAGGGATGACACCACTTGGAATTAACGTTACCGGAAATATTGCAATCACAGTTTGTTTAGCATTATTTACATTCTTAATTACACAATTCAGTGCAAACAAAGAATATTGGGGACACATTTTCTGGATGCCAGGAGTACCAGTTCCAATGAAAATTATTTTAGCACCAATTGAGGTGTTAGGTATGTTGACAAAACCATTTGCATTATTAATTCGTTTGTATGCAAATATTACAGCAGGTCACGTAGTAATTATGAGTTTGATCGCTATGATTTTCTTAGGAAAAAATTTAGCAGCAGATTTACCAATTTCATTCGGATTAACATTGTTTATTTCGGTTATTGAAGTTTTAGTTGCATTTTTGCAAGCCTTTATCTTTACAATGTTATCATCATTGTTTATTGGTATGGCAGTTCAAGATCATCATCATGATGACGATCACGGTCACAAAGACGAGAATGTTATTATTTAATTTAGAAGTTTAATTTTATATATATAAATAGTTATGGGAACAATTCCAACTTTAGTAGGTGCTGGTTTAGTAGTAATCGGTGCAGGTTTAGGTTTAGGTAAAATCGGTGGATCTGCTATGGACGCTATTGCTCGTCAGCCAGAAGCTGCTGGTAAAATTCAAACTGCGATGATTATTATCGCGGCTTTATTAGAAGGTTTAGCATTTGCTGCTTTAATCTTAGGAAAATAATAAAGAAAAAAATAACAGCATCTTTAACGGTTGGTTAAAGATGTTGTTACCTTTTTAAAAAGAAATTAAATATTTAATATAGTTATAAAATGGATAAGTTAATTAACGATTTTTCATTCGGTTTATTCTTTTGGCAAGCTCTTATCTTGTTGGTGTTAATTTTGCTTTTAGTAAAATTTGCTTGGAAACCAATTATGCAATCTATCGTAGATAGAGAAGAAGGAATTAAAGATGCATTACTTTCTGCAGAAAATGCAAAGAAAGAAATGGAGAACTTACAAGCAGACAATCAAAGAATTTTGAATGAAGCTCGTGCTGAGCGTGATGCAATGTTGAAAGAAGCTCGTGAGATCAAAGATAAAATGATTGCTGATTCTAAAAACGAAGCACAAGAGCAAGGTCTTAAAATGATCGAGCAAGCTAAAGCGGCTATCGAAAGCGAAAAAAATGCTGCAATGGCAGAATTGAAATCTCAAGTTTCAACGTTATCATTAAGCATTGCTGAAAAATTGTTGAAAGATGAATTATCTAACAAAGAAGCTCAAACTAAATTAGTTGAGAAAATGTTAGGTGACGTAAAGTTAAACTAAGATTATGGCAAGTACAAGAGCAGCAATTCGTTATGCAAAAGCAATTCTGGACTTAGCAAACTCTAAAGGTGTTGCCGAAGTTGTCAATAACGACATGAAATCAATTGCTTCTGCAATTGATACCAATACAGAATTAAGTACTTTTATTCAAAACCCAACAACAAAAGTTGAAGTTAAAGAAAGTGCTCTTTTAGAAGTTTTCGCAGATGTAAATGGAGTTACTAAAGGTTTATTTCATTTATTGTTTGAGAACAAAAGATTTGAGATTCTAGAAGCAATAGCTGTAGAATACAATAAATTATTTGACGAAGGAAACGGAGTTGAAGTAGCAAAAGTTACAACAGCAATTCCTATGGATGCGGCATTAGAAGCTAAAGTTTTAGCTAAAATCGCAACATTGTCAGATAAAAAAATAACAATAGAAAATACGGTAGATGCTTCAATTATTGGAGGGTTTATTTTAAGAATAGGAGATCAACAATACAATGCTTCTGTTGCAAACAGATTGCAAGTATTAAAAAGAGAGTTAAGTAATTAGTTTTATTACACATAAAAGTGTCTAAATTATAAATTAAGATGGCGGAAATCAAACCTGCTGAAATTTCAGCAATATTAAGAAAGCAAGTAGAAGGTTTTGAATCTGGTGCTACGCTAGAGGAAGTAGGAACAGTACTTCAAGTTGGAGATGGTATTGCTCGTATTTACGGGCTATCTAACGTACAATACGGTGAGTTAGTTGAATTTGATAACGGACTTGAAGCAATTGTATTGAACCTTGAAGAAGACAATGTTGGTGTGGTACTTTTAGGACCATCAACAGGTATCAAAGAAGGATCAACTGCAAAAAGAACACAACGTATCGCTTCTCTTAAAGTAGGTGAGCAAATGGTAGGACGTGTAGTAAACACGCTTGGTTTTCCAATTGATGGAAAAGGACCAATCGGTGGAGACTTATACGAAATGCCGTTAGAAAGAAAAGCTCCTGGAGTTATCTTTCGTCAGCCAGTTACGGAGCCATTACAGACAGGTATCAAGGCAGTAGATGCTATGATCCCGGTTGGTCGTGGACAACGTGAGCTTGTAATCGGTGACCGTCAAACAGGTAAGTCAACTGTTTGTATCGATACAATCTTAAATCAAAAAGAATTTTACGATGCAGGAAAACCTGTATTCTGTATATATGTTGCAATTGGGCAAAAAGCTTCAACTGTAGCAGGAATTGCTAAAATGTTAGAAGAAAAAGGTGCAATGGCGTATACCGTTATTGTTGCAGCTAATGCTTCTGATCCAGCTCCAATGCAAGTTTATGCTCCTTTCGCAGGTGCTGCAATTGGAGAATATTTTAGAGATTCAGGTCGTCCAGCTTTAATTGTTTATGATGATTTATCTAAACAAGCAGTTGCTTACCGTGAGGTTTCTCTTTTATTAAGAAGACCACCGGGACGTGAGGCATATCCTGGAGACGTTTTCTACTTACACTCTCGTTTATTAGAGCGTGCTTGTAAAGTAATTGCTGATGACGGAATTGCTAAAAACATGAATGATTTACCAGACTCTATTAAGCCTATCGTAAAAGGTGGTGGTTCATTAACTGCTTTACCAATTATCGAAACTCAGGCTGGTGACGTTTCTGCTTATATCCCAACAAACGTAATCTCGATTACAGATGGTCAGATTTTCCTTGATGGAGATTTGTTCAACTCTGGAGTACGTCCTGCGATCAACGTAGGTATCTCAGTATCTCGTGTTGGAGGTAATGCACAGATTAAATCTATGAAGAAAGTTTCTGGAACTTTAAAATTAGATCAAGCTCAATTCCGTGAATTAGAAGCTTTTGCTAAATTTGGTTCTGACTTAGATTCTGTTACTTTAAACGTAATTGAAAAAGGAAAAAGAAACGTTGAAATCTTGAAACAAGGTTTAAACGATCCTTATACAGTAGAAAATCAAGTAGCTATTATTTACGCTGGTTCTAAAAACTTATTAAGAAACGTTCCTGTAAATAAAGTAAAAGAATTCGAAGCTGATTTCTTAGCATACTTAAACAGCAAGCATAAAGATACTCTTAATGCTTTAAAAGCTGGTAAGTTAGATGACAACATCACTGATGTTATCGAAAAAGCAGCAAAAGAAATTTCAGCAAAATATAACTAATAAGAGAATTAGTCAATTAGATAATTAGAAAATATCTCCGGATACTTCTGATTATCTAATTTTCAAATTGTCACATTTTCTAATTAATAGATGGCAAATTTAAAGGAAATCCGTAATAGAATTACTTCCGTTTCATCGACGATGCAGATTACATCGGCTATGAAAATGGTTTCTGCTGCAAAGCTTAAGAAAGCACAAGATGCAATCACTGCGATGCGCCCTTATGCCGAGAAATTAACGGAGTTGTTGCAAAATCTTTCGGCTACACTTGATGGTGAAGTAGGAGGAGATTATACAACACAACGTGAAGTAAAAAAAGTATTACTTGTTGCGATAACTTCGAACAGAGGTTTATGTGGCGCTTTTAATACTAACATTATTAAAGAGACTAAAAACCGTACTCAGTTTTACGCAGGAAAACAAGTAGATGTTTTTCCTATTGGTAAAAAAGGAAACGATGTTTTAGTTAAAACGCATAAAGTTCACGGTCATCATAATGCAATTTTTGATCATTTAACTTTTGATAATGTTGCTGCAATTGCAGATAACTTAACTGAAAAATTCTTGACAGGAGAGTACGACAGAATCGAATTGATATACAATCAATTTAAAAATGCCGCTACTCAAATCGTTCAGGTTGAGCAATTTTTACCGTTAGCTCCAATTAAATCTGATGTACCGGTTTCAACTGGAGATTATATTTTTGAGCCTTCAAAAGAAGAAATCGTGTTGACTTTGATTCCTAAATCATTAAAAACACAATTATATAAAGGAATTCGTGATTCATTTGCTTCAGAACATGGAGCGCGTATGACAGCCATGCACAAAGCAACTGACAACGCAACTGAATTGAGAAACCAATTAAAATTGACTTACAATAAAGCACGTCAGGCATCGATTACTAACGAAATCTTAGAGATCGTTGGTGGAGCAGAAGCTTTGAACGGATAATTTATTTAAGAGAAATAAAAAGAGCAGACAGTCATACGATTGTCTGCTCTTTTTTTATAGAACTGTTTTTCTTTCTGTATAGTTATAAAATGGTGATTCTCATTTTACTCAAAAAATAAGAATCGACACCATTTTAGAATTGAGTTGCAGAAACCTTAAAATCCGCAATGCTTTGTCTTTTGTGGGAACAAACAAGCTTTATTAGTCCCAATGCTCTGTTTTTGTAGGGTTACAGATCAGCTGTTATCAATCCCTGTTTAGCAAATTTAGAAAAGTATGGATAAAAAGAATTACAGAATTTTTAGCCTTTATTTATATATTTCGCACCATGGGCTGTGAATTATATAACAGGCAATGAAAAAAAAATAAGTATTTTTGTCCTCTATTTTTACACCAATGAAACTACAAATACAAGAACTTACTACGATCCCGGAAATGCTGGCACAAATTGTAACCATGCGATTTCTTTATCCGAATCTAACTGTTGAAAAATACGAAGCTTATCTTTCTGAGATGGTACCGCGTAATTATATCCAAATAGGCGTCTTTGAAGAAGAGCAATGTGTGGGAATTACCGGTTGTTGGACCGCAACTAAATTATGGACCGGTAAATATCTCGAAATAGATAATTTTGTTGTTGATCCCGGACAACGATCTAAAGGAATTGGAAAATTATTAACAGATTATATCGAGCAAAAGGCTTTAGATTCTGATTGTAGCAGCATTGTTCTAGATGCTTTTACAGGTAATTTTGCAGCGCATCGTTTCTATTATAATCAAGGTTATGGGCCCAAAGGCTTTCATTTTGTTAAAATTTTGGACGAAACAAAATTAACACACTAAAAAGACCTGTTGCGTTTTTTATTGAATCAACAAAAGCAATAATAAACGAAAGAATTGGTTATTTTTGTTTTACGAACTTTATTACAAGTATATTTTGGGATTATATAAAAATCTATTCAAACAAACGGCTATTTATGGACTAGCGACGGTGTTACCGCGAATGCTAAGTTTTTTATTAGTACGCTTGTATACCGGTATTTTACCAACGGCGGAGTACGGGGAAGTTTCTATCGTTTTATCCTGGATGGTCTTCTTTAACGTAGTGCTTTCTTATGGAATGGAAACGGCATTTTTTAGGTTTTATAGTGCAGAAGACGATAAAAAGAATGTTATCGCTACAGCTACAATATCAATATTCTGGTCTTCAATTGGCTTTTTGTTTGCCGCATTAATTTTTAGAAATACGCTGGCAAATTGGGCTGAAGTAGACTCACAATATATTACGTATTCAGTTTGGATTTTGGTTTTGGATGCGCTGGTTTTAGTGCCGTTTTCTAAACTTAGAGCCAATCAGAGACCGATGGTTTATGCGGCAATAAAGATTGGAAATGTGGTAATAAACATGGTATTAAATTTTTTCTTTTTAATATACTTACCCAAACTCGCCATCGCAAATCCAAATTCAGTTTGGGATAATTTATATATTGAAAACTTCCAGATCGCTTATATTTTCATAGCCAACTTATTAGCCAGTTTGGCCACTTTTGTTGTATTATCTCCAAATTATCTTTCGCTTGGACGAAAATTCGATCCGGTACTTTGGAAAAAGATGATGAAATATGGTTTACCTATTCTGGTTGCCGGACTAGCGTTTGCCGTTAACGAACATTTTGATAAAATCTTACTAGGTTATTTACTGCCTGAAAATTTGGCTAAATCTGAGGTTGGAGCTTATTCTGCCTGTTACAAGTTAGGTTTGTTTATGGTTTTGTTTGCAACTGCCTTTAGATTGGGTATTGAACCGTTCTTTTTTAGTCACGCCAAAAACGCCAACGCCCCACAGACCTACGCCGTGATCACGAAGTATTTCGTTATTTTTGGTTCACTGATTTTATTGGGTGTAATTGTTTTTGCCGATTTCCTGAAATTCCTTTTATTGGACAATAAATCCTACTGGGAAGCGATGAAGGTCGTGCCCTTAATCATACTGGCGAATTTCTTCTTAGGAATTTACAACAATTTGTCGGTTTGGTATAAACTGACAGATCAAACCAAAATTGGAGCTTATATTTCTATCGTTGGTGCTATAGTAACGTTGGTTTTGAATTACTTTCTAATTCCAAAGTACAGTTATTACGGATCCGCTATTGCAACTATTTCAGCCTACGGAAGTATGATGTTAATATCGTATGTTTTAGGAAATAAATATTATCCTATTCCTTACGACATGAAGAAAATAGGGGCTTATTTAGGAATTTCAATCGCATTTTCTGCTATTTCTTTTTACGGATTCAGAGAGAAATATTACGTTGGAATCCCATTACTTTTAATCTTTATTTATTTTGTTTATCACAATGAAAAAGATACAATCAAAGGAATTATGAATAGAAAATAGAATCGGGTTAAATCCAATTTTATTTTTTTAGAATTTAATATAAAAATGAAAATACAAATTATAAATAAATCACAGCACGATTTACCAAACTACGAAACAATTGCTTCGGCTGGAATGGATTTGCGCGCTAATTTAACAGAATCAATAACTTTAAAACCACTAGAAAGAACCATCGTAAAAACGGGACTTTTTATTGAATTACCAATCGGATATGAAGCACAGGTAAGACCAAGAAGTGGTCTTGCAGCAAAAAAAGGAGTTACGGTTTTAAATTCACCGGGTACTGTAGATGCCGATTATAGAGGAGAAATAGGTGTAATTTTAGTAAATTTATCAAATGAAGTTTTCGTAATCGAAAACGGAGAAAGAATTGCACAGTTGATTATCGCCAAACATGAAAGAGCAGAATGGGTAGAAGTAGAAGAACTTTCTGTAACCTCCAGAGGTGAAGGCGGTTTTGGAAGTACGGGAGTAAAATAATTTACAGTCTCGGTTTTCCGTTTATAAACTTTACAACAAACCAAACCAATTGAAGATTTTAAATCTTCCCATAAAAAATAAAAAACAAATGAAAATAATCGTTCCAATGGCAGGTCGTGGATCACGACTTAGACCACATACTTTAACTGTTCCTAAACCATTAATTCCAGTTGCAGGTAAATCAATCGTTCATCGCTTGGTTGAAGACATTGCTGAGATATTAAAAGAACCAATCGATGAAGTTGCTTTTATTCTTGGAGATCCTGCCTTTTTTGGAGAGGACCTTGTAGAGAGTCTGGAAGAGTTAGCAGGTAGTTTAGGAGCAAAAGCATCTATTTACCGTCAGGACTTACCTTTAGGTACGGGACATGCTATTATGTGTGCAAAAGAATCGTTGTCAGGCCCGGCAGTTATTGCCTATGCCGATACTTTAATCAGAGCTGATTTCGAATTAGATCCATCAGCTGATGCGGTAATTTGGGTAAAACAAGTAGAACAACCTGAAGCTTTTGGTGTTGTAAAATTAAACGCAAACAATGAAATTATTGAATTGGTTGAAAAACCAAAAGAGTTTGTGAGCGATTTAGCTGTTATCGGAATTTACTACTTCAAAGAAGTGGGTGATTTGAAAAAAGAACTTCAGAATGTTTTGGACAATAACATCCAAAATGGAGGTGAATATCAGATTAACGACGGAATTAAAGCCATGATGGCAAACGGAAAAGTTTTTAAAACCGGAAGTGTTGATGAGTGGATGGACTGCGGAAACAAAGATGTGACTGTTGAAACAAATACGAGAATGCTCGGATTTTTGCATAACGATGGAGAACATTTGGTAGATTTTGATGTGAAATTAGAAAACGCAACAATTATTCCGCCTTGTTATATTGGTGAAAACGTAGTGTTGAAAAACGCAACGGTAGGACCAAACGTTTCATTAGGAAAAGGATGTCACGTGATTGACAGTACCATTAAAAATAGTCTGGTACAAACGTTTTCTCAAATAAAAAATGCTAATTTAGACAATGCGATGATCGGAAATCACGTTAGCTATGATGGTAAGTTTACCAGTATTAGTATTGGTGATTATTCGGTTTTAGAATAGACAGGTAGTATTCTTTTGTTTTAAATGAAATTATAAAAATGATGAAAAAGGGAGTTTTAGTAATTTTGTTTTCTGTTTTCTTTGGTAATACGATGTCGGTTATGGCTCAGACAGAACCGGAGGATATTGCTATGGTTACAGACGAATATAAAGACTCTTTTTTCGAATCATTAAAGCAAAAAGGAATTGAAAATTATGATAAGGCGATCGTTTCGTTGCAGAAATGTATCAAGTTAAAACCCAATGATGCAGTTGCTTATTTCGAACTAGGCAAAAATTATCTGGCTTTAAAAGATTATAAAAATGCCCAGGATTCTTTTGAAAAAGCGACTCAGTTAGATCCAAAAAATAAATGGTTTTGGCTTGGGATTTATGATGTAAGTTTTGAAACTAAAAATTACAATCTCGCAATTGAAACCATTCAAAGAATCATTTTGTTTGATGAAGAGTACAAGGACGATTTGATTTCGATATACATGATAACCAATCAATACGATAAAGCGTTGGTTGCGATTAATGAAATGAACGACAAGTTTGGGAAATCATCAGATCGTGAAATTTATAAAAACCAGATCATGTCTCAGGGGAAATATCAAAATGCAGAGATTGGCAATTTGATTGATCAGATTAAGAAGAACCCAAAAGAAGAATCCAACTATGTAAACCTGATTTTTCTGTATTCGAAAGGAGAAGAAACAGACAAGGCTATAGACGTTGCCAAACAATTGGCAAAAGAAATTCCGACTTCAGATTGGGCGCAGGTCAGTTTGTTTAAAGGGTATTTAGATGCCAATCAGGCTGATAAAGCGATTAAGGCGATGAATGTAATTTTGTCCAGTGCAAAAATTGATTCAAAAATAAAACATCGTACCTTAAATGAATTTTTGATCTATGTGAATAAAAATCCGCAGTACGCTCCAGATCTGGAAAAAGCGATTTCTTATTTTGATAATGATAAAGAAATTGATGTTGCAAAAGAAATAGGAAAGTTTTATCACAGCAAAAATCAATTTGAAAACGCCATTAAGTATTATGAGAAAGATCTAAAATCAAACTCAGATACCGATCGCGAGACCAATTTACTTTTGCTGGAGGCTTATACACAGGCAAAACAATTTGAACCTATGACAAAAAGAGCCATGTATATGATTGAAGTGTACCCGAGTCAACCGCAATTTTATTATTATGCCGGTTTAGGGAACAATCAATTGAAGCAATTTAAAAATGCAAAAACGGTTTTAGAAATGGGACTGGATTATGTAGTTGACGATATAAAACTGGAATCGAATTTTAATATTCAGTTAGGAGAGGCTTACAATGGGTTAGGAGATGCCAAGAAAAAAGAGGAATACTTTTTGAAGGCAAATGAGTTATTGAAGAAAAAAAAGTAAAGAGTAAATGAAAAAGTATATAATAATACTATCGATGTCCGTTTTTGTGATTTCTTGTAAATCTAAAGCTGTTGCCGTACAAAACAATAAAACGGAAGTAGTTGAGGCAAAAAAAGACAAAAAAGCAATAGAAAAACATTACGATAATAAATTAGATTTTTCAACCGTATACATAAAAGCAAGTGCGAGGTATGTCGATGAAAAACAAAGTCAAAATGTTTCGGCCGAGATAAAAATCGAAAAAGACAAACAGATTTTAATAAGTGTTCGTTTTCTGGGAATTACTATGGCAAAAGCGTTGATAACGCCGACAGCTGTAAGTTATTACGAAAAAATAAACAGTACTTACTACGAAGGCGATTTTACAAGTTTGAGTAAATGGTTGGGTACAGAATTGAATTACAGTAAAGTACAAAACTTATTGGTAGGTGAGGCTTTAGAAGATTTGAGAAAAGGAGACTACACACAAACCATTGTAGAAAACCTCTTTCGTTTGGAAGATCAAAAAGAAGCGAATATCAAAAAAGTATTCTTTCTGGAGCCGGAAAAATATTTGTTGCAAAAGGAACAAATTTCACAACCATCAGAAAACAGAATGTTAGAAATTAAATATTCTGACACTAAAGTTTTTGATCAGGGAGTTCTTCCAACCGCAATCGAAATTAATGCGATTCAGCCGAAAGGAAAAACAGATATTAATTTAAATTACAACACTATTTCGTTCAACGAACAACTTTCTTTTCCGTATAGCGTACCAAGTGGCTATAAAAAGGTTATAATTAAGTAAATTTGCAAAAAGAAAAAAGAAACATGCCGAAATTTCTCCTAAGTCTGATTTTTATATGTGCCTCTACAATGCTGTGGGCACAAGATTCGCAACAAGAAAAGCTGGAACAGCGTAAAGCTCAGATTCAGCAAGAAATTAGAGATAACGAAAAGATGTTGCAATCCGTAAAGAAAAAAGAAAAATCAGCGGTAAATGTATTTTTAATTCAGGCCAATAAAATTAAGCTGAAAGAAAAGCTGATTAATACCACGGCAAAACAGGAGAAACTTTTAAGTAACGATATGTATATTAACCAAGTTAAGGTTAATAAACTGAAAAAGGAATTGGCGATTCTAAAAGAGGATTATGCCAAGATGATTCTTAAATCGTATAAAAGCCGTTCAGAGCAGAGTAGGGCTATGTTTATTTTGTCTTCGGAAAGTTTTTTGCAAGCTTATAAAAGAGCGCAGTATTTAAAACAGTACACGAATTTCAGAAAAAATCAAGGCTTGGAAATTCAATCTAAAACGGCAGAATTAGAAAATTTCAACACAAAACTAAACGGTCAGAGACAAGTCAAGAAAAAGATTATTGCCGAAAATCAGAAAGAGCGTTCTGCTTTAGAGATTGAGAAAAAAGAGCAACAAAAGCTGGTTAACTCAATTAAAAAAGATAAAAATAAAATTATTGCCGATACCAAAAGCAAGCAGCAGGAAGCAAAAAGAATCGACAGACAAATCGATCGTTTGATTCGTGAAGCTATTGCGGAGGCCAACAGAAAAGCAGCGCTGGAAAGAGCAAAAGAAAATCCGGGATCTACAGCATCAAATGTACCAGTTTCCTCTTCTAAAATTGCCTTGACACCGGAAGGAAAAATTTTAGCTGCCGATTTCAAAGCAAACAGAGGAAAATTACCTTGGCCAGTAGAAAAAGGATTTATTTCTCTTGGTTACGGAGATCAGCCGCACCCGCTTTATCCGTCATTAACCGTGCACAATTCAGGTGTAGAGATTACGACCGAACAAGGAGCAAATGCCCGTGCCGTATTTGCGGGAGAAGTAGCGAGTATCATGGTTTTATCTCCAATTAACAGAGCTGTTATGATTCAGCATGGAGATTATTTTACCGTATACCAGAATTTAAGTCAGGTATTTGTAAATAAAGGAGATAAAGTAAATATCAAACAAAGTATCGGGAAAGTAAGAACCAGTGGAGATACCGGGAAAACAATCATTAAGTTTTTGATTCTTCAAAATACATCAAATAACAATCCGGAAGGGTGGTTGCAGAATAGATAAAAAAAGGGAGCTCGGCTCCCTTTTTTTATGAACTTTTTTTAATCATATCACTCTAATAAAGGTCTCATCATAGCGATGGTCAAAAAAATGCAACTAAAGATTCCATTATCTGCTAAGGGTAATGAATGAAAAACTTTAAAAAAAAGAAGAGTAAAAACACCTTAAAACCACCGCGAATGCAAAAATCAGCCTATTGTTTATTTGAAATGGTATTGATTGAAATTTAAAATAGTATTTTTGCAGTATGGAAACAAATAGACAGAAAAAAATAGGCGGTGTCATCCAAAAAGATTTGGTTGATATCTTGCAAGGTGAAGTGAGAAAAAACGGAATTAATAATTTAGTAATTTCAGTATCCAAAGTAAGTGTTACTTCAGATTTATCGGTGGCTACCGTATATTTAAGCATTTTTCCTCAGGAGAAAGCCAAAGAAACTTTAGAGGGTATAAAATCAAACTCCACTTTAATTAAGCACGATTTATCACAACGCGTTCGTTTGCAATTGCGTCGTGTACCTAATTTGGTATTTTTTATCGATGACTCTTTAGATTATATTGAGAAAATTGATAATGCCTTATCTAACAGAGAAAATCCAATTGAAAATCGTGATCTTTTAGAAAAAAGAAGAAAATCATAAATTGAATTTCCCATTTTACATAGCCAAGCGTTATATTTTTAGCAGAAGTAAAAACAATGCTATAAATATTATCAATTATATTGCCAGCATGGGGATTATTGTTGGTACGATGGCTTTGTTTGTGGTGTTATCCGTTTTTAGCGGATTAAAAGTATTTAGTCTTTCGTTTACAAATGAAATCGACCCTGATTTAAAAATGACCAGTACCTATGGAAAATCATTTTTGATTACACCCGATCAGGAAAAACAGATTAAAGAAATTAATGGGGTCGTTTCGTATACAAAAATTATTGAGGAACGGGTTTTGTTTCTGTTTAAAGACAAACAACAAGTTACTTACATAAAAGGAGTTGACAGCAATTATGTTGCTGTAAACGATATCAGAAAAAAACTTTTTAACGGACAATGGCTAAAACCGGACACTTATCAGGTAGTCGTTGGTTATGGAATTGCAAGAGATTTTTCGATGGGCATATTAGATTTCGAAAATCCCTTGCAAATATTCGCGCCTAAACCGGGAAAAGGAGCTTTTGAAAATCCCGAAGAAGCGTTTAATAAAACAGATGTTTTACCGGTCGGGATTTATTCCATTAGCGAAGATTTAGATTCAAAATATGTGTTTGCCGACTTAGGTTTAGCACAGGAATTATTGCTGTACAAACCGAATCAGATTTCGGGAATTGAATTTAGTATAAAGGAAAATGCCGATGAAAAAGCAATTAACCTTCAATTAGAATCTATTTTCAAAAATAAAATTACTGTAAAAAACAGAGCGCAACTTAACGAGTCTCTGTATAAAATGCTCAATACCGAAAATATAGCGGTTTATCTTATTTTTACCCTCGTGATTATTGTGGCTCTTTTTAATTTGATCGGGGCTTTGATTATGATGATTTTAGATAAAAAAGGAAATCTTAAAACCCTTTTTAATCTGGGTACGGAAATCAATCATCTGAGAAAAATATTTTTACTTCAGGGAACATTACTAAGTGTTTTTGGTGGCGTTATTGGCCTTGTGCTGGGTATTATCCTGGTCGTACTGCAACAGCAATATGAGTTAATTATGATTACACCAACTTTGGCGTATCCGGTCGTTTTTACTTTAGAAAACGTACTGATCGTAATGGGAACCATTATTTCTCTTGGTTTTGTAGCTTCTTTAATTGCCAGTAGCCGGGTAAGTAAAAGACTATTAGATTAGTGTTTTCTTAGTAAGAAAATAATACCTATATTTATCGTCTTAAAAATTCAAGTTTATGATTGTTTCTGCCTAGTCCTATTTTTATTTTTTTAGAATAATTAGGATACTTACGTTTTTTTTCTTCAGTTCAGGTCTTTGCATCTGGGCTCATTTTTACATTTATCTTAATATATCATGACAGAAACAACCATAAAGAAGAGTTTATTTTCTAAAATTTTCACCACATTAAAATTAGCAATCAAAGGAGACGAGTCTTTTGATTATACCGAAGGAAGTATCAAAAAAGCAGTCATATTACTAGCCATACCGATGGTTTTAGAAATGATGATGGAATCGGTATTTGCGCTTGTCGATTTGTACTTCGTTGGCCATTTGGAACACAGTAGTTTTGCCATTCAAACCGTTGGTTTAACAGAATCTGTAATAACAATTGTATACTCGATTGCAATAGGAATTAGTATGGCAGCAACAGCTGTTGTAGCGAGGCGTATTGGAGAGAAAGATCCGATTGCAGCTGCGAAAGCCGGAATGCAGGCTATAATTATCGCCTTTGTAATCAACAGTGTAATGAGTATTTTAGGTTTTATTTATGCCAAAGATATTCTGATATTCATGGGAGCCTCAGTTGATGCGGCTGAACATGGCTATCGATTTACACAAATTATGATCGGCGGAAGTTTATGTATTATGCTTTTGTTTTTGATTAACGGAATTTTTCGTGGTGCCGGAAATGCGGCTATTGCCATGAAAAGTCTTTGGCTGGCCAATATTTGCAATATCATTTTATGTCCAATTTTGATTAACGGCTTTGGCCCAATTCCCGCTTTTGGACTTACTGGTGCCGCGATAGCAACTACCTTAGGAAGAAGTATCGGGGTTTTTTACCAATTGTATCATTTGTTTTTTGGGAAAGGGGTACTGAGAATTTATGCCGCTTATTTTATTCCTGACTTTACACAAATAAAAGCATTGGTAAAAATTGCTGCTCCGGGTGTTTTACAATTTGTAATTGCCTCTTGCAGTTGGATTTTTCTGGCGCAATTGGTAGCAACAACAGGAGGTGATCACGGCTCTGCGGGCTATCAGACCGCTCTTAGAATCATGATGTTTTTTATACTTCCGGCCTGGGGACTGAGTAATGCAGCGGCCACTTTGGTTGGACAAAATTTAGGAGCCAAGCGAATTGATCGCGCCGAGAAATCGGTTATGACAACAGCGAAGTACAATGTCATTTTTATGGCAACAATTATGGTAGTTACATTAGTTTTGGGAAAATATATTATTTCTTTTTTCACCAATGACGAAAGTGTAAAAACCATCGCAGTCGAGGCTTTACAAATTATGAGCATTGGTTTTGTATTCTACGGAATCGGAATGGTTTTAATAAATACATTCAACGGAGCAGGAGATACGTGGACACCAACGGGAATTAATTTCTTTGGATTTTGGTTGTTCCAGATACCATTGGCTTTTTTACTGGCGAAGCATTATCAGATGGGACCAACAGGTGTTTTCATCGCAATTCCGGTTGCTGAAACCGCTATAACATTGGCAGGTATTTTCTTTTACAAACGTGGAAAGTGGAAACGTGTTCAGGTGTAAGTTTTATTTTTGTACAATATTTCTTAATCAGTCTCGTTAGAATTGATTAATAAACCAAAAAAATAAACTAGCATGAAAACCAGCACTAGAATTTTAGGAATCCTTAGTACAGCATTGTTATTTACCCTTTTTGCTTTTAAGCCAGCTGCAGAAAAAAGAGTAATTGTTATTGACGCAGGTCATGGCGGTCATGATTTTGGTGTAGCGATGTATGGTTTTCAGGAAAAGATCATTTCAGAAACGATTGCTAAAAAAGTAAAAGAACTCAATAAAGATGCAAATCTCGAAATCATATTACTTCGTGATGGGGATCATTTTATGGAATTTAGCGAAAGAGTTTCCATAATCAATAACATCAAACCTGAATTGGTCATTTCATTGCATATCAATTCTTCGAAAAGTTTTGAAACCAACGGAGTTGACGCTTATATCACATCAAGAGAAGAGTTTCACGGAAAGTCGAAAGAAAAAGCAGAGAAGATCCTTACGGAAGTTTCGGGTGAAAATCTTTTGAAAAGAAGAATAAACGAAGCTCCTTTTTATATCTTGAAAAATGCTAATTGTCCTGCTGTACTGTTAGAGATGGGATTTTTATCAAACGAAAAAGACAGAGCTTACATCACCAGTGAAAATGGACAAAATGAGATGGCTGCTAAAATTTTACAGTCCATACAATAAATAGATTGCATAAAAAAAGACCTTCATTTGAAGGTCTTTTTACTTTTAAACAAATTCGTATCCGGCATAAACGTCTTTAATTTCATCCATAATAGCGAATAAAATTTCAGGTTCATCGGTTGTAACCAATTTTTGTTTGTATTCTTTAAAAGAGTGAATTCCTTTGAAATAATTAGTATAATGACGACGCATTTCTACAATTCCCAAACGCTGGCCTTTCCAGTCCATAGACCATTGCAGGTGGTTTCTGGCGGCTTCAACGCGATCTCCGACCGTTGGAGCAGCTAAGTGTTCACCGGTATTAAAATAATGCTTGATTTCGTTGAAAATCCATGGATAACCAATGGCAGCTCGACCGATCATGATACCGTCAATGCCGTATTCGTTTTTATATTTTAATGCTTTTTCGGGGCTGTCGATATCGCCGTTTCCAAAAATGGGCATTGTAATTCTTGGGTTGTTTTTTACACGTGCAATATGCGACCAGTCGGCATGACCTTTATACATTTGGGCACGGGTTCTGGCGTGAATGGTTAGAGCTTGAACGCCAATATCCTGAAGCCTTTCGGCGACTTCATCGATATTGATAGAGTTGTCATCCCAACCTAAACGTGTTTTTACAGTTACCGGTAAATCAGTACTGCGAATAACAGCTTTGGTCAAACGCACCATCAAGTCAACATCTTTTAAAACTCCCGCACCGGCACCTTTACAAACTACTTTTTTTACAGGACATCCAAAATTGATATCTACTAAATCGGGTTTTACGGCAGAAACAATTTTAGACGAAAGGGCCATTGCTTCTTCATCACCGCCAAAAATCTGAATACCAACCGGACGTTCGTAATCAAAAATATCCAACTTCATTCTACTTTTAATAGCATCACGAATCAATCCTTCCGACGAAATAAACTCAGAGTACATTAAGTCAGCGCCATGCGTTTTGCATAATCTGCGAAACGGCGGATCGCTCACGTCTTCCATCGGTGCTAGTAATAAAGGAAATTCGGGTAATTCTATGTTGCCAATCTTGACCATCTTCAATATTTTGTGCAAAATTACAACTTTTAGTTTAATTGATTGCTATTTAGAGGGGCAAAGGGAGAAAGGGGGTAAAGCTGTAGGTTGGTTTCACCATATAAGTGATATAAGTTCAGTGAAGTAGAAGGGAGTTGCAAAGCTGTGGGTTGGTTTCACCATATAAGTGATGTAAGTTCATTGCAGTAGAAGGGAGTTGCAAAGCTGTAGGTTGGTTTCACCATATAAGTGATGTAAGTTCATTGCAGTAGAAGGGAGTTGCAAAGGTTCAGAGTTGCAAAGCTACAAACGTTACCTTCACCATCTAAGTGATACAAGTTAAGCGAGGCAAAACACCCAGTTTATATGAACTTACATCACTTATATGGTTTAAAAAAAACTAAACAGTTGTCTTCCTAAAATCAAAAAAGCGAATAGGTTTTCTGCTCATTGGGTTAAAAACCAGTGGGTTTAAAACTTCTTTTGACGCAAATTCAATTTTTGGTGTAACCCTTAATTTGGCTCTGAAATGGTCTTTTATTTCCTGTAAAAACTCAGGAGTCTGATTTTTTACGGCTATTTTTATAAGGATTTCATCTGTTCCCAAATCATTGGTAGAGATCTCAATAAGGTGATTTTCTATATTGTCGAAATCGCTTAGCACATCATTCATTGCCGGCGGATAAAGGGTTGTTCCTTTATATTTAATCATTTGTTTTTTACGACCAATTACCGGACCTACTCGAAAAGTGTTTCTTCCGCAAGCACAAGGTTCATCATGAAGCTGTACAATATCCCCGGTTTTAAAGCGCAGCAATGGCATGGCTTCAATGCCCAAAGTAGTAAAGGTCAATTCGCCTGCTTCGCCATTTTTTACGGGATTGTTATTTTCGTCTAAAACTTCCGTAATGATTAGTTCCGGATGGTGATGCCCTCCGATTCCATGCTCGCACTCTGTAAAAGCGGTACTCATTTCTGTAGAAGCATAAGTCGAAAACAACTGAATATTCCACTGATCTGTTATTTTTTTGGATAACGTATTCATCGAAAAATCCTGATTTCTCAGCGATTCTCCAATGCAAATAGCGCCTTTTATGCTGGAGTTGTTATAATCTATTCCGTGAATTTCGGCATATTCAATCAATTTCAATAAAAAAGAAGGAACCGTTATTAAGTAAGAAGGCTTGTATTTTAAAATAGAATCCCATTGTAATTCCGGGATTCCTGCGCCTACCCGAATGACACCCACTTTTAGTTTTCGCAGTCCTAAAAAGTAGGCTAAACCAGCCATAAATTTACGGTCAATTGTCGTCATAAGTTGCACAACATCTCCTTCTGCGATTCCGGCACAGGCAAACGAAATGGCTTCGTTATAAGCCAATCGGTCCAAGTCCGAATCGGTTAAACCAAAAGTTACAGGATCACCTAAAGTCCCTGAAGTTGAGGCGTAATCGATAATTTTATGTTGTGGGACACATAAAAAATCATCATTGTATTGCTGTAAATCTTCTTTTGTAGTTACGGGTAAATGTTGTAAATCTTCAAGCGTTTTTACTTTTGAAAGGTCAATATTCTGTCCTGAAAAAAGTCTTTTGTAAAAGGGAGAATGTTGACTGACATAGGCTAAAAGGTCGGCTAATTTTTGCTCTTGAAAAATTTTAATTTGTTCTAAAGAATCCTTTTCTATTGATGGAATCATGTTCATTTTCTTTTGAGTTTTTTTAAATATTTTTCAATTGCCAGTTTTTGAGGAACTGTTGTGACTTCTTTGGTCAATGCTTTCTCAAAGTTTTCCTGCGCAAGTCTAAAGTATTTCTTTTGGTAAAAATACAACCCTGCTTTATAATACACAACCCAATAATCAGGGTTTAATGATTGATATTGTTGAATAAAATCAAAAGGAATTTTTGTTTTATTTTTTAGGTATACATCTATTTTATGATCTTCAGTTTTGAACTTTTTATAGTTTTTGAAGGCTGTTGTTTGTAAAAAAGGATCTTTGGCGATGTTCCGGTTTTCTTCTTCAAACGAAAGAAGAGGATTTGTTTTCCGTTCTTTAAAAACAGAATCTAAATTGTAACAGACAAACTCGCCTAATTGATAGGGATTTGCTGAAATCCAAACCGTTTTTTCTTTCGGTTTGAAAATAATTCCGTGATGCGCCATCAACTGATTTAGTGCTTTTTCATTGCCATAACCCAAGGTACTATTTTGTAAACCTTCTTTGTTTCTGAGAATTTCGGAAGCAATTTGAGGGTTAATTTTTGTGTTTTGACTAAGGAGCTCCTGCATTCTTTCAAAACGATATTCCGAGTGACTGTTGGCAATTTGAAATTTATTACGTTCGTCATTTTTAAAAGCGTCACTCTGAAAATGATTGGAACAAATTAATTGATCGCTGTTGGGAACATCGTACACATCCATCTTTTTCGGTGAGACTTCAATCAGAATAGCTTTGTTATCGTGTGCACTTCCAACCATGATGGATTCTGAAACAAATACGTTTCTCTTTTTGACAATTGCAATGGCTTCCTCTATGTTTTGTGCGTGTTGTAAAATCTCTCTGGTTAGAATAGAAATTGGTGTTTTGGCACTCAAAGGAATTTTCGATTTTCCGGCATTTATGGTTACGGTCAGTCCTTCTTTATTCATTCCCGAAACGGCACCAATCATTCCGGGCCAGGTTACCATCATAAAAGGATATCCTTCTTTTGGATTAATAAAGGCAACTATTTTATTTTCTGCGAAAGCCTCATTGACATAAAAATCAAAATTGCGTCCCAGAATCAGATTTCCGTCTTCCGATTTTTCATTCCAGGCCGCAAAAGAAGAACAACCGACCAAGGCCAAATCTTGTAGGGCATGGCCAATATCATGTGCTCCATGCAGGTACAAATTGCGTTGATATTGTGGCGCCAGATTGTCAAAAGTATGCGATGTATATTGTGAAATTCCATAGATTTCGGCCTGATATTCGTTCGGAACATTGAGATATAATTTTCGATTGTACCATTTTAGAAAATTACGAAGCAAGTTTTGCTGGAATTTAGAGGGAACAATATCTTCAATTCGGGAGAAAAAAATCTGCTCCTGTTTTTTTAAAAGGGAATCTGTTAAAGCACCGGTACTAAGACCGATTTCAAGTGGATCTCCTTCCACATACAATTCCCAAAGACCTTGTTTATTTTTTAAAAACGAATTTCTTCCGGATACAAAAGCACTGTCCGATTGTTTTGTCACTACCGGTTTTGTTGCATTATAACGGACAACATCAGGTAAATGATGTTTTGATTTTGAGATACCACAAGAAGTTAGCAGCATCGAAATACCGATAAAGAAAAGAAGTATTCTTCTGCTTTTCATAATGCTTACTTATTCAGATTCTTGATTTATTTTGTCAACCAGATATTCTTTGCCTACAATTTCCGAGCAGGTTACTACAGCTCCGATTGTTACCCCCAGTACACCGTGCATGTTGATGCTTTGACCTGTGAGATAAAGATTGTCTAATTTTGTTTTGGAGGCAATCAGGGTTTTCATCGGACTATTTGAATCTTTGACGTAACCGTACATATTGCCTTTATCACCGCCAATATAGTCGCGATAAGAAAGAGGCGTAGAAGTATGAACGGATTGGATACAGTCTTTGATTCCTGTAAATTTCTTTTCGATTTGATCTAAAAAAGCAGCAGCCTTTCGGGTTTTAAATTCTTCATAACTTTCGCCGCGATCCTTTTTGTCCACGATCGTATTATGGGTATCTACCCATGGCGAAACATCATCATATTTCATGTAAGTAATAAAAGTCATCCCGTCTGCCCATTCTTCTTCTTTTGCTGAGGCATTCATGGATGCCATATAGGCTTTTGGCCATGAATTTTCATCATACTCATGAGCGGTCCAGACTTCCTGGCTGTTCTTAAAATGATAATAATTATGGTTGATGTATTTGAAACTTTTTGGTTTGAAAACAATATAAAGACTAAAGGCAGAAATTACACCTTCCAGACTTTGAATCCTGCTGTAGAATGATTTTCTGAAATTTTCTTCCCCGACCATTTTCAAGGTAGTTTTCGGTTCAATGTTCGAAATAAAATAGGTACCCGAAACTTCCGTTCCGTCCTTCATTTTTACCGATGTGACCTTATTGTTTTCAACAGGAAAATGAATTACTTCCTTGTGTTTGTAAAACTCTCCACCGTGTTTTTTTAACTGTTTCAGCAGTTGCTTTGTAATCTGACTTCCACCATTAATACAGCGCCAGGAACTTTGGATATAGGAGTTTACCGAGAGCGCGTGCACATAAAAAGGAGATTTGTCTGCAATTCCGGCGTACAGAAAATTAGAACCACTCAAAACGGCTCTTAGCTTTTCGTTTTGTGTAAATTCTTCTATGGTTGCCTTCGCATTTAGTTCTAAAATGGCATTGTCATATTTGCCTCCCCATTCCAGATTATAAAGTGGGAAAGAATCGCAGATTGTTCTTAGTTTATCGCAATAATTTTCAATGTTGGTTTTCTCTTCGGGAAAATAAGGTTCTAATTGTTTTACAAAATTATCATACCCCTGAGCATGTGGATATTCGTTTTGATCGTCTTCAAATGAGATCATATCAAAACCATTTTCGTCCATTTTTTTTAATTTCAAATGGTCAATTATCCCTAGATATTTAAAATATTTGTGCAGATTTTGCCCTTCACTCAAACCTCCGATATAATGAATTCCGGTATCAAAAATGGTTTTATCGCGCACAAAAGTCTGCAGATTTCCGCCATATTGATTGTTTTTTTCCAGGACACAAACGCTATAGCCTTCTTTCGCCAGGATTATAGACGAAACTAAACCGCCTAAACCGCTTCCTACAATTACGACGTCGTAATGCTCTTTCATCCTAGTTTTTCTTTAATATAATTATGGAGTCTTTGTCTAAAACCGAATTAAAGCCAAAGTTAGTCAAAGTGTCTTTTAAATCGGAAGCATCAATTAAAATAACGACAGAAGTTGTAGCAACAATTTTCTCAAGGTCATTTTTATAGTTTTCGTCAGAAATTAAAACAGCATCGTATTGATCTTGTAAAGTCAGATCGAAATGGTCCAGATAAGTAATTTTTCTTTTTGAAACGATGTAATTGGTTTTTGCAACGGCCAATTTTTCTTCGTCTTTATTATATGCATCTATTTTTCGTTGTGGCTCTTGTAGCGTCAACAAAACATCCAATTGCCCATAATCTTTTGATAAATGCAATATTTTAGCGTTCGTCGAAAGATGTTGGTTCAGATTGTGATACGTTCCTAAGTTGACTTTCAGATCGTTTTTCACACTGTTTACGATTTCAATTTCTTTGTAATCGTAACTGTGCAAAAGCATTTTTTTAAAATATTTCGGGCCTTCTAATTCTTGACGGATTTTAGCAAATTCGTCTTTAAAATAAGCACTGATTTGTTTTGTTCTTTCGGTGTAATTTTTGCCAAACAAAAGATTATCAGGTGTAATTCTTTCCAGAATCGAAACGGTAAGTGTGGTGTCGTGAATTACAAAATCGCCTTTCGGAATGGCTTCTGAAGCACCATGAATCAAAACAGGAAGAATGTCTAAATTAAATGCTTCGGCAAGATAAAAAGCACCTTTGTGAAAACGTTTAATCTGATTGCTTTCTGAGCGTGTTCCTTCCGGGAAAATCATTAACGAATAGCCTTCGTTTACTTTTTGACGCAAATGTTCAACACCGCCTTCGAGTCCTTCAGATACCGGATAGAAGCCTGCTTTTCGAACGGTCGCACCAAAGATTGGCGAATTGTAAACCCAGTCATTTACTAAAAATATAATTTTTGGACTGAGCATTCCCACCAATAAAATATCAAGAAAAGAAGAATGATTGGCGATAATAATAGCCGGTTTTTCAAAATTTTCATTAAAGTTGTTAATGACTTTTTTATGAATATAAGGATTGGTATACAACACCGATTTCATAAATTTTGAAATCGCATATCGAAAGCCTTTCATTTTTGTTTTTTCGTTTAACGGAATAATCGGCATCACAATTAAACTGAAAAGAGACATTAAAAGACCACCAAGTCCGTAGTAGGCAAAAGACAAAACACCGTGAACAAAACTGCGCAATTCAAAAGGAGCATTTCCTTTTTTAGGACGATTCGATAAAAACAGTTTGAACAGTATCGGATAAAAAATAAAGGTGATAATGAGTGCGGCAAAAACCCCAATTAGGGAGATAGACGAAATAGATCTAAGCGCAGGATGATGTGCAAAAATCATCGCGCCAATTCCTAAGATAGTCGTGATTACTGCCAGAATAATGGAAGTTCTGTAGATGGCAATTTCGTTTTTTCCGGTTGTATATTCTTTTTGAAGTGCACTGGTCATGAAAATACTAAAATCGACTCCATGGCCAAAAATCAGGGTACAGACAATCATACTGAAAATATTCAGCTGAATGCCAAAAATCCCCATAATTCCCGCGGTAACAATTCCCGTTAAAACAATCGGAATACAGCTTACGATTACCAATTCGATTCTTCTGAAAAAGAAGAATAAAATCAGAATTACAGCCACAAAAGAATAATTTACAAGGGAATTAAAATCAGTCTTTAAAGTGCTAAAGAATGTTTCATTCATCTGTTGACGGTCAATTGCAATCAGGTCTTTTTGAGTTTCCGCTGCTTTTATAAAAGGATCACGTTGTTCGGGAGTCACTTTTACTAAGGTCGAAATGGTATAAAAGCCTTTCTTTTCTGTTACAAATTCATGCAATTGTAACGCCTGAATTTTTAGATAATCAGCTGGTGTAATGGGTTTGAAATTGTAATCTAAATGCTCAAAAAATGTCGCATAAGTTGTGGGTTTGAAACCTAATTTGGAACCTTCGGCAACTAATTCGGATTGCAGAAGTTGTTTTTTATGGATATCCCAAAACGAATTCCATTGATCTATTTTTTGTTTTTGAGCAGATTCTGAAAGCATAATACCGCCGACAGAACTGAAATTTAGTATTTTCTGTTGCTGTTTTTCTTTAGCCAAATGAGCAAAAAGACGGCTGTTGTTTTGCAGCACTTCCTCCATACTTTTCCCGTACGAAGCAACATAAATGGTTTTTGAAGTCAGACTAGTGCTTTCTTCGAGGTCTTTCTCGGCCGCTTTTATTTCTTTTGGAACGAAATTTAATTGCGATAAGTCATTGTTGAAACCAACATCATTATAAGTAAAGCAGCAAACAATCGTAATGAGAACACAAAATCCGATTAAGAATTTATTATTGTGAAAGGAGAAATGAGCGAGTTTATCGATCACGTTTTTCTTATGCTCAGGAGTATGCTCTTTTGGTTTGTACAAGTGCGGAACAATTAAAAGCGAGAAAAAAGCAGAAGACATTACAATCACGGCTGCAAAAATTCCCAAATCATTCAAAGCATCAGATTTTACAAAAAGCAAACATAAGAAGGCCACAGCAGTTGTTGAACTGCTCATAATAACAGGCATTGTAATGTCTTTGTATAACGTTTTTACATCGCTGTTGTGTTTGTAATGGGTGAGGATATGAATGGAATAATCAATTGTGATTCCCAATAAAATAGAACCAATTCCTAGGGAGATGGCCGAAATCTGGTCTTTTATAAAATACAGAAAAGCCACAGCAAAGAGACCTCCAAAAACCGTTGGTAGAAAGATAATTAAAGGGATCAGGATTTTTCGGTAAAACAAAATCAGAATCAACATCAAAGTGATCATCGCGATAGATGTTGTTAGTATAATATCGCTTTTAATCTGATTGGCATTGGCAACCGCAATTAAAGCCGAACCAAAATAACTGATCGAAGTTTTGGTTTTGAATTTCTGATTTAGATGGTCCTGAATCGATTGAAGCTTGGCGGCAAAAAGAGTATTCTTTTCGGTTTCGCTCGATGGAAGATTAGAGGTGATAAAAAGCAATAATTTCTTTTTGTCTTTGGTCATAACAAAACCATTATTGAGGGTGAAATCATCCCCAACATTTAGTTGTTGTAATTTTTTTAAAGCAATAAAAGAAATTCCCAACGGATCCTGTAAAATAAAATCTTTGGTCACAAATCCTGAAGGCGAAATAATTGCTTTGTAATTGCCTTGAACGGTCGCTGCAATACTGTCTTTTTGGAGCTTGTTTCCGATGGCGGCATAATCTTTAGTATCCAGAAAAAGTGGCAGATTATGGTAAACAAAATCGATAGTTTCCTGAATGTTTTCTTCGTCAACTTTTCCTTGAATTCCGGTGATATAGGGTTTACAGGATACAGCAACACTGTCGGAAAAAGCAGTGGCCATTTGGGTTAAATCTTCTTCGGTTCCGTTTTTTTCGAGTTTGAAAATAACGGTAATTTTATCTGCAAAATTAAGCTGTTTAAGCACTTTTGCCGTAACATCTGATTTGTCGTTTGTTGGAATAATTTTGGTAATATCTTCTTCAAATTTAATTTGAGAAGCAAAAAATCCAAACACAAAAAGCATCGCAACAGCCAGTACAACCGATAGGGTTTTTCTTCGGTTTACAAATAAGTGAATGGCGTAGAAATAGTGATGCATAATTATTTTTTTATTATTTTTTTTGCCACAGATTAAACGGATTAAACGGATTTTTTTTGCCGTGAATTACGCGAATTGACACCAATTAATTCGTTTAATTTGTGAAATTCGTGGCGAATGATCACAGATTTGAAATCCTTTTAATCTTCTTAATCTGTGGCGAACCTTTATTTGCTATTTATTTTTTTTAGAGCTAAAAGCAGTCAAAAGTAAATAACTGATAAGACCAACTGAAAGCGCTAAAACGGATGCTAAAATAAGACTTCCGACGATATATTGTGTTGCATTTTTTTGAATATCATCAAACGTCACGGAACTGTCTAAAACCAAAGGCGTGTCTGTGGACACAAAATAGCTGCCCATTTTTAATGATCCATAAATTACAAATGGAATAAAAGGAGGGAAACTCACATTGGATGACAAATAAGCAATGACTTTGTTGAGTTTAAAAAGAGTAGCAAAAAACAAAAGCAATACGGTTTGAAATCCCCAAAAAGGCGAAATTCCGATAAAAATTCCCAGTGCAATTGCAGCTGCTTTTTTGAAATTAGAATCACTGCTTTCTAAAATGTCTTCAAGAAAGAATCTTTTAAAACCTTTTTTTTTTGCTTTTCGAACGAAGTCCCGCGGCTTAATGTACAAAAGGGCATTGAGAACTAAAACGGTATTTAAAATACTGATTCGGGTGAAATCTTTGAAAGGACGAAAGTGTGAAACCCGTTCCGTTGGGTCATACAAAACTTGAATTGGGATATTTTTTACCAAAATACCTTTCCAGGCAGAGCGAACAATAACTTCAATTTCAAATTCAAATTTATTGGTATAGTATTTTTTCGGGATGAGACGTAAAGGATACAGTCGGAAACCCGATTGTGTATCGTCGAGTTTAATTCCGGTTTCGAACCAAAACCAAAAGTTGGAAAACTTATTACCAAAACTACTTTTTTTAGGCACATTTTCCTGTGTCATATTTCGGCTTCCGATCAATAAAGAATCGGGTTGCTTTTGAATTTCGGCAAGAAAATTTGGAATATCGGTAGCAAAATGCTGACCATCAGAATCAATTGTAATGGCATACTCAAAATTCAGTTCAATTGCTTTTTTGAAACCATTTCTCAAAGCCATCCCTTTTCCTGAATTTTTGGCGTGGTGAATTTGAGTTAATTGCGAATAGTCTTTTAATATAGTGCTGGTTTCATCAGTAGAACCGTCATTGATGATGATGATATTGGGAGTGAAATCCAAAACAGAATCTAAGACTTTTCTTAAAGTTTTGTGGTTGTTGTACGTGGGAACAAGCACACAAAAATGCGTCGAATTAATCAGGTCCTGCTGTGGTAAAGTAGGTTTCATGTGGGAGATTTTTCTTTGTTTACTTTACGAATTGTTTCTCTTTATCGGAGAAACTCTTAGATTGTAAAACAAAATCTTTTAGGTATTCTTTTAAAGCTGTATTTTGCTCGCTGTAATGGGTGGTAATATACTTTTTGTCTTCCTTAATGTTTTTTTTGTAACCCGTAATTCCCGGTACATTTTCCTGAATACTCAACCGAATCATCCGGATTTCAATATTGTTTGGTTCGCTTACAATGGTTGATTCCAGCAATTTTGCCCCTTCCTTGAAGCGATTCATTTTTTCTTTCAGTTTTTTTTCAAATTTTGAATCCAATAAGATCGCAGCAGCTTTGTAAGCTACTAAGATTTTGTCGTCATTGTTTGAAACACCGGAGAGCTTTTCTACAAAACTTTTAGCATTAGCTTCTGATTTATTAACGTCAGGATATGCTTTGCGAATGGAAGCCAAATCCGGATTACCGACAAAACTGAACCATAAAAGTAAGGAGAGTAAAAGTTTCATAATTATATTTTTTTATAAGTGTTGCTTAATTTTAAAGCAACAGTATCATTAAAATACGTAGTGTTTTTTACTTTAACCAACTGCTCTTCTGTAGTGGCAATATCCAATTCTAAACGTAATTCAGGAGTCGCTTCTGGATTGATAAGCGCCATGAATTTTACATTAGAAAGGGTTTGAATCATCAAAGAACTTGCAGTAATTGATTCTGTAAGTTCTTTGATAATCTGAATCATGCAGACACCTGGCATAATTGGGTTTCCCGGAAAATGACCTTTGAAAATTTCGTGTTTTTCATTGACCAAAATCGTGATATTGTATTTCGAATCGGATATTTTTTCCTCCGAAAGAATCTTGTAAAAATCTTTTAAAACCATAGTATCTATTTTCCGAATATATAAGAAACACCAAACTGAAAACTGTTATTTACATTGTATTCCCCTAACCAGTAATAATTATTGGAGTTGTTGGAATAATAACTGCTGTCCAATACGTCAAGAAAACCTTTTTTAAAACGGGCTTCAATTGTCAGACCTGAAGGGAAGCGATAAGCAACTCCGGAAATAAAAGCGATATCATTTCTATTTTTTGTGATCGCTAAATTATCCTCTACCAACACATCTAATGAGGGACCGAATTGGATTTGAATACCAGGTCCAAAAGTAAACTTATTAAGTAAACTTAACGACAGATAATCGAGTTTTAAATCCAGGCGTTCCTCTTTTTCTATTGAAGTACCTGCCTCAAAATAATCTCGGGCAACGTCATTAGAACCCTGTCTGGTATACGTGATTTCCGGTTGAAGTGCATAACGTTTGGTTAAATTAATTTCACCAAAACCACCAACATAAAAATCAGGTTTGTAATCACCATGCATTTCAGAAATGGAAGAAAGACTCAATCCTCCCCTTAAGCCGGGTTTAAAACTAACCTGAGCTTGTGTTTGTAGTATTGTAAAAAAAACAAACAGGAGGAAAACTATTTTTTTTTGACTCATCATTTTTTATTTTTTTCCAAAGGTATAAGTGGCACCCAATTGAAATACTAAATTGGTTGCATCTGAATAATTGTAGCTATAATAGTTGGTAAAAGAATTGGTAAGCCCTTTTTTGATTCTTCCTTCAAAGGAAATTCCATTTTTTAAACTGTATCCAAGACCACCTACAATTCCTAAGTCAACATCCTCTCCTTTTTTAAAATCTCTTTCTCTGCTTTTAGGATTAACTTTAACATCATCGCCAACAAGAATATCAAAGTACGGACCTACTAACAAATAGAAATCGTTTGTTAAATTGAATTTATTAATGGTAACGGCAGAAAGATATTGCAAAGAAATATCGACACTACCTTCGTTATAAACCGTAGTGTATGTATTTGTTGACGGGTTATAAATGCTGGTATATCCCATCGGAACGTTACTTCCTTTAGCTCCTTGTCTGGAGTAGGTCAATTCCGGTTGTAAAGTGTACACTTTAGAAAGTTTTAAAGCTCCAAATGCTCCAATATAGAAATCAGTTTTGTTTCCAAAATCCGAATCTGTGAATTTTGAAATGTTTAGTCCGGCATGAACTCCGGGTCTGAACGTTACTTGTGCTTGCAGGTTTAGGGCTGTAAAAAAGAGGGCTATTGCAATTATTAGATTTCTGTTGTTCATTTGGTTTTTTATTTATTTTCTATTTGTGTTTTATTTGTTTTTATTTCATTTTGAAGGTGTAGCTCACACCAATCTGGAAAACCTGATTTAAGATGGCATCGTCATAACGGTTATTATTATTGTTGTTATTATATTGATATTCGTTATAACCATAAATGTCAATAAGACCCTGTTTAATTCTGGCTTCAAACGTTAATCCGTTTGGTAACGAATAACCAAATCCCCCAATAATCGAAAGATCAAAGTCAATCGGGTCAAACTCATTTTGTTTGAAATTATCACTTGTTTTGAAATCAGCAGAAGGACCGCCTAAGATATGAAAACCACTTCCGTTAAAATGATATTTGGCAACAGCGCCAACCGAAAGATAATTTAATTCATAGTCTTTTTTATAACTTCTAATATATGGATTTTGAGGATCATAAGAAATTCCTTCAGAGCCTTGTCTGGAGTAGGTTAATTCGGGTTGAAGGGTAAAATATTTATTAAATTTTATAGCGACTAATGCACCTACATAAAAATCAGTTTTAAAGCTGGCATCTTCAATATTGCTTAATGTTGAAAAATTTGTACCTGCGCGAAGCCCCGGGCTTACTTTTACTTGTGCTTGCGATGTTATAGTCGTGATAAATAATACTAAGGCGATGATTACCGTTTTTCTCATTTGTTTGAAATAGTGTTTGTTTTGATTTATTATTCTGATTTAAAGTAATTTAATTCAATTTTTAATTTAATATTCTGATGAATTATCTGAATTTTTTCAGCAAAAATATTGTTTTCTGAACTAAATGTCAGGGTTATTTTTTCTTTTGTTTTAGAGGCATGGACCACTTTCTCTAATTTTTGGTCTTTTTTAGAGAGAAACAAATAATTAAATCGTTTTCCATCTGCAGATTTGTAAATATTATCTGATTCGTTTTCAAATTGCTCCTGAATCTGGTATTCTTTTTTGAGCAGTAATCTGAAATCTTCTTTTAAAGTATTGATCAGGATTTTGCGATCTAATTCAGATACAATAGCATTGACTTTAAAAGTGGTTTCAGAAATTTCAAAATCCAATAATTTATTGCCAAATTCTGTTGTAAAAACAACGCGATGTGTAGTGTCATTTATTTTTTTGGCAATAAAAATTCCGCTCAGTTCATTTCCGTAAACCGTGATATTGGTTTTGTAAACGTAGTCTGTTTTTGAGTCTGAAAAATACGTTGCCTGGTAAGACGTTTTGTCTAATTTTTTTGGACTATACTTTTTTGAGACCGAGCTACAAGAAAGTATAGCAACCGCCAAAAAGCAATTAATTAGTAAAAATGGAATCGTCGATTTTTGCATTGATTACTTTATTTTTAAGTACAATTCGGGTATAGTCTTCAGAGGATTCCAGTAGTTTAACCTGAACAACTGTCGCTTCTTCTTTGTCGAAAGTAAGTTCGATTTGTTTGATGTATTTTTTCAAAGTAGCATCTTTCGGAATAAATTTGGCGATGTTTTGTCCTTTCGATTTGAAATAAGAAATGGAGAACTCTTTGTCATCAAACATATTTCCGCTCACGCTTCCGATAATTAATTTATTGATACGGCCAAAAATCTTGCTGTTTCCAATATCAACGGCACTTTTCTTTCCTTCGTCGTTGATCAGGATTTTCCCGTTTTTAAAAACAATACTGTAGTTGTAGGGTTTTTTGTATTGCCATTGCAATAAACCAGGTTCTTTAAAGTTCATTTTTCCCGAAGTTTCAATGTCCTTCGATAAAAAATCTAGGTGTTTGTATTGAATAAAATCCGTAGTTAAGCTTTTGATTTTTTTGGAGACCACATTTACGTCCTGCTTAAAAGAAGCAATTTCGGAGTCCGTCATTTTTTGTTCCTGAGCAAACGCGGTGTTGCCAATATTTAACAGTAAAAGGAAAAGATATAGTTTAGCTTTCATATGCTTTAAGATTCAAAAGTTCTTCCGTTGAAATTACGGTATATTTATTTTGTTGCAGAAATTGCAAAAACTGTTCCAATACCAAAACAGAGTGGGGAGCAGTATCGTGCAAAAGTACGATTCCGCCGGGAGAAACACGTTTTATAATTCGATTGTAAATTAATTCCCGGTTTTTGGTACCACCATCGAGCGAACGAATGTTCCAGCCAATTACCTTGTGTCCGGTTACTTGGAGTGCTCTTCGTATAGATGGAGTGGTTACGCCATAGGGAGGTCTGAAAAAGTTTATTTTTTTTGAAGTGAATTTTTCGAGTAACGCATCTGTTCTCTGAATTTCTGCTGCAATTTTTTTTGCATTATAAAAATCAAAAAAGGGAGAATGACTATAGGAATGATTGGCTATCAGATGACCTTCGGCTATGATTTGTTGCAGGATTTCAGGATGCGTTTCTATGTTTTTTCCAATGCAGAAGAATGTTGCTTTTGCATTGTATTTTTTCAAAAGAGCCAAAATTTCTACGGTATAAGAACTTGGGCCATCGTCAAAAGTCAAAGCAATTTTTTTTGCTGTTTCGAGCGGATTATTGCAGTACGCTTTTACATGATAATTGGAAGAAATTCGGGAGGACTGAATGGCATTAATTCCCAACCAAATTAAAATAATCACTGGAAACCACCAGAAACTAATTGCCGTATAAAGATTCAGAAGAACCAGTAAAAGCAAGAGAAAGAGAAAGAAAAACGAGATGTTTTTGTGCGTTATCATTTGGATAGTAACGTAAAACTATGGTTTTTTCCGCTTAATTGATTGTATAATAAAATCGTATTGTAAACTGATTTTTCGACTGAATTTACTTTTATAATTTCAGGAACTTCCTGTAGTTGCAAAACTTTTGATGCCATCCATAAACCAAAGGCAGCAGCGGTATCGTATTCGCCACACAGATGTTTGTAATACAACTGAGGCGTATTTGAAAAGGCATTTTCAGCCAGTATTTTATAATAAGAATCAAATTGCATATCCCCGTTAAAACCTAAAACGACTGCATCGACATCTGAAATTTCCAGATGGTTAGCCTTTAAGAAAGCCGTTATTTCAGCCTCAATTTCATTTTCAGCGATCGTGTTTTTAATTTCAACGTCGAGAATTTCAGCATAAGTATTGGCTTTTTTTTCATTTTCCAAAACGAAAAAACAAGCACCTTCACCATGAACAGCTCCAGTTGTTGTTGGCGTTAGAAGATTGAAAGGTTCATTGCTTTCTTGTTTAACACGCCCTGCCAGTTTGAAAAGAGACATGGTATAATCGCCATTTTCATCGACACCACCTGTTAAAATAGAATTTGCTTCATTTTCTTCCAACTGCATTTTGGCATCTAAAAGAGCAGATTCAAAAGAAACAGCTCCATTTACATAGGTAAAATTATAGCCTTTGCATTGGATTGTCAGGGCAATTTGAGCGCCAACCGTATTGTGAGTAGATTGAATAAAAGAAGTTGGGGTTAAAAATTCTTCGTTATTATCAAGGATGTTTTTTAAGAATTTTTCTGAATCCTCAATACAACCCAATCCTGTTCCGGTGATAATAGCATCGACATTTTCAACATGTGCATCCTTCATGGCAAGCGCCGAAGCTACAATTCCGTTTTTTACTCCTTTTGCCATTCTTCTGGCGGCAGCGGGAGAAATAAAGTCTTTGTAAACCGGGGAAACAACGTTAAGAACAGTGTCATTTTGATTGTACACTGCCTCTTCTAAAAAAACAGTATCAAATGTTTTTTGAGTCGAAATACAACTTACTCCGTTTATATAAGTTCTCTTTTTCATTTGTTTTTTGAAAATATAAGAGTGGAACAATTTCCTCCAAAACCAAAAGAATTAGAGAGAACGTGTTCTATATTTTTATTTTTTAAAGTTGTGTGCGGTTTCAAATCAAACTCTTCCATTGGAGTTTCAAAATTCAAGTTCGGATAAACAACACCATTTTGAATAGCCAAAACACTGTAAACCGCTTCAATAGCCGCTGCGGCTGCCAAAGTGTGTCCCGTGAATGGTTTTGTTGAACTAAAATCGGGCACGTTTTCGTTTTCGTAAATTCGAAGTAAAGCCCTTCCTTCCGACAAATCATTGTTTGGAGTTGCCGTTCCGTGTACATTGATATAATCTATTTCGGAAGGTTTTAAACCTGAAACCTCAAAAGCTTTTTTCATTGCCAAATAGGCACCATCTCCATTTTCTGAAGAAGCGGTTTGATGAAAGGCATCATTGGCATTGCCGTAACCGGAAACTCTGGCTAAGACTTTTTTATTTTGTTTGGCAACAATTTCGTCCGATTCTAAAACCAAATAGGCGGCGGCTTCTCCCAAGTTCAGACCTTTACGATTGTTGTCAAAAGGTTTGTTGTAATCGTCAGATAAAATCATCAGGGTTTTAAAACCGTTGATGGTGAATTTTGCCAAAGCATCAGATCCGCCAACAATAACACGATCCAGTTTACCGCTTTTAATCAATCGGGCACCCAACATAATCGAGTTTGCAGCCGAGGAGCAGGCGGTGCTTATTGTGGTTACCATTCCTTTTAAGCCTAATTCTTCTGCGATTTTATCCGCTACATCGCCACCATCATGACAGCTAATGTATTTGACCAGTTCGGGTTTTTCGAAGTAATCGTAATAATATTTCTCCGTCATGTCCATTCCGCCAACGCTGGTGGCTGAAATAAGGCCTGTTCTAAATTCGTTGATGGATGTAATTCCGGCATTTTCAACAGCTTGTTTGGCAGCAAAAGCACCAATCATAGCGGTTCTTGAAAAGTTATTATCAGCAGGAAGATTTAGTTCATCAATCAATTCCGAGTTGGTTTTCTTGATTTCTCCTACCTTATTTGTGTCGGCATGAACCGTCTTAATATACTCAACACGAGTAATGGCACATTTTTCACTTAATAATGAATTGAAATTTTCCTCAACTGAATTTCCAATCGAAGAGATAATTCCCATTCCTGTTATTGCAACACCTTTCATCTAATTTTAGATTTATGATTTTAGATTTTAGATTGAAACTATGAAAAAAGCATTCAGATGATCTCTGAAGATTCTTTCAAGTTGTTTGATCTGCTGTCTAAAATTATTTTGTTCTGTTTGCCTGAATGTAGGCAGCCATTGTTTCGATCGATTGAAAAATAGTTTTTCCTTCTTTTGGATCAACCAATTTAATACCGTAGTCCTTGTCTAAAATCACGATTAATTCAAGCGCATCAATCGAGTCTAATCCTAAACCGTCTCCAAATAAAGTATCGTTATCAGCAATATCTTCCACTGCGATATCTTCAAGGTTTAAGGTAGTAATGATTTTGTTTTTTAATTCTGCTTTTAATGCTTCCATGATTATTTATTGTATAATGTATTGATCGTTTCGTTTGTATATTTTGTGTTTTCCTGCGTGCCTATGGTACAAAGAAATGCTTTGTAAGTCTCATTAAAGTATTCAACCCAGCCACAAAGTACCAAATCGGCTTTGTTTGACTGTAGAAGAATGTTCGCATAATTCGACATAAAATCAGGATTAAAGGCATCAAATATAAAGAAAGAATTTTCACTTTTCAGCTGATGACGGATACTTATTTCGCCCAGACAGATATTTGGTAGTGTATAAACGAAAACCGCGGGACTCGGAAAGTAGTTTTCCTGGTCTGAAATCGATTCCTGATATTTTACATCGGTGTCTAAACTCGAGGATTTATTGGCCAAAACCAAGGCAATATTGTTTTCTGTCTCCGGTGAAGTTATTGGACTTAAAAGCAATTCAGCTCCCAAAAAAGCCAATTTGCTCAAAGCATCCATTTTGAAAAACTTAGGGTATTGCATATCAGAATTGCGATAAGCCTGTTTAGAGAAATCACCAAAAGAGGTCGGCTCTGTTTTGAAAACAGTAGTGCCGTTGAGAACAATTTCGTTGTTTTCGATGGTGCAATAATCGTGTATGTAGGTTTTGGTTTGAGTCATTTTTTGTTTTTGCAGTCTTATTCGTTGTATTTCCTAATTTATTACTACAATCTTAATATACATTAGAAATACGCGCTGGGTTTAATTTTTTGTATCTTAGCCAAGGTATGAAATTCTACGAAAAATATCCGCAACTAAAAGATAAAAGCTTCTTGTCAAGAAAGCTTACAAGTATTGTGTTTTCTACAATGGCTTTAGAAAACCAGCAAATTCCAAAGACTAAGATTGTAAAAATTGTAGCTATCATTTTAAAAGAAAAAGAATTAAAAGGAGATCAGTTCTTCGCGGATTAATTCATTTAATAGTTTAATTTTTTTGTCCATTTTAACTCACTTTTTCAAAAATTACAGCTGTATTACAACCTCCAAAACCCGAAGCGGTTTTTAGAAAGTAATCAATGTTGGCTTTTTCATTTTTTGCAATGATATTGATGGATTCGCTTACACCCAATTCATCATACCCTTTCGATTCAAAGAGCATGTTTTGATTGGCAGATTCAATAGCAATTACCGTTTCTAATAATCCCGACGCACCCAGCGTATGCCCGTAAAAACCTTTTAAACTATTTACAGGAACATTCTGCAGACCTAAACGGTTCAATGCAATGGCTTCCATCTCATCGTTAAACGGAGTTGCGGTTCCATGTGCTGAAATATAATCTAATTTTTCAGGATCTATTTGTGCTTCTTTTATCGCATTTTGGATACTTCTAAACAAACCTTCCCCGGTTCTTGATGGTCCGGAAATGTGATTGGCATCGTTTATTGAACTGTCTCCAAGAACTTTTATTTTAGCATTTTTATTTTGCGTCGAAAGTAAAACAGCTGCAGTAGCTTCCCCTAAACTTACTCCGGTTCTATTTTTAGAATACGGTTTGCAAGGCGCATCACTCATGGCCTGAAAAGCATTAAAACCGGACAAAACAAATTCAGAAACTTCGTCGCCCGCTACGATAAAAATAGTATCGTAAAGCTCTGATTGAATTAATCTTTTGGCAACGGAAACAGCTAAAATTCCAGAAACACAGGCGTTTGAAACCACGATGGGTTGTGTTTTAAATCCGTAGAAATCAGCAACATTTTGGGCTAAAACATCTAAATGTGCGTTTTGAAAGCTGGTTTCAGAATCCTCTTTTAATGCGGTAACATTTCCTTTTGTGGTAGAAAGGATAAAAGCTGTTTTTGAATTTAGTTCAACGCCTGAATTTTTGATGATGGGTTCTAAAGCCAAAATCATCATTTTTTCTAAGCGGGAATATTTTTTGTCAGCACTAATTTTTTCAAAAGCGCTGTTTAGTTTTTCATTATTTATGATAGAAGCATAAAAGGGGACAGGCATCAAAGAAGAATCTTCGTGCTGTTGAATACCCGTTTTACCATTCACCAGCGCATCAATGTTCGATTCGACATCAAATCCTAATGGGGTGATACAATTGGTTGCAGTGATGTATACTTCTTTTATCATGGTGTATTTTTATTCCTGCAAGGTTTTTAAAACCGTGTAGGTATGCGTTTAAATTCCTAAAACCTACAAGATCAGAAAAAGACCTTGCAGGACCGGGATGTATTATTTTATCAATCTCGCTTTCCTTTTCTTCATAAAAAGGCGTTTCCTTTTTTTAAATTGACATAACGCTATGTGTCAAATTGTGATATGTTATGTATTCTTCTTAGCGCATTTTAAATCCTATATTTCTATGTGTTGAATTTTTAGCACGCAGATTAAGCAGATTTATAGCGTTACGTTTTATGACTTTTTACAGTTACTTTTAGGTTTTATAGGATGTATTCTTTTATCAATCTCGCTTTCCTTTTCTTCATAAAAAGGCGTTTCCTTTTTTTAAATTGACATAACGCTATGTGTCAAATTGTGATATGTTATGTATTCTTCTTAGCGCATTTTAAATCCTATATTTCT